>DATDWL010000001.1:0-28871 GCA_035289645.1 Candidatus Peribacterales bacterium
ATCCTCCGCCGAAGATCCCCGGCCGTAAGGCCGGGGGAATCTACTAAGTCACTAAAAGATTCTAGATCCCAATGGGATATTTTCCCGATCAAAACCAAGGAGTGCGACGTTTCCATTAGTATCCGCCGCCCCGAGCGTCAACACTTCCGAAATGAACGGCCCAATTTGTTTGGGAGGGAAATTAATGACGCACACAACACGTCGATTGATGAGCTCGTCCTTTGTATAAAGATGCGTGATCTGCGCAGAGGATTTCTTCGTGCCAATCTTCGACCCAAAATCAATCGTAAGTTTGTAGGCGGGCTTCCTCGCCTCCGGAAAATTTTCCACTGCGATGACGCGGCCGACGCGCATATCAATGTTTTCGAAATCGGCGAAGGTGATAGCCGTCATTTGTGAATTTGATAGAAGTAGAGAGGGGGATCTCTCGCCTTCACAACCCCATGTTGTGCGCGCAGAGGTCCCCCTACACCGTTCCTGACCCCGAGTCAGGGGGTGATGACGACAATCTATACTGAATTAGATTTCCTACAATAGTTGTAGCCTTTCTTCTGTCATCATACTGTGACAAAATTGAGGGCACATATGTCGAGTGCCCCTGAACGAATACGGCAAACACTTCAATCATTCGGTTTCGATGAGCCGGAATCGATGCTCTACATCGCTCTCCTCGAACTTGGATCCCAACCCGCGAGCGTTCTCGCAAAACAGGCAAATCTTAAACGCGGGCATACGTACAACATTCTCACGAGGCTCATGGAAAAGGGGATTGTGCAGGAACACGAAAAGGACGGCGTAAAGTACTTTACAGGATGCGCCCCCGCATCACTCATCTCCATGCTGGAGCGTCGGGCGGAAGATCTGGAGCGCACGAAGGCGGTACTCCTCGATACCCTTCCTCTCCTCCAACAATTGAGTCACCCGCTTGTGTTGCCTCCGAAAGTGCGGCTCTTCCAAGGAGTCGAAAGTATGAAGGAGATTTACAATGATTCCTTGCGGCATGCCGAGGGAGTCATTCATGCTTTTGGAGATTTTGCCCACTTCTTCCCAAAGGAGCGGAGCCGCGAACTCAATGAATGGATTTGGCGATACTGCGAGCGACGTGCAGAGAAAGGGATTTGGTATGAGGGCATTGTGAATAAATCCGCAGATTCCGATTTTGCGTTCAAGAAGAGGCGCGAGCACAAGCGAAGGCTGAAGATGCTCGTGGGCATCGATCTCCCTGTGGAAGTGAATGTGTACGGCAATCGTGTTGCCATCATGTCCTCCTCGCGGGATCTCGTCGGGCTCATCATCGAAGATCAACCCATTGCGGATACATTACGAAACCTTCACCATGCATTTTGGAAGATGTTGCCGGAGTATCGACCATAAAGGAGAAGCTACTTGGCAAGATGCGCGAACGCCTTGTTCGCCTGCGCCATCCTCTGAATATCTTCCTTCTTCTTCACGGCGCCTCCTTGGTTCCCTGCGGCATCGAGGAGCTCGAGAGCAAGTTTATCTGCCATGCGTGCTCCTTTGCGTTCGCGGGCGGCTCCCACCATCCAACGGACAGAGAGCGATTGCTGGCGCTTGGCTGGGACTTCGGTTGGCACTTGGTAGACGGCGCCACCGACGCGCTTTGGGCGAACTTCGACCAACGGAGTGGCATTCAATAATGCTTTTTGGAAAATCTCGATCGGGTCCTCCTTCGTCCTCTTCTTCATTGCTTCCACTGCATCCCAGAAGATACGACGAGCAGTGCTCTTCTTCCCTTTTTGCATGAGGCAATTGATGAACTTTTCGATCTGGGGATCGGAGTTCTCGGGGATGTAGCGTTTAACGGGGGTGGCCATGGGGAGAGAGCGAAAGTAATGGAGGTAACGAAGGGAAGGAAAGTAACGGAGGGAATGGAAAAATTATTTCTTCGGTTTCTTAGCGCCGTAGCGTGAGCGGCCTTGCTTGCGATTTTGTACTCCTTCGGTATCGAGTGTGCCACGGATGATGTGGTAGCGGACACCCGGAAGATCGGGGACTCTACCGCCGCGAATAAGAACGACCGAGTGCTCTTGCAGATTGTGACCTTCCCCCATGATATAGGCATTAATTTCGTGGCCATTCGTCAGCCGCACGCGTGCCATTTTTCGCAGAGCGGAGTTTGGTTTCTTTGGCGTCATCGTCGTTACTTTTAAGCAGACGCCGCGCTTACACGGTGCGCCGCGGAAGAGAGGGACGGTTTTCGAATGAAGAGAATTCCACGTGTACTGGAGAGCAGGGGATTTGCTCTTTCTCTTCGGAGTTCTTCGCCGTTTGCGGATGAGCTGGTTAATGGTTGGCATTGCGGGGGGAGAATAGGGGACTCGGCGCTCGGAGGAAAGAAAATTGTGGGGAGTTTCGGCGACTTAGAAGAGAGAGGTTTTCGCGAGTCCATTATTTCCGCTCCGTATATTCCTCCATTTCCGGTATTGCTCCCACCTCTTCTTCTTCCGGATGGAACATTTTCCGATAGGTGGCGCCGGCAGGAATCAGGCGACCGATGATGACGTTTTCCTTAAGACCCTCCAAAGGATCAATCTTGTTTGTGGTGCTTGCTTCGACGAGGACGCGGATTGTTTCCTGGAACGAAGCGGCAGCCAGCCAGCTATCTGTTGCGAGTGAAACACGGGAAAGTCCCAGCAGGAGCTGCTCGCAGACGGCGGGTGTTTTGCTATCGGTTTGCGCCTCCCTGTTTGCCTGTTTCAGAGCGGCCATATCGACGACGTCTCCTACGAGGAGTGGCGTTTGGCCGGCATCAATGACGCGGAATTTGCTGAACATCTTCCTCGCAATAATTTCGAGGTGCTTATCATTAATCGTTTGTCCCTGTGATGCATAGATGTGTTGCACCTCGGAGACAATGTAACTTTGAACGGCATACACCCCCTTCTTCAACAAGAGTTCTTGCAGGTTAAAGTGGCCTGCATTGAGCGGCGTTCCCATTTCGATCTTCTGTCCGTTCTTCAACAGAATTGTTTCGCGAACGCTGAGCTCGTACTCCCGTTCTTGGATAGCAGCATGGCGAACAACGATGCTGCGATCTGCAATCTTGGAGACGGTTCCGGCGATCGTGGCGCGGATCGTGGATTTATCCCTTTGTGAACGGGAAATTACTTGGCGCTCTTTCACGGGGGCATTCACTTCCACGCTTGGCTCGAATCCCGGCGGGAGATTGAAGATGGTTTCGCTTCCTTCTTCACCAACCACCTGAATGAGTACTTTGCCGCTGCGGTGCGAGAGCTTCACAATGCCGCTGATTTCGGAGAGGAGCGCCGGTGTCTTTGGTGTGCGTGCCTCGAAGAGTTCTTCGACCCGCGTAAGACCTTGCGTGATATCCGATCCTTCGGCGACGCCTCCCATGTGGAACGTGCGCATGGTGAGCTGGGTGCCCGGTTCGCCGATACTTTGCGCTGCAATAATGCCGACCGGCGTTCCGATCTTCACCGGACGATTGTCCGACAGGTCGCGGCCGTAGCACTTTGCACAGAGGCCTTTCTGCGTTTCGCAGGTAATAATGGAGCGGATCGAAATTTCCTCCACTTTCTTAACATTGAAGAGATCGATGAGTTTTGCATCGATGTCATCATGGCATCGTGCGATCGTTTCGCCATCAATGACGACATCTTCCGCCAGCGTGCGGCCGAAAATACGCTTCTCGAATCCTTCGCCGATTTCATCGCTTTGCTTGCGGGAAATGAGGTGGCCGGTCGTGCATTTGCAATCGATCTCTGTGATCAAAATATCCTGCACGGCATCGACGAGACGGCGCGTGAGGTAACCGGCTTCGGCGGTCTTAAGGGCGGTGTCTGATTTTCCTTTGCGTCCTCCGTGCGTTGCGATAAAGAACTCGAGAACCGAGAATCCTTCCTTCAGGTTTGCGCGGATGGGGAGTTCGATCGTCTTACCGGATGGATTGGCGACAAGTCCCTTCATGGCGGCAAGCTGCGCCACTTGCCCCCAGTTACCACGGGCGCCGGATTGAATCATACAGGCGATATCGTTCTCTTCGTGGCCGTCGTAGCCGCTGATCATCATCGTGGTGAGCTCGCTTTTCACTTTTCCCCAAATGCGGATGGCGTGACGGTAGCGCTCATCGGCAGTAATCCATCCACGGAAGTACTGGGTATGAATTTTTTCGACCTGCTCATTTGCTTCATTGAGAATTTTCTCCTTTTCCTTTGGCACGATGATATCCGAGGCGGCGATGGAAATACCGGAGAGCGTTGCGTACTTAAAGCCGAGCTTCTTAATGGCATCCGAAAGGCGGGCGGTCTTTTCGGGACCTGCTTCTTCCAAACTGAGTGCGATCAATTTGCTCAACTTCTTCTTCGTCATCGCTTCGTTCACAAATGGGAGTTCGGACGGAATGATTTCGCTGAAGATGAGTCGACCGGCCGTGGTTTCCGTGAGCGCAGTCTCCCTTTCGTTCAGGCGTACTCGAATGATTTCCTGCAGATGCAGATCACCGGATTCGACGGCGACGATTGCCTCCGTGCGCGATGCAAACGTACGCGGGTGTTCGGGGCGCTTCACCTTTGCAAAGGTGAGGAAGTAGCAGCCAAGCACCATATCCTGTTCCGGACTGATGATTGGATCTCCCGAGGACGGCTTGAGGAGGTTCGTGGAAGAGACCATGAGTGACTTTGCTTCGGCTTGCGCCTGATCGGAGAGGGGAACGTGGACAGCCATCTGGTCGCCATCGAAGTCTGCGTTGAATGCCGTACAGACAAGCGGGTGCAGCTGAATGGCAAGCCCTTCGATGAGCACAGGCTGGAATGCTTGGATGCCGAGGCGGTGGAGCGTTGGTGCGCGGTTCAGAAGAACATATTTATCTTTGATGACGTCTTGCAGAATGTCCCATACCTCGCGGTGACCCTCAAAAATCAGACGTTCTGCAGCCTTCACGTTGTGGGCAAGTTCTTTGCGGATAATCTGTCCGATGACGAATGGCTTAAAGAGCTTCATGGCCATTTCCTTCGGTAAGCCGCAGTGATCCATCTTCAAATCCGGTCCGACGACGATGACGCTGCGTCCGGAGTAATCGACGCGTTTGCCGAGGAGGTTCTGGCGGAAGCGTCCTTGCTTCCCCTTCAACATGTCGGAAAGAGATCGAAGTTTTCGCCTGTCCCCCGCTGTGAAGAGAGTTTTTCCTGCACGTGCGGAGTTATTAAGGAGCGTATCGACTGCCTCTTGGAGCATGCGCTTTTCGTTGCGGCAGATGACTTCCGGAGCGCCGATGCTCATGAGCTTCTTCAAGCGGTTATTGCGGTTAATGACGCGGCGATAAAGATCGTTCAAATCGCTCGCTGCAAACCGTCCTCCATCAAGCTGCACCATCGGGCGGAGATCCGGCGGGATGACAGGAAGGCGCGAGAGAATCATCCACTCAGGCTTAATGCTGGAGCGATGCAACGCAGAGACGAGTTTTAAGCGCTTCATTACCTTCTTCAATTTCTGTCCGGAGGCTTCCTCGCGTTCCTTTTCCAAAAATTCGAGGAGCTTGCCCGTGTCGATATTCATGACGATTTCGCGCAGGCTTTCCGCACCTGTTCCCGCGCGGAAGAGGTGGCCGAATTTCATATTCACTTCCCTGTACTTTAATTCCGAAAGCACCGACCCTATCGCGATTTGTCCTAAATCCTCGAGAGCGGCGCGGTGGTTCTCCTTCAGCATTTCGAACCGATCGGCTGTCTCTGCTTCCAATGCCTCGATTTGCTCTTTGTTCGCTTTGCCTTCCTTCAATTTTTTTATCTGCTCTTCATGATCGCGCTTCACCTGTTTTTTTCGCTGATCAAAATCTGTATTGAGCTCTGTCACCATTTTCACTTTCTGCTCTTCATCGACGGTGATGACAACGTACGCCGCAAAGTACACGATCTGTTCCAGAGTCTTAATCGGGAGATCAAGCAGCAGGCCAAGGCGGGAAGGGGAGCTCCTCAAAAACCAGATATGGGCGACCGGAACCGCCAAATTAATATGAGCCATGCGCTCGCGGCGGACGATGGAACGTGTCACTTCCACACCGCACTTCTCGCACACAACGCCTGCATAGCGGATACCTTTGTATTTTCCGCAGAAGCACTGGTAGTTCTTGGTCGGACCGAAGATTCTTTCGCAGAAGAGTCCATCCGGCTCCGCACGCTGGGTGCGGTAGTTCACGGTTTCCGGCTTTGTCACCTCGCCGTGCGACCAGCTGAGGACATCTTCCGGAGAAGCGACCGTGAGCATGACAGCATCGAACGAGTCTGCTTTCTTGGGTGCGTAAGGGGCTGGCATAAGAGAGGTGGGGAAGCGGTTGTGAGGGAGAATCAAAAATGAAACTGTTGCGGGTGGTATTACGAGGAGGAAACGAGATCGTGAACTGTTGGTTCGATTTCGAGTGGATCAAAATGAATGTCGGACGATGCATCCTGTGAAAAATCAGGGGATTCCGAAGTATTTTCCGGCCGGGGGCCAACAAGGACGATATTGTCCACCACCACCTCCGTGCGGAAAATTTTGGTGCCCTCCGCACTGTCCCAACTCCTCGTCTTTAAATACCCTTCGATGAAGATGGGCTTCCCCTTCGTAACATTCTGGGAAATAAACTCAGCGAGTTTTCCCCATGCAACGAGATTATGGAATTCGGCCAGGCTCTGTTTGGTTCCATTTGTATCTTTCCAAACCCTGTTCGTCGCGAGACCAAAGGTAGCAACGCTCTGCCCGTTCTGCGTGCTTTTAAGCTGCGGATCGCGCGTGACATTGCCGAGGAGGATTACTTTATTGACGGATTTCATGAGAGAAGAAAAATGGAATGAAAGGGATTACGCGGCTTCCTGCGCTTCTTCCGAGACAACATGTTCTTTGAGTTCTGCTTCCATGGATTCGCCTGTCGCATCGCCGGGGTCTCCTGTTTCGACGCCCGCACGCACTTCGTCATCCGATTCATCACTCAATTCTTCAAGCTCCATCACCTTATCTTCTGCAGGAACGCTGATCAGAAGCTCTTCTTCATCGGCTTCGGTCTTCAGTTCCACGACTTCCACTTCTCCTACCTCGATCACAGCGCGCTCTTCTAACTTCAATTCCTCCTTAAACTTCAGTAGTTCTGGCTTGAGTCCAAGGGCTCGGAGTTCTTGGAGGAGAACGTTAAATGATTCCGGAGTCGATGGTTTCTTAATTGGCTCACCCTTCACCAATGCTTCGTACGCACGCGAACGTCCGATGACATCATCCGATTTAATCGTGAGCATTTCTTGGAGCGTGTGAGCAGCGCCGTACGCTTCGAGCGCCCAGACTTCCATTTCTCCAAAACGCTGTCCTCCATGCTGTGCTTTGCCGCCAAGCGGCTGCTGCGTAACAAGCGAGTATGGACCGACGGAGCGCGCATGGATCTTATCTTCGACGAGGTGGAGGAGTTTGAGCATGTACACGATTCCCACGGTTGTCTCGTGATCGAAAGGTTCGCCCGTGCGCCCATCGTAGAGCTGCACTTTACCTTTCCGCGGGAGATTCGCGACCTCCAAAAATTCTTCGATCTGCTGCGTGGAAATTCCATTGAGCGCCGGCGTTGCGAATTTGACGCCAAGCTCCTTTGCCGCCCATCCGAGGTGCGTTTCCAGAATTTGCCCGATGTTCATACGGGAAGTAACGCCGAGCGGGTTCAAAATAATATCCACGGGCGTGCCATCCGCGAGGAATGGCATATCTTCCTGCGGCACAATCCTACTGACGACTCCTTTGTTGCCGTGGCGGCCGGCCATCTTGTCTCCCACCTGAATCTTGCGGGTCTGTGCAACGTAGACTTTCACCTGCCGGATGACGCCGGTGGGGAGTTCCATACCTTCTGATCGATCAAAAATCTGTATGCCGACAACCTTGCCTCCCTCGCCTCCGGGGAGCCTAAGTGAGGAGTCCTTTACGTCCTTCGCCTTATCACCGAAGATCGCTTGGAGAAGCCGTTCTTCGGGAGTTAGCTCTGTCTCGCCCTTTGGCGTGATTTTGCCGACGAGAATATCTCCTTCGTGCACCGTTGCACCAAGTCGCACGATGCCATCTTGATCAAGATCTTTCAGTTTTGCTTCTCCCACGTTTGGAATATCACGCGTGATTGTTTCTGGGCCCAACTTCGTATCGCGCATATCGGTGATGTAGTTTTCGATATGGATGGAATCAAACAGCCCATCCTTCACGATACGATCGCTCAAAATGACGGCATCTTCGAAGTTATAACCGCCCCACGGCATGTAAGCGACGAGGAGGTTTCTGCCGAGCGCAAGTTCTCCATTCTCGACACCTGCGCCATCTGCCAGCACCTGGCCTCGCTTCACTTTTTCTCCTGCGCGGACGCGAGGAATCATGTGGAAGCACGTTGCTTGATTACTGCGTTCGAATGTTCTGAGCGCATGGCGGGATTTCTTCCCAGAATTATAGATGACGGTCACTTCGCCGGCATCGGCAATCACCACCTGTCCGGCTTCTTCCGCAATCAGTGCATGGCCGGAGGCGCGCGCAGCGACCCCTTCCATACCCGTACCGACAAGCGGAGATTCCGGATGAATGAGCGGAACGGACTGGCGCAACATGTTCGTTCCCATGGAAGCGCGCGTGTTATCGTCGTGCTCCAAGAAAGGAATGAGCGATGTGGAGATTGAAAGAATTTGTTTGGGAGAAACGTCCATATGCGTCAAATCTTTCACATGGGCGATCAACGGTTCGCCTGCGTGGCGAGCGGAGACTCTGGATTCCATGAACTCACCTTTCTCGTTGAGCGGACTGCTTGCTTGCGCCGTGATAATGTGGCGCTCTTGTTCGGCATCGACATAGAAAGTTTTTCCCGTGAGGTATGCACGGACGGGTACCGCTTTTTTCCCTTCCTTCTTCAAAAGCGAAACAACTTTGTTGGCAACGGCCTTTGTGGTCACAACATCTCCTTCCTTTAGCAGCACTGTTCGACCATCGCGAATACTATCGCCAATAATCCTCCCGACGAGCGCATCGGCGTCCATCTTCACAGACTGTGCGATTTCGCGGTAAGGGGTCTCTAAGAACCCATATTCGTTCACTCGAGCATAGCTTGCGAGGTGCACCACAAGACCGATGTTCGGACCTTCGGGAGTCGCAATGGGACAAATTCTTCCGTAATGGCTTGTGTGGACGTCGCGCACATCGAAGCTTGCTCGTTCGCGCGAAAGACCACCCGGACCCATCGCGGAGAGGCGACGCTTGTGGGCGAGCTCCGAGAGGGGATTTGTTTGATCCATGAACTGAGACAACGGAGAGCTCGCGAAAAATTCGCGCATGGCAGCCGTAATCGGCCTGCAGTTAATGAGCTGCATAGGCGTGACCGTTTCCAGATCCATCACGGTCATGCGGTCTTTTGTGATGCGTTCCGTGCGTACAAGACCCACGCGGAATTTATTCTGCACGAGTTCGCCCACGGAGCGAACGCGACGATTGCTTAAGTGATCAATATCATCGGCAAGCCCCTGACCATTATTCAATTTAACAAGTTCGCGCAGGATTTCCACCCAGTCGCGTACTTGGAAAACGCGGTAGCGCTCGTCGTTTGGCGTATCCAAATTAAAGCGCCGGTTCATCTTGTAGCGGGCAATCTGGCCCATGTCGTATTTCTTAAAATCAAAGAAAAGGCCATCAATCAGCTGTTTTGCGTTATCAGGCGTTGCAAGATCGCCGGGGCGGATTTTGCGGTAGACGCTCTGGTAGGCATCTTCTACTGTTTGCACGGAATCCTTTTCCAAAGTCATTTTAATGAAATCATTCTCGCTGTCCGCGATGTCTTCAAAAATCTTCATAATCTCCTCATCCGTCTCGTAGCCAAAAATACGGAGGATTTGCGTGACGGGAATTTTGCGCTTGCGATCAATCTTGCAGGTGATGATTCCCTTCCTGTCTGTTTCCACCTCCAGCCACACGCCGCGCTTTGGAATAATTTTGGCGCCGTGGTAGTGCGGGTTCTCCGGCATCTGGCGGAAAAACACTCCGGGCGAGCGGACGAGCTGGTTTACGACCACTCGCTCGATGCCATTGATAATGAACGTTCCATTGCTCGTCATGAGCGGAATGGAGCCGAGGAATACATCCTGCTCTTTAATTTCGCCTGTCTCTTTATTGATGAGCTGCGTCTGCGCTTTGAGTGCAGCTTCGAAGCTCAAGTTATTGCGGCGGCAAGTTTCGGCATCGTACTTGGGAGGATCGTAGGTATGCCCAAGGAAATGCACCTCCATCTTCCTGCCCGAGAAATCGGTAATGGGACTGATTTCTTGCAAAAGTTCGGAAATGCCTTCGCCAAGCAGCCACCGGTAACTCTGGAGCTGGACCGAGATGAGTGGAGGAAGTTCCGAATCATCAGATGGGTCATCGGTGAGGTACACGCGGTTGTCTACCACCTTCGTCGGTTGCAAATGCGCTGCAAGATCCTTAAAGACCGCCGGAGCGGTGCCCCGTAAACTCGGTAATAACAGCTCTTCTGTCGGAACAATTGCTTTGTCCTCTTTAAATTTATAGACGCTCACCGTTCGCTGGCGCGGGATATTCTTCGCCTTGAGCTTTTGTTCTCCCGAAGAGGACTTTCCTTCTTTGGAAGGAGCTGCCTTCTTGGCAGGAAGAGTCTTCCCCGCCTTCTTTTTTATCACCGTTTTCTTGATGATTTTCTTCTTCGGTTTTTTGGAGGCCATAGAGAAGGGGCGTTAGGAGAAGGGAGAGGGGAACAGACGCATCCATACCAAACGGGATGCTCCTGAACTTCTCCGCCAGCTCGTAACGCAATCAGCGCTCGACGGAAATCATGGGGATTATAAGGAGCGGGAGGCGAAGGTCAAGGAAATGTTTGGTAGAATCGGTCTATGACTCTCCATCATCAACTCCTTTTGCTCATCTGCTTTCTTGCCGGATTCTCGTTGGCGTTTGCATTCCTCTTTGCGCTCACGATTACCGTGCCGCTTGTCGGAGAGCTGCTGCAGGCACCTTCGCTTGATCTTGCAAAGCAGAACGAAGAATTCCGGCAGGTCACAGTCGCCATGGGTTCGTTTTGGTTTTGGATCGGGGTCACCGCGATCGGGACATTTTTTACCGCGGAACTTTGGAAGTGGATGAGGGGATAGCTTACGAAACTGCCTCGTAGCGTTTTCCTACCTCGTTCCAATTAATGACCGCGAAGAATGCTTTGATGTAGTCGGGTCTCTTATTCTGATACTTCAAATAGTACGCATGTTCCCAGACATCGATCCCGAGGAGCGGCGTACCAGAGCATCCTGCGACTGCTTTTCCCATGAGCGGTGAATCTTGATTCGCGGTGCTTGCAATACTGAGTGTTCCGTTTTCTTTGATCAGCCATGCCCATCCCGAACCAAACCGGTTTGTTGCTGTCGTTGTAAATTCCTCTTTAAATTTTTCAAAACTGCCAAAAGCTTTCGTGATCGCGCCGAGGAGTTCGTCTTTTGGTTCGCCGCCCTTTCCACTCATCAATGTCCAAAAGAGCGAGTGGTTTGCGTGTCCTCCGCCATGGTTTCGCACCGCTCCTCTCTTCGCCTCTGGTATTTGATCGAGATGCGCGATCACTTCCTCGATCGGTTTCCCTGTAAATTCTGAGCCTTCCAGCGCTGCGTTCACTTTATCGATGTACGCTTGATGATGCTTCGTATGGTGGATCTCCATTGTCTTCGCATCGATGTGTGGCTCCAGTGCGTCGTAGGAATAGGGGAGAGGTGGGAGGGTGTACATAGGAAACGAGCATAGCAACATCGCTTCCACCTGTGAAGCATGCGCAGAGATCGCCATTCTGTTAGTCGTTCATTAATTGCACCATGAGGCGGCGTTCCGTTTCATTCCAAATGTTTTCCAGATAGTCATCTTTGTCATCGTCATCACTGTAGAGCCTGTCCGCCACTTGGAATTGGTCATCCTCTATTGGCCTCAATGCTTCTTCCATTTTTCTTCGAATGAGACTTCTGATGAATCCTCGCAGACGTGCGCTGAGTTCGGGGGAAGAGTCCTTAACAAATTCGGTGATTTTTCCTTGGAGAGTATTAAGCAAGAACTGCTTGCCCATGACAGCTTCCACTTTTCCTATCATTATTTGCAGTTGTTCCACCTTCGCCTGCTGTCTTGGATGATTGGGATCGAGTACATCGTGAACTCCTTGCGATCTTGCATCGAGCTCTGCCAAAGCTTCGGGCGTTGTATCGCTTTCGATCAATTGTTTTCGCTCTTTGGGATATGTATCTTCAGTGATTTGTTTGCGTACGAGATCGCGTGTCATGGTCATGCTGTTCAATATTGTTTCGTATTCCCTATCCAAATTGACATCCGTTTGCAGCGTCGCATCGACAAAGCGCTGAATCAATGGCTCGGAATCGTTGTTTGTCATTTCTTCTATTTTACCATATTTCGATGTTATCGCAAAGGTCGCAGCTCTACGACCCCATTCTCCATACAGTACCAAATGCAGCTCACGGGGTAGGCGTTCCCGCAGGTGACGCCAAGTGGCCGGGATCCGTTCTCACAGTGAGGAATCGTGCGGGTGCGTGGCGGTGCGTTGTGCGTAAAGGGAAACGGCGGTTCCGGCCGATCAATGCCCGAAAACATCAATGTTCCGCAGGCAACATCGAGTTCAAAGAGCAGTGACTCCGGGATTGCATTACAGAGATTTGGATTTGCTTTACATTCCATCGCGTATGTACAGAGATGATCGAAGTTCGAACTTGCATCGGCTGCGAGTGGCAGCGTGAGTGCAAGGAGGGCAAAAAGATGAAGGGTTTTTCGCATACAGACCCATCATTTCCCTCTTTCCATTTTCATGCAAATTTCTATCCCTTTTCTTTAGTGATCAGGCTAGACTACTCCGGCTCTGTCCATATGCATCCACTCAAGAAACTTTCCATCGGGATCTTCGGAACGCTTCTCTCGCTCTCTCTCATTTCGTGTAATGCCAAACCACAGCCGCTGAGCGCGGCGGAAATTCCGCTCACAGGCGAAAGCGTGATGGGTTCGGTGGAAGGCGAGGAATATCGCTATTTCCGCTATCCATCGGTCGAAGCGGCGCTCGTCGATAAGGCAAAAATTTCCGCGGATGCTCGAACAATCGCCGGGGAAAAATTCACATGGGAAGGCCCGGTGCACGTGTATCACCTTGCAAAGCGCATTGTGATTTACGTGGGTGACACGCCGAATGTGCTTGCGCTTATCGAACAAATTTTCGGTCCGCAAATTGCGGGGGATCTTCCTTCCAAACCAGCAGGAGAAGAGTCGCAATCATCGGTCACAGAATAATGCGAAAGGCTACACTGCCTTTTTCACAGCTTCTGCCACACGCATAGCCACTCCTTTTTCTAGAGGGTCCGGCAGAATTTTTTCCGGACATGGTTCAGGGACGCAGGCGGCGAGAGAAAGCGCCGCTGCAATCTTCATCTCCTCGGTAATTTTTTTTGCTCCCGCATCCAGTGCTCCGCGGAAGATGCCGGGGAATGCCAAAAGATTATTCACTTGATTCGGAAAATCACTCCGGCCGGAGGCGACGATCATCGCGCCGGCATCTCTCGCATCATCCGGCATGATCTCTGGATCTGGATTTGCGAGTGCAAAGACAATCGGGTTCTTTGCCATTGAACGCACCATAGCTTTCGTCACAAGATTTGGTGCACTGACGCCGATGAAGACATCTGCCGATTGCAGCGCATCTGCAAGCCCTCCGATAATATTTTCCGGATTCGTCACGGCGGCGAGGAATGTTTTGCTTTCGCAGTCCAAATCGTCGCGATATCTTCCGATGATGCCTTTGCGATCGACGACGAGAATCGTATGAAATCCTTGCGAAAGGAGAATACGCGCGATGGCGGTTCCGGCGGCGCCGGCGCCGGAGATGACGATGCGTGGCATGTCACTCCGTGACGTGCTGCACGCCGCGGAGCGGCGTGCCACCTTCAGCGCATTCATTAGCGCTGCGAGAACGACAATCGCCGTGCCGTGCTGATCATCATGGAATACGGGGATCTCGAGTTCGCGCTTCAACCTTTCTTCGATTTCAAAACACCGAGGCGCGGCGATATCCTCCAAATTAATTCCTCCGAATGATGGTGCGATGCCTTTCACGATTTCGATAATGGCATCGGTTTCCTGCGTTGCAAGCACGATGGGGAATGCGTCGATATCTGCGAACTCTTTAAAGAGCGCTGCCTTCCCTTCCATCACGGGGAGCGCTGCAGCGGGTCCAATATTCCCAAGGCCAAGAACTGCAGAGCCATCCGACACGATCGCAACGCGATTTCTTCTCCCCGTAAGATCCCATACATGCTTTCCATTTTCTGCGATATCGAGTGCTGCAGTAGCGACGCCCGGCGTGTAGGTTTTTGAGAGAATTTCACGGGAAGAAATAGCTTCTGTAAGAGCCATGCGGACCTTTCCTTTTGCATTTCGATGGTACGAGAGAATGTCGTCTTTGCTTGGCATGGGGGAGTGGAAATCGCCCGTACTCTACCAGTTCCAAACGATGCCGTTTTGTGGTATAATTTCCTGATGGCTTCTCTCTTGCATGTACGGCAAATTATCGAGAGTATTGGCTTTGCGCTCATCGCATTTGCCATTCTTTTTGCAGGCATTGCGGGTGGCGGGGCGCTGAAGGCCTCTGTATTCGATGGAGATGGATTGATCGAAGGACTGAGCACCGCAGGGGAAGAGCTCGATGATACCGGCATCCGCGAGGAAACCGATATAGTCGTTGCGATCGGCGAAATTATTAATTTTGCTTTGACCTTTGCAGCACTTCTCGCTTTTGTTGCATTTGTCGTTGCCGGATTTATGTTCATTCTTGGCTTTGGATCGGATTCGAGTATCGAGCGCGCAAAGAAAATCATGATCTGGTCGATTGTCGGGCTCGTGGTCATCGTGTTTGCATTCGTCATCGTGCAGTTCATTGTCGATGCGGCAACCGCCGTCGGCTCTTCCGTTTCCTCCTGATTTCTGTGCGTTTTACACTCACGAGCATCGCCTTTGCCATTGTATTCGGATTCTCAGCAGGATTGCTGGTGCAGGAGGCAATGGCGCCCTCCGCTGCCGCAAGTCAAATTGATGTTGGCCTTGATTTGATCATAGATAACGTCGATGTGCCGACTTCGGATAAGGATGTTCGCGAAGCGGTGGTGGATGCAATCGTTTACGTTCTATCGTTCTTAGCGCTCATTGCAGTGGTGACGATTATCATTGCAGGACTTGTGCTTATGTTTGGTGCGGGATCGGAGAATTCGGTGGCCCGGGCAAAGAAGATCATTCTCTATACGATCATCGGACTTGCCGTGATCTTCTTCGCCAGAGTCATCGTCGGATTTTTTACGCACGAACTTCCGGCAATTTTCTAAACGGACACCATGCACAATCACTTCCCATATCGCCGGCGAATCGTGGGAGGCTTGTCCATCGTGCTCTTCGCTGTTGTTTTTTTTCATGGCATTGCGCGTGCGGCGGATGTGGAACTTTTTATGAGTTCGGGCACGCCGATGACGGTGGGAGCCGAGACATCGCTCGCAGATCCTCTGTATTCGTGGGTGCTTACGATGAATGGGCAGATTCTGGAGACGCAGGCAGGGCGATTTTTCCACAGCATAGTGCCACATCCCGGCGTCGCGACATTGGCACTGACGATTCGAAGCGCCACAGGCGGAGAGGAAATCCATTCGATCACGGTACAGAGTACGCAGCCCGTGGATATAGAACCCACTCATTCATCTGTCGTTCGTGCCGTGCTTCGCACTGTGCCGCCTGCCGGAGGAATGGATCATCGCGTTATCTTGTCGGAGGAGGGGGGGGTGCTTGTGCTTCACCTTGATGAATCGACGGGTGGAATCCGCGAATATCACATCGATACGAATGTCGGAGTCGATAGCGACGACGATGGAGTCGCTGCGAACGACGCCGATAACCGCACCCATCCATCATTTTTTGCCGGCGGCAGTTTTCCTGTGAGTCTCGTCCCCGGAGCAGGGGAGAAGGAACGGGAGATGCGCCTCGTTGTCTTTGGCGTTCAAGGAGAAGTAAGTGATGCAAAGATCACGGTCGTATTCGATTCCCTTGCGCCGATTATTCCGATTCTTCATACCATGCCGCTCCAGGATTCTTTCCGGAAAGCGGTGGTTCTCCCGGCCGGGGGTGGCATGCTCCAATTCGATGCCTCGGATTCCGTGGGTGCAACTTCACGCTACCTTCTTGATCTTGATCTTGATCTTGATCTTGATACAGATCGCGATGGTAACGCAGCGAATGATAACGACGTTGCAGGCACAGTGTTCGAACGAACGGGTGAGGAAACGAATATTCTGCTGCTCCCCAATGGAAAGAATGCGCGCAGAGTAGGGCTGACTGTCATCAATAATCGTGGCCAATCGAATACCATGATGCTCTCCGTACTCTTTGGCGATGGGGTAATGCCGCCGCTTCCTCCGCCGCAGGACGATGGCACGCTCCGCATGATTGCAAGTACGCGTGTCCTTATCGTCGGGGAAGAATTTTCGCTCACGGTGGAAGGCGCTCCCACCGGCACCGCGTCGTACGCATGGGATTTACAGAGCGACGGGCAGCCGGATACGACGACACTCACCCCGACACTCCTGCTCCGTCCGGATGCTCCCGGCGTTCTCCCCGTGCGCGCGACTCTTCGTGATGCGAATGATCTGACGCTCGGTACCGTACAGGCCGAATTTACTGTGCAAAGCAATGCGTCGGAACCTCATGAGCAAATTCCAGTCGGAGGAGAAGCGGGATCGGAGGCGCTTCGTATCGATACCACGATCGAAGGGAATGCGGTCACGGTACAACCCATCATTGCTGAATCGATTGATCAGACAAAGATCTACTCCACGTGGGATTTTGGCGACGGTGCGAAGAGTTATCTTTTTACGCCAACCCATGAATATGCGGATGCCGGATCCTACGATGTGCGTCTTTCGCTCACGGATGTCGCCACGGGAAGAGAGATTGCAGCGGCAGCAACGAGTGTCACGATTCGTACGGGAGAAATTCCAAGTGAGTCACCGAGCGAAGGCGGTGCGTTTTCTGGCATCGTGCATGCGCTTGGGTTCATGTTGAAAGTCGCACTCTTTGTCTTCCTGCTCCTACTCCTCATTTCTGCCGTCGCGCTTGGATTCTTCTTCGTCGCTGCCAAGAACGAAGGCATTACGCTCAAAGAAAAACTTCAAGCCTATATTGCGACTATGCGTGGTGAAGAAGTTACTACCACTCCTCGCCGCGTGCCGGATATCATCGAAGCGGCATCGGTGCCGACGAAGGTTTCCGATGAACCTGCGCCGATGAAGTTAGTTGCGGAGGACATCACACCTCCAGTGAAGAAGAAGCAGGGTTCACCGCCATCTCCAGTTCCATCGAAACCCACTCCTCCTCCACTGATAGTCACTCCGCCAAAACCCGCTCCTCCTCCACCCTCTCCCAAAGCTCCAACGCCACAACCGCAGGACAAAACCGCACCGCAGAAGCAGACGGAATCCGGGCAGTTACCACCGTGGCTCCAAACAGCGCCAACGTCTCCATCGATCCAGCCTCAGATGACGCCCTCATCAAAGGTGCCAACACCAAAACCTACGCAACAGATTCCTGTTCCACCACCAGCTCCATCTACCATTACAACAACGACAACCACAACGACAACTACACCGCCTCCGTTACCTCTCATACCTCTCATACCTCCCGTACTAACTCCACCTCCACCAACCCCATCCCCAACCCCCAGTGCCCCCGTCCCCTCGTGGTTGCAACAGGGAATGGAGAAAGCGAAGGAAGTGAAGAAGGAAGAAGAAAAGCCACAGAGCGTTTTACCGCCACCAATCGTGGAAGAGACACTGGCGCTCCCTACTCCACCGCTCGTCCCAGCCGAACTCGAAATGCCTGATGATGAACCACTTGCGATGCTGCGCGCAGAGTTACCCGAGGAAGAGGATGAACCTCCAACGGCGCCAACCTCAATCTAAGTATAAAAGAAGAGAATGCTTTCTCCTAGAATTTATACTCTCCTCATTCGTGGAGCCTGTATAATGGCGGCGACCACGTTCTTTTTACATTCTTTCATTCTTCTCATTGTATGGCGAGATTAGCTCAGCTGGTTAGAGCGGCTGGTTGTGGTCCAGCAGGTCAAGGGTTCGACCCCCTTATCTCGCCCCATAGTTGAATTCGAGCCGAATGCGAGTCTCGGCGGAACCTGCCTGCCGGCAGGCAGGCGTAGTGAAGCCGAGCGAAGCATGAGGCCGAAGATACTATGTCCCGAACGACTCCGAGCGTAGCGAGGAGGAGTTGAGGGACATTTGTTTGTAGTGAAATTCGATCTTGCGGGGATATTGGTTATGAAGCCACATCGAATCCCGGCAACACTTGCGCGCTGCCGGGTTCGCTCCTTTGGTGAAAGAAATGGTAGTAAAAAAACGTTGATCAGACCACCTGCGCCGGCACCGTCTTCGGCGTAAAACCACGCAAGATATGCCCGGCCGGCACGGCTTGCCGTGTGGCAATGAGTTCCGATGGCGTGCGGCCGCCGGTGACGGCCATCCATAGGCCGGCCACCATACTCACGAAGTTCAGGCAGTAAATCCGATGGTTACTGTCCGCGGCTTCTTCGCCGCCCAACATGACCAGTTGCTTGTCGTCATCCTTAACCGGCTTTCCATTTTCGAATTTCACGCCGGCATACGGGTGGATAAATACCCCGCACACGCAGACAAGATCATCGACGATTTCATCGGGGAAGAATCCATGCTCGAGTGCGCCGATCGTTGCGTCGGCAATCGCGCTCTGAGCTGCTCCAAACATTTGATTGGCGCGAGCGAGAGTAGGTGTTCCGACCTTGGTGACCATCGCAACGGACGGATTCACGGCTAGATTCGGATTGGCGACGGCCATCAAGTTGTTATATCCGTGCCCCTGAGTCGCAAGAGCGGTGGCATAACCGAAGCCGGCCGGTCCCGTACTCAGACCCAGATACAAATCGAGATGTGCGATCTCATTCCAGACGAAGATTTTCGGATCTGGATGAAGGCCCGCAAGGGCCTCCCCCCGACAGAGTCCGCCCCATTTGCGCTTATCGCGCCGATCCTTATCAACCTTGAAAATGTCCCAAGGGATTTCGGGAAGCGCTCGACCCTCCGGGGATTGGAAACCAAACAAAAATTTCACGATGTTGTCGACTTGCGACATGGCCCAACTCCTAAAACAAGAATCTGCGGATCCGCCCTCCCCGCACTAGCGGGGAAAGCACACGTGTGTGCCTGATCAATACGTGATGCAGGCGCGCTATGTACGAATAACGGTGCACAGTGCACCTGCATCAGTAAATACTGCCAATTCTTACAAAGAGCGATTAGCTCCAAATCCTTTCGAATTTGAAGTCAAAGTAGTTAAGACAAATTTTCTTTACATGTCAATCATTCGCAGTCGGATTTTTCCATCACTCTTCATGTGCTGCCGGTCTTTCGATGAAAACGAGTTCGAGACAGCAGGCTTAAAATTTGGTATAATATCCTGATTTGAGCCTCATTTTTGCGATTATCGGCTTCCACGGAATTCTCTTCCTTGCGATCAGTGTGCTCCTCGCAATCCCGATGTTTTTGCATCGTAGGCGCGGCATGCTGTTTTCGTTCGTGACGGGGAGTGCGGTCTCGCTCATTATTCTCCGCTTCGTTGCGGCAATGGCGGAGGGCGGAACGGAACAGAATCCATTCATCATCGCGCTTGCGATCATCCTCATCATCGGACTCTGGAAGTTTCTGTTTGGACCGTGGGATTCCAGGGTGAAAGCGGAAGTGTTTGGAACGTTCATCTTCTGGATTGCGGTGCATATTCTTACGGGGCATACAACGCAGGAAATATTCGCGACACTTCTCGCTGCGCTGATTGCGGCGATTCCCGCGGCAATTTGGTGCATCTTTTTTCTCCGGTACCACTGGAAGCGCCTCTCCGTTGTCCTGCTTACATTTTTCGCGGGGATGCTTTCGACGGCGCCAATCCTCTTTTACGATTATGTCGTGCGACAGGGATTCGAGCTCCACTTCTTCCTCTTCCGCATTACGCCTGCGAGTTTTATGCAGAGTTCGCGCACGTTTGTGAGTGAATCGCTCACGGGCCAAACGGGGGTGATTTCCGCGAGTGTGGCGGTGACCGTGGTGAGCTTTGCGCTCGTCGGCATCATCGAAGAATGGAGTAAGCATTGGGTGACGAAGAAGAGTGATCCCGCGTATTTTTCGAGCGTCAACGATGTGATGCAGCTCAGCATTATTGCGGCGATCGGTTTTGCATTTGCGGAGAACATCGTGAACCCGAATTACTTCCTCGCGTTTGTGACACGCTACCTTGTTCAGCCCATTCACCCCGATTGGTCGATGTTCCTTGGCAGTATCTTCGGGCGATCCATCATCACGAATATGGTGCACATCACGAGCTCTGGTGTGCTTGGGTACTTCTATGGCCTTGCGTTCTTTGCAAAGCCTGCACTGGAAGATGATCGTGCACATGGGAAGAAACACCGATTGGTTGTGTTCCTCTCACAGCTCACGGGGGTGTCTCGCATCGAACTCTACCGACATGCTGCGATGGCGCAGGGGCTTACGATTGCCATGGCGCTCCATAGCGCATTCGATATCGCGGTGAGTCTTCCCGAAACTCTTTCGGGGAATCCACATACGATCGGCGAACTTTTGCACTATGCGGGTCCTTTGAGCGGCATGAGTCTCGTTCTTCTCCCCGCGCTCTTCTATGTGTTTGGAGGTTTTGTGCTCCTTGGATACCTCTTCCGCAAGAAGGCGGATGTCAAAGAATTTGGCTATCGTTTGCATCAGGAGGTGTTTGTCAGGCCGACCGGCGCGTGAGATACTTTCCCCACTATGAAAAAACTCTCCACTGCGGGTTTACTCCTGCTCCTCATTATCCATGCGTCGCCTGTTTTGGCTGCAGGAAGAACGATTCATTTTCCCATGTCTCTGCAGACGGTTGCAGTCAGTATTGCAGCGGAAGAGCAAACATCAGATCTTTCGTTACTGCGAAACAGCGAACGCGTCACACGCGCTTCATTTATCATACAGGCGGTGGAGGCTCTTTTCGGGGAGTTGAAACGAAGCTACTCCGCTCCGTACCAAAATATTCCAGCAGAAGCACGTAACGCGATCGGCCTTGCGCGAACGCTTGGCGCCGTGGAGGAGTGGGGGAGAGATGGACAGTGGGAGAACACCATCACTCGCGGCGAGATGCTGAATACCCTTTTCTTCCTTGCCAAGATGGAGCCGCAGGCCGGCGATGCTTCATTTACGGATGTGCGAGGGAAACGCTCATCGCGCATTGCTGCACAAGCGATTGCGTGGAAGCTCTTCACGCCGCTCACTCCACGGACATTTGGCTGGGGACGTGCAGTCACTGCGGATGAACTCGGTCTTCTCCTCGAGCGGTTTGCTGCGCGCGTTTCTGCGCCGCTCCCGCTCCCTGTACAAGGAGCAGAAACTTTGCCCCTCCGCGAAGCTCCTGCAGCGCGCAGTCGTGCGCAGAGTCCCAAAGCGACACTGGCAAAAAAACCTACGAAGGCTCGAGTGATCATCGAAAAGGCAGGTCTCGATTACGGCAGATCACTGAAAAAAACCGCTCTTCCAAAGAGCGATCTTTTGGAGGTGGTGTGGGGCATTGTGCAGGATAAATTCCTATACGAAGATCGTATCGATCAGGAAGAAATCGCCTATGCCATCGCCGAAACGATGCTACAGAAGCTCGGTGATCCTTACAGCACGTTCTTGCGTCCAAAGACGAATGAACGGTTCCAGCAGCAGATCGAAGGCGACAATACGTTCTTCGGCATCGGCGCGAGTGTGCGTATCCATGAAGCAGGAGGGGTCGAGGTCGTAACGCCGCTGCAAAATTCTCCGGCGATGAAGGCGGGGGTTCGTCCCGGCGATCGTGTCATTGCGGTGGATGAAAAGAGCGTCGAAAAAATGGAATTGAATGATGCAGTCGATTTGATTCGCGGTCCGGAAGGGACAACGGTCAAGCTCACGATCATTCGGAAGGATGTGGGAGGACAGATGATCATTTCCATTATTCGAGGGAAGATCGTACTGAAAGATCTTGTTGTGACCAATCAAGAGAATGTGGCGATCGTGCAGCTGAATAACTTCAGCCGTGAAGCGATGAACGAATTCAACGGCGTGATCAAAGAAGCCATGGGAAAGGCGCCAATCGGCATGGTGCTGGATTTGCGCAATGATCCCGGAGGATTATTGGATGCAGCCATCCTCGTTTCGTCGCACTTCCTCACAGAGGGGCAGACAGTCGTTTCGGTCGCGCGCAAAGGTTCCACCGAGCATCATCTCGCAGTCGGCGGTGCGCGTCCGATTCCGCTCACGCTCCCCGTCATCGTTCTTGTGAACAAGGGATCGGCGAGCGCATCCGAAATCGTTGCCGGAGCGCTGAAAGACCACAAGCGTGCGGAGATCATGGGACAGACGACATTTGGCAAGGGGACTGTGCAGGAAGCAGTCGAACTTGAGGTCGGCGGCGGACAATCTCCCGCGGGTGTGAAGGTCACTATTGCCAAATGGTTGACTCCAAGCGGCCACGAAATCGACGGCAAGGGTGTTTCTCCCACGATCGAATTCCCCGAGGGGAATTTAGGGGACAGAGACGAAATGCTCCTCGAGGCAATTCGCCTCCTCAAAGCGAAGGGAGGTCGATAAGAATCTGGATTATGTTCATCCTCGCCTCTCAAAGTCCGCAGAGAAAAGCGATCCTCCAGAATCTCCATGTGCCATTCGACACCATTCCAAGCGGTTTCGACGAATCATCGATCATAGAACAAGATCCAATCAAACGTGCGCTTCTCCTTGCAGAGGCGAAGGCAGCGGTCATTGCATCACGCTATCCAGATCAATGGATCATAGGCGTCGATACATTGGTTGTCGCAGCAAGCGGCGAACTCCTCGAAAAGCCCGTTGATGCGAATGATGCGCGGCGCATGCTGGATCTCCACTCCGGTAGGACATCCATTATTCATTCCGCACTCTCGCTCCAGAAAGGAGGAAAAAAATTCACAGCAGTGTCGACAGCATCCGTGACATTTAAACATCTGACTGATCGTGATATCGCATCATGGATCGAAACAAAGCTTTGGCATGACCGCTCCGGAGCATTCCAGATCGAAGGAGAAGGGGAGAAGCTCATTGTAAAGATCGAAGGAGAGTACGAGACGGTTGTTGGGTTCCCGGTGAAGCTCTTCCAAGAAATGATTGATCGGGAACACATCGTCGGTTAAGCGCTGCTACCGGAAGAATTGTTCCCATATGCCATTCGCCGCTGTTTTTAGAATCACCACTCAATCAGGCAATCATTGCCAATCTATCTGCTTGCAGGAATCCGTTTTAGGGATAGCGTAGTGAGCCAATGAGTGCAGACACGCCCGTATCGGAAAGAATAGAGCGCAAAGTACGGCATGGGAATCATGAGAATGACTTGGGTGTTGCTAATCAGGTGGTAAACGAAATCTGTGGGTGGGTGCAACATGAAGGAATTCCAGAAGAGCGAATTGGAACGATTGCAATTGTGCTTACAGAGGCACTCGTGAATGCCGTACGTCATGGCAATATTCTTGTGGTTGATGGCGTTCGGCAAACAGAAACAGATCCTGATGACGGTCATGTGCGAGAGGTAGGCGATCCGCAGAAGCAATTTCGCGTTGCTGCCTTGCTTGCTTCCATGAGAGGTGCCTTATTTTTAATTGTGGAAATCGAGAACGAATTCCATGCTCCATTTGATCCGACGCAAGTACCTGATCCGACGGAGGATGAAACTGTCGAACGTCCGAATGGGCGCGGAGTCTTTTGGATGAGGTCGTTTGCCTCGCACGTTGAGTGGAATAAGGGTGAAAATGGTGAATATAAGGGTAACCGGGTACGGCTTATGTTCCACCATCCGTCCGGAGGCAATGTAGAGCAACTGGAGGATGCCTGTTCAGTCCTCGACACTCTCATCGGCAACGCACGATGGCTTTTGGATGTCGTTATCGATGAATTGAAGAATGATGGGTCGCAACCTACGAGTGCAGAAGATGTCCTAACTTCTCCCGCTTGGTCTTAAGGTAGCGCACCTGCTTGGGGTTACTGGCATGAATTTCGATCGGGATTTGCTCCACTACCTCCAATCCAAAACCCTGCAGTCCTACAATTTTTTTTGGATTATTCGTGAGGAGGCGAAGCTTTGCAACACCGAGATCTTTGAGGATTTGCGCACCAATACCGTAATCCCGTAAATCCATCGGAAAGCCGAGTTTCTCGTTTGCTTCCACCGTATCAAGCCCCTCCAATCGCTGGAGTTCGTACGCTTTTATTTTATTCGTGAGTCCAATACCACGCCCTTCCTGCCGCATGTAGAGGAGAATGCCGGCACCCTCCTTTTCAATCTGTTCCATAGCCGCAAGGAGTTGTTTGCCACAATCGCAGTGGCCGGATCCAAACACGTCTCCCGTGAGGCATTCGGAGTGTGCGCGCACAAGAACCGGCTTGGTGGATTCGATGGCGCCTTTGACGAGTGCTACATGCTCCAAATTATTCAGCGCGTCGCGGTACACCTTCACGCGCCATTCGCCTGTTTCCGTTTCCAACAGTGTTTCTGCATCGCACCGTACGAATGTTTCGTGCAGGCGGCGATACGCGATGAGATCTGCGATGGAGATCATCGCGATGCCGTGCTTTATGGAAAATTCTTTGAGCGACGGCAAGCGCATCATGCTGCCGTCTTCGTTCATCAATTCACTGATGACAGCGCCCTCGCGCAGTCCTGCTAAACGGCACAAATCCACCGATGCTTCCGTATGGCCTGCACGCACGAGCACGCCTCCATCTTGTGCACGGAGTGGAAAGACATGCCCCGGTCTTCGAAGATCTTCCGGGCGAGCGACAGGATTGATTGCGGAGCGTACGGTCTCCGTTCTATCGGCGGCGGAGATTCCCGTTGTGACTCCCTGCGCCGCTTCGATACTGAGTGTGAATGCGGGATAGAAAGACGATGCTTTGCTCTTCACCATGGGCGGCAGATCAAGCTGATCGGCAATGCTGTTGCTGAGCGCAAGGCACACCACGCCACCGGTATTGCGAATCATAAAATTCATCTTCTCTGTCGATACATGCTCTGCTGCCATGATAATGTCCCCTTCGTTTTCGCGATCTTCATCGTCGACAACGATGACGAATTTTCCTAAGCGGAGATCGTCGAGCGCTTGTGGAAGAGGGGAGAGAGTCATAGAGGGAAGAGTATAGCAGGGGGCTGCTACCTCAACTCCACCGAATACGTCTGCGTCCCAGCTGCCTCTTTCTTCTTCTTCACCGAAACATAGTATGTTCCAGGGGGATAATCGTAACTTTCGCCGCAGACTGGACCCTCGAATCCGAAGAGGTCTACATCCTCGCTCGGATAGATCGAACAGGCGAGATCGCTGCTTGTGATCAGCATCACACGGTGAGCCTCTTTCGTATCCACGCGGAAGCGGAACCAGTCTTCGTAATCCTGTGCAATGAGCTGTGCATTTTTGGGAGAACTGACAGGGAGCAAGACTGCCTCCGTAAATCCATCGTTGCCATCGCCATTGGCGGCAACGGCATCCAAACTATAGTCCGCTCCCTCGCTCTTCGTGCGGACTTCCACTTGGTAGCGCCCTGCGCGCAGCGCTGCGCGTATATAGCAGGAGCCTCCTTCTTGGTACCCGATGAAGAACTCGCTCGAAAACCCCGATTCGCCAAGGAGGTAGAGGAAACAGCTCACGCCCGTACTCGTCGATGTAATATTGGCTGCTTCCACAAGGATTGTCTGCGGCGCTTTAAGATCGAAGGCGAAAGCAGATGCGCCGCGTTCGCCGGTTTTTCCTGTTTGGTGAACGGGAAAATCAACAAGGGTTGCTCCCGTTGGAGTGATGCTGCTTTCCGATGATGCGGTGCCGCGGATATCACTGCGCTCTGCCACTGCAATGCCGAGGGCGCGGTAGATCATTTCCGCGGCTTGCGAACGATTCACCGGTCCATCGGGACGGAAGTCGTTATTGGCGATAAGTTCCGCAGGGATGAGGTTAAACTCCATCGCACGGAACAGATATTTTGCGTACCACGATTTTACGTTCACGTTCTTAAAATCGATTCCTACTTGATCGCCAAGCGAAAGATCTGGAATGGTGAATCCAAGTGCATTGAGCAGAATCTTCAGAAATTCTACGGCGTTAATGATCCGATCCCCATGGAACATGCCATCGGGATATCCGCTCACGATGCTGTCGTGCACGGCTTGGCACACCGTCGCTTCGTACCATGTTTCTTTGCTGTCCGAAAAACATCCCTTATAGACATCGCGTACTTCGATTTCCGCAGCTCGCAATAACAGCGTCAATCCCTCCGCACGATTGAGCTCTCTGTCCGGGTAGTACATTCCATCATCGCTCCCGCGCACGAAGCCTCTTCGCTGTAAATCGTAAATAGCATCGGCATGCGGATGACTGGAAGGAACATCCGGAAAAGCGGACGCAAAAGCAAGAGTGGGAACAGCGAGACCGATGATCGCCACGGAAAATCGCAGATGCATGGAGAAAGAGGAGATTGCAGATTATCCTACGGCAGGAATCCTCTATAACGCAATCTTTGTCATGCAATGAGCACACAGGAGTGCATATTTGTAAACTCCATACGAAAAGAGAAAGCGGAGAGATCGAAGGACTCGGGAGAGATTATTTTCCAAGAATTTGCATCATGCATGCGAGCGCTTCTGCAGCTTCCGCTCCTTTTCCATGCTCTCCTCCAGCGCGTTCCCGAGCCGTTTTCGCCGAATCAACATACAGAACTTCGTGGGCGATCGGGATAGTCGTCGACAGTTGGATCTGCATGAGACCATCCGTGCAGGCGCGCGCGATTTCTGCTGCGTGATGCGTTTTGCCCTGGATGATGACGCCGAGTGCAACAATGCCCTCCACATGTTTCTGCTTGATGAGATGAAGACATGCGAGTGGAATTTCGAATGCACCCGGCACGTGCACAGTAAGAATATTCGCAGCACCAAGTGTTCGCAGCACCTTCTCCGCCTCTTCTTCCATTGTATGGACGATATCCGGGTGGAAGCTGCTGCTCACAATCGCCACGGTTTTGCCCCCGGGGATGGCGAGGAACTTGCCTTTTGTTTGATCTTGCTGCATGAGCAGAGTGTACATCGCCTTTGATGTTTTATATCCGAGGAAGCCGTTTATTGTAAGTTCCTTCTTGAGGGCGATATACTTCATACGATCATTTCCTCCCTCTTTTATGCGCACACCTTCGAACATTATTATCGGACTTTCCTGTTTTGTCGGCGGTCTGGTTCTTGGTATTACTACGATCTCGGTCGGCGCTGGCATTCGCGGTGCGGATCGCTTCCCCGATGTTCCGCGAGATGCATACTTCGATGATGCTGTCGGCGAGATGGCAGAGCTTGGTATTCTCCGCGGACGTCCAGACGGCCGCTTTGATCCGAGTGCATTTGCGACGAGGGCGGAAATTGCAGTCATGATGCAGAGGCTTCGTCGTGAGATTCTCGGTATCCCCGAGCCGGTTGCTACGATATCATCCTCATCCATCTCGTTGTCGAGCCGCAGCCGCTCATCGCGTTCTTCAACAACAAGCTCTTCCGCATCATCCACAAGTTCCTCCTCGCAGAGCTCGTCGTCCTCTAGCCGTAACCCGGCGGGGAGCATCCGGTTCACGACTCAGAAGTATTCAGTGAAGGAGAACGAGAGTCTGGCGAAGATTACGATCGTCCGAACGGGTGGAGCCGAAGGCGCCGTGTCTGTTGCGTATGCGATTACCGATGGTACGGCAAAAGGAGGAGAGGATTATGTGAAGAGCGAAGGAAAGTTGACTTTCGCCGCAGGCGAGACGAACAGAATTATGACAGTGGATATCGTCGATGATTCCACGACGGAATCGAAGGAAGAATTTACAATCACTCTGAGCGCACCCGAAGGCGGCGTGACGCTTGGCATTCCTGTTGTTGCGACGATCGCCATCGAAGATGATGAGAGCACGGGGGCTGCGGGAGGAGACTCCAATACGACACTGCTCCGCCTCGGCGCTCTCAGCTATTCCATGTCCGAGAAAGAGCCAAGCATCACGATTACGGTGGAACGGACAGGGAATGCGTCTGCGACCGCTTCCGTTTCGTATGCCACGAGCGATGTGACGGCGAAATCGTCGGATTACACCGGTGCAAGCGGTACATTGCAGTTTGCCGCGAACGAAACTGAAAAGAGTTTTACCATCACGATGAAGGATGATGGAAGCACCGAGGGGAACGAAAAAGTTCACATCAAACTTTCTGCGCCGACCGGTGCAGAGTTTGAAGAGGAAAGAAGCGAGGCGGATCTCACGATCGTGGATGATGAAGTGGTGGCATTCGGGACGGGATCGATTCGCGTTGCGGAGGAGGAGTACACGGTCGACGAAAATGATGGCACGGTGCTTATCACCGTTCAGCGCACTGCCGGCGCTCGCGGACAGGTGATGATTGATTTTGCCACATCGAACGCACTCGCAAAGTTTGGTGAAGATTACACCAAGACGACTGGAACTCTCACGTTCCGCGCAGGGGAAACGTCAAAGACAGTTGCAATCACCATCCTCACTGATGATAAAGATGATCCGAATGAAACGTTCGGCTTTACGCTCAGTAACCCGAAGAATGGGGTGGCGCTTGATCTGGATGAAGCGACTGTGACGATTACGCAGTAATAGAGTTTTTCCCACAGCCTCATCCTGAAGAAGGGTGGGGCTGTTTGTTTGATACATTATGTGTTCTTCTTCGAGGTTTACCATGAGCGAGCCCCGCATGAG
>DATDWL010000002.1:0-69785 GCA_035289645.1 Candidatus Peribacterales bacterium
AAATCGATGCAGTCGGCCGCCAGCGCGGTGGGGCAGGTTTCGGCGGCGGGCACGACGAGCGCGAACAGACGTTGAACCAAATCCTCACCGAGATGGACGGCTTTGATCCAAAGACGAATGTGATTGTGATGGCGGCGACAAACCGACCCGATGTGCTCGATATCGCGCTGCTTCGTCCCGGTCGGTTCGATCGGCGCGTCTTCATCGACAAGCCGGATCTGGAGGCGCGCAAGAAAATCTTGGAGGTTCATTCCCGCCACAAGAAGATGGCCAAAGTGAATCTGGATGTTGTTGCAAAGCAGACAATCGGGTTTACGGGAGCGGATCTGGAAAATGTGATGAACGAGGCTGCGATTTTTGCCGCACGGCGCGGACAAAAAGTGATTCGCGAGCGAGAGCTCGTGGATGCCGTGGAGAAAGTCACGCTTGGTCCGGAACGCCGCAGTCGGAAACTTTCCGACAAAGAAAAGAAGATCACGGCGTATCACGAGCTTGGCCATGCGATTGTCGGCCATCTTTGCGAACTGTCGGATCAGCTCCATAAGATTTCCATCGTTTCTCGCGGATCGGCACTTGGCGTCACATGGTTCTTGCCGCAGGAAGATACCTACACGACCAGCCGCCAAAAATTTTTGGATGAGGTATGCGGACTCCTGGGCGGTAGAGCGGCAGAGGAAATTGTCTTTGGAGAAATGACAACGGGTGCCAGTAACGACCTTGAGCGCGCATCGCAGATTGTGCGCAATATGGCGATGAAGTACGGCATGGGCGATGATGCGCTCGGTCCTGTTTCCTATGGAGAAAAACAAGGATCATCCTTCCTCGGTATCGATCAGGATCCATCACGCAATTACTCCGAGGAGACGGCGCGTTCCATCGATTCATTCACGAAGAAAACGCTTCATGCAGAACTTGAACGCGCCAAGGGATACATCCAAAAGAATCGCCAGAAACTCGACGAGTTAGCCGATGTGTTGCTGAAGACGGAGACAATGAGTTTTGATGAATTTTTGGAAATTTTTTCGGGCAAGAAATCAGTGAAGGCGTGATACACTTTTCCCCATGCCGCTCAGCCTCGATCTCCTGCGTGATAAGCTCAAGGATTGGAAAGGATGTGCGCTTGCGGCGCATGCGAACCCTGTTCTTGGCGAAGGGAATCCATACGCAGAGGTTGTCTTCATCGGCGAGGCGCCGGGAGCGAAAGAAGATGAGCTTGGACGGCCGTTTGTCGGTCCTGCAGGCAAGTTTCTCGACGAGCTCCTTGCCTCGATCGGACTGAAGCGGGAAGATGTTTACATCACGAATGTCGTCAAATACCGTCCACCGAATAATCGCGATCCGGAACCAGAGGAAAAGCTCGCATGCCTCCCGTGGGTTAAATTGGAACTCGCGCTGATCCGTCCCAAAGTCATTTGTACGCTCGGCAAGCATGCGCTCAATGAATTTTTCCCGGCGCTCAGTATTTCTCGGGTCCATGGGCAACCGCAAAAAGTGAATAAAGATTTCACCGTCTTCCCGATCTATCACCCCGCAGCCGCGCTCCATAACGGGAGCCTCAGGCAGGAACTCTTCAATGATTTCGCTCAACTGAAACAGTTTTTGGTTTCTGGTTGATAGTTTTTTGTTTCTCGCTCAACCAACCGGTAACCAGTAAACTAGTAACCCGTAACGTCATATGACCTCCGCCCTCCTTGGCATCGCGCTTGCGTTTTTCCTCAGCCTCTCGTCGCTCGTCGTCGTGATCCTGCGAGTGAGTCCGCTCACGGCGCCGCAGTACGCGCTTGCGTTCTTCTTCCTCTCGCTCTTTGGCGCTCTTGCGTCTTTTGTCGCCCTTTTCCTCGCTCTCATCAAATCGTTTGCGATTCTTCGGCCTTGGCACGGGTCCACCGAATCGCTTCCGTCGCTCAAAACGAGAAAGATCATTGGGGGATCGCTGCGGCAGGGGATGTTTTTTGCGCTCGCGAGCACGATCATCGTTTTCCTCTGGATTCTCCGCATCGCAAACTGGTGGATTGCCGTACTCATCTACATCGTCTTCGTCCTCATCGAACTCGCGATGGGAAGATCATAATGGGGGAGAACGTAATAATCCCTTTCCAGTTCTTCCATTTTCCTCTTCACTCCTTCCATGCAGGAACGGATTCAGAAAATCCTTTCGGCGCGCGGTATTTGCTCTCGTCGTAAGGCAGAGGAATATCTTCTGCAGGGGCTTGTAAAGGTGAATGGAAAAGTCGCGAAGGTAGGGGAGAAGGCGGATCCGGAATGCGATGAGATCATCGTGGATGGCACGGTGTTACAGGCACGGCAGGAGATGCTGTACTACGTTATGAATAAGCCAGTCGGTGTTGTGACCGAGAACGTCGATCGTTCATCGCCTGATCGTAAGAGGAGATCGAAAGAAGATGTCGATGATCAGAGTCCGTCGGTTCGGGATCTTTTGCCACCTGATCTTCGCGGAAAGATCTTCCCCGTCGGCAGGCTCGATAAAGAAACTTCAGGCCTTCTCCTCTTCACGAATGACGGCGTTCTTGCCTACCGCCTCACGCATCCGAAATTTCCGCACGAAAAGGAATACTCCGTTCGCGTCGATCGTCCGATTCCAGATGGTCCGCTCCGCAAACTCTCCTCCGGCATGATGATTTTGGGATCAAAGACGAAGAAGGCAGTCGTGCATCGTCTCTCCACCCGCTCGTTCACAATTGCCCTCTCGGAAGGGCGCAATCGACAGATTCGCAGGATGTGCCAGAAAATTGGCTATCATGTTACCCACCTCAAAAGAATCAGAATTGTGTCGCTTGTGGATGATCAGATGAAAGAAGGGGAGGTGAGAATGCTGACAGTAGAGGAGAAAAATGCACTCATCAAAGCGATTGATCTCTAGGAAGTGATGTTCTATATATGAGAGTGAGCAGTGTGCCCAAATACGTCATGCTGAGCGGAGTGGGCCCCGCGGAAGCGGGGTGAACGAAGTCGAAGCACCTCGCGACTGAACAATTTCTTCCATTGAAGGTATCTCGGGCTACTTCCTTTTGGCAAGAACATGAAGCTTCTCAAAATCTCCACCAATGAGTGCTTCTTTTTTCTTTCTACTCCAACCCTGTAATTGCTTCTCTCGTTTGATTGCATCATTGATGCTTGCGTATTCCTCTGAATACACAAGCTCAACTGGACGACGCTGATATGTGTAGGAATTCTTATCTGATCCTTCCGTGTGTATTGCAATACGTTCTTCGATGTTATTCGTTACTCCAGTGTAGTAACTGGCATCACCGCAACGAAGAATGTAGACCCAGAATGTTCGCATAGTGGTTCATGGTAACACATTTTGTCCTCTCGATGTGCTTCGACTTCGCCCTTCGACTCGCCGCGCTGCGGCGCGACTCGCTCAGGGCTCCGCTCAGCATGACGTATGTGTAGTGTTTGCACTGCTCGAAGAGAATGACTGGGTTTTACACAAACCGTATCCACTTAAAAACACGAGATTGCACTCAAGCATCTCTTTTGGCACACTTCCTCCCATGGGAGAAGATAAAACCGAGCGTCGCGCAAATTCCGGCATGAGACTCGCTTTCCGCGTCTTCATCAATGTCGCCGTTGTCCTCTTCCTCCAAACATACTTTGGCTCCTTCTTTGTTCTTCAAGGCGGCTACCAGGGAATTGCGATCACTGCGCTCATCTTTGCGATCCTCAACATGCTGGTTGCGCCGGTGCTCCATGTCCTCTCGCTCCCGATCAAAATGCTTGCATGGATCATCGCATTCACCATCGTGAATGCCGTAGTCGTGTGGCTGACGATTTGGTTTATTACAGCACTCAATCTCACTGATGTTTCGCTCGCAATCGAAGGAGGTTTTGTAGGATGGATCTTCGTGAGTGTGATCCTTGGCGTTGGTAACTGGGTGGTGAAGGCGATTGTAAAATAGCACCAATATTTATTTAAGCTCACGAACGTTCGTTATCCATTGTAAAGATCAGTTCTCAAGCAGGATGCACGATGATTTCATCTCCATTAGAAAGAGTGGTTTTTATACTGCTCCCTGCTTGAGATGCTTGAGCTGCTAAATGGTGTAGCTCTGTTCGTAGTGTCCATATCTGCATTGTGTTTCCATTTATTAAGAAATCTGGAGCATCTTTCATTGCTAAAAGATCTGTGGAGCCAACACGTTGCACTTTTGCTCCCATTATTGCAGCGGGACTCACCGGAGTATTTGTGCGTTCATTCATAGCTAGATTGGAAAAATGTGTAGAAGCATTTAAATGGATTGCTGTAGAAATGTCAATGGTTCATAACATACGAAAACGATGAGAAACAGGTGATTTAACTCGCTATACGGGCAAGTACATTGTTACCCCATTCTTCACGACATTCACCAATGACTAACTCCACAGTACGGGGATCCCCATCTTCCAATGGAGAGTCTGCGCCATCGGAAGTGGTGTCCTATCATTTTGTCTTCTCGAATGAGGAACGAGAGCAGCCTGTGGTGTAGTGGCTCTATGAATCATGACTGCATCCAAGCGCAGACATCTTTACGACGCAACTGGTGAAGGAGAGTGATGCGCACTCTGTTCCATTTTTCGACATGCTGCATCGCATTTGCTTCCATCATGATGCAGAGCACGATCAATCCTCAAAAAAATTGTTGAAAAAATTTACAACTTGATGCTAGCATCGAGCCATGGGAAAATTCTATTTGTTCCGCACAATCTCCCATGGCGCGTAAAGATCTCCTCCACGCCATCGAATCTGTCGGCCTTCCTCACGAAGAATCCTCGCTCTACCTTGCGGGACTCTCGCTCGGGAGTGCTCCTGCTTCCGCCTATGCCAAGCGTGCGGGAATGAACCGCGTGACTGCCTATAATCATTTGGAGTCACTCGCACGGCGCGGACTCCTTACTGTCATTAAAGAGAAAAGCGGCAAGAAGTATGCGCCGGTTCCCCCCGAGCAGTTTGCGATGGAATCCCGCAAAAATGTGGATGCGCTCCACCGCGTATTGCCGGAACTCCGTGCGCTCCAAGGCGCTTCGCACCGCTCGCCGCAGGTCAAATTTTTCCAAGGTTGGGAGGGAGTCAAACGCGTGTACGAAGACACGCTTACGGCGGAAGGAGAACTCCTCAACTTCGCGAATTCCGCTCTGGTTCGCGCATATTGGCAGGATTACGATGATGCCTACGTGAGTGAGCGTGTGCGCCGCAAGATCCACCTCCGTGGCATAGCACCGGATGACGAAGCGGGTAGGCTTGTCCATGGCCACGATAAAAAATCCCTGCGCGAAATCCGCCTCGTGCCGGCGAAGGACTTCAACTTTAATAACGAGATCAATATCTACGATCAAAAGGTTGCCATTGTCTCTTTTGGTGAGGGAGAGGGGGAGCTCTTTGGCATCATCATCGAAAGCGCGGATGTCGCGGAAACACAGCGACAGATCTTCGAGATGGCATGGCGGTATGCAAAAGTGGCAAAACATCAATCGAAATAGATGGTGATTCCTCGGATGCGCATGGAATCCACAATGTGATCGAACCAATTTTTTTCTCCGTCAATTTGTTCCATTCATGAACACCATTGCAGCAAAGGTGTTCAATTTTCATATTTGCTCATCGGGGTGCTTGCCGCTTGCTGTAGAAGTTTTGAACAGGTAAAAAATTTGGATCATTTTGTGTTGGACACCAGCGGAGAGGAACGATTCAATGCAATCATATGTCGACTGTTGCACTCGACGGGATCGGAGGAGTTGCATCCGATGCGTACCGATCAGAGGTGTTAACAGGCATTCCTCTTCCGGAATGGGAGACGATGTCACCACCCGAACTTCATGCAGCTCTTCAGTACTCTGCGGAGAACCAAGGGCGTATCCATGCACTCATGGAAGCACTTATGAAAGCGACCACCATGACGGGATATAAGCCAGAATATTGCGATTTACAACACAAACTCCAGAATGCAAAAAGAGAATTGGAAGTTGCACTTTTAGCCGGAGCGCCCGATGGGGCAGTCTCGGATCAGGCAACGCGTGCGGCGACATCGATTCGAGAAGTTTTCCGTACACTCAGTTTTGCCGAGAGCTTTCCTCAAAATAAATCTCCACAAAGAAGGCATGGGTCGAATTGGAGAGAAAGAATTTCTTCATTCTTTAATGGTGAGTTGTTACAAGATCTTCGTGCCATGTTCGCTGCTCCATCGAAAATCGAATACGAAGAGGTTTGATGGAGGAATGTGAGGTGTCGAAGGAAGGATGCCGTTTAAAAATAGCCCGTTAATTGGTTGTTCTAGCCATATATTCAACGTACGATCGCCTCCTTCATTTCACCCCTCTTTCTTATGCGTGCACTCCGCGCCTTGCCACTCATTCTTACTCTCTCCATCCTCGTGCCGAAGGTTGCCTTTGCAGTACCGTACGTCGAGCTCCCAACAGATCATCAATACGCTAAGCTATGGAGAATTATGGTGACAGGTGATCAAGTGGGTGCGAGCAGGAGGATGGGGCAGACCGTATTGCGCCCCGCCAATCGAGGCACGAGCCTGACGCCCGCGAGCAAAGGGTTTTTTGGGGATGTTGCGGAAGATCATCCAAACTACGCTGCAATTCTTTACATGGTGCAGCAGGGGATGATGGATCTGATGAGCGGACGAATGTTTAAGCCGCTGGAGCCGATCACGCGCGGACAGTTTACAGCGATTGTGGCAAACAGAGTGTTTTCCGATGAGTTCATCGAGGGATGTTTCGAAAATATTTCCTTCCCGTACCCATCCGAATACTCGCTCCTCTTCGACGATATGCCAAAGGAAGGCGAGGATGCAAAGCGTGTCTGCGCGGCACTGATGGCGGGCGTCGTGCATGGGTACGACAATACGACTTTCCGCCCGGATCAAATCATCAACTTCGCAGAGGCGGCGAAGATCACGACCCGTGCATATGATGTTTCGTTCCTCCCGTACCGCGGCGAAGGAAAAGAATGGTTCAAGCTCTATGTCACAAGCCTTGCGGAGAATGGCGGCATTCCGCTCAGCATTAAAAAATTTGATTCGCAGGTGACCCGTGCAGAGGCGGCAGAAATTCTCTACCGCGCAGATGCTGGAATCACCAATCTTCCAAGCAGGAGTTACAAAGATCTCATGGTGGATCTTGGGAAGAATGTGGTGGAAACGTGGATGAACTGGATGATGTAGGAATAGCGTTTTCATTGGTGAGAGAGTGCCCCGGAGCAATCCGGGGCATTTTTGTGATATACTTATGCTTCCGCTCCGCGTTCTTTTACAGCATGGGGATGACCCACCTACGCTCCTTCGGAGCTCCGGTGGGCGGGAGGAGGAAGTACACGGTTCTTCCGAATCTCAAATTTACTATTACTCTGGGGATGACAGGCATTTGACAGCGTGATACTAGGGTTCGATCGTTTCTGTTCGGGATGGCACCGGTTCCCGTTACCCACTTGATGCACCAATAACTGCAGACAATCTTGTCAGCAAGGCTAATCGTATTGCGGAAGGTGTGCTTGCACGTCTTCAGCCAATCGCGGTTGCCGCTTAGTTCGTCCAGAACGAACACGTCTCTCCTCCGACTCCCGCTACGGGGATGAGGCGCTATCAGCGGGACGAATAATCACGTGACGCGATGATTACTTCGTCTATAGCGTCGAACCTCTCCACAGTTCTTGGTTCGTTTCTTATTGTGGAGCGACTCGAAGCGAACATAACAGTACAAGCACGTTCTCTACACGTTGGACCCGGGTTCGACTCCCGGCATCTCCACCAAAATACAATAACGATAAAAATATATTGCAAAACGATAAGCGACGAATATTATAAGCACCACCTATGAAAAAAGGCTCAACGATATTTCTTCAGGCAGTCATTGTACTCATTGGCATTGGCACTCTTACCTTTTTGCTTTGGGAACCTCTCATCGAGGGCAGAAATATCGATTCCACTCCTTTAGAGGTATACTTCAAAGATCCGTTCTTGGCGTACGCATATGCATCGTCAATCCTATTTTTTGTAGGATTGTACCAAGCGTTTATGTTACTCGGGTACATCGGGCAAAATAAAGTCTTCTCGCTACATTCTGTAAAAGCTTTACGGACCATAAAGTACTGTGCGCTCGCCACTGCGGGTCTTATCGTGGCGGGAGTGGCCTACATTATCATAGCGAATAGCGGTAAAGATGACATTGTGGGTGGTGTTGCCATGGGTGCCGTGACAACGTTTGTTTCCATCGTCATCGCAACCGCTGCGGCAGTGTTTGAGGGACTTTTACAAAATGCCGTCGATATGAAGTCCAAAAACGATCTCATGGTGTAGTTCGACTAGCTCACGATACAACAAGAATTCTATGGCAATCATCATCAACATCGACGTCATGCTGGCGAAGCGAAAAATGAACGTCACGGAGCTGGCGGAGAAAGTGGGGATTACGATGGCCAATATTTCCGTACTGAAAAATGGAAAGGCAAAAGCAGTTCGATTTTCAACATTAGAGGCCGTATGTGAAGTTTTGGACTGTCAGCCCGGTGATATTTTGGAATACAAAAAGTAAGAGGGGCGTACAGGAAAGAACTCCGAATGCCCTGCTATCATGCCGATATGCCAACCATCCATTGTACTGCTCCACTGGCACGCATCGGCTCATGGACAATTCTTCATCTGCCGAAGAGTGTCAGTGCAAAGCTTCCAACACGAGGCATGACGGTGGTGACGGGAACAATCAATGGCTCTCGCTTTCTGGCTCCGCTCGAACCAGACGGTAGGGGAAGTCACTGGTTTCGATGGAGTAAAACTATGAGCAAAGCTACTGACGCGGACACAGGCGATACCGTAACGCTCGCGATGGAATCTACAAAAGAATGGCCGGAACCCACAGTGCCGGCAGATGTGAAGAAGGCTCTTGCCTTGGCACCAAGGGCAAAAAAACTCTGGGAGGACATCACGCCAAGCGCGCGATGGGATTGGATCCGCTGGATACGTGCAACCAAAGAACCATCAACACGGGCAAGGCGAATCCGTGTGGCATGCTCGAAGCTCAAAGCTGGAGAGCGAAGACCATGTTGTTTTAACCGTAACCTTTGTACAGAACCCTCCGTATCGAAAAATGGAGTGCTTCTTGAGCCGATGTAAGCAATACAATCGTTTTAACTTTTTCTATCATCTTCACGCATTTTGCTACACTATATTTATCATGTTCGACGCAAATCCTGCCAAGATTACCATCACCGCCTCCTATGCCTTCTTCCCCCTCACGCAGGCGGAGATTGTTGCGTTGCAGCAAGAATTGAAGATATTTGGCAACGAACGCGGAATGAAGGGTCTCGTATTGATTGCGCCGGAAGGGATTAATTCCACCGTGTGCGGCACTACTGATGCGATTGCAGAGTGGAAAGTAAGGATGCGCATCTTGAAGAATGATATTGTTTTTAAAGATAGTCATGCGGAACGACTCGTATTTCGCCGCTGGTCAGTAAAAATGAAGCCAGAACTCATCACGCTCAAGCAGCCAGGTATAGAGCCTACAGGAAAGCATCATCACCTCACTCCCCATGAATGGAAGCGCATGATGGAACGCGACGATGTCGTGATCGTTGATACGCGCAATTGGTTTGAAGTTGCGATTGGAAAATTTCGTAATGCCATCGATCCCACGATAAGGTGCTTTCAAGATTTTCCCGATGCGATCAAAGCCTCATCCATTCCCAAAGAGAAAACCGTGATGCTCTACTGCACGGGGGGAATCCGCTGCGAAAAGGCAGTACTCACGATGGAAGCGCAGGGCTATACGAATGTGTATCAATTGGAGGGCGGCATCCTTGCGTACATGGAACAGTATCCGCATGACGCTTTCGAGGGCGAATGCTTCGTCTTCGATCACCGCGTCGCGCTCGATCAAGAATTGCAACCATCAACCACCTATCATCTCTGCAAACAATGCGGAGATCCCGCGACGAAGACTGCATGCAAGAGCTGCACCAAGAAGGCGGAGCAGGCGGATCAACTCGTTCGTAGGGGATAGATTGCTTCTAACAGAAGAAGAGGCAGAACACCCATTTGACAGCCTTCGCAATCGAACCACCCGTCCGAACAAAAATGTTTCCGGTGTCTTCTTTTGTTTCCACCGAAGAGGAGGATGAAGATGATGTCGAAGACGAGGATTCCACAACGCGGACTTTTGCAATATTTGTTGCACTCAAAGAGGTGCTGGAAGTGCTTGAAGAACTCGTCCATCCAACACGTGTACTTGCCGAAGAGGAACTCACAGAGCTCGCGGCATCTTGGAGCTCGTAGAGCGGGGGATTTCCTCCCGGCTTTGCGATGCATGTTCCGGGAAAGATATTATCGATGAGCGAGGAGCAGATCAGTGGTGCCGCGCAGTCGCTTGGGGAGTAGCAGGCGCCTTCTGCGTGCCCGAGGATGGGGAAAAGCATGATGAGGAGAGCGAGGAACTTCATAGGGAGGATGTGGGAAGTGCGGAACCAGAGGACGAAGATGATTCGGCGGAGTTGGCAGGAGTGAGTGGAATGCCGGAAAGCTCCAAGAGTTTTCGCCCCTCTTCGCGGTGCTGAATGTAGACTGCGCGGTCACGCAGCCGCTTAATTTTCCGCAGGAGAAAGAACGATGTCAAACGTTCCGTCTGCGCCTGCGGCGTGAGCGCCGTCTCCGTATCGTTTTTACCGAATATTCCACTGAAGAAGAGTGCGGTGGCGGTTACTCCTACGAGCAGCAGGATGCCGAGCCCGATCATGAGAGGGGATTTTTTCATGAGGAGGGGAATTGTTGCGAAATCCGGGTAAGGAGATCTTCGAGCCCGGTGATGAATGTTTCGAATGATGCGGGACTCAGCTTTTCTGCGGATGTCGTGAGGAGTGCTGCGGATTCCTCCATAAATCCCTGCGAATCGATGCCTTGTCCTTCAAGCTGTGTGAGATAGGTATGGAGCTGTACGAGGAGTGAATGCGCATCCGCGAGAATCATCGACGTATTTGCGGCGGTCGCATAGGAAAGCAGTTTTCCCGCAAACGTATCAAACCTCGCAAGCCATGCGGTGAGTTCTTGATTGCCGGTGATAATGGCTAATTGCTGTTCGAGTGCAGATTGATCTTTCTTCAGGGATGTTCCGTTCATGCCATCAACGAGGATATCGATGGCATCTACTATTTCTTGCAGGAGTGCTGTCACTTCCATTCGAAAATCGCTAAGGTCGGGGCCGCTCTCCTCGGGGAATATTTTTTCCTGCGCATTCGCAAAAGCGGCATAGAATTCTTTTCGTTCGTCATCACTCCGAATGTACTGCGATTGCCGCATTAGATTTTGAGCGCTCTTCCGGATTTCATTCGCATCCACCGTACTCGTGCGGGCAATGCGTTCTGCGTTAGAGCCAAGCGATGCGAGGTAGATTCGTACCCTGACCATTGCTGCAGCTTCCGGATCCATGAGTGAAGAAGCATCGCGACTGATGCGTTCCTGCCATCCGGTTCCAAAGTAACTGGAGGCAAGAGCGTAGAACGCATCCGGATCGCCTGCGCTTTCCGCTATTGCCGTGAGTTCGCTCGGCACGGGAGCATTCTGCGTTTCGAGCGATCGGATGATCGAGCGGACGGACGGCAACCCCACGTTCTCGATAAAGAGGATCTTCGTTTGATCTGCCGGAATGCTCTGTGCCTCTGCGTTTTGCGAGAGAAATCCGCAGAAAAGGCAAAGGACGAGAAGGGAACCAAGACGTATTCTCATGTGCGGGAGGCAGCATACCCGATCTTTCGGTAGAATGCAGAACGATGTCACCATCCAGTACTTCCACTATCCGTACGGCGTACCTTGAGTACTTTAAAAGCAAGAGTCATGCGGTGATTCCAAGTGCATCGCTCTTGCCTGACAACGATCCGACAACGCTCTTCACAGGGTCCGGCATGCAGCCCATGCTGCCGTACCTTCTTGGCGAAAAACATCCGCTTGGCCTTCGGATGACGGATAGCCAAAAATCATTCCGGAGCCAAGACATCGAAGAGGTGGGGGATAACCGTCACACGACGTTCTTCGAAATGTTGGGGAACTGGTCGCTCGGAGATTACTTTAAAGCGGAGCAGATTCCGTGGATGTTCGAATTCCTTACAAAGATCATCAAGCTCGATCCCTCCCGCATATACGTCACCGTGTTCCGCGGGAATGATGTCATCCCGCGCGATGATGAATCAATCGTGGTCTGGAAGAATGTTTTTTCTTCCATCGGCATCGAATCGAAGGTTATAGATTTTGCCGAACGCGATGGCATGCAGGGCGGAAGAATTTTCTCGTACGATGAATCCAAGAACTGGTGGAGCCGCATGGGCGCGCCATCCACGATGCCACTTGGGGAGCCCGGAGGACCCGATTCCGAGATGTTCTTCGATTTCGGCGTCCATCGGAAACTCCACGAGAGTTCGATCTGGAAAGATCGTCCGTGCCATGTAAATTGCGACTGCGGGAGGTTCCTCGAAATCGGCAATAACGTCTTTATGGAATACGTCAAAACATCCACGGGATTCCAGAAGCTTTCTCAGCGCAATGTGGATTTTGGCGGAGGACTCGAAAGGATTGCCGCAGCGCTTCGCGATGATCCCGATGTATTCCGTATCGATCTCTTTGATTCTCTGCGTGAAGAGTTGGAAAAGCTTTCTGGAAAAACGTACGGAGTCGACGAGCGGGATACCCATGCATTCCGTGTCATTCTGGATCACTTGCGCGGTGCCACGATGTTGACGGGAGATGGGGCGCCGCCAAGCAATAAAGATCAAGGTTATTTTACGCGCAGAATGCTCCGACGAGCGATTCGCTATGCGCACACGCTTGGCATTACAGATCACTTTTGCGGTCGCTGTGCTGGCGCCGTGATTGCGGCATACGGCGACGCGTATCCGGAACTTGCGAAGAAGAAGGACGATATCATTCGAGTCTTCTCGCTCGAAGAGGAGCAATTCCAACGGACGCTTGCGCGCGGGGAGAAAGAGCTTAAAGAGTATCTCGCGACCGAAGGGGTGTTGAGTGGAGCAAAAGCATTCTACTTCTTCGAAACCTACGGGTTTCCACTCGAGCTCATCGAAGAGCTCCTCAAAGAACAGGGTAAAGCGCTCACCGATCGTGCGGGGTTTGATTCCGCGCGCGGTGTTCACCAAGAGAAGAGTCGCGAGGGTGCGACGGGAAAATTCGCAGGCGGTCTTGCCGATCACAGCAGCGAAACCACCAAGCTCCATACAGCAACGCATCTTCTGAATGCGGCGCTTCGGAAAGTGCTTGGGTCCCATGTGGAACAGAAAGGATCCAACATCACGCAGGATCGCTTGCGGTTCGACTTCAACCATTCCGAAAAAATGACTCCCGAACAGATTGCGGAGGTAGAGAGGCTCGTGAACGAAGCAATTAGAGCGGATCTTCCCGTTTGCTACCATGTGACGACGGTGGAGAGTGCAAAAGCGGAACGTGCGATTGGCGTCTTTGATGATCGCTATGGCAGCGAGGTGAAGGTGTACCAAATAGGGGATGGATCGTTCAGTAAAGAGATCTGCGGCGGGCCGCATGTTGCACGCACGGGAATGATCGGGTCATTCACCATCCAAAAAGAGGAAAGCTCTTCCGCGGGTATACGAAGAATCAAAGCAGTCATCGCCGGTGGTTCTGCCGAGATTGCGGTGGCGGGGGAGAGCATGACGCCGTACCATGCAGAATCATGAGGATTCGGTCGTACTCTTTTTGGCGGATGACGGTGCAACTTAGCTGCGCTTGCTGCCTTGGTCTTGCGCTGCTCCTTATTCCATCGCATTCCTTCGCTGCGGAACGGGTGTATGAACTGTGGGAGTTTATGAAGGATGAGGATATCGATGCATGGCACTATGTGGGGCTCGATGAAGGGGAGCTCATGAGCGAAGGGCTTCGTTTTAATGTCAAAGATCGTGCGGTGATCTTCCGTCCGCTGCCCGAAGGATTCCACCAGCATGTGGATGCTCTTCGGTTCCGATGGGATGCGACAGGACTCGACGAAGTCGCCGTGCTTTTTCTCACGCTTGATGATGATGGACAAATCGCAAAGCGATTCCGTCTCTCGTTCCCCGTCTCGAAGGGGCCCACGAATGAATACATTCCGATCGATTTCTACCGTAAGGATATCGAAGGTTCGGATGTCCTTGCAGTGACATTTGTCGGCAATGCAAACAATGTTGTGTTCGATAGCGTTCGATTCCTCCACTACACGCTGTTCGAAAAAATCCGTGGGGTGTGGGAAAGCTTTGCAGATCTCCAGCCATTGACGCCCTATTCCATCAATATTCTCCTCGGCCCCACGATCACAAGCGATATCGGCTCTTACCGCGATTACCGCGATTGGCGCCAGCTCTCGCTCTCGCTCAATGCATATCTCCTCGTTGGTATAGCGCTTTTTAGTATCGCCCTCCTCTTCGTCGGCCTTGCGCGCACGCGCCGCGGTGCACAGTGGGAGGATGTGCGGGGCATGATTCTCCGCACGCTCTTTGCGGGAATATTTGCCGTGTGGATCCTGTATGATGTGCGCATGGGTGCGGAGTTTATTGCGAATGTATTCCATGATCGCTCGACATATTTTGCCGCCGAACCAGCGGAGTCCTCATTCCGCGATATCGGAAAATTCCCAGCCTTCGTTGCGTTTGCAAAACCATTCCTCAAAGAGGAAGAGGCGTATGAATTCTTCGTTCCCGATCGTTGGCCGTATTTCGGCATGATGCGCTACGAGACCTATCCAGCACTACCAAATCCCGGTGACCCGGTTTCCGATCTCTGGGTGGTATTCAGTCGCACAGATATGAGTATCGATGAGGAAAACAGACTTCTTCTCGCCGGCAAACCGATTACAGCCCCCGGAATCTTGGTGGCGCGATTCGATGCAAAATCATTTATTTTCCGCGGCGCCTACGCACCATGATGATTATCCGCACTCTTTTCGCGCTTGCACTGCTCCTCGTGGAAGGGGCGCTTTTTCTTCGGCTTGTGCAGGGAAAACATTCGGTTCTCTCCCTTCTCGAGTATGTGGCGTATGGATTGCTCCTCGGATCGGCACTCGTCGCATATGTCATTTTTGGTGCAGCGCTTGTCGGTGTGCCGCTCTCGCTCAAGGGATTATTGTGGGTCCATCAGGGGATATTCATTGTCCTGATCGTTCTCATTCTCTGGCGGTGCAGAACGATCATTCCTCCAACCGTACCTCTTCTGCCTCCTTCCTCCTTTAAAGAACAAAAACTGTCACGATGGCTTACGGTGCTCGTTGGCCTCCTCGCAGGTTTTGCGATCATCAAAATTCTCATTGGTGGATACGATCTTCTCCTCTCTCCCGTGTACTTTAACGATACATACGCAAACTGGAATATGCGCTCGAAAGCGTTCTTTACGAATGAGTCGCTCATGCTGGATCTCCCGGCTGAGGATGAGATGTACTTTGGAGGACGTGTGCCGAGCTATCCGCTTGCAGTCTATCTCTCGAAGGTATGGCTTGCGAAAGCAGCCGGCGGATGGAGCGAAGGAGTTGTGAACAGTATTCACGGCGCGTGGTTTCTTGCGCTCCTTGCTTCGTTCTTCGCTGGGCTGCGCCGAGAGGGGAATACCCTCTGGGCCCTTGCCGGAACGTATGCGCTCACGAGCCTGCCCCTCCTCCTCATCCATGGGATGAATCCCTATGCCGATGTCCTCATGGCCGCATTTCTTTTTGTCGTTCTCTTTTCTTTTCTTCGGTGGATGCGTTCCGATGTTGCCGCCGACCAGAATGTATGGCTCCGTATTTTCGGTGTGATGACTGCTGCGATGCTCTTTGTTAAGAACGAGGCGATGCTCATTTTCCTTCCGCCGCTTATTCTTGTATTTGCTTTCTCCTGCATTCGATTCGGCAAGTTGATTCTCCGTTTCCGTGGTGATGATTTCAGCCGTTGGGCGGCGATAGTTTCTGTTGTGGCTGTTCCGTGGATGTTCTTTAAGGTCATGCACGGGCTCACCTTCGGCAATGCCACCGGCGTTTCTGGTTTTTCGCTTGTTCCGCAAGAAGGAGTGGCATTTGCGATCGAAGGAGATCTCTTCTTTACCGGGGGATACCTTCTCCTCTTCCCACTCTGTATTCTCCTCCTCTTCCTTGGTTTCCATCATTGGAGGAAGGATCCTTTACGGCTCATCATTCTCTACCTCTTCATTGTATTTGCCGGTGAATTTTTCATTTATGCGCTTACGCCACTGTCGATCGAGGCCATTCGCCATACGGGATTTGGTCGAGGCATGGTTCACCTTCTTCCACTCATCGTTTTCGTGTGCATATTGCTGCTACAGCGGCTTTTGACTCCCAAGAAATCTTCTTCATTGATCTGAGGAAATTCGGTTCGTTCCTTGGTGGGGCGAATCGCCATTTTTTCCTCTACATGTTCGCGCAAGCACACAGAATTATTTTTTGAACGATTGCTGGCAGGAGTCAAAGCGAAGTGGTGGCGCGCCGCACAAAAAGCGCATATCTTGTATTGGTTACGTCCTGATTGACACTACATATTGTGCTGATCGGTGTTTCTGCTCTCGGTGAAGCCTAAAAAATATCACCGTTTTCTGTTCCATTCTCACTTTCCTTCCCATGAACCCCGTCTCCACCGCCGCAGCGAAAAATATTCCAATGGACATTCCCAGAGTAGATGATGTGTACGGTGGTTCGGAGGAGAAGGTACAGGCGAGCAGAGGACTCCGCATCCAGAGGGTATTTACGACTCCTGGGAGCGATCCCTTGGATGAGGTTCGCTACGAGAGGCGCACGAGCAAAATCGTGAATACGGATGGTTCCGTCGTGTTCGAGATGGATGGTGCGGAAATTCCTGCAGATTGGTCCCAAGTTGCGACGGATATTATGGTGAGTAAATACTTCCGCAAGGCTGGAGTCCCGCAAGAAGACGAGAAGGGGAATCCCCTTAAAGACGAGCAGGGGAAGATCCTCACGGGTCCCGAGCGCAGCGCAAAGCAGGTGATTCGTCGCCTTGCTGGCTGCTGGCGGCACTGGGGAGAGAAGCATGGCTATTTCGATACCGTGCAGGACGCGCAGGCGTTCGAAGATGAGCTCAAATACATGCTTGTCCACCAGATGGCGGCGCCAAACAGTCCCCAGTGGTTTAATACGGGTCTCCATTATTCCTACGGCATCACGGGTCCGGCGCAGGGACACTTCTACTGCGATCCTGTTACCGGTGTCGTACGGCAGAGCGAGGATGCCTACACTCATCCGCAGCCTCATGCATGTTTCATACAATCCGTGACGGATGACATGGTGAACCCGGGTGGCATTATGGATTTATGGGTGAGGGAAGCGCGCCTCTTTAAATACGGTTCCGGAACGGGGACGAATTTTTCAGAGCTCCGCGGATCTGGCGAGTCGCTTTCGGGCGGGGGGAAAAGCTCCGGACTCATGTCGTTCCTCAAAATTGGCGACAGGGCAGCGGGTGCAATTAAATCCGGGGGCACGACGCGCCGCGCCGCGAAAATGGTGTGCCTTGATCTCGATCATCCGGATATCGAAGAATTTGTGAATTGGAAGGTAAAGGAGGAGAAGAAAGTTTCCGCCATGAGCGAAGCTGGCTATTCCACCGATTTTAACGGTGAGGCGTATCAAACCGTTTCCGGCCAGAATTCCAATAATTCCGTGCGCGTTCCGCATTCCTTTTTCCAGTCACTCGAGCAGGACAGCGATTGGCACCTCTACTTCCGCACCGAGCGTCGTAAGGCAAAAGCGGAGAACAGGAAACCCGTTCCATGCGAGACGCTCAAAGCACGTGCACTCTGGGATCAGGTCGGACATGCGGCGTGGGTGTGCGCGGATCCTGGCGTTCAGTACGACACGACGATCAACGATTGGCACACCTGTCCCGAAGATGGTTCCATTCGTGCCAGTAATCCCTGCAGCGAGTACATGTTCCTCGATAACACCGCGTGCAACTTGGCATCGCTCAATCTCCTTAAATTCTACCCTTCGGCTCGCGCCTCCGGTGCCCGCTCGGAGCAGGTTCAAAAGGAATTCGATATCGAGGGATTCCGCCATGCAGTTCGTCTTTGGACCATTGTGCTCGAAATCTCCGTGCTTATGGCGCAGTTCCCAAGCGAAGAAATCGCACGCCTTAGTTATATGTTCCGTACGCTTGGTCTTGGCTACGCCAATATTGGCGCCATGTTGATGCAGATGGGCATTCCCTACGATTCCCCCAAAGCACGCGCTCTTGCCGGTGCCATTACTGCGATTCTCACCGGAGATTCCTATGTGCAATCCGCGCGTATGGCCGAGGTGCTTGGATCATTCCCGGGGTTCGAAAAAAACAGGAATCATATGCTGCGCGTCATGCGTAACCATCGTCGCGCAGCCTACGATGCGCCGCCCCACGAATACGAAGGGCTCCATGTCATCCCTGTTGGCATCGATCAAAAGGTGTGTCCCCCGGAGTTCCTCGATGCGGCTCACGAATCATGGGATGAAGCTGTAGAGCTTGGAGAGAAGTTTGGTTACCGTAACGCTCAGACAACGGTCATTGCACCGACAGGCACCATTGGTCTCCTTATGGATTGCGATACGACCGGCGTAGAACCAGATTTTGCGCTCGTCAAATTTAAGAAGCTCGCCGGTGGCGGTTACATGAAGATTGCAAACCAATCTGTGAAACCGGCGCTCCTCGCGCTCGGCTACACCGAAGAGCAGGTTAAAGAGATTATGTGCTACATCCTCGGTTCGCTCACGCTTGCGGATACGCCGCACATCAATCGTATCACCCTTAAAGAGAAAGGGTTTACCGATGAGGATTTGAAGAAAATCGAATCGCAGCTTCCGCAAGTCTTCGAGCTCTCATTCGCATTCAATCGCTGGGCACTTGGCGAGGATGTCATGAAGCGTCTTGGATTTACGCCCGAGCAATACGATGACCCCGGGTTCACGATGCTCCGAGCACTTGGATTCCCACAGAAGGAAATCGAGATCGCGAACGAGCACATATGCGGTCGTATGACGATCGAAGGCGCACCCTACATCCGCGAGGAGCACCTCGCCGTGTTCGATTGCGCCAATAAGTGCGGAAAGATCGGCAAGCGCTACATCGTGCCGGAAGGGCATATCCGCATGATGGCGGCAACACAGCCGTTCATTTCCGGCGCGATCAGCAAGACGATCAATCTTCCACACGAAGCAACGGTGGAGGACATCAAGAATTGTTACCTCCTCAGTTGGAAGCTTGGGCTCAAGGCGAATGCGCTCTACCGCGATGGCTGCAAGTTGAGCCAACCTCTTTCCACCAAGAGTGATTCAAAGGAATCGAAGGATGAAAAAGAATCAAAAGAGATGAGGGTGGAAATTAAAGAGCGCATCGTCATCAAAGAGGTTCCGCGTCGCCGCAAACTTGCGGATGAACGCCACAGCATTGCGCATAAATTTACCGTGGCAGGTCACGAGGGGTACATCCATGTCGGCATGTACGAGGATGGATCGCCCGGTGAAATTTTCATCAAGATGAGCAAAGAGGGGACAACGCTTTCCGGCGTCATGGATGCGCTCGCGCTCTCGCTCAGTATGAACCTCCAGTACGGCGTTCCTTTGGAAGTCCTCTGCCAGAAGCTTGTGGGTGCAAGGTTCGAGCCGATGGGTATGACGACGAATAAAGAGATCCCTCGTGCGACCAGCATGATGGATTACCTTGGTCGGTGGCTTGCGCTTAAATTCCTCACGAAGGAGAAGGCCAAATACTTCCACAATGCGGAGCTCGTCGAAATGGCCTACACCACGGGTACAAAGAGCCGCGATGCGTTTGCCATGCGCCTCCCTGTACTCGATGAAGGCTCGCAGATGCCAATGGATATGGCAAAGATCGTCTCCGATGAAACAAGTCTTTCGCTGGAAGAAGCCGTGCAGGATGCAACGACCGCTCCCGATAAAATCGAAGTCGCACGCCAACAGGGTTACACCGGTTCCATGTGCTCTGGCTGCGGCAGCTTTAAAGTAAAGCGTAACGGCTCATGCGAGGTGTGCCTTGATTGTGGAGCGACGAGCGGGTGCTCATAAGAGAGTCCATTTTTTGTTGAACGTTTTCTGGTTTGCGAGAGATGCGCCGTGGTGTGCCACTCTTAAAGACGATGCTCTGGAAGAGGCTTTGTGTACCGTACACCGGATGATCGTGCTTCGTATTGTGATATGACAGCTGCGTGAGATTCAGTTGGTTTCGATGCACGAAACTTTTGTATGACTGCAACACAGTCTCCCGTGGTGAGTGAGCCAATAGTTTCTAATGCTTTGTCGACCTGTCTTGATGGCATGACTCCCTCAACGCGAAGCCCTTCGATTATTTCTTCTAATGCTTGATGAGCAGGGGAAGTGTCGCAACAGTGACCCTCCTGAGTGGTGCTGTGCGCTGCTTGATCATCTCCTGTTTCCTCTACTACCAAAGTGTTTAGGCCTTGGGATCTCATGAATGAAATTGGAAAAAAGTTTGATGCATTATCTGCGCATAGGTTTTCGAGTCAAGCAATGAGTCTGTGATGTGTGGGAAGTACGATAGAATGGCTTTGGAGAGCCATGATTTGGAGTTTTCATTCTGGTTCCCATCGTCTTCAATACAGGCCAAAATGCAAACCTCGCGACGTGCTTCGGCTGCGTTCACCCGTCCGCATAGGCGGACGGGCTCACTGCGCTCAGCATGACGTAAATGAGGTATCCATCCATATTTCTCTAGTTATGGTATGATCTTTGCCAATGCACCCCCTTTCTCCACTCGATGGCCGCTACCAAAAGAAGGTTGCGGTGCTTTCGCCGTACTTTAGCGAAGAGGCACTGATGAAGGCGCGGGTCGAGGTCGAAATCCTCTACTTCCTTGCTCTTGCAGATGAACCGAAGGTGAAGGAACTCAAACGTGTTTCACATGCGGATCGAACGAAGCTCATGGCCATGATCGAAAAATTCGGTGCTAAGGATCTCGCCATCATTTCGAACTTCGAGCAGCGCACCAATCACGATGTAAAGGCTGTGGAGTATTACCTCCGCAAAAAATTCCAATCGATGCCATCGCTTCGTAAATCGATCAACTTCATCCACTTTGGCCTCACGAGTGAGGATATTAACAATCTTGCCTACGGCATCCTCATCATGCGCTCACTTAAGGAAGTACTTAAACTGGAGCTCAAAGCCGTTCTTGCGGAACTTGGAAGCATGGGGAGGCGGTGGAAGAACACGGAGCTCCTCAGCCTCACGCATGGGCAGCCGGCCACTCCTACGACCCTTGGAAAAGAGTTTCTCGTGTTCCACGAGCGAATGAACCGCCAAATTTCCTCACTCTACGATTTCCATATGTGTGGGAAACTCGGGGGAGCGGTGGGGAACTTCTTGGCACATCAGGCAGCATACCCAGAGGTGAATTGGGAAGCGTTTGGCCGCAAATTTGTGCGATCACTCGGTCTTACACCGCTTCGCTACACGACGCAGATCAATCCCCATGATGATCTCGCGGAACTCAGTCATCATTTCTTCCGCATCAACACGATTCTTATTGATCTCTCCCGCGATCTTTGGTTTTACATCTCTCGCGGGATTTTTACGCAGAAGAAAATCGGGAGCGAAGTAGGATCTTCCACCATGCCACACAAAGTGAACCCGATTGACTTCGAAAATGCGGAGGGCAATCTTGGCCTCTCCTCGGCACTTTTCCATCATTTCGCAGAAAAACTCCCGATCTCCCGACTCCAGCGCGATCTCTCCGATTCTACGGTGCAGAGGAACCTTGGCGTTGCGTTCGGACACCATCTCCTTGCACTCCAATCACTTAAAAAAGGCCTCCAAAAACTTCAGCTTAATCCACAGCATATCCGTGAGGAGCTCGATCACCACCCGGAAGTACTCGCCGAGGCGATTCAAACCGTGATGCGGAAAAACGGTGTGCAGGATGCCTACGAACAGATGAAGAAGCTGACGAGAGGGGAGAAGGTAACACGGGAGAAACTGAGAGAGTGTGTGGAAGAAATGTCGCTTCCAAAGGAAGAGAAAGAGAAACTGTTACGTTTTCTGTAGGAATTTCCTTACTCATTGTTCTTTCTGCATCAGGTTACATCTCTTACAATCGCATCATGTGTTGCTCGGAGCAATTGAGCTAAAGTTGTAAGCATTGCTTTTTGCGGTGCAGTGATTTCTACTGTTCTTTGTTCTATTTTTTCCGCTTGTTGACGTAGCTCTGCGAGTGTACGCAAGGTGGCAATCTCATCTCGCTTGAGAATATTCAAGGTGATGAGGTGTTGGATAGTGATGCGAAATTCATTTATGGAGATGGCAAAGGGACAAGGATAAGAAGCTGTTCCCCTTATTTCTTTGTCGCTCACGCTAATTTCTGAATCGTTACGTTGAACTTTGATAATCCACCAAGAAAGTAACTTGCTCGTTGATATCACGATATCATTGTGATGAGCAGGTTGCGCAAGTTCTGCAAGATTCGGAAGGTCGGTCGTTTCGCAGCAAGAGAGTGATGGAGTAGGCATTGTGAAAGAGGAGGATTGTATCCTTTGCACTGGTGAAGAATCAAAGAGATTCCTACGAAACCGAAAGACGCACGTACTTCATCACTTTTGCGCCACCGAGATACTTCTCCACACTCATCGACTGATCCTTGGCAAATGGCTGCTTCATGAGTGCGGATTCCTCGCGGAACTTTTTCTCTTTGCCCAACATGATTTTATCGAACATTGCTTCTGGCTTTCCTTCCTTCTTCAATTGATCACGCCAAATCTCCTTCTCTTTCTCCACGGATTCCGAGGAGACTTCCTCCGGATTTACGACCGTCGGAGCCATGGCGGCGGCATGCATCGCGACATCCCTCGCCTTTACCTCGTCGCCACCATCCAGTGTGACGATGACGCCGATCTTGCTATTGCTGTGGACGTACGTGCCAATGGGAGAACCTTCGATCATCTGTACGCTCGTGAGGGAAACATTTTCGCCCAGCTTATTCACGAGAGCGGGGATAATTGATTCCGCATGTGCTTTGACGGTTTCCACGCCCTTGGCCAATGCCATCTTCGCCAATTCCTTTCCTGCATTCACAAAATCATCGCCGCGCGCCACGAAGTCGGTTTCGCACGCCATGTGGACGATACCCGCTTTTCCGCTCCCAGCTTCGATGAAAATGCTGCCCTCCTTCTGATCGCGATCAGATTTTTTGATGGCCTGAGCAATCCCTCGTTTCCGCAAGATATCAATCGCTTTCTCTTCATCACCGCCTGATTCTTCCAATGCGCTCTTCACGGCCAAAAGACCAACCCCTGTGCGCTTGCGGAGTGAGGATACTTGTTCTGCGGTGATTGCCATGGGAGAGAAAGGGGAAAGAAAAAGAGAAATAGTTTTACATGCCAACAAGAATTGTCGGCTCTTCCGGTGCTTTGACTACAACTTTTTCCTCTTTGACAACGGTTTCTCGCGGGGTTTCGAGGATTGCTTGCTTCACGGTGTTGAGGATCAGCATCACTGATCCCGAGGCATCATCATTTGCAGGGATTGCGATTTTGAAGAGATCAGGATCCGCATTGCTGTCGCAAATCCCGTAGACCGGAATCTTCGCAATATTCGCTTCGCGCACGGAGATGACGTCGCGTACGGCATCGACGACGAAAATAGCATCGGGAAGACCCGCCATACCGGCAACTCCGGAGAGTGCCTTGTCGAGTTGTGCGAGTTTCTTATGGAGCTTGAGCTGTTCTTTCTTCGTGTACTTCTCCACTTCGCCAGTCTTAAACTGCCTCTGAAGATCAATGAAGTATTTAATGCGACGACTGATTGTTTTCCAGTTTGTGACGAGTCCTGGAATCCACTTTTTTGTGACAGTGGGATGCCCTGTCTCTTGACCAAGGTCTTCGAGTGCCGCGGTGCTAAAGAGCTTCGTCGACACGAAGAGAATGGATTTTCCCTGCCTGTGGAGCTCTACAAGTTCATTGCAGGCATCTTCTAATTTCTTTCGCGTCTGCGTCAGATCAAAGATGTGAATTCCCTTTTCGATACCGTAGAGGTATCGCTTCATCTTTGGATTCCATTTCGGGGATTTATGACCGATGTGGCATGCAGCTGCGAGCAGCTCTTGTTCGGAGGGGATGTACATAGTGTGGGAGTGGAAGGAGATCCTTAGCGTCGCTCAGAGTTTTGCGGGAGGGTAGGACCACTTTGCAATTGCTTGCATGAGGCAGGACCCCTCAACTCATCTCACTTCGCTCGGGGCAAGTCGCGCGATCAGTGAGGAGTGACAGACGGGAGAATAGGGTGATGAAACTCCTCACGCAAGCATTTCGATCGTCAAATGACATTCCATGATCGCACGATGACTCCGTCGCATGGGCAGTCCGTATGACAACACGTATTAACGAAGAGCGACAGTCTCCACCTCCATCGCATGGACAAGGTATCGTTGCTTATTGCTGTCGCGTGGCCAGCAGGTGTAAAGAATGAGCTCTGATACGCCGTCATCATTGAATGGGCTGACATCTTTCGCATCGATTACCTGCTTTCGCGTTACTTCGTAGATGTGCAGTTTTCCTTCGTAATTGATATATACACGGTCGCCGGAGACGAGTTCGTTAATTCTCCGGAATGCCTTTGTCCACTCCGAACGATCTCCTGGCCACCCGGAACTATGGCCGTAGATCATTGTTTTTCCCGGATTACCCGGATAAGCGAAGAGGTGTCCCACTCCATCATTGAGCGGTGCAAGGATACCATCCTTGCTGAATGGATCTGCAGGATGCCCGATTGTCACATCCATGAAGTTGAGTGAAGGAATGGTAATTGCAAACTCCTTTTGCGATGCATACTCGTGCTGTGCGGGAATCGGTGCCGCTGGTCCGTAGGTCTTCTGCGGCGGCGGCAGCATGAGCGAAAATGGATCGCTTGGCGTAAAGGGGAGCGGGGTGATGGAGAACGGGATGGGCGCGGCAGGGATACTTGCGAGTGGAGGAGCAAATGCGTTATCGGAGGTTCCGAGGCTTTGCGTAATGGTGGATGGATCATTCTTATACGCGTAAATCCCTTTTGATTCGATGAAATGCAAACGGAAGAGGATGCCGAAGAACTGTCCGCGGGTAATTGGTGTTCCAAGAGAAATGCGTTCGCCTGGTCCCACGAGGTTTCGATCAATCGCCCAGCTCACTGCATCCGTAAACCATTGGTTTGGCACATTCGTGATTCGATCAGAGCTTTGGAAAGCAATGGTGCTTTCGTCGCGCATGGCGCGCTTAAGCATGACGAGCGCTTGTTCCACTGTAAGCGGTTTGGCAGGACGAAACGAACCATCACCCATTCCTTTTACGATCCCCTCCAAAAATCCCACTTCCACGTATGGCGCATACCACTCCTCTTGATTCATATCGGTGAAGAGCGACATGGCGGGGAGGTTCTCCGTAAACCATACGACTTGAGGCGCGTACTGTTCTCGCATGCGGAGGACCGATGCTAATCCTTCTACTCTCGATAGCGACTTGCCCGGACGTACTGTGCCATCGCTAAAACCAAGGACGATGTTCTGTTTTTGGAGGTACGCAAACGCATCCATGTATCGTGAATTTTCCGGTACATCGGTAAATGCCGCATACGCAACGGTGCCGCGCACGAAGAGCGCGCTTATAAGGAGGAGGGAACACAGGCGTGAGGTTCTCACCATGGGGTGCTATTTTGGATACAAAACCTGTTTTTGTCAAATGCAGATTTTTAGCGAAATGACTGTTTTGAGCTTTTATAAGCGATCGGTACACTTTCCTTCATGCCTCTCCAAATAGGAATCGTTGGATTGCCAAACGTCGGGAAGTCCACGCTCTTTAATGCGCTCATCCGATCTCGATCCGCAGATGCCGCGAATTACCCATTCTGCACCATCGATCCAAACGTCGGCGTTGTGGAAGTGCCGGATGCAAGACTCACAAAACTCGCGGAGATTGTGAAACCAGAGAAGGTTATTCCAGCGACGATCGAATTTGTGGATATTGCAGGACTCGTAGAAGGTGCACATAAAGGGGAAGGACTCGGCAATCAATTCCTCAGTAACATCCGCGAATGCGATGCGATTTGCGAAGTGGTCCGTTACTTTGATGATGGCAACATCATCCATGTTTCCGGAACAGTCGACCCCAAACGCGACATCGATGTGATCGAAGCCGAGCTCATTCTGGCCGATATTGCATTGCTCGATAAACGAAGGCAAAAACATATGAATGCTGCAAAGACAGGGAATAAAGAATCCAAAGATCAAATGGAAGTGATCGAGCCGCTGTGGATTGCATTGAACGATGGCAAGCCCGCCTCTTCCGTTTCGTTCCCGGAGGAAAAATATCTCCTCATCAAAGAGCTTCATCTCCTCACAAGTAAACCGCTCCTGTATGCCGTGAATGTGTCGGAGAAGGAACTTGGCACCTTGGATATCGAAGCAGTGCGTAAGAAACTCAATGTCGAGAGGGGAGTCGTTCTCGTCTCCGCAAAGATCGAAGAAGATCTGATGGATCTTGCACCAGCGGAGGCAAAAGAATTCCTCAACGATCTTGGTGTTCAATCTTCTGGGCTCGAATCACTCATTCGCGCTGCCTACGAACTTCTTGGACTCCAGACGTACTTCACTGCGGGTCCTAAAGAGGTGCGAGCATGGACGATTCGCAAAGGCGCAAAAGGTCCGGAAGCTGCCGGAGTTATCCATACCGACTTCGAAAAAGGATTCATTCGAGCGGAGACGATTGCATACGAAGATTATGTGAATTTAGGCGGCGAAGCAGGGGCGAAGGGTGCGGGAAAAATGCGCAGCGAAGGGAAAGAATATGTCGTAAAAGATGGCGATGTGATGTTGTTCCGGTTCAACGTATGATCTTCATTCCTCGCGACGAGCCATTCATTTGCGAACGCTGCAACTTCGCAGTGGAGCCGCTCACACACGGCACGTGCCGTAGTCACTGCCCCAAGTGCCTCTGGAGCAAGCACGTGGATCACGAACCCGGAGATAGAGCATGCAGCTGTCATGGCCTCATGGAGCCAATAAGTCTGGATCAAAGCGGCAAGAAAGGATTTGTGATCATTCACAAATGTACGACGTGCAAGATCGAAAAGAGAAATAAAGCAGCGCCGGATGATGAGCTTGGAAGTATTGTGTCATCCTGAGAGGAATCCATACCCCCCTTACTTTCGTTACCTCTCTTCCTATTTATACTTATCCTTCACCTTCTTAATTCTCTCTTCTACCTTTTTCCTCAATCCTTCATCTCCCTCCGCCAGAATCTTCACTGCGGCGAGGGCTGCGTTTTTGGGGTGGAGCACGGTCATCGCAGGAACGTCGCTTGGCATCTGGAGCGAGGAGTGGATGTTGACAAGGTAATCCGCCTGATCCTTAAAGATCGGACACACGATCACGGGATAAACGGAGGAAGCAGCAAGCACGCCCCCGATGCCGTTACTCATACCAACGCAGGTGATGATGACGGTTGGCTCTGTACTTCGATTCAGTTCCTCAATTTTTGTATACACCTTCTCTGGCACTTTGTGCGCTGAGCCAATAGTTGTTTCTGCCGGTACGCCAAACTCCTTCAATACTTCCAAAATAGCATTGCCGTGTTCGGCATCCGATTCCGAGGCGAGGAAGAGTATTACTTTCATATGAGCATTGTAGTACTTATTGCCAATATTGACAATTACTGAAATAGTGATAATATAATCATATGTCTGATTTAAGAGATATTACGGACGAACAAATTCAAGGGGTGATTGAAAAAATCCCGGACAATACTTTAATTGATAGCACAGGGAAGAAAATCACTGGTCTGACAGTGGGATCAGTTCGCAGAGAGATGGACCACCTCTTAAGAGAGGGCTTCACGCTTGGAGATGTCAGATCGGCGTATACCATTAGTGATGCACTGCTAGTTGGGGCACCATCTCAGTCAATACCTGTTGATGAGTTGATACAGAGGGCAGTTGAAAATTCTGTGGCACGTATAAAATCAGATAACACTCCTGGTGGGTATGATCAAAGGAATCGTGTTGTGCCGAAGCGAGGACTAAAACGTCGTGCCCCGGGTCAGGAGGCTAAAGACGGTGAATTGAGGGATGATGATGGAGATGCATGAGGCAATGAGTGGAATGTTTTACGGTTTGTTGATCTTTGCTATAGTTTCACCATGATCGAGGCGTCGCTCATCCATCCGTTCCTCACGAACACGGTCGAAAAAACGGATTTCGTTGGCTTGGGGAAGCGCTACCAGGGGAAGGTGCGGGATGTGTATACCGAGGGAGATAGAGTTATTTTGGTTTCGACTGATCGGCAATCTGCATTCGATGAGGATTGGTGCACGATTCCGCTCAAAGGGCAGGCGCTTAATCAAATGAGTGCATGGTGGTTCGAGAAAGTAAAAGATGTGATGCCAACCCATGTGGTCTTTGTACCGGATCCAAATGTCACGGTGGCAAAGCGTTTGAATATGGTGAAAGTGGAGGTTGTCGTTCGCGCGTACCTCACAGGTTCGACTTCAACTTCGGCATGGGTGAATTACGAAAAAGGAGTTCGCAATTTTTGCGGTAATGCGTTGCCCGATGATATGAAAAAGAATCAAAAGTTCAGCGATATCATCTTCACTCCATCGACAAAACCGGAAACCGGCCACGATGTTTCGGCGAGCCCCGAGGAGCTCATCGCGATGGGAGTGACGACTCCGGAAGAAATTGAAACATTAAAGAGCTGCGCATTTTCGCTCTTCCGTCGGGGCCAACAAGTGGCTTTGGAACGCGGTTTGATCCTCGTCGATACCAAGTACGAGATGGGGTATGACTCGGAAGGAGTCTTGCGAGTAGGGGACGAAGTCCATACGCCCGACTCCTCGCGCTATTGGATTGCGAAGAGTTACGAGGAGCGATTTGCGAAAGGGCTCGAGCCCGAGAGTTTGGATAAAGAGTTCTTCCGGCTTTGGCTCCGTGATCAAGGCTTCGTCGATGGCAAACCAAAGCCCGTTGTGACCGATGATGCTAGAGTCATGCTTTCACAGCGCTACATCGATCTCTACGAGCGAATGACGGGAGAGAAGTTTGTAATCGAGCAAGGAGACGTGATTGCACGCATGGAGAAAAATCTGGAAACCTATCGAATGCCAGTAAAAGCATAAACGCTTTTCTTGAGCGAGCGACGAGACGAGGTCGAGACTCGCTCGAGAAAAGCACTTTATTCTTCGTTTGCAGTCAGTTTCTAGCCACTCGAGAAAAATGTCTTTTTCTGCTATAATAAGAGGAAATCACCGAACCTATTTTCCTAGAAAACAGTGCCAAATAACAAACACTACAGTGCCAAATACGATGCGAATGGTGATGTCATCCTCAGTTTCCGCGACGAGATGCAGGAGGGATCAGTTTCTGCACACTTACACAATGCGGAAGAGGGAGAAGTGTTGCTTTTCCGGAAGATAGAATCGCATGTTCCACCGACTTTGCATGCAATTCCCGCAGCAGTATCGCATGTTCGTTTTCCGAATCTTTGGGATGCAATTCCACGCTTTCGATCTTCCCGTATTCACATTACCGCAGAGTCTTTACGATTCGTTGGCACATTCGCTGCTGTTTTTCTCTTCCTCTTCGTTTCACTCAATTATCAGAGTTACGAACGCATGGTACGTGCAACGCTCCTTGGCGGCGAAGCAACAAGCGAACAGAGAGCGCTCACTGCCGTTACAAATCCGTTTCTTCGGAAGAAGCTCCTCTCCGTTCCCGAGCTTCCGCGTGCAGGAGTAAACAGGGAATTGTTTGCGATAATTCCGGAGGTAGCTCCCCCCGATAACCGTTTGATCATTCCTGCGATTAACATCAATGTTCCAATTGTCGAAGCCTCGGATGCTGCGCTCAGACGCCGTGATTTTGACATGTTTGATGAGGATATCCAAAATGCGCTCAAATTCGGCGTGGTGCATTACCCGGGGACGGCAGAACCGGGGGAGGTAGGAAACGTATTCCTAACAGGTCATAGCAGCAATTTGCCGTGGGTGGACAGTAACTACAACGCGGTGTTTGCGCTCCTCCCAAGGCTCGCAATTGGAGACGAATACTCTGTGTTCTATCGAGGGTCGCTGCATCGTTACCGCGTGACCGAGAGGTTCGAGGTTTCCCCAAAAGATGTGTCGGTTCTTGCACAGCCAAATGATCAGCGTATGAGTACGCTCATGACCTGTACACCGGTCGGGACGACGCTTCGTCGGCTCATCATTCGTGCCATCGAAGTGGATCAGGAAACTCTAGCGAATAGTGATATGCCGCAGATCTGAGGAATTTTTCGAAACGACATCATTATTTCTCTTCTGTATTTTCCTTCTCGATTTCTGGCGGTGCCCCGAGGAGATCCGTTGATTGTGCTGGCTCCTTCAATGGCTCCATTTTCTGACGCTCGCGCTCCCGAGAGGCGAGGACCTGTGCGCGCCTGTGTGCGAGCTCTTCTGGATTGGTTGTCACGATCTCATGTTCCTTGGGGCTTGCAACAACTTGAATCGCAACGTGCTTTCTTCCTGCAAAGAACACGCCCTGACCCACGCCTGCATTCAAAAGCAGATACTTCTCGCCTTCCGTTAGATTAAAAGCTTTCTGCAATGCGTCGACTGCGGATGGCGCCTGCTTGAGTAAAATCTGCATGGCGGCGTTCGTTACGATCGGCTTTCCGTACGGCGAATTCATAAAGTCTTCCACGTCTTGTGTGATTGTTGTAATGCCGAGGTAATACTTGCGCGCGCGCTTGATGAGTCCATACAGGAATCGTGCGGAGTCTTCGTACTGCATAATGTTCCATGCCTCATCCATCACAATCATGCGCTTTTTGAGCGAACTCCTTACTTCGTTCCAGAGGAAATTCAACACAATGTAAATTGCCATCGGGCGGAGTGATTCCTCCAGATCGCGCGTTTGGAACACCATGAGATCAGCATTCACATTGATATTGGTTTGCTTGTTGAAGAGCCCTGCAAAACTTCCTTCGGTGAACTTTTTCAGAACTTTTGCCATATCTTCGCCTCCATCGGTCGTCTGCAGCACATCAACGAGGTTATGAAGCGTGGGCGGTTCTTTGGTGCCAAGATCCACCGTATCGAGCGTGATGCCCTTGAGTGCGTACGTATCCAAAATGGCTTTATCGAGCGTTGCTTCCTGCTCGGAACTTATGTGCCCCAGCATCAGCTTAAAGAGGCCATGAAGGTTAATGACAGCGCTCCGCAGGAGTTCGCCCGGTTTTTCATCCTCATCATCTTTTCGCGTGGCTTTTGGCAGATCGAACGGATTGATTTGGAAGTTACTTTGGATCGAAAGTGGAATCGCCGTTCCGCCCATCACGTGTGCGAGCTCGGTGTATTCATTTTCCGGATCGATGATGTAGACCGCCGTATCCATCATCAAATACCGGATGACTTCCAGCTTTACGCAGTATGATTTTCCAGCTCCAGATGTCGCGAAGACCGTTGAGTTCGCATTGGGGAGTTTAAACCGGTCGAAAATGACGAGGGATTCGTTATGGCGGTTGATGCCGTAGAGAACTCCCTGATCACTCGTGAGATCGGAACTAGAAAACGGAAAGCTTGTCGCAAGCGGAGCAGTATTCATATTGCGGTTGATTTCAAGTTCGTCCAGACAGAGCGGAAGCGTGGAGTTCCACGCATGCTCCATCTGAAAATCCGCGGCCTTTGTGAGGATGAGTTTCCCTCCGAGGATGGATTCGAGGTCCGACTGTATCTTTTTCATCTTCTCCTCGTTGTCTGCGTAGACCGTGATGTAGAGGCCGAATTGGAACAGTTTTTCGAATCCGCGCGCAAGCATATCCCTCAAAAGTTCCGCATCTTCCAATGCCGCTTCGAGTTGAGGATCGCGGCTTAAGCCCTTTTCGCGCCGCATGCTAAGCGATGATCGCATCTCTGTGACTTTGCGCTTTAACATCTTCATCACCACCGCACTGGGTGACGGATAAATGAATTGAGCAATATCCATCGCCGCTTCGTAGTTCACGATGGGCGAGAGCCAGTTCGGATGGATTTGGCTCGGCCAGTTATAGGTGAAGAACGTTCGGGAGATCGTGCCATCGCCGAGTTCGATTTTTCGAACACCGATATCAAGCGCAGAGGGCGAGATAACATCCAAAACTTTCTGAAGTCCCTCTTCGTACAATTGTTCCGAAGTTTTCATTTCCTCTTCACTGATGCCATCATTTTCTACCGATATTTTTTTTGGAGCCTTTTTTGGCGCGGGGCTACCGAGGAGTAGATCCAAAAGTCCGCCGCCGCTCTGTGCGGATTTTGTGGGATCAGCGGCAGGTTTTCTCGTGCCAAGAAGGGAGTCGAGAAGTCCGCCAGTTGCTTGTTTCTTTTGTTTGTTTTCAGCCATGAATTTGATTCGAAATATTCATGTAATTATAGCAGAAAAGGGGGGATTTCGGAAGGCAGTGTATTCACGGTTCTTATAGGGTCGCAGCATGCTGTGCCCCTACAATACGATCCATGAAAAGGGCATGCATTACCGTATTCTTTTGCATCCATGCTGTTGCCATTGGCATTGGATCGATTCCTTCCGAAGGAGAAGTTTTAGCAGGTTTTGGCCCCATTGCTCATATGTACCTCAACGCCACAGGGCAGTGGCAGAAGTGGAACCTGTTTGCGCCGGATCCTCTGCGAACATTCTCATCCTATTCGGTAGAGATTGTCTCTCCATCGCAGCAAAAAAGATCAATACCGATTACGGCAGAATCTCTCCCATGGTACGAGCGCACGAATATTCTTAAAATCATGCGGCAGGTTTCGAACACGAATGAAGAGCAAATGTATTTGCGTGCCGCGTTACTCCATTCTCTCTGCAGGCGCTTCAAGCTCCCTTCAGGAAGCACGCTCACGCTCGTGACAACGATCGTTGATGTGCTTGATCCGGATCATCCGCCAAGCACCAACGATGATGTCTCTGTTTCCTGCAATCAAGCATGATGTGTGATTCATTCATCAATCGTTTTTTCTTTGAGCCGATTTCTGCACGGCCATTTTTACGAATGCGGACTCTGTGGGCGTTTGCGACATTCGGTACGCTCCTTATGCAGTGGAATGATGTTGTATGGTTTTATTCGAGCGAGAGTTTTTTGCTGCTGCAGCCGGATGTGTTTTCGCTTTCCGTTTTTCCGCGATTTTCGCTCCTTCATTCCATCACGGATCCAGGCATGATCTTTTCATTCTACCTCGCACTTCTCGCTTCGCTCCTTTGTGTTTTTTTTGGCTTTGTAGAGCGATTTGCGCTGATCATTGCCGTTATTCTTCTCCACTCGTTCCACTATCGAAATCCATTGCCAATGGGAGGAGGGGATGTGCTTTTGTACAACATTGGATTTCTTTTGATGGTAACGCCGACTGTTCGTCACAAAACGTTTGCTCGTTTTCTCGTTTCCCGTTTTTTGTTGCGAAACGAGCAGCCAGAAAACAAGCAACAAACAACTATGCCTGTCTGGCCGTACCGTCTTCTCCTTTTCCAAATCATTATCCTATACCTCTCTTCACTCTGGTGGAAACTCCTTGGTGAGACATGGATGAATGGCACGGCAGTGGAAATTGCATTCCGCAATCCCGAATTCGCACGGTTCATATTTCCTCCTCAACTCCTTCACCTCCTCTCGCCAATCTTAAGTTATGGAACGATGCTCTTCGAGCTCTGCTGGATTCTGCTCCTCATTCCTCGGTTCAAATATCACGAACGCCTTAAAGCCACTCTCATTATTATTGGTATTTTCTTCCACCTTGGCATTGCAGTGTTTTTGGAAGTCGGATCATTCGGTGCCGCATTGTTTGTTGCATATCTTGGTCTGTGGTCGAAGCACGGGGGCACTCACAGGACTACATCATGAGCGGCGATGGCGATGCGCCCGGCGCACCTCCCTGCGCGCCTGCTTGCATGTAGGCTCCGATTCTTCGCTCGATCTCGCGTCCGACGAACTTCTTATCACGGCCGTAGGTGAGGCGGGAGAGCTGTTTGTAGGCTTCTGCTGCGGCATCGTCACCCTTCACGGCGTAGGGGTTATCCGGAATGATGGAGAACGGGGCTGATGGCTGCGTATCCACCGAAAGCTTCATGACGGCTTTGTACTTATCCATATTCACAAGATCGGATTCGGAGAAGGTGGGAGCCATTTCTTTGGCGCAGAACTCTGCATCCTGTGCGCCGACTTTGTAGAACATCATGGTACCGACGTTACCGAAGACAGCACCCTTCAAATTCACGCTCGAACTCAATTTATTCTCCTTCTCCAATTGATCGAGGTACTGGTGCGCCATGCAGAGGCCGAGTTTGTATTTTCTTGCTTCGCTCAAGATCGATTCGATTGATTCCGTGACGTAGTTTTGGAATTCGTCGATGTAGAGGAAGAACGGCTGACGCTCTTCATCCTTCATCTGCTGTCTGCGCATCGCTGCCACTTGTACCTTATTCACTACCATCAAACCGAGGAGCTGCGAGTTGATATCGCCGATGAGCCCCTTGGAAAGGTTCATGAGGAGAATCTTCTTCTTACTCATCACCTCGCTAAAATCGAACGCGCTCTTCACTTGGCCGACGATGTTGCGGATGAGGGTATTCGTCGTAAACTGGCCGAATTTAGCGGCAAAGTAGGGGATCATTTCTTGTTTTTCTCGCTGGCCGGTAGCTGCCATCTGCTTATCCCAGAACGACTTCACAATGGGATTTTTCACCTTCTGCACCTTGTACTTCTGCCATTCGTCATCCGTGAAGAGGCGTACGAGATCCGTGATGGCGCCGCCCTCCTCCTCATCTGCCATCAGCGTAAGACATCCGTTCCGGAAGTAATCTTGAATGCGCGGACCGAAAATTTCTTCACCGAACATCTTCACCATCATGTTCATCGCATCCAGCGCAATCAGATCCCGCTCCTCCTCTGTTTTTCCCTCGAGCATATTGAGTCCCATCGGACGTTCGGTGTCGGCGGGGTTAAAGTAGATGACATCGTTCGCGCGCTCGCGCGGGATGCGCGGCAGGAGTGCTTCGATGAGGCTACCGTGTGGATCAACAATGCAGCAGCCGTTCCCTTGGAGAAAATCCTGCACCGCAAGATTGATGATCATGGTGGATTTTCCCGTTCCGGTTTGTCCGATGATGTAGAAGTGTCGGAAGCGATCCTTAAACTTCATGTATATCTCCTGCTTCTCGCCGCGGTAAATGTTGGTGCCGAGCTTTACGCCGAGTTCCCCGCCCTCCTCCAATGATTTTGGGACACTCTTCGGCGCTGGAACAATTTTATAGTTTTGCCATTTGATTGTTGTAACTTTGTTGTAGGAAATATTGGGGAAGTGGAAAAATCCCGCGAGTTCGAATGCGGAAAGAATCATCAGTTTCCGGTGCATCCACAGAATAAATGGACGCCGTGGGTTCCGCCGGATGAAATCGGCAATGAGTTTTCGGTTGCTGTGGTGGCGGCTTCGGATAAGGCAGGAGCCTGCGATATCGGAAAATTGTGTGAATCCTCCAACGATGTTTTCGATCTGTTCGTCTGCCTTCCTCTTTGTTCCGGCGGAGGTGACGATGCGAATGACGGTCTGATACCCCGGCGAGCCCGCTTTCGTATCCATGGTTTTGCTCAATTCCTCCGTCATCTGTGAAACACGTTCGCCGGAGCTCTGTCCTTCGCCACCTTCCAATTTAAAGAGCGTCGAGCCGTGCGCCAGTGTGGAATAGAAGGCAGAGAGCCACGTGATAGGGTTCATGATCGAGATCGCATGCTTTTTGGGATTGAGCAGCTTTTGTGCTTCCTTCCTCGCTTTCCTATGCCATCCGGACTTCATGGGACGGAGCATGATCTGCACGGCTGCGCCTTCATCCGCATGAAGCTTGCTAAATGCATTGGTGATCGCATTCAGAGGATCTGTTTTCATCGTCTCGTATGTCTTGAACGGTTTGTAGCCGGGTTGCGATGGAATGAGGTAGGTAGAGGTTGTGAAAGAATCTTTGGTGAAAATGTTGTAATCCTCCACTTCGTCGATCACGGCATCGGGGTAAAAGGATGTAATCTGCTTTTCCGTGAACGATAGGAGAGAACGCGGGATGACAACATAAAAGAGAATTTCCCCTTCCAGCGCCGCAAATTCCACCGAGAAAAATGGCTGTCCCGCGATGAATCTGTGGAGTTTCCTATATTCATACATTCCATAGAATGATTGGAACAGGTGATCCATGACTCCGACGACATCTTTAAATGTTTTGCCGGAGCTAAATTCTTCCGACATTCGTTCTTTATCTTCTTTGCTTTCCTTCTTCGGCATAAGGACCTGCAAGAACACAAGACTTCGTGATCGCGCTCGATCCGCTATCCTGCGGCAGAAAAGGATTGCTGCCGGGAAGGCAGCGGCACCAAGGATAAGCAGTGCTCCGAGGAGCGGTAGTTCCATACGTTACATTCTACCCGAATGTTATCCAGAATGACGAATTCGAATGCTCTTCTTGCCACCCGGTTTTCATCCTGATCGGGCACAAAAAAACGGCTGACAAACGCCAGCCGTTTTGATTTCAAAGATTAGAATTGATCCGCGAGTTCGTTCGTGAAGAACCCGACGATAACACGAGCGAAGAAGATCACAACGAGACCAATGATGGCGTAGACAATCGTTTTGCGACCCTTTGTGACGTTCTCTTCGTTGCCACCTGCAGTCAGAATGCGAATGCCGCCAACAATAACGAAGACGACAGCAACGAGTGCAAGGAATCCAAGAGCGAAATTAATGACTCGGACGACGGACTCACGCGTTTGATTTGCTCCGCCGGTCGCCGTTCCCGGGATTTCCGGAATCTCTCCTCCAAACTGAGCGAATGCCTTTAGCGCTACAAATTGGAGGTAGGTGAACGCGCCTGCGTAGGAAAGACCGTAGGCAATACTCTGCGGAACAGATCGAAGGTGCTTCATGGAGGAAAAGAGGGAAGAAACGAAGGAAAAGTGTCACTGACCTTAGAGTGCATGGTACGGCGACCTTTGCTCTTCGTCTATTGCTTCCCGATGCCCTTAAACCTAAAAAGAATTGACAGAAAACGAATACACTGGCATTATATTTGCGTGGCAGCAACGCAAAACAATGAAGAACAAAGGGGCCTATCACACATATCGACTCTTCGGGGATCAGAAAGTGCCGCGCAACTTATTGTGCATCAACCTCCGAAGCTCCACTCGCTTCTGACGCTTCTTACAGATCTCGAAAGGATCTCGGAAGTCATTCGCGAAGACAATGCAGGTGATCTTGGAACAAGTGGGGGATCGGGAACGGGTGTTGCGGGCGGACGCGGTTCCGCTGGTGTGTCCTTTCGCGATCAAGCAATCCAGTCACTTCCTTCTACCGAGGCAATGCGACGTCACCTCACGCGACATTTGCAACACGAAGTGCGCGAGCTCGAGAAGCGCTCGGCGCGCATGGCACGTTCCAGAAAAAAAGGAAGCGCGTATCTGCTCAACGAACTCTATGCAAAAATCCGACGCATTCAAACGTTGATTGCAGAGCTCATCGATGCGGCAGCCGATGTCGTGAAACGCCTCTACATCCGGCTCTTCATCGATCATCAACAATTGGTGTAGTGCCGAGCGCTTGCTGCGAATCACGTTCCTACTTCTTTTCGAGGAGCGCTTTGAGCGCGCTCGGATCGATTTCCTGCAATTTTTTTTGCACCTCGGGATCGTTGAGCATTTCCTGCACCGATGGGTGGTTCATGATGCCGATCATGTTTCCCTCCTTTGCCATTGCCTGAATATCAGGATTTGCGATCAGATTCCGGACAACAGGTTCATCGATAATATCCGCAACCGGCGGATACGCCATGAGTGTTTGCATGGCTTTGGGATTCGTGGAGATTTGCGTTGCAAGGCTGATGCCGACATCGAACGTATGGAGGAGGGGATTTGTCTTCTGGGCAAATGTGCCGAGAGCCGATGTGCGGAATGCATCACCATGGGCGCGAATGATTGCCGTGGGGAGGAGGAAGATGCTCCCCTCCTTTTCTGCAGCGGATGCGGGAATGACCGAAAGTATGGAGCTTAAGAGCAGGATGAACCAACTTCCGACGAAGACGATGAGTGTTCCAAACACGCCCCCAACCAAACACCCGCTCGAAGCAACGATGAATTTATCCCATCCGTAGCGACGGCGTTCCAATTTGAGCAAGCGCGTGAGGAAGAGAAAGAGAACCCAGAGTGTTCCGTACGCGACGATTCCTCCGAGTGCCATGATAAATGTTTTGTGGAAGATCGTGGGAATTCGTTCGAGCGACAGGAGTGGTGTCAGCGCCCATCCGAACGGCTTTGCGAGTGGATACGATGCAATGAGGCCGGTAATACTGAAGAGTTCCTTAAAGATTCCGCGAGTGGCGCCGTGGAGAAAAAAGAACGCAATGGCTCCGAGGCCAAGGATGGTATAAGCGTGCGGAGGGAACGGCAGAGTAAGGTATTGCATTATCGAGGGTGAGTTCCAAGTAGTATAGCATAGGAAACGACGTGTTTCTATCGATGTCTTCCATACTCTCCTTTCTTCGCTCGCGTTGCACGGCTCCCGTTGCCGCTATGCTTAGCATGGTGGTTGTCCTCCTCTTCTTCGGAGGAATTCTCGCCGTCACCCACAATCCGCTTTCGCTTGATGATGGATTACGGCATTTTGTTATGGCGAAGGAACAACTGCGTCTTGGGATTGGCGCGGTGACATGGAGCCGATATTTCTTTTTGACGTACTTCATCCACCACGCTGTTGATCCATGGTTCTTGGCGAATCTTTCGTACGTACCGTTTACGTTTTTCACAAGCAGTGTTGCCGGTATTAAAGCGGCCACGTTTGCATTTTTGTGCGTGCTCGCTTTTTCCTTCTCGCTCTTTCTCCGTCGTTTTCCCGTAACGCCATTCTTCACTGCGCTCATTATTTTTCTCTTTTTCTTCGGCAGCGATACATTTGGGTTCCGGCTCATGCTTGGTCGGCCGTTTGTTCTTGTCTCTGCACTCATGCTCTTTGTGCTGCACGCGCTCATCACAAGACGATGGCTTCTCCTGGCTGTTCTCCTTGCACTTTCCACGCTCTTTTCCCATCTCTTCATTTTCCCCTTTGGCATCGCCGTGATCGGGTCTCTCTGGTGGTTATTTATTTGCCGAAATCCTCGCAGCGTCTGCGCATCGGTTTTTGCGACCATGGGAGGAATGACTACAGGCATCATTCTCCATCCGCAGAGCAGAGAATATGTCCTGTGGATGAAGAACATTTTTTTTGTCGTACCGTTTTCAAAAGAGCTTGATCTTGGAGGCGAAATTTATAGCGGTCTTGGATTTGCGGATGCCGGCGTCTACCTTCTTCTCATTTCGTGCATTCTGCTCATTTTTCTCCTCGCAGTTCGCCAGGAGCTTGCAAACGCACTCCATCGTCGTCCGGAAATTATTCTCCTTGGCGTCCTCGCACTGCTTTTCTTTGCTGCGTACCTCCTCTGGGTTCGTGCAATCGATCTCTTCTGGCCGATGGGAGTCATTCTTCTCCTTTCGCTTGTGAGTGCCACTGATGGCGCTATGCAGGATGCCAAGCGCTTTCTTTTTTCGAAACAGTTTCCGCTCGGCATACGTGCCATGCATGTCGTTATTGTTCTCTTCGTCATCACATCGGCGCATCATCTTTGGCTCTTTGTGGGTAATGATGATCGGCGATCCGTTGCATCATTTTCTGCAATCAATGCTGTTCCTGCAGGGAGTACTGTGTTCAATGCGGATTGGGAATACTTCCCTGTCCTCTTCTTTCTCCGTTCAGATCTCCTCTACGCGCGCGGCATGGATCCAACGCACGACGAACTCCCCGTGCGTTCGCTCATTGCCAAGCTCCACGAAGCAAAATTTCTTCCGAAGGAAACTCTGTTTTCCCGCGAATGGTTTACAGAGCTTTGGAGCCGCGTGGATATGAAGCAGCTTGGCATTCGTCGTATGGGAGAAAAAGACGTCGATGCCGATGCGTGGCTTATGGAACTCCGCAGCATTGCTCAGCCTCAATACCTTGCGCTTTACCGAGGCGCACATCCGCGCCTCATTCAATCGCTCACAACAAGTAGCGGTGCCACTCTGTTTTCGGAGAGCAGAGCGATGATTATTTTTTCGCTTCATCCATCAACGAATACTCGCTGATGGAATTTTCATTCTTCTTCTTTTAAGAAATGCGAGGACTTCTTCCGGATCAAAGAACGTGATGTAACAAGCAATCATCGCATAGAACCACCAGATTGCAGCGAGGAAGAGCGAAATGCCGAGGTGGAAAACGATGCCTCCGCCCATGAACCAGAGCCTTGTTTTCCTGTGCCAGAGGCCAAAAGGGAGCGCGAGCTCGAATGCTTTCACGATGAACACCATCGCATCAAACACCCACAGAGGGGGAGAGAGCGAAAGGAAGAAGAATGCAACCGGCGTTGCCCACATGTTTTGGAACGAGAGAAAAAGCATCGAACCATTCTGCCAATCCGGCAGCCACAATTTTTGTAAGCCAACGCCAAGGTAGGTTGCCGTGATTTGGAGCGCGATGATACGCTGAAAAAAAATCGAGATCGGTTCCCATGCAAAGAATGATCCATGCTTCATCAGCATATCGATCGAAAATGTTTTCCCGGATTCCGCGAAGATGAAGAGAAATGAAAAGAAGAGGAATAATCGGTTATACGATGTCCCCATGTGGTGGTACGAGAGGTTGAATTCATAGAGGAAAAACAGAAATGCAATTACCGCACTCAGCCGTGTGCGGAATCCAAATGTGAATGTGATGAGCGATGCAATGTGAAGGCTCAGAATCATGAATGAAAATCCGGGCGAGAGGGGAGTGAGGACACTCTGCAGGAACGAAACTCCCGGGATAGTGCCAAAGTGGATTGTGTAATCGTACGGAATCACGAGGCCACTCGTCGAAAACAGAAGATCGGCATATGGCAGCCGTAAGCCAAAATAGAGGAGCATCCACAGGCCAAAGAGAATACGCAGTATCGCGAGTGCGTGCGGCGGTCCTGATCGAAACCACCATACATTCCATAGCCGATGAAAATTCTGAAGTGTCATCATGGAATCGTGACAATGGGATATTTCACAATGCTCTCGGAGGTGCGGAGAGCATCCCATCCGAGCGCTGATTTTGGCCACTCTTCCCATGTTAGTCGGATCGATTCGTACGCATTTCCCTTTCTCTCTTCCAATGCACGGAGCTTCGCCGCAAGCTCCGCATACTTTTGCTTATGGATATCGTTCCCGAGGAACGAAAAGCTCCGCATCCTCCTATACATAATTTTGTTCCCCCGAATCATCGGATAATACGGCTCAAGATTAATCGTGTGCCATGTTCCATCACGTAACCCCTCTGCCAAAAGATCTGCGTTATAGCTCGTTGTACCTTGATACGGCGCCATCATGCCGTAGTGGTAGTGGAGCACTGGCCATGGAATAAACGGGAGAAACTGAGTCCTCGTCATGGTGTATGCAAGGGCATACGTCGTCATCACAAGGAAATAGAGGAGGAAGAGTTGGGCGAGAATTTTCTTCATAAGATTTAGGTGAGTGTATACTTTTGGATAGAGCGTCTCTAGTATCCGTTCTTTATCATGTCCTTCGCCATTCCTCGCTACGCTCGGAATGCTCAGGACATAGGATCTTCGGGCTCATGCTTCGTCCGGCTTCGCTACGCTCCGCCGAACTCGCATTCGCCTCGAATTCACCTATGGGGCTGTAGCTCAGTTGGTAGAGCGCGTCGTTCGCAATGACGAGGCCAGGGGTTCGATTCCCCTCAGCTCCACCATTCATGACTAACTTCACACTGAAATGCATGAAGTGCACCCCGAACGAACTCCGTGGCATTTACGACGATTTCGCTACACGTTACGACCGTCATATCATGTGGCTGGAACGTATCGCTGGACTACGAAATATGCGTCAAAAGCTTTTTCAGCAAGCATGTGGTGATGTTCTAGATGTAGCGACAGGAACAGGTGCCAATTACGAATTTTTTCCGGCTTCATGCAACGTTACAGGCGTCGATTTGAGCACACAGATGTTAGAAGTTGCGAAAGGTAGGGCTAATACACTGGGGAGAACAATTCATCTGCAGCCAATGAATGCGGAGCGGCTTGAGTATCCTACTGAATCGTTTGATACAGTTGCTTCGGGTCTATCGCTTTGCACCATTCCTGATCCTGTTCGCGCGTTGCAAGAAATGTCGAGGGTATGTAAGAAGGATGGAAAGATTTTGCTGCTTGAACATGGGCCGAGTGACTGGGCGGTTATTGCAGTAGCACAGGAGCTTTTTGTTGGTGAATGGCATGTACGGAAATTTGGTTGTCATTGGGATCGAGAACCTCAACAGCTAATAAAACAAGCCGGACTGACCATTCGATCACATCGTCGACATTTTTTTGGAATGCTCCATGCAATAGAGGCGATGAAGTGAGAATGTCCATTCACTTAATCCCAACAGAAATGAGGACCAACAACTTCACCTGTCCGCTCAACAATCCAAAAACTGATTGGGCGCTGGAGACTATCGGCAGATGGATTTTCCTCCCCCGAGAATTCCTTTAATTGTGCGATCTCATTTGGAGACATCATGTCAGCAATGGGTTTTCCATTCTGAGTCGTAGTGATGTGAAATGCAGAATCAATGGGCATACAAAATGATCCTCCCATTTCTCGCCAGTCAGCCTGTATTTCAACATTGCTTAACGATGATTGTACTCGTCCTGCGATTGCTACTAACGCTCGAACTGGCAATGCAGATGCGTATTTTTCAAATTCAACGGGTACCTTCAATCTTCCTGCATCTTTTACATACGCAGCCGGATTCTTTACTGGCCAGGTGTTCATAGCATTTTTTGCTACCGTCTCTTCGGAAAAGGGACCGAGGACAACCGCGTAAAGATTCGGACTCAGTGCGCTCGTGAAATCTGTTGGCAAGACCCATGCGCCAAAATCTCGCGCACTGTTATTCGCTGCACTCTTGTCCTTACCAGTGGAGAGGATTGCAAAGTAGTTGTGTTCATTCTCTCTGAAAAGATTTTTGAGATTCTGCAGCTTTTCGTTCGCAATCTTTTCGCTGGAAGCAGAACTACTGCTTGAAGCGGCAGCCACTGCAATTACTGATGAGGAACTTTGTCTTTCTGCGAGTACATCACGAGGAATGACTTCCTCTCTAGGAGAGCACCCCGCAAGCGTTATGCCAAATACTAAATTCGCTATGAGAAAACGTTTCATGGTGAGATAGTAGTCTCATGTAAGTCATAAGTGTAATTTAAAACTCATATTGAATGCTCCACCAGACACAAAATATTGATATGATAGTGAAGAGATATGGCTATTAATCTTGCATTTTATGAAGAAATACTTGGCGAGGTCACTTTTTCTGATGTTGGGATATTTGCTGCAGAAGAGCATGTAAGCTCCTTTGCAGGAGATGTATTAGTAGTCGATGCAGGGGTCACTTCTCGATTCAAACATCTGATTCGTGAGGAAGATGTGGCTGAGCTACGAGAATGTTGCCGTAGAGGACCTCCAAAAATTCTTGAGCAACTATCGCAAAACACGTTAAGCGCATCTGCGAGAGAGATCGCTCTGCAGCGCCTTGCAACTCTCAGAGTCCTGGCTCATTGCTTGCGTCGAGAATTTAGATTAATTGTTCGATAAACAACCACCTTTATTTCTACCTAGGGGCAGACAATTTACTGGCCTTCGATGAGACTTCACTCCCCGTTCGACCCCGAGCTCACGGTTGAGGGGTGGTAAACCATTCGACTCGAATCGCGAATTCGCTCTATTTCACTCCATTCATGAGTATTTTGTGTAGCAAGCCAATGCTTGCTATAGAATGATGCGCATGATTCGATTCATAAGAGTCATCCTCGGCAGCATCTGGAATTTTATTTGCATGATTTTCACAGGCGGTAAGTATGGTACGTCTGTGCCCAGCAAATATTCGTATACATATTCCAAATACCAAGAACAAAGAAGAAAAGATTTCGCAAAATTTGGGACACATTCTTGTAAAATCTGCAGCACAAAGATCCCCGGGAACAGGAGTTACTGTGGGGCATGTTTTCATAGCTACAAGAAGAGATAGAACCTCGGCGTCGATGAGCTATCTATCGTATTGATGCATATGAGTAGAGATGCACAACCCGACTTTGGTACGCGGAGAATTGTGACGCAGCTCACATTTGAACAAAATTTGTATTCATGAGTCTATGGGGAGGTGCATAGGCGGTATAATCCGCATACTTTCCTCACCATCAATCTATGAAGTACGCACTCCTACTCTTTACTGTGTTTACCGTGTCTCTGCTTTCTGCCTGCAGTAGAGGAGAAACGCCCACTCCCGATCAAACGCAATCGAGCAATTCATCGGTGCCGCAACCTCCACTCAATGAGGAGGATCTTGTAACAAAGAATGTCACGTACACGGGTATTTTGGAGAAGGGAGGGGTGACGATTTACCAAGAGGGGAGCCACAGGCTGATGCTAGCGGATGGCAAGATGGTGCTCCTTGATCCAATGGAAGGAACGCCTGCAATGCTTGATCTGTATGCCGAAAAACTTGTGCGCGTGCAGGGGGATGTAAAGCCGACTGTGGAAGCCGGAGGTACGCTCATGATGGTGAAGGAAATTCAGTGGATCCGCAGAGAGAAGGATGAAAATGGAGTAGAGCAAGAAGCGCTCCGCGTGCTCTGTGGTGGAGAGAGCGGTGTTCAATGTCCGGAGGGTTTCTCTTGTGCTCTTTCGGAAGAAGGCCCCGGCATTTGTGAAGTGAGTGCTTCGTCTGCATCATCCGATACATCATCGTCATCCGCATCGTCGACTTCGTCCTCGTCCTCATCTTCTATCACTTCATCTTCATTGAGTTCAACGAGTGCATCCTCTGTCAGTACATCATCCTCAACAAGCTCGTCCTCATCGTCCGTGAGTTCTGTATCGAGTTCTGCGGGCACATCGTCGAGCGCTGCAAGCGGGAATTATACACAATCAGTTACGTTGATGCTCGACGAGGATTACGCGCCGGAGCGCTGGACGCAGGAATACTGCTCGGCGCATGTTGGATTCTGCGTTCCTGTGCACAAGAACTGGTATTACAAATCCTTCGGGGCGCTCTCGAGCATCCTCTGGCATGTGGAAATTGGCGCCGTGAATGTGGATCAGATGGGCGATGGGCCGATTGCTGTAGAGCTTAAATCCGGCGATCTTGCAGGACTCAGTCTTGGCAATGGCGATATTCGGATCATCGGCGATCGCGTGATTGGGTACCGAGGCTTTACCGAGAACCGACACTTCGAAATCTCCGGTCCCAAGGAACTTCGTGAGCCCGTGGAGTACGTCACAAAAAACCTCACGCTCGTTTCGGGAGGAGGGTGAAGCTCCGTTTCACCACATCTCGCTGACATCGGTTTTCCCAACGAAGATCGTGGATTCCTCCGTTGCGCCACTCCGTTCCAATGCTTTTTTAAGTCCGATGCGTTCGCAGATATCGCGGAATCGTTGCACGCCGCCGAAACTTTCCCAGTTCGTCATGGCAGCGATTTGTTCGATCCTGCTTCCGGAGACATGGAAAACTCCGTCCGATACATCGATCGTGAATGCATCGGTGCGCGTGTCATCGATGTGGGGGTGGAGCACGGGGATTGATTTCTCCACAGGAGATACCGCTTCTCTCATTTTTCGTTCCTCGAGGACGACATGCAGTAACGCATTGAGGAAATCCTGTATGCCATAGAGCGTTGCTGAGGAGATAATGGCGAAGACCGGAATGTCATTTTGCTTCAACTCTTCCACGAAGATACTCGCATCATTTTGAATCAGATCAACTTTATTCAGAATCACGAGTTCGCGCTTCTTCGCGAGAGTGGGGGAGTAGGATTGCAGCTCTTTGCGGATGATGCGGTAATCCTCCACGATATTTTCTCTGCTGATATCAAGTACATGGACGAGCGCACCGCAGCGTTCGATGTGCCGCAGAAACGTATCACCGAGGCCTTTTCCCTCGCTCGCGCCCTCGATGAGCCCCGGGACATCGCAGGCGATGAAGCTTCGATCGTGGACGGTGACGACTCCAAGATTTGGAACGAGTGTCGTGAACGGATAGTCTGCGATCTTCGGCTTTGCGGCACTGATGACGGAAATGATGGTCGATTTGCCCACACTCGGGAATCCAATGATGCCGACCTCCGCTACGAGTTTTAGGGTGAGGTGGAGCATCTTCGTTTCCCCGGGTTCACCCATTTCCGCAAAATCAGGTGCCTGCCGGATGCTCGTTGCAAAGTGCGCATTGCCGTAGCCGCCGCGTCCTCCACGCGCAATCTTCAGGCTTTCGCCTTCGTGCGTCAGATCAGCGATGATTGTTCCGCTTTCCGCATCTGCGATAATGGTGCCGGGCGGCACGCGCAACACAAGATCTTCTCCTCGTTTCCCTGCGCGACGATTTCTTCCTCCGCCTTCGCCATCCTCTGCTTGGAACACTTTCACTTCGGAAAAGTTTGTAAGCGTATCCGTTTGGTTATCGGCAAGGAAGAGCACATTGCCGCCATTTCCCCCATCGCCTCCCCATGGGCCGCCGCGGGGCACATACTTCTCCTTCCGCCACGAAACGAGGCCTTTGCCGCCCTTTCCTCCATGCACGGTGATGGTGGCTTCGTCGAGGAACATAGGAAAATGAAAGAGAAGAGGAGAAGATCAAGAAGATGAGAGGAGGGTATCAGGTTCTTAGGTTTCTTTCTTCCGAATCCAGTGCTTCTTTACGAGTGGCAGCGTTTGGAGAGAGAGGATGAAGCCGACAACCGGAACAAACGCATTCAGAAACGGCTGAGGAATATCTGTGAGGAAGAGAAAGAGAGCGGCAAAACCGTACGTCATAGCACCAAGAGTGATCATCCGCGTTAAACTCCTCTCCCACGCCTTTTCGGCTTCGACGCGGCGATTGCGTTGCTCGATAGCGTGGAGGCGTTGGTTGATATCTGGGTCATTCATAGTGATGAAATGTGTGTGGTGCCGAGAGAGGGAATCGAACCCTCACACCTTGTGGGTACACGATTTTGAGTCGTGCGCGTCTACCAATTCCGCCATCTCGGCGACGAAAACATTGTACGTCGTAGGGGCGTAGCATGCTACGCCCCTACTATCTTGAAGAATTCCGTGAATGGCAGCGTATTCACCACATCACCCTTCTCTAGCCACCCCCTCCTTGCCTGCAGTATCCCAAAGCGATAATCAAATCCTTTGGTTGAATGCGCATCCGATCCCATCACGATTTTTACGCCCAATTCTTTCGCACGACGCAGATGTACATCCGGGAGATCGAGGCGTTCGTGCGATGTATTGAGCTCGATCCAGACATTGTTCGCTTTGGCTGCGTTCAGCACCGCATCCACATCAAACTCGATCCCCGGGCGCTTCCCAAGGATGCGTGTTGTCGGGTGTCCCAGAGCATGGACATACGGGTTTTCGCATGCGCGGATGAGGCGAGCGGTATTTTGCTCCCGCGAATCGTGAAAATTTTGGTGGATCGACGCAATCACAAAGTCGAGTTGCTGTAAAAGTTCATCCGGTAAATACAAACCCCCGTCGCGAAGAATATCCACCTCGGATCCTGCGAGAATATGGATGCCGGAAAATTTTTTTCGCGCATGCTCAATTTTTTTCAAATACTCTTCCAATGATCGGTGCGTATCTTTGATTCCCTTCACCATACCCATTGGTGATGCGTGATCTGTGATTGCGATGTATTCCAAGCCTCGCTCCTTTGCTGCTTTCACCATTTCCTCGATCGAGGCTGCGCCATCGCTTACGGTGCTATGCATGTGGAGATCGCTGCGGAGATCACGTTCCTCGATCAAATGAGGAAGTTTCCCGGCTTCTGCCGCCTCAATTTCTCCTCGATCTTCCCGAAGTTCCGGAGCGATAAAGGAGAGCCCAAGCGCTTTGTACACATCTTCCTCCGTTTCCGAAGCGATGAGTTTCCCCTTCTTTTTCGCAGTTCCCTTGTGCACCCCATATTCCGAAATCGTGAGTCCCTTTTTGATACCGATTCTGCGAATATGGACATTGTGATCTTTACTCCCCGTAAAGTAGTGGAGCGCGGCACCGAAGACTTCCTCCTCCACTACGCGAAGATCCGCATCGAGTCCCGCCTTCAAAAAAACTGTGGATTTCGTCTCTCCCTTTGCAGTAACGCTTTCAACCACAGGGAGATTGCAGAACACCTCCATCACCTTCTTCGCCTTGCTACTCGCAACGAGGAAATCGAGATCGCCAACGGTCTCTCTTCCCCGCCGAAGACTTCCTGCAACTTCGATCTTCGTGCAGAGCTTTGTAGCGCGGAGCGCATCCACGATGCCTTGCGCGAGGCTCCACACTTCACCAATCGGAAGTCTTCCCGACATCCGGCTCCGCTGATCGACACCACGTAAAAGATTAATTACAGATTTCTCGCCCCAGCCGGGGAGCTTTGCAATCTTTCCGCTTTCCGCAAGCTTTACGAGCTCTGCGATGCTCTTCACTTTGAATTTTTCCCAGAGCTGTTTTGTTTTCTTTGGTCCTACGCCTTCGATTTCCATAATCTCGAGCAGACCCTTTGGCACTTTCTTCTCGATTTGAGTCAGGTAGGGGAGTTTGCCCGTTGTCACCATCTCCTCAATCTTTTCTGCAAGATCTTTCCCGATGCCGGGGAGCGAAAGAAGCTCCTTTTTGCCACCGGATTCGTACATCTTCTTCAGATCCGTTGGCAAATTCTCCACCATCATCGCTGCACGCTCATACGCTCGCACGCGAAACGGATTTTCATTCTTCAAATCGAGGATGAGCGCGATCCGTGCGAACACTGCTGCGATTTCGGCGTTGGTCATGGAAGGATTGTACCTTGCATGTCACGCTGAGGACTTACGTCACCACCTCCTCCAATCGCCCTTCTTGTACCGCTTGTTTAATCTCCTTCGCAATTCTCTCTCCATAACTCATCGGTTCGCCATGGAGGTACATCGAATACGGCGTGAATTTGGTTCCGGGGGAGCCTGGAATCCTGAGCGAAACATCAAAAATGACGATGTCTTCTTTTCCTTCCTCCGCAACGACTGCGCCCTGCAGAGCAAATGGACCGATGATGCCTTTTCCGCCTGTGCTGAGCCCCGTCGAAGCATCCATCTTCTTAGTTGCAGCAACAAATTTTTCCCCGAGCTCAAATGCTTTTTCGAGCAGAGACTCCTTCACAGTGACTGCGATGTGGCCGGTTTCGATCCGTTTTACATCAAATGTTTCTCGGATGATGGTTTGTTCGTGTGCCGTGAGATGTATAAATCCATCGAGATTCGTTTGGCGTCGCATATCTGTTCCCATGAGTTCCAATTCTCCAGAAAGAGGGGAGTAGAAATAGTTAAAATTGATCTGTGCACCGAGGATATATTCTTCGATCGGTGCCTTTCGCCAGTTTGGGGAAACTTTTCCTTCTTTCTCCAATTTTGATCCAATGGAATCGTATTGTCCTGCCGTTGGTACAAAGAAAAAAGCTCGCTCATAACCTCTTTGAACTTCTTGAGCCTTCACAATCACTGGCCGATCAATTTCCTCAGGTTTCGAGAAAAGTTTTGGAGTTCTGATTCCAGCATCACGGAGTAAATGATACTGGTTGTACTTTTGATCGCGTTCCTCGATTTTCACATACGTTCGGTTTCCAAAAATCGGAACGGTGAACTCATTTTCAATTTTTGCGTAATCGCTCATGTATACCCAAAAGTAGCGATTCTGGATGAAGATCGTATTCATTGAGCGGAGCTTTTGTACAATGTCTGCCTTCAAAACATCTTCGAACGCATCCACGACAATGGTTTCATCGACACAGCCTCTGCCATCATGAGTTTTGTAATATTTCACATAAGTTTTCTCTCTACCCTTTCTCGCGACGCACACCGTCTTCAACCTTTCCTTTTTTGCTCCGTGGCAACAATCAAGTGCGCTGTGCCCGCCAAGGACGCCAATCGTAAGGTTCGATTGATCGTAGCCTTTGAGGAGATCAGCAACATTCATGAGTTTGTATGAGGACATTACCCTGTTCTCTGTAGAACCTGAATTATCGCAGAAATTCTCTAAGTTGCAATAACATAAATTATGTATTATAGTAATAATCATGGATAAGGTTCCTAAAACGGATCCCAATGATATTTTTCGGCGTTTTGCTGTGGAGCGATGGTTGGAAGAAAACTTAAATATAGGTGCGTCCAATTGTATCGCCACGCTCGATGAGAGCATGGTTGCGCGCATTCTTCAAGAAGGGCCGAAAGCCATTCGTGCAATTTTGAAGGAGCCCCGATGGGGGAATCGTAAAAATGATGGAGGTGTGCTGTATACCTCGCTTCAAAATGCGCTCAAAAGCGTCGCACAAGAATCCAATGATCCTCTTTATCACGCCCCGTGGCAGGAGGAGAATTTTACCAATACGCCACTCGAGGTAGGGGAAGAACAGTTCTCCACTGAACAATCGATGGAACATGTCGGGCCCATTGATCATGCGGTTGATTCTTTTAAAGAACTGTTGATGCAATTATCGGATGCACAGGTGACACCCGAATTTGTTGAGCGCTCTTTTCAGTTATTCAAAGACGAATGTATCCGTCTGAATCCAAACTATATTTTTCGTTTTGATCTTACAGAGGCACGCAGAAGACTTCTGCGTGGAGATCCTACGCCATTAAAAGTCCTTATCTTTGAGTTTAATGAGCAGATTTGCTACCCGTCAAATAGGGTGTATACCCCTATTACCATTGGGCCGAATGAACTCTTAGTAGAATATTATGATGCGAGTATTTATGGGCATTGGAGGAAACATGTAACACCCACAGGACAGATCGGTTTTTCGGCCAGTGTAAGCAGAAAAAGGGGAAGGAACGATAACTGTGTACAGTCTGCAATGACGATGGGGAATCGTTTTTTTCTTGAAGATGCAGAATTACGAGTCGATAGTGATGATCATTATAAGATGATACAGACGAGCACCGAACAGAATCCATGTTGGTATGCTCTTCGGTCATATTTTCGTGCTCGTAATATTAACGCCGATCAGTATTTTCAATTCTTGGAGCAATTTCGAATAATATTTGAAGAACGTGAGCATCTCTACGATCAGAGCTGTATTGAGTTATATAAGGAACAGCATCCGAACAAAGAGCAGTATGCGGCAACGACAGATGTGCTCATCGCATCGCGGGGCGGCTCACTCACAAATTTGTGGAAGCAAAAACAGAATACGGACTTCAAGTACATTATGGAGAATATTACTACTGAGTTTGTGGGACAATTAGGTGGACTCATCCATAATATGCAGGCTTTCATCAAACGTGGAGAGATGGCTATGGCATTTGCTGCGTTCCTGAATTATTTGGGTCTGATGTGTGATAGCACTTCGTTGAAACAGGAGATCGTGATGCGGTGTGACGATAAACAGCAGGCGGAAGACAAAATAGCGAATATACCGAATGGGGCATATATGTTTGTCGGAGAGATACTCATTCATGATCTTGATAGTAGCGGCTCGACATTTAATATTTTAAGTCGTTGCCAGCAGGGCAGTGACGAACACCCTGCACACGTTGCTTTGCGACTTCTTGAGGAAGTCTATGCAAAAAATTCACACTCTCTCGAAGAGAGAAAGAAGCTTTTGAACATTGAATAAGGGAGAACTAGCCAAGGATTTCCGCAATACGACCCAACTCAATCGCCTGTTTAATATCTCTTGCCATTCTCCTCCCCGTACTCATCGGCACATCGTACTTGAGTGCGGTGTAAGGGGAGCCCTCAATATACGGATTTGTGCCGGCAACAATCCTTGCCGAAATTTCGAAGACGAAGATTTGCAGCTTCCTCGTCACAATGCATTCGAGGCAGAACGGACCAAAGAGCCCTTTTGTTCCTGTCACTTCGCGGCTGGTGTTAACCACGCGATCACCCATGTCGAACATTTCGGGCAGGAGTGATTCGCGGACGACCACGGGAATATTGCCGACGATCGTATAACTTGTGTGAATATTCGCTGCGAGTTGATCCTCCGCTTTGATTCTTCCAATAGAATCTGCATTTGATTCGTAGCGTTTATCAAATCCCATGATTTCGAGCTCTCCCGTGATGGGGGAGTAGAAGTAATGGATGTACAGCGGTACGCCTATAATGTATTCCTGCAAAACGAAATCAGTCTCGTTCGGGTATTTGCGGTTCTTCACCTCGTAGAACTGTTCCGCATTTTTGGCGATGAAGTAGCCAAAACCGCCGCCTGCGCCGTGAAACTTCACAATCACGGCTTTGTCGATGTCCTCCGGCTTTTCGTGAACTTTCGGGAGCAAGAGTCCGGCCTTTTCCATCCACACACGTTCCATTTTTCGATTCGATTCCCATTCCAGTATTTCCTTCGTGCCGTAGTACATCACGTTCATATTTTTGACACGATCGTGGCCCATGTAGGCGATGAACGATCCATGCGGGATGATGATGGCGTTCCTCTTGCGAAGTTCTGCTTCCAACGTTTCATCCCACGCATTCCATTCATCCACCATTAAAATTTCATCCGCAACGCCGTAGCTCTTGTACGGACGTTCGCATCCTTTTTTACAGATCACAAGATTCCGCATGCCTTCGTCCCGCGCACCCTTCAAAATCTGGAGGGCGCTATGGCTCCCGAGCGTCGCGATCGTGAAATCTTTCGGATTCGTGGAAGCCGGCGGAATGAGTCCGGATTTCATGGTATTTCGGTAAATGTACCAGAATTGGCTTTGAACGCAAGAGAAACAAATGAAGGGTCGTAGGGGCGTAGCACGTTACGCCCTTACAGTATGGCGTATGCGCATCATTTCCCTTTCCCCTGCCGTCACCGAAATCCTCTTTGCACTGAAGAAGCAAAACCTCATCGTTGCGCGCGATCAATTCAGTAATTTTCCAGAAGAAACAAAAGACATTCCAAAAATTCAGGGACATCAAACAATTGATCTCGGTGAACTCAAAATCTATCAACCCGATCTCATCTTCACTTCCACAATCATCCAGAAGCGACTTGCGGAGGAAATTCGTGCAGCCGGATTCCAGTGCATTCACCAAGATCCTCGATCGCTCAATGCCATCTATCAATCGATCCAAGAGATCGGAACGCTTCTCGATTGCGAGGCCGATGCGTGCGCACTTTGCGAAAAGATGAGGCAGGGGATGAACGAGGTAAAAAAGCGTGCACAGAATCTTCCGCGAAGGCCAAGGCTTTACATCGAAGAATGGCCTGCTTTAGAGAATAAGTCGGGCGGGCATGATCTGCCGTATGCCTCAGGTAACTGGGTTCCGGAAGTTGCACGAGTTGCGGGAGGGGAACAATTCCCGATTCCCGTTGGGGCATTAAGTCCCAAGGTAACTCTCGAGCAAATTCAACAGTGGAATCCCGAATTCGTCATTCTTTCGATCTGCGGAGCAGGAGCACTTGCAGATCCATCACTCATCACAAAGCGACCGAGGTGGGAGTCGCTTGAAGCGATACAGAAGGGGAGAATAAAAGTAATCGATGATTCACTCCTCAATCGACCGGGGCCGCGTCTCGTAGAAGGAGCGCAGAGGCTGTATGCGTGGATCTTCGAGATGTTGCATTAGGAGAGGGTATCGTGCCCGTACATATGGCGCGATAGTTCAAAACGTCGGCGCTCAATTTCTCTCGAAAGATTTGCGATGGGGCAGGGTCTATTCCGTGAAACCCTTTGATATGGTTCCTTCACTGCGCACGCAACGCCGTAGGCCATATTAAATCCGCTTGCGAGGAGAAGCGTGTCAATTTCTGATTGAGTACAACCATTTGCAGTTGCAAGTGTGATCACTTGCCAGCAGCGCTTTGATCTCTGAATGAGCAATTCTTCCGCAAGTGTACCGCGTGGTTCTATCTGAATAGCGAGATCGAGGTTGTACAGGATTTGAGTCTGTGCAGATTCCGGCAACCTATCAATAACCGAAAGCGGCGAATGGTACATGTTCCAAAGTATAGACCCGGTTGTCTAGTTATACATTTCCGTGACGCTCTCGCCCTTCATAATGTTTCCAATGACTCTCGCGAGCATCGGAGCAATGCTTAAGACTGTGAGGCTTGGGAAGATTTTTCCTTCCAGCGGAAGAGAATCGGAGACCACGACTTCTTTGAATGTGGCATCCGTCAGCTTCTTCACCGCAGATCCCGAGAAAATCGCATGGGTGGCAACCACGTAGACATCCTTATTTACGCCGTTTTGGATCAATGCTTCCTTCGCGGCGCAGATCGATCCCGCTGTGTCGATCATGTCGTCGTAGATGATGGCGGTTTTCCCATTGATCTCTCCTACAACGTGCAGAATTGACGCTTCGTTATGCCGTGGACGCGTCTTATGCATTACGGCGAGATCTGCGCCGACACTATCGGCAAAGATCTTTGCTGCCTTTGTTCCACCTGCATCTGGCGATACGACGACGAGATCCTTTAAATTCTTCTTTGTAAAATACTCTGCAAACAGTTTGTGCGATTTAAGCGCATCCATCGGCACATCCGAAAATCCTTGGATCTGATCGGTGTGGAGTGCAAGTGTGATGACGTGATTTGCACCCGCTGTGACTAAAAGATCACAGATGAGTTTTGCAGAGATCGGTTCGCGGGGTTTACTCACTCTATCCTGCCGTGCGTAGGGGAAGTGAGGAATCACGAGGTGGATTGATTTTGCAAAACCGAGCTTAGCCGCTTGGCACATGAGGCAAAGCTCGATGATGTCGCTATCTGTTACCTCCGATCCTGTTTGAATAATAAAGACGTCTTGTCCCCGGACAGACTCCTCGTACCTCACATACTGTTCCCCGCAGGAAAAGGTCTGGAGCTCCACTTTTCCAAGCTCCATTCCAAGCTCCTTTGCGATTGCTTCAGCCAGCGTACGGTGGGAGGAACCCGAGAAGAGCTTCATTACCCCTATTCTACCATAGAATAGATTCTTTGACATTCATGCTAGCATGGCTTCTATGGTTGATGGCAGAGAACACCTTCGGGAGGCACTTGATGAACTGACGGAGATTGTGGATATTGCGATAGAGAAAGTAAGAGGTGGTGAAGAGCTCACTTTGATCGAATTACGGGCGCTTGAGAGGGAATCTGCTGAGAGAGGAGGAGGATTTTGCGGTAATAATCCGGAGCACATACAGCAGTTGCGTGCACTTCTCATCGCACAACAAGTGACGCGCACGCGCACTAGTTTTGCGCAAAACGTAGTTGATGATGCTTTGGATGGAAATTCGACTAGATTAGGAGCAAGGAGCCAAAGTTTCCGTACGCGGAAAAATCCGTATTCAAATCAATTTATGCCAAAGTCTCCCGACCGTCGGTGGAACCAGATCAGGAGAGGATGATCAGTTGCCCTGCTGCGAGGGCAATTTTGCGTACTCCTCCCGCGTGAAGAGGAGAAAAATGATCGGAAGAATACCCATGGAATTGATGAGTAAGAGCGAAACAAACCAGGATTTCTTCCCCAACCGTGCAGCGCGCCACATGCCCCAACCTTTGAGTACCGTATCGAAGATGACGAAGAGAAAAATTCCTCCCATGAGCGCGCTCATGTTGTAGGCTCCCATCACAAAATCGGAGTTTTCGCCGAGGATTTGGAACGCATCCATCACGACGAATGAATTCTATCATATGTTCTCTTCGAGCGATCTGCTTCGTATCTGGCTCGAAGAGAATGCTATATCAACTTTTTCCGCACCTCGACGAATGGCTTTGGGAGTGGAGCCTCGACCACGAGGTGTACTCCCGTGATTGGGTGGACGCATTCGACTCGCGCAGCATGGAGGAAGAATCGGCGGAACTTGAGCTCCCTCGTAAAGAGGCGATTGAATTTTCGATCCCCATATTCCTCATCCAAGAGCAGGGGATGTTTGATTGCTGCAAAATGCCTGCGGATCTGATGATGGCGGCCGGATTCGATTTCCGCTTCCACATCCGTTGCATGCGTAAATCGTTGGACGACGCGGTATTTTGTAACCGCCGGTATTTTCTCCGGGGATCCGCGAGAGGGGAGTGGAACGGCGATCTCTCCGGCGTCCGAATGTATTTTCCCGAGCACGAGTGCACGGTAGATCTTCTTCCATCCCACGAATTTCGCGCCGATCACTTTTTCGTACGCCTCTTTACTTTTTGCGAAGACCACCACACCCGATGTTTCGAAATCGAGGCGATGAATCGGACGCAATCCGGGATATTCCTTCTTTAGAAAATCGAGAAGGGGGAGTTTTTCCGTTTTGCCGCTGCCCTTTACCACCAGTTCCCCGGCGAGTTTATTGATGGCAAGAAGGTGAATATCCTCGTAGAGGATTCGGTCGCGGGAGATCGGCATGGGAGAGAGGATACCTGCAGTTTAACCTTTTCCTCCCAAAGCGCGCGCATCATTCGCCATTTTTTCTGCAGTCTGCCGTACTTGGTCGATAATGGTGCCGATATCAGGATTAATCTGCTGTGCCTCCTGTGCAAGGCTCCATGCGGCTTTAGCGGCGGTGACGGTGGCATCAAAGTTCTGTTCAAGACCGGCGAGGTAACCAAGAACCAGTTGCTGGAACGCCTGCGAAATCTTTACGGCTCCGCGCGTTACCGGCGAATCCGATCGTTGCATGTGGGCGCCTCGTGCCGCAAGAATGCTGCGAGTGGCGGCGCGGCTTGCAGCCGCTGAATCATTCCTCCCCAGTGCATCCAGAATGCGCGTAATTTCCGATTCGGCTTCGGAGAGGAGCGCCTGAGTTCTGCGCTCTTCTTGGAACATGAGGAACCGGTGCATAATGAGCGCGACATCGCCGCGAGAAAGTTCTACGCCGGGAGAGAGGTTCTCCTCTTCGTTTACCTGCGTCAGCGAATAAGCGATTGCCGTTCTCATGTGGGAGTAGTACCACTCACCCCGATCCTGAACGTCGGCGGAAAGAGGATCCTGTATTTCTCCAAATGTTGCGCTGGAATCCACGCCGTTTGCAACGAGGAGCATTTTCACAAATTCCGCCTTCAGGACGGGGCGGCTTCCTTCGAATGCGGTGCGCTTGGGTGGGCCGTCGATAAATTTAAATGCATTTACTGCAGCGGCGAGGAACGGCACATACCATGCATCCTGCGGCACATCGGTAAAGCCGATGGCAGTTTTTTTTAATTCCTCGAATGCGTCTGCGGAGATGCGTGGAGCGGCGATGATCTTCACAGCTTCTGCGCGGTTCACTTTGCGGCTTGGCTGGAACGTGCCATCGTCATATCCTCCAATAATCCCCTGTGACTTCAAATACTCTACTGCTTCGTATGCCGGGTGATCTGGGGCAACATCCGAAAATGATCGTTCCGTTTGAGCGTGTGCAGCAGTGGAAACGAGAAGCAGCGCAGCGACTCCAAGTGTTGTGATGTTTTTCATGCGAATAGCATAGCAAAAGAATCATATAGTCAACAACATCTGCATGAGGTGCTCATGGATCAAAGGTGCTTTGTCAGTATGTGTATGTACGAATGATTACTCAAGATTGCATCATGAATGCAGATACAGAGAATCATATTGTCTACAGAGCGTGCTCATGCGCAGACATAGTCGCAGATGAAAGTGATAAAACCATATTTTCCTCTCTATAGAGCCAAATAATGGTGACCAGCTTTCGTAAGACGTACAAGGTGAAGGATCAAGAAGATGCAGACAGGAAGTTGCATTATTGGTATAATGTAGTACAGAGATCTCAAATACACATCAATTCACACTAACACGTGTCAGAAATACACAAAGACAATCAACGCGCACTTCGTGCAACGCTTGCGGATATCGAGCAGTTGCTCCGTGATGCAGCGGCGCTCAATCTTGGTTCCGAAGCGCAGGAACGCCTCCGCTGGTTTGCCCATGCAATGGGAAGCGGAGGAAATGTACGCAAAACATGCGAACATTTTAATATTTCACCGTCGACGTTTACGCGGTGGGCTCTTCGGTTTGATCCTGCGGATCCTACTTCACTCGAAGAGCGATCGCGTCGTCCACGCCGCACGCGCACATCAACTGTGGCGCCGGAGATCATCGAGCATATTCGCGTGCTTCGCACAGAGGATCCCCACATGAGCCGCGAATGTATCCGTGAACGATTAATCGCGGAGAAGAGCGTAACACTCTCTGCTGCCTGCATAGGGCGCGTGATCAGGCGCCATAAATTTTTCTTTGCGGAGACACCGGCTCATTGGCTCAAGCGCACAGGGAATGATGTTGTGCACGTGTCGGAACAGAAGATCGTCGATCATGTCGTGGAGCAATGTATCTGCCGGGTGCAGGATGAGTTAACGTCGTGGGCAGCGACGCTCGAGCAGGAACGATCCTCATTACTCAATGCAAAACTCAATGAAGAACAAGGGAGGGGCAACGGTTCATCGTCTTTAGCGCTCATCGTGCTCTTTGCATCGATCGCCACGATCGGCATTTTCGGCGGGAGTGAGCATGCGTATGCGCTCGAGGGGAGTTCGTACCGTCTGTACGAGGATTTTGGTGCAGAAGCGACTGGTGGACCGCTCACAGGAACGGATCACCAGATGGAAGCGGGCCGCGAAACGAATACTAGTATGCCGCTCGCCGGCACAAGTTTTCAGATAACGAGCACGTCGCCTACGGGAAGTTCATCCTCCTCTTCATCTTCCATCAGCTCTTCAAGCAGCAGCAGCGAAAGTGGCGGAGGAGGAGGCGGCGATAGATCAGATAGGTCGAGAAGAGCGGTGCCAAGAGTTCGAAATTCTTCTTCTGCTCGTCGTGCAGATAAGGGGAGACCTACGCGAAAGCCAAGAGTAACCCCTCCGCGAACGAAGAATGCTGCACCCGCGGCGCAGGAGATCGCTCCGCCGAATATTTTCCGTTTCCAACCATCTCCGGTTTCCTTTTTCCTCTCCATGAATACGATGGAGCGACCGCCGTTTGACCGAATGGATCCTGTGAATCTTTTGGTGCAGGGTGCGTCTCGAGGATTGGTGGAGGGAAAAGTGCCGGGTTTGCTTAAGGATTCCAATGGCATTTCGACATTGGCGATTCTCATTATCGGAGCGCTCGGTGGATTCATGTTCCCGTACCGCAAGCATAAAATCATTCTCTCCTCCGGGATGCCGATTGTGCGTCTGGAATACGGTCCGCAGACGACGCGTCGCCGCCGCTTCCATCAATCGATACGGTTTGGTCTCGGTATTTTTATTCCGTTCATCGGTGTAACAAGCCGTAAAAATCATGCATGCCGCACGCCGTTCCATATTAATCCAATCTATGGACGTGGCAGGAGCTTGCCATCCTATGCAAAGAGGGGAGTGCGCCTGGATGTGATTGTTATTGCGGCACTTGCCGGTTTGTTCCTTTTCATTGGGGGGACAAAAGCATTTGCGGCAACAACCACGCCACTCACTCATACGTACCATGGGCACCTGCTCGACAGCTCCGGTGATGCGGTGACATCGGCGGTGACGATTCGCTATAGTTATTGGAAGAGCGCGGATTTTGGCGCAAGCGATTTGACTGCTACCGGTTCGATCAATACATCTGCAACGAATTATGCAAGTTGGAAGGAGGAGCACACCGTCACGCCGAATAGCGACGGATTCTTCTCTGTGGAACTTGGGAGTACGACGGCATTGCCAGCGATGAATGGCCTTCCCCTCAGTACAATTCTCAGTCTCTATTTGCAGGTGGATGTAAAAGCTTCCAGTGCTGCGGATTCCACATACGATTTGCTGGATGCCAATGCGAGTGATGCGACGAAAGACCGTTCACCCGTCCTTTCTGTACCGTTTTCGCTGAATGCAGATATGCTGGATCAGCGGGATACGGGTACAGCGAGCGGATCGATTCCTGTGCTGAAGACCGGTGGAGTTCTCCCTGTGAGCGTTATTCCAAGCGGGACAACGCAGAGCGGATTTACGCTGGATACGAATAATGCCGCAACCGGTGATATCACGCTCCAGTTCGGACAGTCGCTCGGCAAAAAACTCATCTACGATCAAAGCAATACGTGGTTTAATTTTAACGATGACCTCCGCGTGCAGGGAGATTTGACTGTGACCGGCCTCATTAACGGTGTCACGGTCTCCGCGCTGCAGAGCGCGACCGGCGCACTTAAAGTTGCAAGCGGCGGAGGACTGTCCATCACCGTGGATGCTGGAAGCTACCGTTTGCGGGGAGTCGTAACGAATTTTGCAGGACAGAGCGGGGTGGCCGTTACGGCATCTGCAACAAATTACGTCTTCTTCGGATCCGGAGGACTTACGGTTCGTACAGCGACATTCCCAAGCGACGAGAGCTATATCCCTCTTGCCGAAGTCACAACGAACGGAGTCTCTGTGACGAGTGTTGCGGATCGCCGTGCGCTTTCGAGCGATGATCGAGAGCAGACTGTTGTCCGTACCTATCATGCAGGGTTCGAGGGTGCCTCGTACCAAGGGGATGCTTCGGATAACGTGGGGCAACTCTTCGTTGATCACGATAACACGAGTGATCGCAACTACTACCGGTGGACGAGCTCGCTCGCAAGTTTGCAGGATTACGATCTTATCTTGCGCGTGACTCTTCCTGCCGACTTTGTACGCTGGAAGGATAATCCGCTTAAGCTGACCTACCGCTCGACTTCGGCTGATGCAAGTGACAGCCAATTGGATGTGTCGGTATTCGATACGAACGGTACGCCCGTATCGCTTTCCGGTTCCAGCCTCTCTTCCGGTCTTAATCTTGTTGGTACCTCGTGGGCGACGGAGCAGATCGAGTGGTCCGGTGCTCCCACATGGACTGCGGGACAGGATTTCCTCATCTCACTGAAGATGCAGGCCAAAAACGATAAGCAAATACACATCGGCGATCTCTTCCTTCAGTACACAGAACTTCCTTCCGAATAAATTTCTCCCCTCATTCCCCTTCCTTATATGTTCACTCTTCATTTCCACCACAAGGCCAGAATCGCGATTCATAGGGCAATTGCGACTTTGTTTGATCGTATGAATCGGTTTCTCCGAGTTATGCGTATTCAAATCAATGGTTTCTCCTATTCGCAAAAATGGAGAAACTGTGGTACAATACTCGGATTTCATACACACATGAAACTACTCCATTTCTACATGCTACGGTCGCTTCGAGTGCGCATTGCAGCAGTGCTTGTGATAGCGCTGACGATGATCCCATCCGGGGTGTATGCAGCAAGCAGCTGGAGTCCGACGCTTCTTGTGAACACAGAAGCATTTCAGACGATTGATGACGGGGATGGATCGAGCAATATCGAACTTAGGTTCGGGGCAACCGCAAATGAGATTCTGCGATGGAATATTTCGAAGAGCGCATTCGTATTTACGGATGATGTGAACGTAGAGGGAAATCTTACGGCTTCGGGAACGCTTTCTGTAGAAGGCGCATCGTCACTGCAGGGGAATGTGACGGTCACGGGGACGGTGGATACCACTGGCAATATCACCTCCGATGCAAACCTCACGATTAACGAAGACAGCGGAGCAGCGGATGCTGTGCTCACCTTTGGATCGGATACGACGAATGAGACACTGACATTCGAAAACACAAACGATCAATTTGCATTCAGTGACGACGTAGAAGCGCGAGGGAGCTTCTCCGGTGCCACGATCCATGCAGAAGGCTCACTTTCCGCTTCCGGTACCGTGTTCCTGCAAGGAACACTCACAGGAGCACTTTCCTTCCATGGTCCGTTTACGTCGGATTGTGATGATGCAACGAACAGTAAATTGCTCTGGGATTCCTCCACGGGAAAGTTCTCGTGTGGCAGTGATCAAACGGGAGCGAGCAGTCTTACGCAAACTGATGCTGATGCGAGGTACGTAAACCAGAGCGGCGATACGATGACGGGAAGTCTTGTGATTGGTAATGCTAAGACGCTTTCTGTTTCTGGCGCTGTTGTGACCGAAGGAAACCTCACCATTAACGAGGATGCCGATAGCAACAATGCTGTGCTCACGTTTGGATCGGATACGACGAACGAGACAATCACATGGGGCAATACTGGTGATCGCTTCGAGCTAAGCGATGATATTGCGACGACTGGTTCCATCAACTCCTCTGGCGCTGTTGTCACCGAGGGGAATATGACGCTCAACGAGGATGCCGATAGCAACAATGCTGTGCTCACCTTTGGATCGGATACGACGAACGAGACCATTACATGGGGCAATACCGAAGATCGGTTCCAATTTAGCGATGATGTGAACGTTACCGGCCAATTGAGCGCAAGCGGAGGACTTTCCATCGAAGGTGCAACATCCATACAGGGTGCTGCTACATTCGGTTCCACTCTATCGCTCGGCGGCATCACATACACATGGCCCAATTCCGCCGCATCCGCCTCTGGACAGGTTCTCTCTGTAAACCCAACGACAGGGCAGCTCACATGGACAAGCGGTATTGCGAGCAGCGGCTCCATCGTCTCGCTCCATCCGGAGTATCCGGGAGCTGTGTACTTCGCGAGCGGATCGACATTCGTCGGCCAGCTCGTCGGCTCCGGAGGTACTGCCTCGCGTGAGAACGTGTACCACTGGTCATCGACGAATTCTTCCATTCACGATTATTGGATTTCCACCCGCGTACGTGTTCCGGATAACTTTACATCATGGAATGGCGCATCGCCGATCCAACTCCGCTACAGGACATCGAATGCGACTGTCGGAACGAACCATGTAAAACTTGTGCTACGCGACACTGCAGATGCACTGGTGACGCTCACAGGTAACCAAGGTCTGGCGAATGCCTCGTTTACGACGGCAACGATCACCGGTCCAGAATCTGCTGGTACCTACACGCCCGGCGGATATATCACAATTTATGTAAAACTTGCGTCGCTTGTGAACGGATGGTCGGAAGCCGGGTTTGTGAACCTGAACTGGGAAACAAAAGATTAAAGCAAGCCTGTAAAGGACTCTGCTCGTTGTGAGCAGGGTCTTTTTTTTTATTGCTCCACATGCTATGGAGCAGGCACAAGACACAATTTTACAGAGAGAGTTTTGATGGAGAAATCACTGAGCCATGTTCCTCTCCGCCATGTGGTAGCTCGGCTGAACGTATCTCAATTTTTACTCATCAATATTTTATATCTACTTCTGCATAAACCATCGAAGAGATTTTCGCAATAAAGCGGGCCATCTGATCAAGATCAGTGCCTCGCGTCATGATGCATAACATGTATGCTCTTCGGGGGTGATAAATGATCCCGCAATCATGCAACTGATACAAATCTTTAGTAATGTTGTTGTCGCGAATACCGAATTTATGTGCGGCTGTAGTTTTTAATGGCAATCCGGCGACGAGCCCCTGCGTGAATGTTGTTCGGGTAAGAAGCTCCAGTGCGGCATTGGACATCTCGCGATTAAGAAATGTCGCATGGTACAGCATGCGGAAGAATGCTGCGTATGTTTTCACACTGAGAAAGTCATCTTCACGGTAATCCTCCGTTGCCATTCCTGCATCCTGCAGAGTTTCAAAGAGCGGATCTTCTTGGGAAGTGCGAAGGATGAGGAGCCGTCTCAGGATGTCTTTAGAACGATTGTCTGAGTTTACGATCATTTTCTCGACCAGTTCAGCAACTGTGTACGTGTGTCCGTCTATCACCGTTTTTTCAGGTTCAATATCCTGACTGGGGTTCAACATAGCACCTTTAATTTCGATTTCCTGTTCTAGAATTGTCGGTTCACGCTCCGCCTCTCTGAAAACGGCGATCATCACGGGAACCTTTAACAAACTTGACGGTGAAAATAGAATGTGATCGTTGATGCCGAACGTCGGTCCGTTCTGAAGATCGCGGAAATACACAGCAGATTCTGTCACACCGTACTCTGCGGCATATTCATCCATCCAACGCTCAAGAGTTTTTTGGAAAACAGTGAACGTCACTGCTTCTCTCGCATCTCGCGCAATGCAGGGGGTCATGGGGTTGATGAGTGGATAATTTGCATTTGAGCATCTTGCTACAGCGAATACCGCAGTGGTAAGCGCAATTCCTCCCATGAAAGCCATGAGCAGCCAAACCAGACGGCGTTTCTGTGCATCAAACATTGTGCCTATGCTACCGCCCCTCTCACACGGAAGAAAGACATGGAATTACCCACCGAGTTCAACGAGTGATACGCGAACGTCCTCGGCCGTATCAGTTGTCGTACCCACAGACTCCGCACTCGTGCATACGGTGTACTTGATCGTTCCTGCAACCCCGGGATTGTGCAGAAATGTCCCCGAAATCTGCCATGGGTGTGAGGTGGCTGTGGTGAAACCGCCAATCATCGGTTCCCCCAACTGGGAGCTGCCGCTGCAAGAAGGATCATTGCCGTCTGTTGTATAGACGATGCGTGCGGCGAGGAAGGCATCGGCTGTTGTATTCGATGCAGTGCCGTGCATGTGCACTGAGACGAGGACGGTGGATGAAGTGGCATCGGTGACAATATTCGGCTTCGTTGCATCGTCGAAAAGCTCGGTGGTGTTGTCATCAGCGTGTGCCGCGGGAGCGGTATCGACAAAAATTCCCGTGTCCGGCGCGCCTCCGCCTCCCGTTTGATCACTTCCACACGAGAACTTTCCCGTGGAGGAATCCCAGAGCAATTTACTATTTGTTGCATCATCACAATCCGCAGAGAAAGGGCCATGGAATGCGAGTGCTCCTGTGAGTGTTCCTTGCATAAAGAGTGTTCCAGATGCCGAGAGAGTTCCTTCGCTATGGATCGTGGCACCAGAAAAATTGCCGCGCACCTCAAGATCATCGGTGAAGGAGAACTGATCGTTTGTGTTTTCGAAGGTCAGTGTCTCGTTCGTGCCATCACTCCCGAAGGTGAGCACGACATTCGCCGCTGTTTGATCATCATTGATCGTAAAGTTATCATCGAACCTCGCTGCTCCCGATGCGGTCAATGTTCCATGCACATCCGTATTGCCAGAGATACGCAACGTCGTTCCCGAGATCGTTCCTACGACATCGAGCTTTGTATCCGGAGTGGCGGTTCCGATTCCTGTTCTGTCCGTGGAGGCATCGAGAAAAAGCAGATTCTGATCCGTATCTCCCTCCATGCGAACATCATTATCGTTCCCCGCTTCGTTCACGACGATTCCGCCAGAGAAGGTGGCGCTGATTCTGCTTCCTGTATTTATTTTCACTTCGTACGAAGTTTCGCTGCCCCCCCCCACGATGACATCCTCTCCATTTGTCGGATACAAAAAATCTCCTCCATCTGTCCACGTGCTGCCACCGCCCGCCTGATCTGTTCCGCACGAGAACTTTCCTGTCGAAGAATCCCAGAGTAATTTACTGTTCGTTGCATCATCACAATCCGCAGCGAAAGGACCATGGAATGCAAGTGCTCCTGTGAGTGTGCCCTCCAAGAAGAGCGTTCCAGATGCCGAGAGTGATCCCTCCACAAAAAGATCATCGGTGAGCCGAAAGCGGCTGCCTGCACGATCAAAATAGAGGCGCTCGTTGAGCGTATCGCCAAACCGCACTTCCACATCTGTTGTGGAATCTCCCTCATCAATGATTTGGAATGCCTCGGTATTCACGAATACAGTTGGCTTCCATGTACTTGCAATTGCTCGATAAGGCGCAAAAACACCAGCTGCCGTACTCGATACGAGCATCATTGCAAGGAGCCAAGTAGCGGCTATGCGTATCTGTTGGTTTTTATGCATAAATCTAGCAATTATACCAAATATTTCACTTTTCTGCACTGTTCAGAATTTGACATATATAAATATACACGTATTATATGCATATTCTTACCACTCACTCCATATGGCAACTGATGGCGGCGAATCTCCAATACTGAGCAATGAAATATTTGTAGGAGTTAATGGGATTACTGAAGACGTACCACTTGATGAATCGAGTGGTGAATATCTTGATGTTACGTCAGTTCCTACGATTAATTTAGAACCAGCTGCGCTGTCTGGAATGACACATGATGATGCGTATGCCATTCTTGTCGATAGTGTCGAGACAGGATCTCTGGCTTCTGAACAAGATGAAGATTCAGCGAGAAAGAGTGAAGCGTTTATGACTCTTGCGGAAACATTGCTCCAGAATGTAAGAATACTTTACGATGACCATGGTAAAACCAAACACTGGGCACAGTGTGCATTTGCCGATTTTCAATCATTAGGATTTAAGAATTTCAATCCTCGTCATTTATATGAACTTGCGGAAGGTTCTTTTAATGCTCGTTGGACATATGGATCGGAACCTCATGTGCTCCGTCTGAAGCGGGCTGACTGCCCGAGTGGTTCGCTTGAATTCACCCAGATATTTGATGTGCTTACGCACATGGTTACTAATCTAGAACGAGGGGATAGCCCGGAGATGACCTCTGAGATGTGTGAGAGAATGGAGGCCTTCGTTCAGGAATTAATGACTCAGTGTCACGCTGTACTCAGCCTCAATGTTACGAACGATGCGGAACGGCGTGATCTTTTGCAACAAGGAGCTCAAGTGATTGCAGATATTAGAACTCTGAAGCGCAAACTGATGCTAACCGAAGCTGCGGAGAATCCAAAAACAGATGCTTGATCCGAATGGTGGGCGGCACAGGATTCGAACCTGTGATCCGACTCCGCTCCTATGGGAGCTACGCCGGACGAGCCTTACGAATGTGAACCCGCCTTCGTGTTTCGCTACGCTCAACACTTCGGACGGGCAGGTCGCACGCTCTTTGTTTTGCAGAACTGTTTGTTGGAATTGGTGGGCGGCACAGGATTCGAACCTGTGATCCGACTCCGCTCCTATGGGAGCTACGCCGGACGAGCCTTACGAATGTGAATCGCACGCTCTAACCATCCGCCTAGGCGGATAGCCGCCCGATGATATTTTTTAAATATTCTCTCCCCTTGCCAGTTTTTAAAAATTTTTCCCTTTCAATTGCTTCCTGTTTTGTTTGAAAATCTTCTTTATATACTAATGTCCACGGCCCTTTCTTATTTGTGTATGAATGGAAGCCATCATTTGAATTATGCTGCTCCAACCGTACAGCCAAGTTTGTTGTATAACCCTTATAGAGTATTCCTTTTGGATTTTGGATGACATATACGTAATGCATATTTTCCCGAGAATGGTGGGCGGCACAGGATTCGAACCTGTGACCTTACGAATGTGAATCGCACGCTCTAACCAACTGAGCTAGCCGCCCTGTGAATGAATGAGATGATTATGCTAACCATCCGTCCGCCTCAGGCGGACTGATAGCCGCCCGTGCGCTGGAGTATACCATCGCCATCTTGCTATACTGTTTTTTAGATGCCATCCCTTCACATCATTTACGCAAGTACGAGTGGGAACACGGAGTATGTCATTGATGCACTCCAGAAGTTTCTTTTGGAAAAGGATTCCAGTGTACACATATCACTCGAAAGGGCGGAGAGGGCGGGAGTTCCGGATTTTACGAAGAGCGATCTCCTCATTCTTGCTTCCGGCACATGGAACACGGGTGGCCGCGAGGGGCAGGTGAATCCTTACATGTTTGAGCTCCTGTATAAGAAGGCGAAAGACATCGATCTTGCAGGCAAGCAGTGCGCCGTTATCGGCCTTGGGGATCATCGGTACAAGTACACGGCGCGAGCGACCGAACACATGGCGCACTTCATCAAAGAACATGGCGGCCACGCTCTTCTTCCACCACTTGTGATTGTAGATGATCCGTTTGGGCAGGAGGAGAAGATCGAGAAGTGGGGCGAGGAACTCCTTAAAAAAATTTCATCACTACAATCATGAAGGTTTCCTCACAATTATTGGCTTTGCGACGTGCTTCGACTTCGCTCGCTGTGGCTCGCTTCGCTCAGCATGACGTGTTATCACTTTCTCAATGAGTAGAATTTCCATCAAAGCCGTCGGCTCCTCCGGACAGGGCATCAACTCGATTGGCGAGGTGATCGCGAAGGGATTAAAGCGAAGCGGCTACTGCGTGTTCGGTTACCGCGAGTATCCATCGCTCATCAAAGGCGGGCATGCATCGTTCCAAATCGATGTTGATTCCGTGCCTGTGCGCAGTGCCGAGATGAAAGTGGATATCCTCATCACGCTCAATCATCACGGGTTCGAACATAATCTCCGAGATCTCAAAAAAGGAGGAATCATCATCCACGATGTGGATTACTGGGAATTTTCCAAAGAAGATCAAAAGTGGATCGAAGAGCAGGAGATCAAGATTGTGTACATCCCGCTCGATGAAATGCTTAAAAAACTCAAAGCACGTCCGATTCTTGCAAATGTCCTCCTCACAAGTTTTGTGTGGGATATGTTGAACCAAGATATCGATCTCCTTAAAAATCTGGTGCGTGAGCAGTATCAACATAAAGGGGAAGATATCGTGAAGAAAAATTTGGAATGCGTGGATGCAGGGTGCATCTATAATGATCCGAAGCTCGGACGTGTCGTCATCGATCTTCCAAAGCCGGAGAAGAAGTGGGCAGATCATCTCCTCGTCACGGGGAGCGTTGCGATGGGGCTTGGAGCAATCCACGGAGGACTTCGCGTCTACATCGGCTACCCAATGACGCCGAGTTCGCCGCTCCTCCACTACATTGCGGAAATTCAGAAGGAAGCGGGGCTCATCGTCAAACAGGCAGAAGATGAAATTACGGCGGCACAGATGGCCTCCGGAGCGTTCCATATGGGAACGCGCGCGATGACGGCGACTTCAGGCGGTGGTTATGACCTCATGACCGAAACCATGAGCATGAACGGCATGATCGAAAACCCCATGGTGTGTGTGCTGGCGCAGCGACCGGGTCCTGCGACGGGAAATCCCACATGGACAGCGCAAGGAGATCTGCACCTTGCGATTCGCTCCAGCCATGGCGAGTTTCCGAGGCTTGTGATGAGTGTGAGCGATGCCGAGGACTGCTTTTCGCTGATGCCTGAGGCGTTCAACCTCGCAGAGGAATACCAATTGCCGGTGATCGTCCTCACGGATAAGCATATTGCGGAGGGACTCACGACGATACCGGCGTTTGACCAGAAGAGGGCGGAGATCCGCCGCGGCAAACTCATCACGGATCCAAAAGCACTGAAAAAACTCAAAAGTACCGATCGCTATGATCCAAACGCAAAAGACGGTATCACGCCGCGATGGCTCCCGGGGAGTGAGGCTTCGACATTCAATGCGCAAGCAGATGAACATAACGGTGATGGCTCCATCGATGAATCTGCGGAGATGGCAAAGGCACAAATGGAAAAGAGAATGAAGAAAATGGAAGCGTTGAAGAGTGCGTTACCAGAACCGGAATTATGGAAAGCAGTAAGCGATAAGCCGTTAGCGGTAAGCAGTAAGGTGGAACCGCTTGATGTGTTACTTGTTGGGTGGGGGAGTATCAAGATGACGGTATTGGATGTTCTTGAGGGGGTTGGGGCTGGGGCTAGGGTTGGGTATCTTCATTACACGTATCTCTGGCCACTGAAGACTGAATATTTCCAAAAACTTGCGGCAAAGGCGAAGAAAATCATCCTCATCGAATCAAATTACCAAGGACAACTCGGGATGCTCATTCGCGAGCAGTGCGGCGTGGAGATTAAAGAGAAGATTCTCAAATATGATGGTCGGCCGTTTTACTATGATGAACTCCGACAACTTCTCCACGAAAAACTATGAACATTCCTCTTGCCCAATACGTCATGCTGAGCGGAAGTATGCTCTTCTCGAGCGAATCCCGAGCGCGATGCGAAGCATCGCGTCGAGGGATGAGTCGAGAGACGGCGTACCGAATTCGAAGTACGTCGTTCTCGGAAGAAAATGTTACAGTTGCGACGT
>DATDWL010000003.1:0-9146 GCA_035289645.1 Candidatus Peribacterales bacterium
GCGGCATGCGCCTTCTCTGCAGGAAGAATCTTTACCGATGCGATTTCCCCAATAACAGGGCTCACGCGCAGCTCTACAGAAAGGGCTTCCTCTTGGTTGTCTGCGGGAAGCACGCATGCTAGGCTGATCACAGAGGTGAAGATGATCAGGAAGAGCGCCCAGCCTTTTCTTGAGGGGTGGAAAGTCAAAAGGATGCATTTTAAAACTATTTACCTATAGATGTCAAGTACCGATCCTGTTGCTCCGAAGCCAGGTCAGCGCATTGAACTCACGATCGAAAAGATCGCTGCGGGTGGTCATGGCATGGCCCATTTCGGCGATGTTCCGGTGTTCGTGTTGGGAGCGATTCCGGGGCAGAAAGTGGAGGTGGTGATCACGCGGGGGAAGGATCGTTTCGCCGAAGCGAAGGTGGTGAAAATTCTCAAGCCTTCGATGGATGAGATCAAACCGCGCTGTAAACACTTCTGGGATTGCGGCGGGTGCGTATGGCAGCATGTCCCGTATCAGAAGCAGATTCTCTATAAGGAGCAGCTCGTGAAAGAAACACTCGAACATGTCACGCCGGTGGATGAAAAGATCCGGAAGAATCTCCCTGGCAGGGTTCTCTCCATCATCCCCAGTCCTCAGGTGTTTAATTACCGCAACAAACTGGAACTAACATTCGGCTACGGCGCCATGCGCACGGAGGAGCAGGAGGACCCGAACACGGGGAAAACGAAGCGCATTTATTTTGATGAGCAGCCCTCAATCGGGTTCCACCAGCCCGGGCAGTGGTCCACGATTCTCCCCATTGATGAGTGCCACCTCTACGACGAGCAGATCGGCGCGCTCCTTGCGGACGTAAAGAAGTTCATGCAGCAGACGAATCTTCCTGTCTATAACCCGAAGACGCACAAAGGCATGCTGCGGAACCTGCTCCTCAGGCGCGGCATCCATACGGGTGAGCAGATGCTTTGCTTTATCGTGCAGGCGAGGAAGAAACAGCTCGAACCTCTCTTCCAGCATTTCGTGCGGTTTGGGCAGAACCCGAACGTCACATCACTTCTTGTTGTTGAGCACTTTGGACTGAACGATAAGGTGGAGAACCCGAAGATCCACGTGCTCAAAGGAGAGCCGTTCATCCGCGAGCACCTCTTCGATCTCACGTTCGAGCTCTCGCCCTTCTCTTTCTTCCAGACGAATACCCTCGCAACGGAGAAACTCTATCAGGCGATTGCGCAAGTGGCGGATCTGCGCGGTCGCGAGACGGTGCTCGATTGCTACTGCGGCATCGGGACGATCGGCCAATACCTTGCGCGTTTTGCGGAGAGAGTTGTCGGTGTGGAGAGCGAACAATCTGCCATCGAAGACGCGCTTAAATCTGCGGGGAAGAACAAGATCGGCAATATCAGTTTCTACCGCGGCGCCGCAGAGCAGGTGCTCCAGAAACAGCTCGCGCCGGGAGGGAAGTACGCCTTCGATTGCATCATTTTGGATCCCCCGCGCGCGGGCTTGCATGCCAAAGTCATCGAATCCGTTCTTGGCCACAAACCGGAGAAGATCGTCTATGTTTCCTGCAATACCTCCACATTCGCCCGTGATCTCGCTGAATTTTTGAAGGGGGGATATGATCTGAGAATGGTTCAACCTGTGGATTTGTTTCCGCATACGGCGCATGTGGAGACGGTGGCGCTTTTGCAGAAGAGTTGAGAACATCCTTCGTTACGCCCGCCGTGTCATCCTGAGTAGACCGAAGCTTTGCTTCGGTCGTAACGAAGGATCGAGCGGGCTACTCAGGATGACACACTAATCGCTAGTCGCTTGCCGCTCATCGCTGTAAAATTTCACCTATGGTTGCTCTCACCGAAGCCAAGCGCAGCTTGATCGACCGCTGGAGATCCGAGGGTGTCTCGGAAGATCTTCTCAAAGCATTCGAAAAAGTCCCGCGCGAGGATTTTTTGCCGGAACTGCTCCGCCCGCAGGCATATGTGGATCAGCCGCTTTTGATCGGTCATGAGCAGACGATTTCGCAGCCGACAACAGTGATCAATATGCTCATGTTCCTCGATGTGCATTCGGGGATGAATGTTCTCGAGATCGGATCAGGCTCGGGCTACGTGTGTGCCCTGCTCGCCGCGCTTGGCTGCACGGTGACGGGTCTTGAGATCGTTCCGGAACTTGCCGTGCGCGCATCGCGCGCGATGGAGAAGGCGGGCTTTGGGAAGAGCGTTGCGATCCACGCGGCGGATGGAGGCGGCGGCTGGGAGGAAAGCGCTCCCTATGACCGCATTCTCGTTTCCGCAGCAGCGCCCGAAGTGCCGCGGCATCTCTTCTGGCAGCTCAAAAAGAACGGGATTCTTGTTGCCCCAGTTGGTATCATCGAACAGAGAATGGTGCGTTGCCAAAAGAAGAGTGATCGGGAAATTGTGGAGGAAGATCATGGCGCATATGTGTTTGTCCCCCTCGCGGGGAGGTTTGGAGAGGGGAACATGGAGAATTCGCTATTCGAGTGAGAATTTGATCGTTATTGGGACGGAGAAGGCTTGCTATTTTTGATATTTATGTTTAAATGTTCTTATGTCGGATACGCCTCAAAACGATTTCATTGGTCGGCCGGTTGATGAGCTTCGGAGGGTTCAGAAGCAGCGTGAAGCTGCTCTGGAGAGGGAGCGGGCGAAAGGTGATCGGGCAAACCAGGAGGTCATTGGGAAATCGCAGAGGACATTGTCGCTTCTCGAAGAAGCATTAAGAGATGTTGAACAGCCCGGAGTATCCATTGAGCCAACTCAAGCTGGGTGGCCCTCCGAATACTATTCCGCTTCTGATGAATTCGATCGGGCACGTCCACATTTGGAGCGGATCAGCAATTCTATTCATCCTTGGTCTCAGGCGGAAGAAGATGCTGCGAACCAAGGGACGAACGACGATAGATTACAGGGAGTTTATGATCCGGATAACATCTTGAGTCGGACAGGATCGTTCCTCATCAAGGAATTGTGGAAAGAATCCGATAAGGATGGGATGCTCAATGTGAGCAGTTATTCTCATGGTCATCCATCGGGCATTGTTCTTTTTCACCCTGAGGCTCCGGGGGCAAAGAACCGTTTCAAAAAATGGATTATTCATCAGACATCTCATTCGTCTGGAAAGAATATTATCTATATTGCAGCCAGGCCGGATTCCCGTATAGAAAATGAACAGTCTTCCGAATGGGCTGCTCTGGATCAGGTGGGTATGCATATTGCCCTTCAACAATGTGCGGAGTACCCCGACGCGCTCCGTTTATTCACTACCAAGCCAGCTGATGAGGATAGTGTTCGGTCCACGTTGTTCTGGCAAGTACGACAGACAATCGGGCAAATACGGGCGGCGGATATTTTAAGTAATGGTGAATTTTCTAAGGCGATTCTTGCAATGTTGCGCAAGGAGAATCTTACGAACGGTAATGATCTGGGTCAATTTATCTCGGAACGACAGGATGAGTTCATCGTTGGAAGCGCGCAAGCTCAGGCTGCCATCAGCAAAGAGATTCCAAAGAATGAAAGAGAAATATACGGGAGAATAGATTTCATTGTGCAATCGGCGGCTATTTTTCTCGCGGAACAGGATGTACATTCGCGACACAAAAACCTTAGGGGCATGGTGAACACGACCATCAACATCTTTAAGGCATTGGATAAGCAGGGAAAAACTATGCAAAAGGCTCTTGTGAGTCTTACGGAAAGGTTTCAAGAATTGAACAAGCAGGTTATTTCCGGAGGACCGACGGATTGGCCTGCAGAGTATCGTACGGCTGAAGAGGAACTTTCCCGCACATTGCCACATCTGCAAACAATTCTTGCTTCCATTCATCCTTGGGATGAGGCAGATATTACAAGCGCTAATGAGGGAAGCGATGCCGAGAAGCGACGTCAAATGTCCTTCGATCCGGATAATGTGATTCACATGGTGGAGGACTCTCTCTTGCATAATGAGTATTGGTTGCAAACGGATCAACAGGGCAAGGCTGATTTACATATGGTTGCAGGCGAGCATCTCGTGGGCATAGTGCTTATTCACCCGGAGAAGAAAACAGATCCATCATTTTTTGCGAAATGGGCATTGGGTGAATTTCCGACTAGCAGCGGACAGCATGCGATCGTGGTGAGGGTGCATCCGGATCTCCGGCAATCTGCCGAGCATCCTTCTCCGAAGTGGGCCGCCGTGGAACAAATCGGCATGCATATTGCACTTCACCAATGTGTGAGGAATGCGGATGATGTATTACCGTTAAGGACACGCGTTCCACAATCCGATGAGGAATTTAAGAAAGAACGCATGTGGTATTTGAATCAGACCGTAGGACAGATTCATGCCGCAGATCTCCTGAGCGAGAACCGCTATACACGAGAGATACTCAATCTTTTGCACACACTGGATATTCGCGATGGCCATGCCTTGGGTGAAGTTCTTCTACAGAAGCAAGAGGAGTTTTTAACTGCCTGCGCAGCCATTCATAAAATCTTTGGAGAGGAATTGCCGATCAATGTTCGTGAAGCATTTGGACGATTGGAATTCATTGTGCATTCCGCCTGCGTGCTGCTGGCAGAACCGAATCCCCATGCAAAGGAAAAAAATATTGTGGGAATGGGCAACACTCTCTTTGCGATGGCGGAATGTTTTGGAGACGTACAAAAATCTATCTTAGGCGTTCTTACAGAGCTGACCGAAAAATTTATGGCAACGAGAGTAAAGCCGATGACAGAAAATGAAGCAACCGGCGCGGAAGGGGTGAAGTCAGTTGAGCAGCAAGATCCTCTTAAGTATGCAGCCTCGTGTTACGCCATTACCCTCGGCGAGTTGCAGAAGATGGGTTTGGGGAAGAGGGAGATTGCCGATGACTCACAGGAGGGTCTCCACAGAGCAGCAGAGCAATTACTAGAGGGAAAAATTCGGCCTGCGGGATGGATTCTGGATAGCCTCAAAGTAATCGACAGGAAAAAACAGGAAGTCCTTGCTTCGGATCCGGCTGCATTGCGGACGAAGGGCGTTGCACTGCCGTGGGAACTTCCGGATGGTGCCTCACGCGACAAATGGCGGCAGGCGATGCAGGAACTCAAGAGAACATCTATCCAGCCGATGAGCCACATTATCGATGAGGTCATAACAGAGCTGATGAGCACTGTGTTTACAGCAAGCAAACTCCGGCTGCTGTCTGAGAGTCAGATTCAGGAGCTCTTTATGACCACTGGTTTGTTCCTCCAAAATTTAGCAAAATCCATCCATGACGTGTACAGGGAGGCAGGAGTATTGCCCGAAGAGACTGCTGAAAAATTTTCCGAGCCCATGCCCCGCGGTTCCCGTATGGATATATTGCAGCATTTAATGGTTGCCCTTGCACGGGAGTGTGGTGAACTTTTTCCCGCGGTGAAGGACGCTCTTCTCCATTATTTGGAGGGGTTAGTAAAAATGTACCGAAACAGTGGTCAAACCCCGCTTGGCACGGAACCAATCGACGATCTCAAGCTCGTCAGTTTTGGTATCCATCATGGTATGAGTGAAGCCGCGGACATTGCGGCATTGGCCGATGTGCTCACGGGGGAGTTCCCTCACAAGCCTCATACCATAAAACAGCCGGCGCACAGCATCCTACGGCACAATCGTTCCACGATGGGGTATCTGCACGAAACTCAATCGAAGCAGCCAGTCATGCTTTCGATCTGTCCTTACAGGGATGTGGTTACCATTGGTTCCACACTGGTGTCGACAGGAGCAGAAAATTTTCCTGTGAGACAAAGATACGTGGGTATTTCTGCGCCCTCCCATGACTATACTCGTTCCATCGCATTCGATGGAAAATCATTCATAGTGATCGGCTCGGGCGTAAGCACCACCGCGTTTTCTTTGCTGCCCCCCTCTCATAATGCCGCCGCACAGAAGAATATGCACAATATCTGCGATCGTCTGCCAGCGCTCCACTGGCGTCTGCGGAAGCTCATGTATCTCCACTGTCCGGATCTCCTACGACAAGAAGAGCCGCCGGAACCCCTTATATTTGTGGAAGATGAGAACGGAGTGCGGATACTCTGCCATCCCGAAGATCTTGATCGCGTGCAAGCAATGAGCGGGGGGACGTTGTTGCGGAACGAGGAGCTCGTCGAACTTTGTCAAAAGTACCATGCACTCGATAATCCCACATGGACCGGCGTGCAACTGCCGAGTGCTGCGGCTCGACAAAAAGAACTCTTGGGCAGTGCGCAGCGGATCTCTGGCGAATTGCTTTCCGGTTCTACCGAGACTGATCGCGAAGTGGATGAAGAAGCGGGAGGTGGAAACGGTTCTCGGGATCTGGAACCGCTTCCCAAGTTGCCAATCATCGTTGGACTCCTTCTTAAAGCTAATCTCCATGCATCCATCTGGGTCGATGATACGGAAGTCGGAGTTTCCGGCGAGGAGGAGGGGGCGGCAGTTTCCGATCTTCTCCCCGCAGATTGCGGTGAGAAGGGTTATGCCGTGCTCTCCATACCTGAGATCAATTTACAGATCCTCGTGAGTAACCAAAGGGGGCGCGCAGTATACGTCGTCCCCGATTGCAAAGATCCTGCGACGTATGTGGGCATCAGCCCGAAGGAACTTCGTGAGGATCACGATGCGCAGAAAATTACGTGGGACTCCGACAGGCAGTTCATGGATTCCATCGAGAACGTACTTCTTGAGCGTCTTGGCGGAGCGGAGTTTTTGCCCGCGCGAAAATTACTTCGGGATTTTCCAGATGAAAAAAGCAGAGAGAGCGTGCGTGCAGATACCGGAAAAGTAGTAGGTATGCATAATGAACATTCCCGAAGAAAAAAAGAACCATGGGAAGCGTCCGTGGGAAATTTCCAGAAAGTGAAAGCTGGTCATACGTGGGCCGTTGGCATGACGGGGGCAGGCGCCACCGCTCTGGACGCTTATGCGAGAGGCAACGATCTTCACGCTCCCCACGTGCGGGAGCAGATAGTGCATCTTGCACGGGGATTTGGTATCGATGCTTCATCCTCCACTTCAATGATTTGGGGATTTGCAGCAGCTTTGGGACTGCGCAGGGAGGACTATGGAAAATTTGATGATTTAAAGGAAGTCCTTGCGGAGCGTTATGGGTTTTCCAAGCCAACGAAGCAACATCTCCTTCGCTCGCTCGCAGATGAACTCTGTCAACGTGAGGAAGTAAATCAAACGCAGGGAAGAGTAGAAAAGCCCCAGGATATTCAGAGCGCTCTTCGTGCAGCTGCCCTTGGTACCATGCTGTACGAAACGTACCCCGAGTATCGCGCCGCAAGCGAACGGAGATCATTCTTGCGATACGCAGCAGAGACCGGCCATGAAGTGTTTGCAGAGCCTGGCGAAATTGATGAAGAGGCAACGATTGAAAAAGTGCGGAATCTTCTGAGGCTGGAGCAAGAGCAGGATGATATACTGTGAGGTCTATGATAGATCAGGGTGTTTCCGCACCGGGTATCAAAGTAACGAAGCGCCCGAAGCGTTCCAAATCTTCAAGTTCCAAAAAGTCGGAACGAATCGTAGCCCGTGATTGGACCGTAGCGGAGATTGTTGGGCAATACCCACAGACCGTCGAAGTTCTCTCCGAGTACGGGCTCCACTGTTTTGGCTGCCACGTGAGCGCATTCGAGAGCATCGAGGAGGGATGTCGCGGACATGGATTCCCGGAGGAAGACATCAGTCTCCTCATCGATGATTTAAACGATGCAATCGAAAATATGCCGGTGCGTCCTCAGACGCTTATCGTCACAAAAGACGCTGCGCTCGGCATTCAGGAAATTGCGAAAGGAGAAGGAATCAAAGATCAGGGCCTTTCGGTACAGGCGAATAAAGATGGCAGCTTCTATATGGAATTCCGGGAGAAGATCGAAGAGGGAGAGAAGGAGTTCCAGAACGAAGAAGTTCCGAATGTAAAGATCTGGGCATCGATCCTTACTCTTCAGAGAATTGGTGGTGCCACGATTGCGTTCAAAGACGGGAAATTCAAACTGGAAGTGGGAGAGTGTTGCGGGGGGAAGGGGGATGAGTGCGGATGTTCACAATAATATGTCATGCTGAGCGGAGAAGTATGTTTCCGGCAAGGAAACATACTTCGTAGACGAAGCACGCCCAAAGAGATGCTTCGTCTCCATGCTTCGCGTCCTCATCGGACGCTCGCACTCCGCTCAGCATGACACCATCAATCCGCCCCTTTCCCCTCCAGCACGACTCCCACCGTTCTCCAGAGAATCCAGAGATCGAGCCACGGGCTCCACTCTTCGATGTATCGCAGATCCAGTCGTACTTCTTCACTAAATGGAAGATTGGACCGTCCGGAGATTTGTGCGAGGCCAGTCAGTCCCGGCTTTACGGCAAAGACGCGCTGCTGAAAATCGGTGTATTTTTGCACCTCTTCCAGGAGATGAGGCCGTGGTCCCACGAGCGAGAGATCTCCTTTGAGGATATTCCAAAGCTGTGGCAGTTCATCGAGACTCAATCGCCTGAGGAATTTTCCGAATCGTGTGATACGGGGATCATTTTTCATCTTAAATAAAGGGCCATCCGACCGATGGCTTTGATCCATGAGAGTTTCCTTGAGTCCATCTGCGTTCTTCACCATCGAGCGGAATTTGAGAATGGTGATTGGATTTGTTTGTCCCTGGCCGATGCGTTTGGAACGATAGAAAACGGGTCCGCGAGAATCAACCTTGATGAGAATCGCGAGGAGAAGAAAGAGAGGCGCAAGGAGGATGAGGAAAAAGAGGGAGAGGAAAATATCGCCGATTCGCTTCATCACCGCTCCCCAACCGTCCAAGGGGGTGGGGCGGAACCGAAGGACAGGGACCGGCCCAAAGCGATGCACTGAGAGAAGATGAGGAACGTCGATAAGGACGGGTGGCAGGAACGCATAGCCGATGTGGTGGCTGCGGCAAAAATCGATGAGGAAATTTGTTTCGTCAGAGTTGTTCGGATCAGTCTGAAGGATCAGATCAACTGAATGATGATCGCGTAGGGGCGTTGCGCGCAACCCCCCTACAGGAGGCAAATGACCGAGATAGCGATATCGGGGATCTCTTTGTAAAAATGTATGCACGGCTGCTGGCAGTGGTTCTGTTCCAATCGACAGCACCATCCGCACCCCTACTCCTCTCCTCAGGAGCGCTCGTTGG
>DATDWL010000004.1:0-94021 GCA_035289645.1 Candidatus Peribacterales bacterium
GGCGGGACCGATCCTCGTGCTTGCGCGCACCGAAGGAACGGAAGCCATTGTCGAGTTCTACGGCACTCCCGATGGAAGACGCGTAACACTGGAAGGACCTTATCGCCATCACGATGCGCCGGAAGAAATAAAAACCGCAACGCGCAATCAGCGCAAGGTTGGCATTTTGGGAAACGAAATCGTGTGGAAACAAACGATTGCACGCGATGGAAAAGAGCCGGAAGAAAAACTCCTCATCTCGCGCTACCAAGATGAAATTCCATGGAAGACGACTGCGGATGCAAAGATTACGGAAATGAATGATGAAAATCTGTAGGCGTACCTACAGTGTCTTCTCCGTGACGAACCATGGCATACAATCAATAAAAATTTTGGATGAGTGAAAAGCGTATGGAAAATTTGACACATTGGAAAAGTGGATTACAATGTAAACAATTCCTGACATGCCATTTGGGCACATTCAGTAACTCTTTTGATCATTGATACCAACGCCTCTTTGCAGAAAGTGATCCGGCTTCCATTGGATGCGGTGCGACCGCATCAAGGAGCGAAGCCGGGAATGCAGGTTATGGGGGTTCTTATGACTTCGATTCGATCGAAGAAGGTTGCCGCATTGCGGCAAAGTCATCCACATACTTCTGATGAGGAGCTTATCCACAAGCTCAGGAAAGACAAAAAGAACCATCGGAAGAAAAAGACTGTGTCGACGGCTTACACTCGCCGCCATTAAACGGCGGCCCCCCTGCCTCAATCACCCGCAGCCCCTCACTCGAGGGGCTGCGGGCCCGCCTACAAACGAAACCGGATCTTTTTCTGCACTCCAAGCTATGACTTCAAAGAATCGCAGGGAAATTCCCACCGACCCGCAAGAGCGGGCGAATTTTCTTATAGATCAAATCGAGAGATTTGGTATTCTTATAGAAAAACTGTATCCGGAATTCGCAGAAGACATACACGAAAAGATTGGCAGATTGCTCACAAAAGTAAAACGCGCTCTACGCAATGCCATACTGCAACCATGCGAGTGGCAAGTATTAGGAAATGAAAAACCAGCAACAGCTCACATTGAACGATATGTTCTCCAGCAAATACGTACCATCAAATATGAAATAAAAGTTGCAATGCAGGATTTTTTGATTGGATTCGGCTATGACGATAGTGATGATGAATGATATGATCGCTGTATGAAGCGATCAATCTTCCTCCTGCTACCCATTCTCGCAGCCTGCTCTTATTTTGCGCACAAGGAGTATGCGCTTAACCCAGATCCGGAGAATCACATTCATGCCGATTTTGCCGTGTGGATCGGGGAGGAGAAGATTGATTTTACGGACCCCAAATACATGTCCGGCGTTTCGTACGACGAGGAATCGCATGATGAAGAGAAGGAATATCACCACCAGTACCTCCACCTCCACGATAATGTCGGCTCCGTCATCCACACGCACAAAGTTGGCTACACGATTGCGGATTTCCTTGGATCGATCGGATTCGTGATGAGTGCACGGTGCATGCGCCTCGATACGGGCGTGGATCTGTGCCCGAACGAACTTGGAGAGAGTTGGCGCATGTTCGTGCGTCACCGGCCACTCATCGAAAACGAATGGCAAGAAGTTCCATGGGATCCACACTTTGAATTCGAAGACATGGATCAGATTCTCCTCACATTCCAAAATGACGATGAGGAAAGTATGAAGAAAATCGAAGCTCAAAAAAATGCAATGACGGATGATGCATGCCTCTACTCCAAAACCTGTCCATGGCGCGGCGATCCCCCGACTGAGAATTGCATAGCAGATCCGGAGGTACCGTGTGTCCTCGGTGAGTGAGAATAAGGGCGCCATCTTCTTTCGTATACTCGTTCCAGTGAAAACCTGTACGATTTGACAGTTATCGGCGAAAGTGATTATGATAATCTCTCGCACATGCGTTTCCTCCTCCTTGCCGCATTGGCGTTCCATATGACTCTCGGTCCCGTGTGCATGATGCACACGGCATACGCCACGGAAAATACGCAAGTAATGCTCGCGCACGAGGGATTGATGACTCCATCGGATTGTCCGGATTGCATGGCAACGCATGAACCGATTGATCATGATGCTTTCTGTGCAGGAAATTGTATCAGTGTAAAAAGTCCTGATCCCCTCACCTTTGCGCCTCAAACTGTGGAAACGACGGTCGCAATGATGCCTGCCGACATTGTACTTGATGAAAGCGAATCAACGTCTCTCCTCCCTCTCGCAAATACTATTCATTTGCCATTAACATTCTTATCCAAGAGCACTGTCCTCCTGCTGTGAAAAAAAATATTACTGATAAGCCGCCAGTGTTTTACTGGCCGTTTTTCTCTATGATTTTCCCCGATCCCTATGCCACACAATTCGCCTCACCACCTCACCCTCCATATTGCAGGCATGACCTGCGGAAGCTGTGAAATCCTCCTCGAACGAAAACTTCGAGCCGTTCCGGGCGTTAAAGACGTCGCAGTGAATCACCGAAAAAATACCGCCTCGCTCGTGCTGGATACAGAATCACCTCCAAGTATCGATCACCTCGCTGCCATCATTCACGAAGCAGGGTACTCACTCGAAAACGAAGATACGCCGACAACGGAAACAGTAGCGCCTGCCGAACAGAAGTGGATCGAAATCGGCTGCTCGCTCCTCATTATCTTCGCTGTCTACAAAGTTCTCCAAGCATTCAATCTTATTTCACTCGCTCCCACAGCGGAGACCACCCTCTCGTTTACGGGTATTATTCTCATCGGCCTCGTTGCGGGAACCTCAAGCTGTTTGGCAGTGACGGGAGGACTCCTGCTCGCCATCGCAGCAAAGTACAACGAAATTCATCGTGCGAAAACTGTGTGGGAAAAATTCACTCCCCTCCTCCATTTTAATATCGGTCGACTCGCATCGTACTTTGTTCTCGGTGGAATGGTCGGCGTCCTTGGAAAATCAATTGTCTTGAGTCCGGCTGCAACTGGCTATACGAATATCGTTGTCGCGCTTGTGATGCTGTGGCTCGCACTCACCATGCTCACCATCATTCCCAAAGGGAGTTTCCCGATCCGTCTCCCAAAGAAACTAGGGCACAAAATCGCTCGGCTTTCCGAAAGCAGAAATCCATTGGCCCCGCTCATGCTCGGCGCTCTCACGTTCTTCCTTCCCTGTGGATTCACGCAATCCCTGCAACTTGTTGCACTCGCCTCAGGGAGCTTCGTGGGGGGAGCCACGACGATGTTCCTCTTTGCGCTCGGCACGCTACCATCGCTGCTTGGTATCAGCTTCATTTCCTCCAAAGCCACAGGCAGAACATCTCACCTCTTCATCCACTTTGCGGGAGTTCTTGTCCTTCTTCTCTCGATCTTCAATTTGAGAAATGGAATGGCTCTTGCGAATATCAATTTCACGCAGATACTGGAACAAAGAGGAAACGCAGAAGTTGCTATCGGCGCACCAAAGAAAACAGGCATACAAGAAATTGCGATGCGTGTGACACCATCCAGTTACGTACCAAACGAACTCACCGTGCAAGCAGGATCGCCTGTGCGATGGGCAATCGATGGATCACAAGCCAGCGGATGTACAAGCGGACTTGTGGTTCCGGATCTTAAAATCAATCAACCACTCAAGAAAGGAATGAATGTGATTGAATTCACTTCCACGACACGCGGCGATATCACGTTCACCTGCTCTATGGGCATGATCCGCGGCACTATCCGTGTTCTCTAATTCCCCCCTCTCTCCATGCAAACAACATTTTCCATCCCCGGCATGCACTGCGCATCGTGCGCTTCTCTGATTAAAGACGTCAGCAGTGAATTCTCCGAAGTCACGGATACCAATGTAGATTTGGAGCGCAAGATCGTCACGCTGATTCACGAAGATGATTTTGATATTGATCAATGGAAAGCTTCCATCGAAGAATTGGGATCGGAGTACAGCGTTCATTCTCCCTCTGCATCGTGAAGAACGAACGCACCACACTCGCCATCACCGGCATGCACTGCGCAAGTTGCGCCGCTATCATCACCCGCAAGGTGAAGAAGGTGAATGGCGTTATCGACATCAATGTGAACTACGCCTCCGCGAAGGCGGCAATTCTCTTTGATCCCGCTCAAGCCTCCGTTCCACTCTTGATCGATATTGTAAAAAAAGCAGGATATGGAGCGGCAATAGCAAATGCCTCAGATCGTGCGAATGATAAGGAACGACGGGCGCAGGAAATCCGAACGTATCGGCAAAAATTCCTCATCGGACTCCTGCTGAGCCTCCCGATGCTCTATTTCATGCTTGGAACATTTATTCCATCACTTCCGGTGGTCGAATTTGTCGAGCCTTGGATGGGCATCACCTCGCTCATTCTTGCAACCCCCATCCAGTTCTGGCTCGGCGCTGGTTTTTACCACAGCATGTGGTCCGCGCTCAAAATGAAGACGTTCAACATGGACAGTCTCATTGCAATCGGAACTTCGACCGCATACTTTTACAGCGTATGGAATATCTTTATTCATTGGACAAATGAACAGTCATTAATCGGAGCACACGAAGATCTCTACTTTGAAGTCGCAGCGCTCCTTATCACATTCGTCCTCCTCGGCAAGTGGCTGGAGGCGCGAGCAAAAGGCGCAACATCGGACGCAATTCAAAAATTGATGGGGCTTCAGGCGAAAACCGCACGCGTGATTCGTGATGGTCATACGATCGACGTACCAATCGAAGACGTTCATGCGGGAGACACTGTCGTTGTTCGGCCGGGAGAAAAAATCCCTGTTGATGGCATTGTGCTCCGTGGACATTCTGCTGTGGATGAATCGATGCTCACGGGGGAAAGCATCCCCGTGGAGAAAAAGGAAGGAGACCGCGTTTTTGGCGCTACGATGAACGCACATGGTTCGCTCGAATTCCGCGCGGAAAAGGTAGGGAGCGACACGGCGCTCGCACAGATCATCCGTTTTGTGGAGGACGCTCAAGGCTCCAAGGCCCCGATCCAAGATTTCGCCGATTGGGTTTCTTCGTGGTTCGTTCCTGCTGTGATTATCATTGCCCTTATTACATTGGGTGCTTGGATGATGCTCGGCGCAACTCTAGCATACGCGATTCTCGCGTTTGTCTCGGTCGTCGTCATTGCCTGTCCCTGTGCACTCGGCCTCGCAACACCGACTGCGATCATGGTGGGCACAGGCAAGGGCGCAGAATATGGAATTTTGATTCGAGGAGGAGAGCCACTGGAGGCAGCACGGAAGATTAATACAGTCGTGTTCGATAAGACGGGAACACTCACAAAGGGAAAACCGGAGGTGACGGACATCATCACCTCTGTAGAGGCGTTGCATACAACGCCACTACGAGACACCGATATTCTCCGAATTGCTGCCTCATTGGAACAAGGCTCCGAACACTCACTCGCTGATGCCATCGTGCAGCATGCAAAACAAAACAATGTCGCGCTGAGCTCTGTCGAAGCATTTCGCGCCATTCCCGGGCACGGTGTCGAAGGAATATTGGAAGGTACTCTCTATTCGCTCGGCAATCGCGCACTTATGGCAAAGATCAATCTGCCTCTTGGAGAGGTAGATGCAAAACTCATAACGCTCGAGAGCCAAGGAAAGACAGCAATGATCCTCGCAAATGAGAAAGAGATCATCGGCATCATCGCCGTTGCAGATCAAATGAAGGAGACCTCGAAGGAGGCAGTCTCCTCGCTCAAAAAAATGGGGATCACGGTCTACATGATCACCGGCGATAACGCTCGCACTGCAAAAGCGATTGCCACTCAGGCAGGGATCGATCATGTACTCGCAGAAGTATTACCGGAGACAAAAGCGAACGAAGTGAAAAAGCTCCAAACAAGCGGCAAAGTCGTTGCAATGGTCGGCGATGGCATCAACGATAGCCCGGCACTTGCAGCGGCTAATCTTGGAATCGCAATGGGGAGTGGAACGGATATCGCAATGGAAACCGGGGGCATCGTCCTCGTAAAGAATGATCTCCGCGATGTCACGACTGCGATTCGTTTAAGCCGTGCAACGGTTTCGAAAATTCGGCAAAACATGTTCTTTGCACTCTTCTATAACGTTCTCGGCATTCCGATTGCAGCAGGAGTGCTCTCCGGTTTCGGCCTCACGCTTCGGCCAGAGCTCGCAGGCCTCGCAATGGCGATGAGCTCGGTCTCGGTTGTCAGTAATTCCCTGCTCCTCAAAGGATTTCATCCAACGAAACGCAACTGGATTTCTGGTCTTGCGCCGATCGTCATGGCCGTGGGCTTCACAGTGGCGTTCTTTCTGTTTACGATACTGAGTTCCTAACTCCACGAGAGTGCACCGCAATATTCGCCTCCTCCTCGGCAGTTCGATTTTCATCCACATGGGGCTCAACATCCTCGCGCCTGTGTATGCGATTTATGTTCAAAGAATCGGTGGACAACTTATTGATGCGAGCTTCTCGATAGGATTCTATGCGCTCCTCCGAGGTATCTTGTACTTCGTCTTCGCGAAATTCAACGACAAACATCTTCCGCATCGTCCGATTCTCTTCAGCGGCTACATGATGTACACGGTTGCCTATCTTGCCTACATCATCATTGATGCTCCGATCTGGCTCTTCGTGATTCAAGGCTGGCTCGCACTTGCAGATACGATCCTCAATCCCTCATGGAGCACCGTCATTGCAACCTCGCTCCAGACCGGACAGGAGCGTGCGACATATGCGAAGTTCTATGGCTACCGCTCGATGTTCGAAGCGCTCGGAGCATTCCTGGGCGGCATTGCCATCGTCAGCATCGGCTTCTCGTGGACGTTTGCGATCATGGCTCTCTTCGCAACATGCTCAGCATTTCTTGCGCTTTCAATTCGAACAGGTGATTCCTTACCCCTGTACAAATGATTGCACGCACCTCACTCATTCGACTCATTACCATCTCCCTCTTCTCCGCTGTTCTTGCGGGCACATGGGATGTGTGGTGGCATGGCGCACTCGGACGCGAAACATTCTGGTCATCGCCACATCTCTTGCTCTACACCTCTGTTATTGTCGCGATTTCGACGGGCTTCTACGGTTGGTGGGAGACGAGGGAACAATCCATGAAGTGGCTTGCCATCGTTCTCTTTCTCATACCCGCCTCCGCGCCGTTCGATGAACTTTGGCATCGCATCTTTGGCGTAGAACCTGTGAATAGCCCGCTCATCATTTGGAGCCCGCCGCATGTCATACTCGCGCTTGCCCTCATCGGAAGCTTTCTGTTCCTTTTTGTACACTTACGGAAAGATGAAGATCTCATCGCCCGCCACCTCATGCAGAGCGTCACTCTCGCATCCGCTCTCAGTCTGGCTCTTTTTTTGGCATCCCCGCTGGAACCGATCGGTCCCTATCATCTCGTTGGATTCGCCGGTGCAGGTATCGGAAGCGGGATCATTGCCGCCGGTTTTCTCTTCGCGCAGGATCGGATGCGACGCTTTGGAAGCGCGAGCGCCGTCGCGGGTATTTTCATGCTGCAGGCAGCCATGAACTTTGGTGAGAAGCTCGCACCTGCCGTGAACATCCAGCCACATGATCATTTTCCGGGCTGGCTCATGATCTTTTCCTGCCTTGCACCCGCCGCCGTGATCGATCTCCTTCGAGAGAAACCTCTCTGGCTCCGCGGAGGGATCGTCGGACTTTTGCATGGAGGATTGCTCTACGGCTTCTCCTCACAATTCTTCGAGGCACAGTTCCAATATCCCATACAGGATATGTGGACAGCAATCGGCACAAGCATCCTTGCAGGACTCATCGCCGGTTGGCTCCTCTCGCTCTTCACTCAGCCTCATCCCCCCTTTTCCACATGAACCACCGTTCACTTCTCATCATCGTCACTCTCCTCCTCGCCGCATGCTCCCCTCAGCGACCATCCACTATGGGAGGAATGAATCATCAGCAGATGAACCACGGCATGATGCGGGAAGAGAGGACTGTTGATGCGGGCAGTACATCGACGCTACTTTCGGGCAAAGACATCAACCTTTCCACTCTTCCCGAGGCAAAGCCTTCACAGAGTTTAGTAGTGAACGACGGCGATACCATCGATCTCAATCCAGAGATCGTGAAGAAGACGATCAATGGAAAATCGTTCGCCTTCTATGCCTACAATGGTCAGTTTCCGGGTCCTTTGATCAAAGCAAAACAGGGATCCACTTTTACGGTGAGGGTAAAAAACGGCATCGATCAGCCAACAACCGTTCACTGGCACGGCATCCGGATCGATAACCGCTTCGATGGTGCAGCCGGAGTGACACAGGAGGCGATTCAACCCGGCGGTTCCTTCACCTACACCGTCACCGTACCGGACGAAGGCATGTTCTGGTACCACCCCCATGTCCGCGAGGATGTGCAGCAGGATCTTGGGCTCTACGGGAACCTTTGGGTCACGCCAGAGAGTGCGGAAGCCTACGCCTCCGCGAATAAGGAAGTGCCTGTATTCCTCGATGACATTCTCCTCGCAAACAACGGTCTGCCGCTCTCCTACGGAAAAGTAGATGCCGATCATGCGCTCATGGGACGGTTCGGCAATACGATGCTGGTCAACGGTCAAATCGATCCTCTCCTCACTGAGGCTAAAAGTGGCGACGTCATCCGCTTCTTGTTTACCAACTCGGCTAACACGCGCACATTCAGGATTGCATTCAATGGAGCAAAGATGAAGCTTGTCGGCGAAGATAACGGCCGATTAGGAACGGAGAAATTTGTCGACAGTGTCATCATTGCACCCTCGGAGCGCGCAATCGTTGATGTACTTTTTGAAAAATCAGGACAAATCACTCTGGAACATGTGGGTCCGAAGCGCTACATGCTCGGCAACATCACCGTTTCGGGTGGAGAGGCTTCTCCCTCCTACCGTGAGCAATTTGCAACGCTCCGGACAAATGACGACATTGTCGCGGATACTGCATTCGCAGACCAATTTCTCGATACAAAGCCGGATCAGACGATCCATCTCTCTGTGAAGCAGGCAATGATGGGAGAAATGGGTCATGGCGGCATGATGCAGCACGGAAGTACCGTCGACGGGATCGAGTGGGAAGATGCCATGCCGATGATGAATACCGTCGCCACCAAAGCAAATACCCAGTGGAAACTCATCGACGAAGCATCCGCAAAGGAGAATATGGATATCAAGTATTCCTTTCAAAAAGGAGACAAGGTGAAAATCCGCATCGTGAATGATAAAGACTCGGCTCACCCCATGCAGCACCCAATTCATTTCCATGGGCAGCGCTTCCTTGTGCTCGCAGTGAACAGTGAGCGTAATGAGAATCTTGTCTGGAAAGACACTGTCCTTGTTCCGAAAGACGCCACTGTGGACATCCTGCTCGATGTCACGAATCCCGGCGACTGGATGATCCACTGCCACATCGCGGAGCATTTGACGAATGGCATGATGGGGATGTTCACTGTAGAATGACTTTTCCTTCTTACCCCTCCCTTTTCTATGTTCACCATGATGACCACCACCGGCTCGAATCTCGGTTTTATTGTCCTCTGGTCACTGCACATCCTCTCCGTGATTGCCTTCTTCACCGGCGTGCTTTTCCTCATCGTCCTTGCAGTGAAGACGTTCTCGCCAACGCAGCTGAAGAATTGGGCGATTTGGCTCATGATCGGCGGAGCGGTCGTTTGCCTCTTCACCATTGCCGCACGCGGAGGTCCGTGGGTCGGCGGCTATGGCAGGATGTCTGGCATGCAAATGCAAAACATGGGGCGGATGATGGAGATGATGACGGACCATGACGCAGGCATGAACGGGGCGGCTCATGATGAGCATGAAGAAATGGAGGAAATGATGCGCGAGATGATGGATGAAGCCGGCAATCGTCCCGGCATGATGCAGTAATACTTCATTTCACCGACTCTTTTATGTCAGCCACTTCCTACAGCTTCAAGATAACACTCCCGCTCTCTCTAAAGGAAGCAGAGACAAAAGTGCGCGAAACCCTGCTGAAAGAGAAATTCGGCATCATCTCCGAGATCGACATTCAAGCGAAGCTCAAAGAGAAACTCGGGGTGGATCATCCGTCACATAAGATTCTCGGCGCGTGCAATCCGCAGATGGCATACGCAGCACTGAAAGAGAATCCCGATGTCGCACTCGCGTTACCGTGCAACGTTGTGTTGTATGAAAAAGATACAGGGATCACGACTGTTTCCGCCATGCGCCCCTCAGTCGCACTCAAACCATTCAAGGGGCTCAAGATTCAGGAAACCGCATGCAAGGCCGAAGAAGCGATGGAACGCGTCTTCGATGACCTCTGCCATTTGCATCCGCATCATTCCCATCCCCACTCATGAAATCTTGTTTTCGCATTCCATGGACGTATATCTTCCTTGGAGGACTCGTCATCACACTGATTCTCGCTTACTTCTTCCAATGGAAAGCTCTCCTGAGTATTCTGCCATGGCTGTTCATTTTGGCCTGTCCACTCATGCACCTGATGGGAGGGCACGGAAATCATTCATCGCATAATAAGTCCCATGATGATCGTCACTAATTTTCTCTTTTCTATTTTCTCCCTCCTTCCTACCATGTCCATAATCCGTTTCACTCCCTACCCGCCACTACAGTGGGCGCACGGCTTCAGCCGGACATTCGCGGTCATCTTTATACTCTGCATGCTCTACGGATATTTGTTCCTGCAAGCCGATCCAGTTCTCGGAGATCTTCATAACATTCTCCTACGTTCCTTCATCTTCGGCTGGAGTGGGGCAGGCATGAACTGGCTCACACTCGTTCTTGGGATTGTGATCAGCTATGTGTGTGGATTCCTCTTTGGCGGTATTCTCTCGCTCTGTTTGAACCATTGTCAGAAAGCCTAAGGAACCTCTCAATAATGTGCTATACTTTCACGAAAGATGCGTTCGATGCATTTCCTCATCGCGCTTACGATTATCGCAAGTCTTGGGTACTCGCAATGCACGGGAGGTCTCGCTGGTATTCCGTATGCGCTCGCAGCCGAGATTGGAGAAAATTTCGGGCACGATGATGTCGCTATGTCCCTCGCACCGATCGAATGTTCCCGTACGGAAAATATGTCTACGGATCAAAACGAAACGAAACAGACAAGCGGCTGCAGAGATGGCGAATCCTGCATCGAGCAGCTTACACAAAGTTCCATCAAGCAAATTGCTACGGAGGAAACCAGAGTAAATATTCTGGAAGAAATTTTGCCTTCTTCGATCGCCGTCAACGCGTTCGATATCAACGGAGAACCACCACGCCAAACAATGCGACGGAAAGGACCCCTCTTCGAAGGAGCGCTCCTCGCCGCTCATATAACGATAAAAAGGGAATGATGGGATGAGTTTTTTGTCGCAAACATCTGCTCGCTTCGGGTACGATATTTGCGTATTCTTGTCTCAATTTCTTTTCCCCTTTTATCCCATGTCATCACAGTCTCCAAGCTCTCTTCCATTCGGCAACCCTTGGTTTTCGGTCACGATCGGTCTCGCCGGAATCATCGTAGGCTACACGCTCGGCGGCGGTCTCCCGACTAACCTCACCGGCCCCATTGGAGATACTCCTACTCCGACCGTTGCAAACCAGCCGACAGTACCCACGCCTCAAGCGCCTGCTCCTTCCAATAATCCACCTTCGGTGGATGATGATCCGTTCATCGGAGAAGAAGATGCTCCTGTCACTGTCATTGAATTCACGGATTACCAATGCCCATTCTGCGGCAGACACTTCACGCAGACCTTTGGCCAGATCAAATCGACGTACATCGATACCGGCAAAGTGAAGTATGTGACGCGCGATTACCCGCTCAGCTTCCATCCCTTTGCACAGAAAGCCGCAGAAGCAACAGAATGCGCTGAGGATCAGGGTAAATTCTGGGAAATGCACGATAAGCTCTTTGCGAATCAAACAGCACTCGATATCCCCTCGCTTAAAACGTACGCGGGCAGTCTTGGTTTGAACCAAGCGACGTTTGATAGTTGTCTCGATGGCGGAACACATGCTGCGGAAGTACAAAAAGATCTGGCCGACGGCCAAGCTGCTGGCATCTCCGGTACACCCGGATTCTGGGTGATCGGCAAAGATGGCAAGGGCGAAATTATTTCCGGTGCCGTTCCGTTCGCTAATTTCCAGACAGCGATCGATCGACGTCTTTAATTTTTTTGATTATGAATTTTTCTCTTTCGCATCGGGATGTTTGGCTCCTTGCAGCTACCATTATCCTCTGCGTTTCCATCGGGTACTCCATAGCGCTCATCTTTGCAGGGAACGCCATGGGGAAAGCACCTCTGCAATGCCCGGCAACGTGTACGGGCGATAACTGCCCTCTGCACCAAGTCACTGATCAGCAATGAATATGGCATTCCTTCGAGCAGGCCGGTTCTGGAGTGGAGCGCTCATCGCGCTCGCCGGGATCGGTCTGCTCTTTGCGTATGAACTCAACATGCTGGACATGATTGGACTCGCAGGGCCGCCACGTTCGATGTCGCATGAATGGGAAACTGTCCTCGCCGTCATTGTTGCACTGCTCTTTAGCACTAATATCGGTCTCATCGCATGGCACAGGCAACAGGGCACCTGCCCCATCGGCGTGCGGCGAGCCGCAGGTCTCGCCGGAGTGCTCGGCACGATTGCACTCCTCTGTCCCATATGTCTTGCAGTACCAATCGGCATCGCAAGCATCGCGGCGATCCTTATGCTCCTTGCACCATTTGTCGCGCTCATTCAGATCATTGCAGTAGTACTCCTTTGTGCCGGATTATGGCTGCTTGTGCCACGAAAACCATAGTGGATTGGAAGACAGGGTATTTCGTTGATTCAAGAAGACGAATGAGCGAGGATTTCCTCCTTTGTCTTTTCTCCGTATCTCATGGTTCTTAAAACGCGTCCTCCACGGGAAAAAATAGTTTTACCTGCACGCGATAATGCTGCGGAGATGCGGATAGCAAAATGCTTTGTGGTTGCCATGCATGGAGCAAATACATCACTCGAAGATCAAAGAACACTTGGCGTTCTCATATCCGATGTGCAAATCGAGCAAGCACGCCCTGCATTTCGTACTTACATGATGCGTGTTCTTCTGCCTCAGTTAGAACAAATCGTTTTTCTCCACGAAGATTTTAACACCATTGATGCAATAGCAAGTGCTGAGTGGGCCAAGCATTATGCTGTGAGTCTCGCAAACACACTACGTGAAGCGCATAAGAGGCACATACAATCGTAAGACTGTGCAGAAACATTCGTTGCATGTAGGTACAATGGCTTCATGCCAGATGATCAACGTTATAGCGAACTAGATGCGCTCCGCGGACTTGCGGTAATTTCAATGATTGTCTTCCACCTCTGCTTCGATCTCGCATTTTTTTATGGGATGGATATCCCGGTGCATAGCAAACTCTTTACACTCTGGGCACGGGGAACGGCGATGATGTTTTTGATCGTGATGGGGGTTTGCTTCGTGATTTCGTGGTCAAGACGTGCTGCATTTCCTCAGCATGACACTGTATTTCATCGCTATATCCCCTTCCTCCGTCGCGGGCTCCTCATTCTCGGCGGAGGCATGATGATCTCGTTTGTGACATATTTGATTGCACCCGGTGCGTATGTGAAGTTTGGGATCCTGCATTTGATCGGCGTGAGTGCGCTCATCCAACCCCTCTTTGTACGATTCAAATTTTGGAATGTCTTGATTGGTGCCGCCTGGAGCATCGCCGGTCTCAAAATCGTTGCACTACAATCTTCCTCCACGCTCCTCTTTCCCTTTGGAATCCTCTACCCCGGATTCTTCTCGCTCGATTACTACCCGCTCTTTCCATGGTTTGGGTTTGTGCTTACCGGCATGGGGATTGGATCGATGCTCTATGCTCCGCGAGAAAAATTCCTGGAACGCCTCGATGCTCTTCCATATCCGCACATGCTCCTCTGGATGGGGAAACAAGCGCTCCCCCTCTACTTCTTCCATCAGCCCATTCTCTTCGTTATTCTCCTCATGCTTCTCGGTTCCCCGCTCTCTCCAAACCTCTAAACCTCAGAACTCCTGCCGGCCGTAGCTCCACGAGGAGCGAAGGCCGGTCAAATCCCTTCGATCTTTCTCAGGGCAAGCCTCAAAGCATCCAAACCCCCAAGCAATACTCATCCCAGCCCACTTGCCCCGCGGAGTCCGCCCAAAGCGGACGAAGTGGGGAGCCCCTCTCCATGCTATTCTTCCCCGTATGATCTGGGTCGCCCTCTCCGCACTCACGTACATTGTTGGCTTTGCGCTCATCATTCTCATCGTGATGCAACGCAAGTCGCCCTCAAGCTCGATCGCATGGATACTCGCAATTGTTTTTCTTCCCATTGTCGGATCGATTATTTACCTGTGGTTTGGATTTGGACGAATCGCCTACCGCGTGAAACGAAGGAGAAAAAGCGATCAGAAGATCGCGGATGACATGCAGAAAATCGATCAAGCGCTCACCGCATTCCATATCATAGATGATGATGGGGCGAATGTGCCGGTGCAACAAGAACTCATTGCCGTTACAACAGCAAGCAATGGATTTGCAGTCACACACGGAAATGCCATAACGCTCCATGCGGATTCTGGAATTGCATTCCAGCATCTTCTCTCTGCTATTGCGCATGCAGAGGAATCTGTGAACCTCCAGTACTATATTTTCAGGAACGATGAAGCAGGACGAACGCTCCGTGATGCGCTGATTGCCGCGGCAAAGCGAGGCGCTACGGTGCGTATTCTTGTCGATGGAGTCGGCTCCTGGTCGCTCCCATGGAGTTTCTTCCGATTACTGAAGAAGGAAAAAGGTCGTGCAGCCCGGTACTTGCCGGTAACTCCGCTTGGCAGACCATGGCACTGGAATCTTCGCAATCATCGTAAAGCAACAATCATCGACGGCCGCATTGGATTTATCGGGAGCGCCAACATCGGGAACGAATACTGCACTCACACGGGAAAAATATCAGATTTTGATGATGTACTTTTGAAATGCAAAGGGCCGGTGGTCCAGCAGCTTCAGGAAGTATTTGCATCGGATTGGTTCTTTGCAACGAATGAAAATCTCTTCAACACTAATGCATACTTTCCGCTTCCCGAGCGCTCTGGAAACGTGCTTGCCCAAGTCGTGGAGAGCGGACCGACAGGGCCTTCGTACACGCTCCACGACATGCTGTGTTCGGCCGTACATGCTGCTACAAAATCCGTGCACATCCTCACGCCGTTCTTTATTCCAGACCAAGCGCTCATCGTGTCGCTTCGAACAGCTGCACTTCGCGGCATCGATGTAAAAATTATCACTGCGAGGCAAGTGCCGTCGTGGGAAAAAATAATCTACATCGCCGGGAGATCATTCTATGAAGATTTACTTTCCGTGAACGTGAAAATATATGAATATCTTCCGGCATTTCTCCACATCAAAGGAATTGTTGTCGATGGCTACTTCGTCTCCATTGGCACAGCCAATATGGATATGCGGAGCTTCTTCCTTAATTTTGAGGTGAATATGAACCTCTATTCACGCGAAATCGCGGTGCATCTCGAGCAGATTTTTGAATCACGCAGGCAACAATCGGAAGAAATCATCCTCACCGATTTCGCCAAGAGGTCGTCACTCGTGCGATTACTCGAAAACTCTTCTCGTGTCTTCTCGCCGATTCTATGATTTCTTCCCGTTGAATGCGGGGAGATCGCACACGATATTCTTCGGTTTGATGATATGGACAGGCACTTCGCCGCGCTGCCACTGCGCGATGGATTCAAAACAATCCGTGTACATATTGAGCATGCTGTCATCCGCATAGAACCCAATGTGCGGAGTGGTAATAACATTTTTGAAACCGATCAATTCCTTATTCTCCTCAAAATTTTTCTCATGTTCCAGCACATCAAGGAGCGCATAGCCTATTTTTCCGCCTTTGAGCGCAGAAATAAGAGCTTGAGTATCAATGAGTTCGCCACGTGCGGTATTCACAAGAATAATGCCCTTTTTCATGCGATGGAGAGCCACATCGTTGATGATATGGAATGTCTGTTCGTTCGAAACAAGATGGAGAGAAATAATGTCGCTCTCCTCAAATATCTGATCAAGCGGAACGTACTGAACGCCGCAATTTTCCTCGAGCTCTTTTGTACGACATCGATCAAATGCAAGAATCCGCATTCCAAATCCATACGCAATCTCCGCAACCTTTCTACCAATCTTTCCCGTCCCTAAGATACCGATCGTCTTCCCTCGGAGCGACATTCCCCGGAGTCCGTGATAATCAAACTCCCCTTTCTCCACACTTTCATCCGCTCGTTGAATGTGTCTGAGTTGCGAGAGGAGCAACGCAAACACATGCTCTGCAATCACATGCGATCCGTAATCGGGAACATTGCACACAGTAATCCCCTTTTCTTTGCATACCTCGAGATCAATGTGGTTATAGCCAACGGAGCGCGTGCAGAGGAGCTTGAGCTTGGGAAGTTTTGCGATGACCTCTTTTGTGAGTTTGCTGTAAATGAAGAAAGAAAGCACTTCGGCATTTTTGCACGCATCCACGAGTGCATCGCCTTCGAGCGGATGATCGATAATCTGCGCACTCGGAAAATTCTTCTTCACGAGCAATTGATCTTCGGAATCGACCTCCAAAAATGTGATGTTTATCATTGGTATCATTATACACTTTTTATATGGAAATTGACATGAATGAGTGCAGCCTGTGGCACGGCATACCCGAGACTGAACATCAATCATGGAAAGATTCGTCTCAAATAACGATCTCCGAGGTAGGCCGTGCAAGAACAAGATTTTTTACACAAAGCATGAGCGTGAATGTATCTGTGAAATGTCTGCACGGCCCACATCGCAGAAACAGAACACAACAAATCGGTAGATGGCACTGTTCACGCTCGTGTGAGCCGTGCCACACAAACTCATCAAAGCGCTACTAACTTCTCTTCGATCTTTTTCAGCTTCCCCAAGGCATCTTCTTCTTTCTGCTTCTCGCCCGCCAAAACTTCCGCTGGAGCATTGTTCACAAAATCTTTGTTGTTGAGTTTACCTTGCACGCCGACGAGGAACTTCGTGAGCTGATCCTTTTCCTTCGTAAGACGTACCTTTTCCTTCGCAATATCGATGAGGCCTTCGAGGGGTACGTAGATCTCGACATACTTCGTGAAAACCGAGGCGGCATTTACCCCATTATATGCCTCGCTCTGAATAGTCATCTGCGCAATCTTTCCAAGCCGCAGGATGTGCTCTTGTTGCTCCTTTAATAATTGCTCTTTCTCCTTCGTAACCAATACAAGATTAATCTCTTTTTTTACATCAATGTTCGATTCACTCCGAACACTGCGGATAGCGGAGATGACATCAATGAGAATCTGGAAATCATTGAAAGCAGCTTGGAAAGGTTGATGTATCTCCGCAGACGGCCACCTTTGTTTGATAAGCAATTCATCGCCATATGCAAAATGAGACCAAATTTCCTCAGTGACAAAAGGACAATATGGATGTAATAAAACAAGTATTGATCTTAGTGATTGAACAAGCACTTTTATATTCAAAACTTCTCCTTTGCTGAGCTCAATGTACCAATCACAAAAGAAATTCCACACGAAGCTATACAACTTTTCGCCCGTCTCACTGAGACGATAGCTATTCAACCCTTCGGTAACATTAAAAATGAGTGTGTTAAGACCAGCCCAAAGAGCCATATCGTTAAATCCAAGATAATCCATCTTATTAAAATTCTGGGCAACATCGTGTGGATTCACTCCTTTTTCCTCACATTTCATCAACACAAACCGTGACGCATTCCATAATTTATTCACGAAGTTCCGGTACCCCGCAACCTTCTCCTCGTAGAGCTTTGAATCATTCCCCGGACTCTGCCCCACGATCATGCTGAGGCGCAGCGCATCCGCGCCATACTTTGTGATCATATCCAAAGGATCAATCATCGAACTCGGATCTGATTTACTCATCTTTCGCCCATCGCGCGTACGAATCATGCCATGGAGGTACACGGTTTTGAATGGAATCTGTCCCGTCGCATACGTCGTCATCAAAATCATGCGGGCAACCCAGAAGAAGAGGATGTCGTAACCCGTTTCCATCACGGATGTTGGATGGAATTTTTGGAAGTCGGGACTGCGCTTTAAAATTTCTTCGAGTGAGAGGTTAAAATTTTCTGTGAGTTTTGGATCGACGAGCGTGCTCCATGTCCAGAGAGCAGAACTGAACCACGTGTCGAGCGTGTCTGGATCTTGCTCCCATTCATTTCCTTCCGGCGGTAACACCCCACAATAACTCTCCTCATCTCTGTACCACACCGGCACCCTGTGACCCCACCAGATTTGGCGGCTGATGCACCAATCGCGTAGGTTATCGATCCAGTGGAAGTAGGTCTTATTAAATCGATCCGGAATGATCGTGATATCGCCGTGATGCACCACCGAGTGCATGATCTGTTTGAGACTCATCTTCTGATTTTTCCACGATACGACTTCCTTATTCACATCGATGAACCACTGCAACTTGATCTGCGGCTCGATCGCACCGCCACCACGCTGCGATACGGCTTTGTTATGGACATAGTTCTCATCGGCTTTGACGAGGAGACCTTTTGACTTCAATTTTTCGACAATAAGCGGACGCGCGTCCTCGATCTTTCTCCCTGCAAATTCTGCAGCGATTGGAAGAAGCTTTCCATCGAACCCGATGATCTGTTCTTTTTCCAGCCCATGACGCTCCGCAATCTCGAAGTCCGTGTGATCGTGCCAGGGTGTAATCGTCATCACGCCCGTGCCAAATTCCATATCGACGCATTCATCTTTGATAACCGTAGCGCGAACTTTTCCATTGATCCACTCGCATTCGAATGTATCGCCATGCTTATGCTTGCTGTAGCGCTTATCTTTTGGATGCATCACGATGTATTGATCGCCGAACTTTGTCTCCGGCCGTGCTGTCACCATTTGGAACGGACCGTAGGTAAACGTATAAAGAGGTATCTTCTCTTCGATGTACACGACTTCATCATCGGAAACCGTTGTCTGTAATTTTGGATCAAAGTTTACAATGCGATGGCCTCGGTAGATAAGTCCATCGTCATACATCTTTTTAAACACCTCGTTCACACAACGATTGAGTGCGGGTTCGAACGTGTAGCGCTCACGGCTCCAATCGCAGCTCGATCCCATCTTGCGAACCTGTGAACGAATCGTGTTCTTGCTCTGCTCCACAAATTCCGCAATCTTTGCCACAAGTTTCTCTCGTCCAAACTCTTTCCGCGGATCTTTCATTCCCTGTTCTTTCAATTGTTTTATCACGACGTTCTCCGTTGCAATCGCCGCATGATCGGTACCAGGGATCCAGAGCGCTTCTTTCCCCCGCATCCTCTGGAAGCGAATGAAGATATCTTGGAGCGCGAGCATGACCGCATGGCCAAGGTGCAGCTGCCCCGTGGCATTCGGTGGCGGCATGGAAATTGTAAATGGTTCTTTTGTTGAATCAGCATTCGCTTTGAACGCACCGGATTTTTCCCACATTGCGTAGATGCGGTCTTCGGTGTCCTTTGGATCGTAGGCTTTCTCCAGCATAAGAACGGAAGAATCATAGGAAAATGTTGCAGGTTGTGCTAGGATTCTCACTTGCAATGGCATCACGATTTGGAGCATCGCTGGAGCTTCTGAAGAGTGAATTCACTCGGAACATTGATGGAGGAAAAGATATTGTCGGCCAAACAGTTCAAGGAATCATCAATGCCGGTCGAACACTCGCGCAGGGAGTCTTAGAAGTCGGTCCTGTCGCATGGCACACCGTCACAGGTTTTCTTGGCAAACAACAAGAATTCGCTGTCCAAGAAAGAAATGGCGTATTGGATGGCGTCGGAAACGCAGTGGGAAATACCATCACTGAGCTTCGGAATCACAAATTTCTCTCTGCGATCTATACCCTTTTTTCAGAAATTCTCCCTGATGGCCTCGTCCGAGATGCCATGCAAGGACATACGGTGAAGGCATTGCCGCATGGGGCATAATCACCGGATTTGTGCTATACTACTTCGATGCACACACACCAAAATAGTTACTTCCGCGAGCACCGCCACACATATTTCCACAGCGCCGAAATTCCCTTGGCGGGTATGGAAGCAGCAGCCGTGACAGGGGAAACGCACAGTCTGCTCAATGGATTGAAGAACTCCATCGCTCTCCCTTCGGAAACAGTCAGCATGGCCGCAGAGAAGGTAGCGCTCACTGGCATAGCGGCAATGAATGTGGCACTCCTTGGTGGTGTATTCGCCTCCGGCCTCTATATGATTCTCGCTGGGAAAACCCCACCATTTCTCCGGAATCTCAATGGGAAGTAGCCTCGAATCACGATAGACTGATCGCTATGCCTCTCTACGATTTTGAATGCAGCGAGTGCAACGAGAAGTTCGAATTAGAGCATCCGCGCGGTGCAGAACCTCCCGCGTGTCCTATTTGCGGGAGTACCGATACAGAGATTCTCCTAACACCGCAGCCCGTTATCTTTAAAGGAGGCGGATTTTATAAAACAGATAGTGCACATCGTGCGAAAGAAACTCCGAAAGGAACAAAACAATCAGAAGCACATCCGATCGAGAATAAACCAGAGAAAGAGGGTGGTATCCCTGCAAATTCTATCGTTCCACCCACCGAGACAAAAGAGTAAAAAGGGCTTGCGCTCACACATAAATCTCCGTAGGATAGCCACAATTTACGGACTTTCCCCAACCCTGTTATGAAGCGCACGCTCGCTTTCCTCGTCACGTTTAGCATCTTCCTTACTTTCACCCCGATGGTCTCTGCTCAGAGCCTTGGAGTGAACCCTACACGCTGGGGCCAGCCAAGAGTTTCGCAGCGAATGAATAAGACAGCGACTCTCCATTCCTACGCCAAGCGTTGGAATTTGGCACTTCGTCGCGAGCGCTACAGGGGCGTTGTTGCTCAGATGATGCAGGGTATGCCGGCAACACTTGCTGTCACAGGAGGCAACGACCGTTCGCACCCCGATTACATCGTCATCTCCCGCCCGACTGCTCGCGGAGTCGATGCATGGAGACTCAGTTCGCATTGCATGAGTGATGATGATAAGTACAACACGTTCACAGTCTCTGGTCGCGAGATGTGCACGCAGGTCGATGAATAGTCCGTCACAATGTTGGTAATAAACCAGGGCCTTCGGGCCCTGTTTTTTATTCTCTGAATTCCCTCCTCGTACAGAGTTTCACTATGCCTCCTCGTAGAACGCTGAAAATACCGTGAAGTCCAAGAAATCAATATCACCATCACGATCAAAATCAGATTCCACCTGCACGCGTAAGAGTTCATCCCCCTCAAGAATTCTACCAAGGAGATTTACGGGGCTGCGTGCCGCGAACATCACCGCACCAAAGACGAGAATGCCGCCTGCAATGGCAACGATGAGCCTCTGTTTTCGTGTTGTAACCATCAGGACATTATACCATAAATTTTCCTCATACAAAAGCGCCGGAATGGCCACGGCTGCAACGTTCGAAGGTCACCACACCGCTCTGTTACGTGCAACATTTTCTGCAGAGAAGATCCTCCGTTACAATACCGCGTATATCTCATCCCATTTTAACGCCATGGATGCCGTCGCACCGTACCTCATACTTACGACTGTCTGCGCCATTGTCGGTCTCATCACTGCTGCCGCATTCAGCATTCGCATTGCCGCAATGCCAGAGGGTACGCCGAAGATGGCGGAAGTCGCACAGATGATCCGCGTTGGAGCGATGGCCTTTTTAAGGAAGGAGTACCAAATGATTGCGATTTTCATGGCACTTGCATCTCTCTTCATTTACTACACGATCGACAAGAACGGCATGCCGGCAACCACACTGAGCTTCTTGTGTGGCGCTCTCGCTTCGCTCGCCTCGGGATACATCGGCATGCACACGGCGACTATTGCCAATGTCCGCACAACGGAAGCAGCGAGAGAGAATGTGGGGAAAGGCATGAGGATTGCATTCCTCTCCGGCGCAACACTCGGGCTCTCGGTTGTGGGATTAGGACTCCTTGGTCTTACGCTTGTGCTCTTCACACTATTATTTGTTGTCAGGGTCGCTGATTGGGGAGCTGCACTGACAATCACCACAGGATTCAGCTTCGGCGCATCATCCATTGCGCTCTTTGCGCGCGTCGGCGGAGGAATATTTACCAAAGCCGCCGATGTCGGAGCCGATCTCGTCGGAAAAATCGAAGCAGGCATTCCAGAAGATGATCCCCGTAATCCTGCGGTAATTGCCGATAACGTGGGCGACAATGTCGGCGATATCGCCGGTATGGGTGCCGATCTCTTCGAGAGTTATGTTGGATCCATACTCGCTGCCATGATCATCGGATGGACATCCATACAAACGGATTCTGCTGTTCTGTTCCCGTTATCGGTATCGGCTTTTGGCATTCTCGCAAGCGTGATAGCAAGTTTCTTCGTTCGTACAAAGAAAAAAGGGAGGATCGATGCGGCATTGCGGCGGGGAATTTTGCTGAGCTCACTCATTATTATCGGTGCAGCATACGTCCTTGCACGCCACTTCTTCCCGGTCACTACGAATGCATATGTCACCGCGAATGGGGTCTATACCGCTCTCATCTCCGGCCTCATCGCCGGCGTTCTCATCGGGCTCCTCGCCGAGTACTACACCTCCGCCAGATTTTCTCCCGTGCGACACATTGCAGAATCCTCGGGAACCGGCGCCGGGACAAACGTCATTGCGGGTCTGGCACTTGGATTCCTCTCGACGGGATTCACGATCCTTGTCCTTGTGCTCTGTATCGGCATTGCGCACCTCTCTGCCGGACTCTATGGAATTGCGATTGCAGCGGTTGGCATGCTGTCGACCCTTGGGGTATCTCTCGCCGTCGATGCCTATGGACCAGTGGCGGATAATGCCGGAGGCATAGCGGAAATGTGCGGCCTGCCGCACATCGTACGAGAGCACACCGATCAATTGGATGCGGCAGGGAACACCACTGCTGCAATCGGCAAAGGATTTGCCATCGGCTCCGCAGCGCTCACGGCGCTTGCGCTTTTTGCGGCATATGCGGATGCGACAAAGCTTATGAGAATCGATCTTATGAATCCGATGGTCTTCATCGGGCTTCTGCTTGGCGGCGCTCTCCCCTTCCTTTTTTCTGCCATGACCATGAATGCCGTAGGGAAAGCTGCGCATGCCATGATCGTGGAAGTGCGCCGTCAATTTAAGGTCATACCCGGACTTCTGGAAGGCAAAGCAAAAGGTGATTCTGCTCGCTGCGTTGCAATATCGACGAGCGCCGCTCTTCGGGAAATGATTGCACCGGGTTGCCTTGCCATACTTTCACCACTTGTTGTGGGATACACTCTCGGATCCCACGCACTTGGAGGGCTCCTTGCAGGATCGCTCGTTACCGGATTACTCCTCGCAATCAGCATGGCGAACGCCGGCGGCGCATGGGATAACGCAAAAAAGTATATTGAGAGTGGCAAGCTGGGCGGAAAAGGCTCCAGTGCTCATATGGCAGCAATCGTTGGTGATACCGTTGGAGATCCATTTAAAGATACATCCGGTCCCTCGATCAATATCCTCATCAAGCTGGTTTCGATCGTCGCGCTCCTCACTGCAGGACTCTATACGGCAAATGGCATCATTGGATAAACACAGAAATATCATCGTTCACATCCAGAAAAACTTGTTTACGAAAGGGGGCATTGATGCCAAGCAACTATGCCCCCTTTACCCCCTGATTCCTGTTTGGACAGGAAGGGTTCCTCCATTCTTTCAAATACTCCCACAAACATTCAAGCAAAAAATTGATCTTGTTTAATCAAAGAAATTTGATATTGTTCTTGGCGGGCGCTAAAAAAATTGAGCCCGAGGTCCCCCGATGGACTTCCCCTTTTCCCTTATGGCTACACCAAAGGTACGATCAAAAATCGCCAAAGAGCCACGCTTCATCTTCGTCACAGGAGGAGTCTGCAGTTCACTAGGTAAAGGCATCGCCGCGGCTTCGATCGGAGCAATAATGAAAGCCTGCGGCTACAAGGTTTTTGTGCAGAAGCTGGACCCGTACCTCAATATCGATCCAGGAACCATGAGCCCGTTTCAGCATGGCGAAGTCTATGTGACGGATGATGGAGCCGAAACGGATTTGGATTTAGGCCACTACGAACGATTTATTGATGAGCCAATGAGCAAGCTTTCGACCGTCACCACGGGGCAGATTTACCAGAGCGTCCTCGGGAAAGAGCGACAGGGGGAATTTTTGGGAAAGACCATTCAAGTCGTTCCGCACATCACGGATGCAATCAAAAAGCGCATTCAGGAGGCGGCGGAAAAAAGCGGAGCGGAAATCATGCTCGTCGAAATTGGCGGCACGGTTGGCGATATCGAAGGAGAACCATTCCTCGAGGCTGTGCGACAGCTGCGATCGGAAATGGGCAATGGAAGAGTTTTTCACGTCCATCTGACGCTGCTTCCATACTTAGCCGCAAGCAAAGAACTTAAAACCAAGCCGACGCAGCTCTCGGTTCGCGAGCTCCGCCGCATCGGTTTACATCCCGATATGATCCTCGCTCGGGCAGACGCGAAAATTCCGGAAGATCTCCTCGATAAGATCAGCCACTTTTGCGGTGTAGAGCGTCGTGCCGTTATTCCTGCACCCACGCTGCCCTCTATTTATGATGTCCCTGTTAATTTCCAGAGTTATGGGATGGCGGAAATCATCGCAGAGAAATTGGGACTTGGATCTGTCAAACCGGATATGAAGGAATGGGAAGCTGGAGGTAAACGGCACAGTGCCGCAAAACAGGAAGTGAAGATTGCACTCGTTGGCAAGTACACCGGTCTCGATGATGCGTACTTGAGCCAGATCGAAGCCATTAAAACAGCAGCCGTCTTCGAAAAACGCCGGGCGAAGATCATTTGGATCGATTCTGAGAAATTGGAAAAAAACGATAAGGCACTCTGGAAGCAATTGAAGGCTGCCGATGGCATCATCGTGAGCAGCGGGTTCGGCAAACGCGGCATCGAAGGAAAAATCGCCGCTGCACGATTCGCCAGAACCACCAAGGTTCCTTACCTTGGCCTGTGCCTTGGATCGCAGATTCTCGCGATTGAATTTGCCCGCTTTGCACTGAACGATAACGAGCTGACGAGCGAAGAGTTCGATGAAAAAGGGAAACTTGATCGTAGCAAATATGTCGTTCACTTTCTTCCAGGGCAGGATGCAGGACGCGCTAAAGGGGGAACGCTTCGCCTTGGTGCCTATCGTTGTAAGATCAAAAAGGGAACCAAGGCCTACAGCGCTTACGGAAAAACCGAGATCGAGGAGCGTCACCGCCACCGTTACGAATTCAACGCGGATTTTCGATCAGCCCTCGAGAAAAAAGGCCTGCTTTTTTCCGGTGAGTGGCCGGAATCCGGCCTTATGGAAATTGTCGAGGTGAAGGATCATCCCTTTATGCTTGGAAGCCAGTTCCATCCGGAATTTAAGAGCCGTCCGCACCGGCCGCATCCTTTGTTTGCGGCGTTTATGAAGGCTGTGGTACGATCACAGCGATGATTGGTGATGCCATGAGTTCTCTGCGACCAAGGCGACCGTTAGGTCATTTTTTGCTCAGTCTCGCAGTACTTCTACCTGCTATTTTTCTTGTGCTCATGTTTATACCATCTCCGCTGCAAACTCAAGATCCCCCTGCCATTATTGCTTATATTCTTGGACGCTCCCCTACCATTTTGTGTTCAGCTGCATTTTTATGGTACTTCTTGAACATTCCTCCTCGAGCACCTTGGTACAGGGGATTGCAGGTCGGACTGGTATCAAGTCTGCTTTGTACTGTGATTCTATTCCTTAGTTCTCCAATCTCATTCTTTTTGATCCTTTTTCCGACAGTCGGGCTGGAAACTTTTCTCTCGCTAAGTATAGGCACAGTAGATCTCCCCTCATATCTATCTAAGGCACTCACTTTTGTAAGTCTCATCCCGTACCTTGCAATCATCATAGGATTTATCCTCCGCAGAGAGTACAAAACTGCAGTGCGTATTGTAGTCTACTCATATCTATCATTCATACCATATGCCATATTGGTATTGGCCATTTCATCAATGGGTTCTTGAACGAATGATTATTACCCGATAAAACCCATGTCTTCATATTTATCCGTTCAAAATCTTTCTCTTACACTTGGCACCCAACAGATCATAAATGGTATCTCTTTCGATGTCTTCCAAGGTGAAGTCATTGGTCTCATCGGTCCGAATGGCTCCGGCAAGACGACGCTCTTTAATGTCCTCTCCGGATTCCTGCAGCCGAGTGAAGGTTGCATTGAATTTCGCGGACAGGACATTACAAATACTTCCCCCGCACGACGAGCAAAAAGCGGCATCGGGCGTGTGTTCCAGAACTTCGGGATTTTTCGGGAAATGACACTCGAAGAAAATATTCTCGTCGCGCTGGAGGCCCTCACAAAATCCGATCGATGCGCACTCGGTGATATAAAGAAGAAAGTACGCGAAACACTCGAACTCGTCCATCTGCAGGAAAAAGCGTATGAAAAAGCATCGAGTCTTTCCGGCGGACAAATGCGACTGCTTGAAATCGCACGCACGCTCGCAAGCGGCAAAGAACTCTTTTTACTTGATGAACCAACTGCAGGAGTCTCTCCCAAAATGACAAATGATGTCGCAAATCTCATCAAAGAATTGAAGAGAGAAAAGAAAACCGTCCTCATCATCGAACATGATCTCCCCTTCATCGCCAAAATCTGCGATCGCGTACTCGTGCTCGATCTCGGTCAGATCGTCATCGCAGGTTCGCCGAAGGAAGTGCACCACGATAAGAAGTTGCAGGAAATTTACTTCGGTGCGGATCCAACGGATTGATACCCCCGTGAGGATCGCTCAAGAAGAACAAAAAAAGACCCTTGATGAATTTTCCGCTACTCTGTACCATTTCCTCCTCATTACGTTCCCAATTTTTTCTATGAAAAAGCTTCTTCTTCCTGCACTTTCATTCGCTCTCCTTTCGCTCTCGGCATGTCAGAGCGGAGAAAGCGGTCCACTCAAAATCGGTTTCATCGGCCCGCTCACCGGTGACGCAGCACCCTACGGTGTCGATATGATCAATGGCACGAAAATGGCAGTCGATGAAATCAATGCGGCAGGCGGTATCGGCGGTCGCATGATCGAACTCGTTGCAGAGGATGGACGCTGCACCGGTGCGGATTCAGCATCCGCGGTGCAAAAACTTGTGAACGTGGATAAAGTCGTTGCGATTGTCGGAGGCGGATGCAGTGGCGAGACGCTGGCAGCAGCTCCCGTTGCAGAAGCAGCAGGTGTTGTGATGATTTCACCGCTCTCAAGCAGTCCCGATGTCACGATGGCGGGTGATTTTATTTTCCGCAACTACCCAAGCGATGCACTTAAGACCAAGGCAATGGCTTCGCTCCTCCTCGAGGAAGGATTCACGAAACTCGCCATGATTTCGGAAAACACGGATTTTGCACAGGCATTCCGCGAATCACTCAAGAAGGATTTGGGTGAAGATTCAGTCGTGTTCGATGAAGTCGTGGATCCGGGAACAAAAGATTTCCGCACTCTCATTACAAGACTCAAAGATGTTGAGTTCGATATTTTCTTCCCGAACGGACAGAGCGATGCAGCCATCTCCGCCATGATGCAACAGCTCCGCGAGCAAGAACTCACACAGCAAGCAATCAGCCACGATGTGGCAGATTCGCTGACGCTCGCTCAAATGGCTCCAGAAGCAGTCGAAGGCATGTACATCGTCAACGTTCCGACAGCAGGACAAGGGGGTGAATTTGAAACTCTGTTCAACCAGAAGTTTGGCGGCGCACAGGCAACAATTGCGTTTGCCGCTCATTCGTACGATGCAATGAAGCTGCTTGCGCAAGCGATTGGGACAGCAGGAACCGAGGGTGTTGCAATCCGCGATTATCTCTACTCGATGTCGGCATACGCCGGAGTGGTGGGAGATTTCTCATTTGATAGCAATGGCGACGTACTCGGCATTCCCTACGGTTTGAAGCAATTTAAGAATGGCATTATCGAGAAAGTACGCGATCTTCCAGTGATGCCGGAGTAAAGCATTCACAAGAAGACGAAAAGGGCTCCACCGGGAGCCCTTTTTATTGGTATAGTGCTTCAAACGATGCAGCTCATCATCAATGCCCTTATTGCTGGATCCCTTGCTGCGCTCATCGCCGGAGGACTCTCACTTGTGTATGGCACGCTCGGCGTCTTTAACCTGGCACTCGGGCAAATGGTACTCATTGGCGGATACGCGACGTGGTGGTTGCATCAAGAAATTCATCTTCCGCTTTCCATCAGCATCATTGGAGGTTTGGGAGTGGGAGCGATCCTCTCGTGGGCAACATTCGAAATCTGCGTCGAACCATTTTGGAAACGTCATCGGTTCCTGCCGCTTGTCACAACCATTGCGCTCAGCATGATATTGGATGGCATAATCCTGCTCCTCTTCGAGGAGCGCCCACGCGCAATTCTGCCGGGATTAAAGGATCCGCTCAATATTCTCGGTGCCAACATCAATGATGCTCAAATTGGATTGATAACAATAACACTCCTTCTCCTTATAGGATTCGCCTACGTCCTCCACTCCACTCCATTTGGCAGGAAACTGAGAGCCGTCGTGCAGCACCCGCATGCGGCTCAAAGCCTAGGAATTAACGCTCCAAAACTGAACCGTTTGATTTTTATCTTGAGCGGGATGCTTGCGGCATGCGGCGGCATCTACCAAGGCATTGATCAAAATTTAACTCCCACGCTCGCCTTCCCGATCACGATCAAAGCGTATGCAGCCATTATAGCCGGAGGAAAAGGACACTTTTGGGGTGCGATTCTCTGTGCCTATTTGATTGCTCTCCTCGAACAACTCGCAATCGGCGTGCCATGGTTTGGAGGGCACTACATCAGTGCGGGATACCAGCAAACCGTGGCGCTCCTCTTCATCGTTGTCTTCCTCCTCTTTAAGCCGACCGGACTTTTTGTTTCCCGCACTCGCACCGCTTAATCCATGGATTTTTTCTGGCACACTATCGCGCTCCTTGGAACGTTGCTCCCCAGTATCCTTGGGCACAACCTCATTTTTGGAAAAGGAAAAATACTTCACTTCGGTCCCGTAGGAATTAGCATCCTTTCCGTGTATGCCACCATCCTCGTGCTCATGGCAACACAGAGTTTTACCTTGGCGCTCCTCGCAGGACTTGGCATATCACTCCTCGCTTCTCTCTTCTTTGCTTGGCTTTCGCTACGACTTGATCCTGATGCGCTCGGCGTCATGACCATCGCGCTTCACCTTGTTGCCCTTTCCATCGTGCTCAACTGGAGCTCACTCACGCATGGCGCTCTTGGCATTCCGCGCATCCCGAGGCTCCCATTCCTCGATTCAGTTTTTGATTTTGCGCTCCTCTCGTTTGGTATTTGCATCCTCTGGATACTCTTCATGTGGCGCATTGATCGGAGCGCATTCGGCAGGCAGCTTGCGGCGCTCTCCGAACACGAATGGCATGCGGAGTCACTTGGTATTGATCGTATGAAGGTGCATTGCAGCGCATTTTTGATCGCAGGAGCGGGCATCACCATCGTTAATTTTATCTATCCACAATACGTGATGTTCATTTCCCCGAACGACTATCAGTTCCCAGCGTTTGTATTTATGGTGATGGCCATCGTTGCAGGAAAACCGGGTAGCGTTCTCGGCGTTACGCTCTCCACTGTCCTCCTCATTGTCCTCAAAGAAGCACTCCGCTTTGTACCGCTTGCCCCCTCCATCCTTGGACCCGTGAGACTGATCCTCTTTGGCCTCATTTTGTTTGGCGCAGTATATTGGAGAAGGGATGTGTTGTTTCCGCAGAGACGGAGTGTGTAGGACATGGCACGCGTCCCATATGCTACTATTCCACCGATGAACCTTGCGCAAGAGCTCCTCGGCATCCGCTTTAAAAACCCCACAGTCCTCGCCTCCGGCATTTGGGGCATTACCGCCAGCAGTTGGCAGGAAGTTGCACGGAACGGTGCGGGAGCAGTGACGACAAAATCGCTTTGGGCCAAGGAGCACAAGGGCAATCCCAATCCGACGATTATTTCCACCGAGCATTGGATGTTGAATGCCGTGGGTGTTCCAGATGCAGGACCAGAGAAAGCGCGTGAAGAAATTGGTGAATATATGAAGCAACATCCTGCTCCCTTGATCGCGAATATCATCGGACTCTCGGCTGAAGAATTTGCGGAGATCGCGCGCGCACTTGCACCACTAAAACCCGATGCATTCGAAGTGAACCTCTCCACCCCGACTTTTCTCAAACTCCGTGGAAAACTGTTTGCAGAGGACGAAAAGGAAGTGGCAGAAATTCTCGGGAGTGTGAGGAAAGAAATTGGTTCCATACCCATGTTCGTGAAGCTGACACCGAATGTTCCAAACATCGGAGAAATCGCGAACGCAGCAGTACGAGCGGGAGCCGATGGAATCACGGCGATTAATACTGTAGGTCCCGGCATGGCGATTGATCTAAAGAGCCGTATGCCAATTCTCGCCGCGCACAAAGGAGGACTCTCTGGTCCCGCATTAAAGCCGATCGCCATTCGCTGCATTGCAGAAATCTACGAGGCAACGGAGGGAAAGGTTCCGATCATCGGCACGGGAGGTGTGTACACGGGATTAGATGCCATCGAACTCATGCTCGCAGGCGCATCGCTCGTTGGCATTGGAACAGCGATCGGCGATCGCGGTGCGACTATCTTTGCCGATGTCTGCCGCGAGATCGAAACATGGTGCGATCAGGAAGGAGTGAATGACATCAAAGAACTTGTTGGCAGCATGCATGCAGAACTAAAGAAGCGCGGCATTGCAGGAACATCCATGAAGCACGCATAACATGGTGAAGGTGTCGCTTCAGAATAGGCTCCCCACCACCTACCGCGTCGCCGCCATACGTCAGGAAACAGAACATGTGAAGACCTTCACATTCCCCGTGAGTTTTGGTGCTCTTCCGGGACAATTCATTATGGTATGGCTCCCGGGGTTTGATGAAGTGCCGATGAGTGTTGCCATGGATGATGGCACGGTGACAAAAATGACGTTTTTCGATGTCGGCGATTTGACGAAGGAACTTTTTAAGTTAACGAAAGGAGATCTGGTGGGGCTTCGCGGTCCGTTTGGTACGCACTACGAATGGGAGAAAAACCAGCATTTGATCCTTGTCGCCGGCGGTTATGGCGCCGCTCCCATGTACTTTGTCGCTCAGGAAGCAGTGAAGGATGGTTGCACAGTTGATTTTGTCGTCGGTGCACGCGGAAAAGAACACCTCCTCTATCTCGATGAAATCAAAGGGCTGAAGAATACGACGCTCCATATTGCAACGGATGATGGATCGGTGGGGCATAAGGGGTATAACACGGAGGTATTGGAGAAGTTGCTTCATGAAAATGCTTCGTCTCCGCGCCGCAGTGTCATGCTGAGCGAAGTGAGCGAAGCGAACGAAGACGAAGCACATGTGCGGCGCTCCGCTCAGCATGACACTTTTTTATCAGTCTTCGCCTGCGGTCCGGAAATGATGATGAAGCGGATCTCCGTGATCTGTGCAGAACGAAATGTCCCCTGCTTTATGAGTTTGGAGCGCTACATGAAGTGCGGCTACGGCCTCTGCGGCAATTGCGTAGTGGACCCCTTAGGCATTCGCCTCTGTACTGATGGCCCCGTTGTTTCGAACGATATCATTCAAAGCATCAAAGAATTCGGCACATACCACAGGGACGCACTCGGGAAAAAACACAATTTTTAACACGTCATGCCAAGCGAAAGCACGCTTTTCTCGGGCGAGTGAATCCGCCGTGGTGGACGAATCAATCGAGAGACAATGTGCTGAAGCCAAAGCACATCGCAACCGAAATAATATTCTCCTAAACCTTAGGCGATCCTTCGATTCCATCTGAATGATGGAGGAGAAAAAGCCTGCGCCATACATCCAGAGCGGCTGCTGCCACGATAAGAATCATCGCTGCGAACAGTACTCCAAACACGGCGCTCGAATTCTCTGTAACGGCATCACGCACCTGTATATACGACGCAGAATCCTTGACGATAGAAGGCAATATCGAAGCACTCATATCCGTGGGGCTGACAGAAAATTGTGTATTACTTGTAAAGAGTCCGTAGAAGAAGAAAAGGACACCCGCAACCGCAAGTGAAACCGCAGAGAGCCTTAAACGACGATCAACATCAATAGTGTTCATGTGTGTGTTTGATATCGGGATATCATAGCAGAATCACCAGTTTTAGCCAAGAGGATGGGTACAGGAGAGTTTTACGGAGGATGCGATCTAGTAGATTTCCTTTGACATGCCCATTCGCTATGGCATAATCGGGTCAACAGGATCCTTCGTCTAGTGCCAGTACGGTAACGGGAAGGAGAACTGTCACTCTTATTTTCCTTCTCTTTCTCTCGTATGGCTGATCAGGAGATCACATGCCGCGACTGCGGCGCTACATTCACCTTCACAGAAGGTGAGCAGGAATTCTACGCGACGAAGGACCTCTCCGCTCCACAGCGGTGCAAGGCCTGTCGCGACAAGCGTAAGTCCGACCGCAATGGCGGTGGAGGACCACGCCAAATGCACGATGCCGTGTGTGCAAAATGCGGCAACTCGTGCCAAGTCCCATTTAAGCCACGTCCCGTGGAGGAAGGCGGTAAGCCTGTCCTCTGCCGCGACTGCTTTATGGCGGAGCGCGGTTAATCACCACGATTCGTAAGAAAAAGAGGGACCGAAAGGTTCCTCTTTTTTTATGAAGTGGTGTCTATAAGAAAAGAAGCTCAAAGATATTGAAAAAAAGCATGGCTTCTAACCATAGAGACTCCGGGGTTTCCCACTTATCCACTCTATCCGTCGTTCAGATGATAAAGCCTACCTCCTCTTCATCATAAAGAACGCCCCGATCGCATTCAAAAGAAATACGGTAAACGCCATGAGTGGAATCGTGATGTAATCGAAACTGAAGAAGGGTGAGGCAGCACAGGAAACACCCGTATCATCACAGGGCTCCAACGCATCTACATTCCCTGCTTTGACTTCGAACACGGCTTGGATCTGCTCGGAGTAATGATATGCGGCGATGATTCCACCGATGACCGCGAGGATGAGGATGTACGGCGCAATGCCGCGATCCTTCTTCCAGAGTGCAAACCCAAGGAGCAGAACCTGCGGATACATAAATATTCGTTGGAGCCAACACAGCTTGCAGGGTGTCCACAGTGCGATCTCCGAGAAGTAGAGGCTCCCTGCGGTTGCGAGGGTGGCAGTGATGAGCATGAGGAGAAGTCCATGGGATGAAACCCACGAAATAACTGCGTCAGCGCGAGTGGATTTCTTTTGAAACAGGTAGGAGGCGATAAGAAGAATCGCAAGAACTTGGCCCACAATCGTGAGTATCGCGTACGACCGAACAATGACATCCGTCAGGAACATGCGACTATTCTATGCTCCACTGCGAAGCCGCTGCAACATGCGCTGTGTGCAGCCTCCTTGCCATGCTCTGCGTTTATGGAATATCGTACACAGGATTTCTTCCCCATCACTCCCATGGATACCCCCAATGCAAATCTCACGGACGCTGCAACCAAACACATGAATGCCCTGGAATCATGGATGGCTCCGCTCTTCGCAAAAACGCCGCATCTCCCCGCTAATATCCGGGAAACATTGGCCAGCATAGCGCCATGGGCAGCACTCATCTTCGGCATTATGGGAGTACTTGGAATTTTCAGTATTTTAAGCTTCTTGCCCATGCTCACTTCAATGCCGTTCGTTGGCATGGCAGGCCTTGGAAAACTGTATCCTATGATAATCGTTGCCACTCTTATCGGCGGCTTAGCTGCGGTACTTGATCTCCTCGCATTCAAACCGCTCAAAGCACGAAAGAAGAAAGGGTGGAGTCTGATCTTCTATGGGAATACGCTCTCCGCGCTTTCCGCAATCCTCAACATCATCTTTGGGTACAGCGGCAACTTTGGAGGAATCATCACCGTACTCATTGGGTTCTGGCTCCTGTTTGAAGTACGCGATTTGTACCGGGAATAGAGGATCTGCGTGATTCCGCGATTAGCAGAACAGCCGTATACTTCCGCCATGTTTACGTACTTGCTCTCGTTCTTCCAAGGCCTTGCGGCCTCCATGCCGCTCGAATGGTTTGCATTCCTCGGATCGATCACAGAAGAAGTGATAGCACCGATCCCCTCCTTTGTCGTCATGGCAGTTGCAGGAATGGCCGCTACCGCTCAGCAGTATTCCCTCGCTGGCATTGTGTTCCTCGCGGTACTTGGCGCAGCAGGTAAAACTATTGGTGCGTGGCTGCTTTATATCCTCGGCGATAAGGCGGAAGATTTTGTACTGGGACACTGGGGGAAAAAACTCGGCCTCTCGCATACGGCAGTGGAACACATGGGCGATCGGCTCGGGAAAGGATGGAAAGATGATCTCCTCCTCTTTTTTCTCCGTGCAATCCCTGCGATTCCAAGTGCGCCGATTTCGATCTTGTGTGGAGTTATTCGTCTACGACGACGAACATTCATTTTCGTGACGTTCCTCGGGTGCTTTGTCCGTGATCTTGCCTTCGTGTGTGTCGGATATTTTGGCACGGAAACTCTCATGGCAAACGCACGTCAGTTGGAGCAAATCGAAACGATCCTCACTATCGGTGTCATTCTCCTCGTCATCGGTTTCATCGGCTGGTGCTACATGCGCCGGAGCCGCGGCAAGCCGCTCCCGTTCCTTGGAAGCCTGAGCAATGGGATAAATGGAGGCAAAGACAAATCATAGAAGAGTATCTCAACACGTTATAATGTGTTCACAAACGTCATGCTGAGCGGAGTGGAGCGCCCGATAGGGCGCGGAGCGCAGTCGAAGCACATCGCGAGGGTGAATTATATCATCATCAGCCTTCATATGAATTATGGTACATACACCAAACGGTGATGTTTGATGGAAGTGAGTGATCAGTCGCGACGTGCTTCGACTTCGCCCTTCGTCCGCCATGGGCGGACTCGGGCTTCGCTCAGCATGGGCATCTCGGTCTAAAACTTTACCTTTGAGTCCCAGACAGCGTTCTTGAGGATAGGGTTTTGGAGAACCGAGGGCAGCACGGTCGCAGCTCTAAGCCAAAAGAAAAAATCTAAAGAAAACGCTTGAAATACGTTTCTTCATAAAGTACCATATGTACGTATTTACGATCATTTGTACTTTATTCCACCATTCTCTATGGATAACCGTGATCTGAAAATCTCAATTTCAGGAGGAAACCTAAACTTTGAGAATTATATAGGGCTTTCTCAGGCAGGGCAAATTATGACATTTCTTGGTACTCAATCATACAGTCCGCAAAGTCAAAATTCTTCAGCAAAGCAGATGCCTGCGCAAATTGGTCTCCAGACAAATACCGTGAAACTTTCACCCAGGGAGTTTCTCGACGACTGCCAGGCGCGAAGTTATCCGCAAATCATACTTGCTCTTGGCAAATATTTCCTCACACATCGCTCTTCTGCTGGCGAGCAACATTTTTCAACGAAAGAAATTCAAGTTCTCATGCGCGAGGCGAAGGAACCACCCTCTACGAATCTCAGTAGAGATTTCGGACGAGCAGCTGAGGCTGGCTGGATTTCTGATGAAACAAAGGGGAAATATTGGATCACGACAACAGGTGAAAAGGCTCTTGATTCCAAGTTTGAAGAACCCCGAAAAGCTGGCACTAGAAATTCAAGACCAGGTGCAGCACCCACAAGTGCTTTGCGTGCAGAAGTTGAGACCTTAGAAATCGTTGCCGAGATGGAAAATCTCCCCGAGTACTGGGCTTTCGGCAGCGAGAAGAGAGAAAAAATTCTATGGATTCTTGCTGCTGCTAAAAAACTCGGGATCAATGGCCTGACCGGTGCCGAAGTGAATTTCATTGCGACTAAAAAGCTCACCGACGAGCCATTCTCAAGTGTAAATATGCTTGCAAAGAGTCTGCAAAAAGACAGCCTTGCCATCAACGAAAAGGGAACTTATCGGATCCTAGGCAAAGGAGAAAAATTGATGCAGGGCATAAAATCTGAACTCCTCCCGTCGCATGAGTAGTAAAAGAAAGAAATCACCGGGAGAAAATGGGGTGTGCGGCAGTACCAAATATGACGTTGATCGAGAGTTCTCAAAAAGTCATCCAAGGAAGTATTTCCTTATTCGCGTAGTTGAAGCGCTTGCAATGCCGTAGATACTTTGGTCATTAACAAAATTGCCTGCGATTGCTGCAACATGGGAAACGGTTAAAGGTCATCTTTCTTGATGGTCTGGATCGACTATCTGTGCTCCAGAGGCAGCACGGTCGCGTGCACATGTTGGCTGACGTAAGGAGATTCTCATCTCTGGGTATCTCCCACTCAAAATCACTCAAAACCGTAACCATTCCCCTATTCAAACTCCAAAAATCGGGTAGTATGGGCGCTCTTTGTATGGATATACGAAATATCGCCATCATCGCGCACGTCGATCACGGGAAAACCACCCTCGTTGATGCACTGCTGAAACAGGGCGGCGCGTATGCTGCGCACGAGGAGGCCAAAGAACTCGCGATGGACAGTAACGAACAGGAGCGCGAGCGCGGCATTACGATCTATGCAAAAAACACGTCGATTCGCTACAAAGATACGAAGATCAATATTGTGGATACACCCGGCCATGCGGATTTTGGCAGCGAAGTAGAGCGCATCCTCCGTATGGTCGATTGCGTACTCTTGCTTGTGGATGCACAGGAAGGACCCATGCCGCAAACCAAGTTCGTGCTAAAGAAATCACTGGAACTTGGAATTAAGCCAATCGTCGTCATCAACAAAATTGATAAGCCCGCAGCAGAACCACTGGAAGCTGTTGATATGGTGTTTGATCTCTTTGGGAAACTTGGCGCGAATGACGAGCAACTCGATTTCCCCTACATCTTCGCGATTGCGCGCCAAGGCATCGCCAAAAGAAAACTGGAGGACGAAAGCACGAACTTAAATCCCCTCTTCGATCTGATCCTCGAGCACGTACAAAAGGCGAAGCAGAACGTTGATGCACCACTGCGCATGCAACCGAGCAGTCTTGCCTACGATGAATACGTCGGACGCATGGGGGTGGGGAGAATTTACGAAGGCAAAGCAAGTGTGGGGCAAACCGTCACCGTTCTTACGCCAAGCGGCGGCAAACGCACCGGCCGCATTACCAAAATGTTTCAGCCGATCGGCTTAAAGCGCATGGAGGTGCAGGAAGCTTTGGCAGGCGACATTGTGACGATCGCGGGCATTCCCGATATCTACGTGGGAGAAACAATTGCGAGTTCTCCCGATGTCGATCCCCTCCCGGCAATCACCGTGGATCCGCCGACGATCAGCATGAATTTCCTCGTCAATAACTCGCCATTTGCGGGGAAGGAAGGGACAAAACTCACAACGCGCGAAATCCGCGCTCGGCTCGAGCGCGAATGCGAAACGAACGTGGGTCTCCATATCGAACCCGTTGCAGGATCGGATAGCTTTAAAGTCTCCGGCCGCGGCGAACTGCACCTTGCCGTGCTCATCGAAGCCATGCGCCGCGAAGGATTCGAGCTACAAGTGTCGCGGCCGGAAGTGATCTTCCGTGAAATCGATGGAAAGATCTGCGAACCGATGGAACACGTGATTGTGGATACCCCGGAAGAATTTAGCGGCAACATCATTACCATGCTCTCTCGCAGGAAAGGCGAAATGCAGGACATGCGCACAAATTTGGGACACACAAAGATGGAGTTCATCATTCCAACCCGCGGCCTCCTCGGGCTCCGTGGAGACTTTATCGTGGAGACAAAGGGCGAAGGAATTTTGAATCATTCGTTTTTGAAGTTCGAACCGGAGAAGGGTCCGATTCCCGCCCGCACTTCCGGCTCCATCATGAGCATGATCACAGGCGAAGCCGTGGCATTCGCGCTCTGGAACTTACAGGAGCGCGGTCAACTCTTCATCAAACCGCAGACACAGGTCTACGAAGGCATGATCATCGGAGAATCGAGTAAATCCGAGGACATTGCTGTGAATCCGATCAAAGAGAAGAAGTTGAGCAATATGCGCTCATCGGGGGCGGATGAAGCAATCAATCTGACTCCGGTGCAGGAGATGACATTGGAGCAAGCGCTCGAATACGTCGCCGATGATGAACTCGTGGAAATTACGCCCACAACGATTCGCCTGAGGAAGAAGCTGCTGACGGAGAATGAGAGGAAACGAGCGAAATAGTGCTACAGAAGGCATCGATGCAATACTCGAGGAAGAAATTGAATACAACGGTATTTACGGTAGATTGCCTCTATGCTCGGTCCCACTTCTGCCGCTGAGAGTGAATTGCCATTTGATATCGATACTGTGCTGCCAACAAGAGATTTTGATCATCATATAGGCGCAAAAAGAGCAAACCCCGCAGAATATTTCACTCCAACGCTAGAGCATGATGTTGTCATTACAGAGCGTCGACAAATCCTTGCAGAACATCCCGAACGTCACATAGGCATGGATGAAGACGCTGGAGATTTACTTGTGTCGACTATTGTATGGGCAAAAGCAAATTCTATTTTGCCAGATGATGTAATACAAAAACTTGATAAGGAACAAAGCCTGCAGGAAAAACTTGCGATTCTTGCGTGTACATGGGAACCGGATTTTCTTCTTCTTGGACAAAATGAGAGCCAATTTTTTCTGAGGGGGGGGGTTGTCTGCTTTCCTTCAAACTGGGACTTTACACAAAAAATTAATCATCCTCTCGAACAAATTCATCAGATTGTTCCTCGATTAAATGAATGTATAGGGAAGAATATCGCTACTTTTCTTGCTCGCATGAGGGACGGAATATCTTGGCAACGGGTCAATTGGGGCATGAGCTCCTCACCAAAAAAAAATAATCACCCAGCATTAGGCATGCCGCGCCTACAAGCCTCAACGCCATTAGATAGCGTGTCATTCCGAGTGGAAGAGCAATTACTGCAAAGTCTGCCATCAAACGGTCTGTTGTTTGGAATTCATGTACGACGAACAAATCTTCGCAATGTGCTCAATAATCCGAAAGCGGCAGCAGGCCTCAACCAAGCACTCGCAACTATGAATGAGGAAATGGCGCGCTACAAAGGCATCGCAGATATCCGGCAGACTATTATTGATGATATCAACGAGCAGCCTCAAAAAAAACTGAACTGAGTGGTCAAAAAATATTAAGAACTGACAATGATCAAAACTGCTACACTGCAATCAGTCATGCACTCCCGCACCTATGCAACGGTGATGGCCGCGTTCGTCGCAACGGTGCTTGTGAGTAATATTAGCTCCGCGGCGAAGATTGTGGATTTTGGTGTGTCTCTCTACGGTATTCCACTCGCATTCGATGCCGGAACTCTCCTCTTCCCCTTAAGCTACATCTTCGGCGATATCCTCACCGAACTCTATGGATTTCGAGGATCGAGGAGGGTCATTTGGACCGGCTTTGTGCTGAGCGCCGCCATGAGCGCCTATCTCTTTCTTGTTGGCATTATGCCGGGGGAAGTAGCATGGCTCCAATATGCGGGCAACGATGCCTATGCTGCCATTCTTGGAGGCGTGAGTTCCGGCGGCATTGTGATTGCAAGCCTGAGTGCATATTTGATGGGAGAGCTTTCGAATTCCTTCTCGATGGAGCGAATCAAACAATGGACTCAAGGAAAATTCTTGCCGCTGCGCACCATTGGCTCAACTTTGGTCGGGCAAGGAATTGATACTGTGAGTTTTGTGCTCATAGCTTGCACTTTCAACGTCTTCCCGTGGGAAATCGCGGTGAGTTTGATTCTTGCAAATTACATCTTCAAAGTTGGCATTGAGGTTCTCTTCACTCCCATGACGATTGTCGTCATCCGATGGCTTCAGAAGATCGAAACAGATCCGATTGCATAAACCGCGGACAGCATCATTTATGTATCTGATAGCGTAACGAGCTTTTCTTTTTCCGCCTTGCTCCACGTCTTCACCTCCGCCTCCCTGTGACGGGCATCTTTGAGTAATGCGAATTCTTCGTGGTAGATGATGGCGATCGGTCTCCGAGAGCGCGTGTACTTGGCACCCTTCCCCTCGTTATGCTTTGCTTCACGGGCTTTAAGATCGATGCAGGATCCAGAGTAGAGCGATGTATCGCTGCAGCGGGCAAGATAGAAGTAGGGCATTGCATGAAGTATACAAGGCTTGGAATATCACATTTGTATCATGTCCTGCAGTAAAATTACATGCAGCGGTGTTTTTGGGAGCAACGAGCAACTCCTTGAAACACAAGAAGGAATAGGAATGCAATAGGCAATGGAATGAGCGCCGTTTCTGGACTCAGAATATCCAACACAAACAGAGGGATGACACTCATAACAGCAAGGAAAAGACTTGCACCAACGGCTCGGTCATTCAAACGATAGGAAAAAGAGAGGAGAACGGCAGGAGCAATGGAAATCCCGATGCCACCAAGTGCAAAACCAATGGTAAGAATATCTTGGCTCACGATACTAATGAAGACGGCGAGGATAATGATCGTCACCATGATGACTCGAGTGACAAATCGCATGGATGAATCTTTAAAGCGATGTGAATAGTTCAGAATATCTCGCGTGATAATCGACGATATGCAAAACGTCATCGTATCTGACGAAGAAAGCGAAACGGCGTACAGAAGAACCATGCCGAGCTCCATGAATCCAAGCGGCAGTAAGTGTGCAAAACCATGAACCAGCGCATCCTCTGGAACAATGTTTGGAAAAAATTGTTTCGTTGCAAGGCCCATAATGCCAATAACAGCTGCAAGAAGCGGTATGAGGAGCGCTCCATACGTAAGCCCACGGCGGAGTGCGCGCTCATCTTTGGAGGCAAAAATACGCTGCCAAAGGTCTGGGCCCACAATGGCGCTGAGCGCGCCAAGGAAGAAGAAGCCAGTCAGATTACCGGCCCCAAGCGCCGTTGGATTAAAATCGGATGCTGAGAAGGAACTTCGTCCGACAAGAAAGAGCGCCACAGAAAGGCTCATGACAATCATAATGAAAAATTGAAAGACGTCGGTTTTGATCACAGCCTTAAGCCCTGCAAGAAAAAGATACGTGAGGATAATCACGCCTCCTGCTCCAACGGCGAGAGGATACGAAATGGGGAAGATGGTGGAGAGCACCTTACCGCTCACAATGAGGTTCACAACGAGGAGAAGTGAGAGCGCTATAACAAGAATCACCGAAAACATCACACCGCTCCACGATCCTATGGTCTTATAAAAATACTCAGGGAGCGAATAAATGCCGCGCTCGTCGGCAATACGCTTGATGCGCGGTGCAAAATTTTTGAGCACAAGAAAACCACAGCTGAATCCGACGAAGAGCCACAACGCGGATAAACCGAACTGATAGACATATGCGGTATATACCGCAATCGTTGCACCATCGAAAAATCCAGCGGTCATGGTGATCGCAAGCGAAATCCCCGCCACTCTTCGATCAGCAATCATAAATCCTTCTTCAGTCTCATTCTTGGATGCGAACCACCCGATCAAAACGACAATGGCGATGTAGAGAACAAAGAAGGAAATGCTGAGCGACATGCATGGATTGTATCATTCCAGATTGCATGATCAGCTGCGCGAAGCACACAATCGCCCCCTTAGGTCGCCCTAAGGCGACGCTTTGTACGCGCTCATGTTGGCAGCCCCAAGGATCCGGAGTGCAAACTCCATAATTAGAGAAGTGATGCTTTGGTTTAATATATTAACATCAATGGATGGACTAAATACCCTGCGGGAGTATACAGATAACATCCGATCGGGATGAGGCTGAACATCACAAAGATTACAGTCATCATTAAATACCTGTTTCGTTTAACCTTAATAGAAAACAGTCCTGTTAATCCATAGGCAACTAGAATCGGCCATAACCAATATGAGGGAACGAGTATCTGCGGAGAGGTAAACATACGAGCGCCCCATTCGAGGGCATTAATCAGTCCACCACCTAAGTCATTGCGTAACTCATATACGACATCAGATGCAACAAAAGCATAAGTCGTAATTGCAAGCATTGCTATACCAATTGTCAGTGAAATTTTCTTCTTCAAAGCTGCAGCAATAGCGAAGAGGACTAGCAAAAAGACAGGAACTACTAAAATACTACTAAAAGCCAGTAGTTCAGCTTTTTTAAAAATTTGTTTACTCCCGGCGAGTGTTTGCAATCCCGCTTCGTGCTGTTTCAAACATTGGAGACACGATGCAGAATCTCCTAACAATCCACATGCTTCTTCTGGCTGTAATTCTCGCCTGTCAGAAATGCTCTGATATATTTTCTTGTGTTCTGGAAACGCATCATAGGAAACAGTATACGATGGATCAAAAGCTGGACGATTTAAACTATACGGTTGCTGTCTTTCACAGTAACTTTTGCCGACTACGTATGCCTTAGTTACTTCATATCTGCCGTGGTAATCGTTATAGATTGGAACTAACCAGACAAAATCATCGCCGCAGTATTGGCTCGTAAAACATGAATGCTTATCAGTGGTAGGCATTTTATTCCACCCCAGGTTATTCAGACCAATGCTTAGCAGCAGCAATATTCCTGCTGCTAAGAGTGGTGATAATCCAACCGCAGTAAGCAATAAGAGATTTCTTTGAAAGAAACTCATGGTTCCCACTGTAACACCCTGAGTATCTCTCAGCAATTTCGTAATTGGCAGCCCCACGGAGAATCGAACTCCGATTAACGGATTGAAAACCCGCTGTCCTAACCGTTAGACGATGGGGCCGTAGAATGAAAATGAACAGTAATGGATGCAATCGCCTTTCTGCGCTCCGCGCAGTAGTTAGACCCTCCTTCGCTCCTCGTTCCACTCGGAGCTTCGGACGGGCAGGCGATGGGGCCGTGGAATGAAAATGAACAAGTGGATTATACATCGTCGCCATCCCTCCGTGGAGAAAAAAGGGCTATGATTCCAGCTGTGATTCTTGCAGATATCGTCCTTGTCGGCATTTTGATCCTCACGGTCATTCTGCTTGTCACCATGCTCACAAGCCTGTTTCTTTTTGTCCCCTACGTCCCAACGCCAAAAGCAGTGGTGGAATTCATGCTGGAAAGGGCAAATCTCAGCGGAAATCAAACAGTGTACGATCTTGGATGCGGGGATGCGAGGCTGTTGATTGCCGCAAAAAAACGATGTCCGAGCATTCGCGCAATAGGGTACGAATTGCCGCTTGGAATATGGCTTCTTGCCAAAATAAAAGTATTTCTCTCACGAAAGAATATTACTGTTCGGCTCGGTAATTATCTCCATGGGGATCTCCATGATGCTGATGTGATTTTTTTGTACCTTGTACCGGAGGTGATGGGAAAATTGGTGAAGAAATTGGAAAAGGAACTCAAGCCCGGCACGCGCATAATCTCGCATGGGTTTGAATTGCCGGGACGATCACCAAAGAGCGTCGAACGATGTTCTCTCCCTTCGTGGCACCTCTTTAGGCCAAAGGGGAAGGTGGGGCCGCGGGTGTTTGTGTATGAGTGGTGAGGAATGGAATACATAAGAAGAGGATGAGCACCTCATAGTATCCCAACACATACACTCCGCTTACCCCTGCAATATTCATCGATGCATAAGGAAGATTAGAAAGAAATTGCGCAATGTTGATGACAAGCTCCAGCGCTCCGAAGCCGGGATATGCGATGAATCGCCCGAGGGGCTCCGAAAAGAAACCGACGAGCGTCCCAAGGAACCCAAAAAGCATCGCGAATGGAATGAGTGGAGCAACAAGCAAGTTCGCCAGTGGCGCAACGAGGCTGAATTTTCCGAAGAGGAGAATAACGAGCGGCACTGCGGAAAATTGAGCAGCAAGAGTCATCGTGAGCGATTCGCGAATGCCGAGGAACACAGGGAAGAACTTCATCGGATGCTCGAGAAACGGCGACAAATACGCAAGCCCCAAAACCGAGAGGAATGAGAGTTGGAACCCGGCATCGTACCAAAGCATTTTTGGATTCCATGCGGCCATAAGCGCCGCAGTGAGGAGAATCACAATGAGAGAATGTTTCTCCCGCCCGACGTGGAGCGCAAAGAGCCCGAGCATCCCCATGAGTGCCGCACGGACAACAGATGGCGAAGCGCCAACAAAGAGTGTGAAAAAGAGAATGGCAAGAAAGGAAGGAAGAAATCTCCACTTGAGTGGCAGAAAGAAGAGCGATCCCGCGATCACTGCAATGACAATCGCAATGTTGTAACCACTGATCGCGATGATGTGCGTGAGCCCGGTTGCCTGAAAATCTTTGAGCAGGTGATCTGGAATCCCCCGCCGTGATCCTGTGAGGAGCCCCGCCATCAATGAAGCATGTGGCTCGGGCAGGAGACGATTGAGTGTGTATTCGAATCGGCTTTTGAGGTGATAGAGAAATGAAAAGAAACGAGAGCCATGCCCTGTGCTCAATGTCTCGATCTCTGCACGGTAGATCACGGCATAAATCCCATAGCGCGAGAGGTAACGATCGTAGGCGAAATCTTCGATCTGTGTCGGCTTTTCCAAGATTCCGGTGACGATGACTTCGTCCCCGTAGGCATGGAGTGGATAGAAGGCGTGATCGGTGACGAGGATTTTCCCATGTACTCGTAGGGACTCCATATAGGGCATCTCTACGATACCATTTATCTCATCCACCTCCACAACATACTTCGTCTTCATAGGCCGACGGTCCGGCTCATCGCTGATATAGCCATGAAGCATAACGCGCGGAAGATTGCCCTCCTTTGCATCGTGAGGACGATCAATGGCAAAAGAATCAACGGACTCGACGCTTGGAATGTGCGTCGTCTGCGAGACACGGAGGAATGCACATACCGTACCAATGATAATGCACAAAAAAAGAAAGGCGATATTTGATCGTGCAATCAAACCAACACTTAAAAAGACGACGGCCGAAAGCAAAAGAATAATCCAGATCTCTGCAGGAAACCGAGGCACCTGCCACCACTGGAGCGCTGCTGCCACGGCAAGGAATGTGAGGAAAAGCGCTATCGTGTACCAAGACTTTGGGATACCCATAAAGGGATGGACTGTAGCACGAGCATGCTTGGAACGTCACCCGGAGGATGGATCAATACGCCTTCGCCCACAGAACCATTTCCTTCGCCGGCTTGCCTGAGTACATATCCACCATACCTTCCGCAGAAGGGCGCTCGGGGAGGAGCACGCGGATTGTTGCCTTCGTTTCCTTCTGCACTGCCTCGGCAGTTTCCACCGTACCATCCCACGGTGCCCAGATAAAGCCGGGTTTTTCTTCGAGTGTTTTTTTAAACTCATCGTAGGTCTCGACCGACGAAGTCTGATCCTCCATAAACTGAAGCGCCTGATCGTAGAGATTTTCCTGCACAAGATCGAGCAGATTGGTAATGGCCAGCGCATCGCGTGCGGCATCGATGAGCATGTGTTCTTTTTCGCCGGTGTCGCGGCGAACGATCGTAACTTGTTTCTTCTCGATATCCTTCGGACCGATTTCGACTCGCAGCGGCACGCCTTTTACTTCCCACTCCGCGAATTTGAATCCCGGCCGTTTGCCATCGCGGCTATCGATGTGAACTCGAATCCCCTGCCCGCCCCATGCTGCTGCAAGATCTGCAGACGCCGCGAGTACGATGTCTCGCTCGGCATCCGATTGATAGATTGGGACGATGACAACTTGGATCGGCGCAACCGCCGGAGGAAGACGCAAACCTTTTTCATCGCCATGAACAACGATAATCGTCCCGATGAGCCGTGTGGAAACTCCCCAGCTCGTCATCCATGGGCGCTGCTCCTTTTGATTTTCATCAAGGTACGAAACGCTGTACGACTCCGAAAATCCTTGCCCGAGATTATGGGAAGTACCGGCTTGAATCGCTTTGCCATCGCGCGCCAAGGCTTCGGTTGTGAGCGTGTACAAGGCACCCGCAAATTTATCGTGTTCTGGTTTTCGTCCATGGATCACAGGGAGTGCGAGCACATCGCGATCGAAATCCGTGTACATCTGGAGCGCCGCTTCCGCCATTTCATCCGCATCTTCCTTCGTCGCATGCACGGTATGACCCTCCTGCCAGAGGAATTCAAGCGTTCGCAGGAACGGGCGCGTGCGCATTTCCCACCGCACCACATTCGCCCACTGATTGATTTTTATGGGGAGATCGCGATACGAACCGACCCACTTTGCAAACGTTTGGTAGATGATCGTTTCCGAGGTCGGACGAATGTAGAGCTTCTCCGCAAGTTCTTTGCCGCCGCCATGCGTGACAACTGCGCACTCCGGAGCAAATCCCGCCACATGATTCGCCTCCTTTGCCATCACACTTTCTGGAATGAGGAGCGGAAAATACGCATTCTGCACGCCAAGATCTTTGATCCTCGCATTCAGCTCCTGCTGCATCATTTCCCAAATCGCATAACCATAGGGTTTAAAGATGATACATCCCTTTACCGGCGCATACTCCGCAAGATCCGCCTGCTCGACGACATCCAAATACCACTGGGGGAAATCGTCTTTTTGGGAAGCAAGTTTAGACACTTGTACTGAGGGAAATGAAGTATGGGACTAGCATACAGCATGACGTATCATGTACTGAGCCAAACACCTACCCACGTCACTACCGCCCCAAACACAATTCCACCGAGAACTTCGATGAAGGAATGACCCACGCGAGTTTGGAACCTCTGCCAATGCTGGAGACGATTGAGAACTTCTGCCTGCAAACCGATCTCGCGGCGCGAGTTCATGGCATCGTAAAAAATGATGACGGCAAAAACCGCTGCGATCGCAAATTCCACGGAATCGAGTCCCGCCTTTTGCCACACGATGAAGAGGAGTGATGTCACAAACGCGGCATGCGAACTTGGGAATCCACCGGAGTGAAAGAAGGCATCGTAATCAACATGACCTTTCTTAAACGATGCAACGGTAAGTTTGGCAAACTCGCAGAGAAACCCAACGACAATCGGAATGAGGAAGATGTAGACAGAGAGGAGCGAGAGTGCGGTGTGGGAGGAGAGGGGCATGGGAACGAGTTTGTTAGGTGTGTTAGGTTTATTAGGTTAGTGAGGTTCGATCAATCAACCTAACCCACTTAACCTACCTAACTCACCTAACGTACCAAACATCATCCCACAATCACAACTCTCCCCCTGCTACACTCTCACCCATGATCCACATCCCCTCCCGCCTCGAGGAACGGCTGAAGAAGGTTTTCCCACGGGCCAAAGATCGTGAGGATTTCGTCAAAGACGCAGTGACGCAGGCACTCGAAGGGATTGAACGAACAGGTATGGATACCCTGCCCCAGGCAGTCGGCGGTACGCTCCACCTTTTTACGGATGGTGGATCGCGCGGGAATCCCGGGGAGTCGGCAATCGGCTGCGTCCTCGTGGATCCACTCACGGGAAAAGTACTGAAGGAACATAGCGAGACGATCGGGGTTCAAACCAATAACGTCGCAGAGTATCGCGCGCTCATTGCAGGGCTTACACTGGCCAAAAATTTTCGTCCGAATCGGCTTGTATGCCATCTGGATTCCGAGCTCATCGTCAAACAGCTCTCCGGCGCCTACAGAGTAAAAATGCAGACACTCCAGCCCCTGCTCGAGGAAATCCAAGAACTGCAGCAGGAGTTTGGGGAAGTGAGCTTTTCCCACATTCCTCGGGGGGAGAACAAACGCGCCGATCGGTTGGTGAACGAGGCGCTCGATGGTTTGAGGTAAGATAGGAGTGTCATGCTAAGCGAAGTGCCGCGAACATCGTGCCTCGTCTTTATCGCACTCCGCGCGATTTCAATCGATATGACACAAGCGGCACGCAGACGGGGCATCTTCATGACATGCATTTTTCTTTCCCTTTTTCCTTTTTCCCTTCTCCACGCCGCACCCGCATCACTCCAATATCAGTACGGTGAACAGGTCTTTACAATCGAACCGCAGAAGTCATGGCTGGAAGCGAAGGATGTACCGATGTATCGCGGCAGGGAACTTCGCTTTGCAACCGGAGAATCATTGCCACACGGCGTTGTGATGGAGAAGAAGCAAACATGGAGCAAAGCAAAAATAGCCTCCATGCTGGATCGGACCATCGGTGCGGTGATCAACCGAGAAGCGGGAAGCGTGCGCATTCACCGTGATACAAATGACGCCATCGTCTTCGATGGTCTTGGCTTAAATGGCAGATTGCTTGATCTTGATCGAACAGCCGAACTCACGCTGCTCGCACTCGAACAGAATATTTCCGTCATTCAACTCCCCATAACAGAAACCGAGCCAGAGGTTGTTGTGGAGGATCCGGAATTGCAGGCAATGGGAATCGCAGAGCTCATCACGATTGGCGAATCGGATTATGCGGGATCGCCGAAAAACAGAATTCACAATATCGCGGTCGGACTCGCGCGTTTTAACGGGCAAATTATCCCGAAAGACGAGGAGTTCTCGTTCGGGAAAATCCTCGGTCCTGTGAACGCGAAAACAGGCTACCTGCCGGAGCTGACGATTCTTGGAGACAAGACGCTGCCGGAATTCGGAGGCGGTCTCTGCCAAGTGAGCACGACCGCCTACCGAGGCGCATGGCGAGCGGGACTCCCGATTACGGCGCGCAGAAACCATAGCTATGCCGTGCGTTTCTACTTTCCTCCGGGAACGGATGCGACGGTGTACCCTCCATGGACCGATATGCGATTCATGAATGATACGGCGGGCGCTATTCTCGTCCAAACACATCACGAAAATAACAAAGCATATTTCCTCTATTACGGAACAAAGCCGAAAGAACGGAGTGTCGAACTCGTTGGACCGTTTACATGGGATCCGATTGCCCCTCCGCCGGATCGCATTGAATACACGACAGAACTACCGCTCGGCGAATCACGAGTGCTGAGCAAACGCGTTCCCGGCATGAAAGCAATGTGGTACAGAATCATTACAGATGAAGGCATGGATGCGGAACCGGAGCAATTCGCGTCGTACTACGAGGCTCGTCCGTACTACGAGGAAATCGGCATGGGTGCATCTCCTCCCGGCATTGTGAAAACGCCGGAGAAGAATGTAATTCGTCTGAGCGAAGAAACCACGATCACCCTTCCACGCGATGGGAGAACAGGACCAAGAATCAGAATACGGCGTTAAGCGCAGCCGGCGCTTTTAACGGATAGGAGAGGTGATCGCAGAGCAGCGAGTCGCACACGCGGAAGAGCGTTTGCTTCTCTGTATCATCAAGCTGCATCGCCGCTCGATCTTTGAACGAGCACGGTGCAGTAACATACGCATAAAATGCCGGCGAATGGGATGCATCGACAAAAGATGGCAAAAGACCAAGTTCCTTAAAAAGCATCACTTGGAACGTTGGAAGTAGAATCTCGGTCGCACCAGAATGGCACTCCGCAAAAAAATCCAACGCAAGAGTAAAGATTGATTCCTGAGGTTGCGTGTCATGCAAAAAATGAAGCAGGAGTTCGGCTCCGCGGTTCGCCAAAGAAAAGCATCGCAAATCCGAACGAATAGAATCGAAGGATTCCACGCACTGGGCAGAGCGAACGTAAAAACCGGAGGAGTGCTCTGCAAGATCAACACGAAGATGCCGAAAAGATTGCAAAGCTCCCGCGAGCTTGCTCTGCGCCTTGCGGGATCCCTTGGCAATGGCAGTCATGCGTCCGTCGGTTTTCGTGAGGAGGACGCAGAATCTATCCGCATCGCCGATATCGTATGCCTTCAAAACCAGCGCATCGGTCGTACGAATGCGACTCATATCGCGCTCGTACGGAATAATGGATGCAGAGTGGAGGCAGCAACAAGAATGAGGAGCGCGCAAAACAAGACAGCCTCAGCGATAATAGCAATAAAAAAATCGGTTGCGGTCGGCAACGCCATGCCGAGTGCGATCATTGCCACCCCCGCACCGATGATGGCACAGATCCACGCAGGAAGGAGAATGCGTGCGCCCTCGCGCATGCATGGAACAAGTGCCGTGCGCATACCAGCGCCAAAAAGTTGCAGGAGCCTGCTCTCGTTCACGCACTGCCGTCGCGCAATGTGGAAGAGGAGAAAAAGCGGAGTAAGGAGCAATGTCCCAAATGCAATAAATGATGCAAAGTCCGCCGTACGATTCGCATACATCATGCGATCCTCGGTTGCAACGCGCAGTGCAGGAAGAAGAGAGAGTGCGGAGGGAACAAGAATATCACGAAGTTCTGGCCGTTGGAGGAACGAAAATACCGTATCGAAATCCGCAAGCGAGCGAAGAGAAATTTCCACCTGATCGGTAGCGCTATCGACAGACCCGCCTGCGCTCGGCTCAATACTGGAGCGGGCATTCACAGTATGAATATGCGGCAACGAAAGCAGCGCTTGCAGGAACATCTGCTTTTGTTCGGAAGTTATTCCAGAATCAAGCGCAACCACAAACGGAGTACGGTGAAGTGACCGAACCGCATCTTCACTGTGCGTTCTCATCGCGAGCGCGACATGGAAAATCGTGAGGAGGCCTGCAACAAAAAGAATCGATCCGAAAAACGCAACGCGAGTGGTTTGAGTTGCTCTTATATTTATATGACGCCGCGGAAAAATTTCGCGGAGCATTCGTTTGGAATGCCCCATGTCGGACCGCAACATGGCTGAGAGAATGGCTGGCACAGCGAAAGAATACCACGGCACAGCCAGGCGAACGAAGCCGCATTAGATCGCCTTCTGTTCTATTCCTCGTATTCGCCTCATCTTCTCCAAACAATCTTTCGCGCGTTCATTCTCCGGCTCAAAATCAAGTACGCGTTCGAAAAGCGAATAGGCTTTATTCATATTTTTCGCCTCCATGTAGCACATGCCAAGATCGCATAGGCACAGCGTGCTCTCGGAATCCAAATTGAGCGCCCGCTCGAGCGTGACGATTCCCTGCACCTTCTCTCCTTTACAAAACAAAACCCACCCGAGGCAACGAAGGATCTCCGCATTGCTCGGCTTTAACTCATTCGCTTTCTTCAGTGCGGGTTCGGCCAGAACCCATTCCTTCCTGACCGAGGCAACGAATCCCAAGATGTAATGTCCCATGTAACTTTGCGGATCGAGAGCCACGGCCTGTTTTGCTGCTTTCTCCGCACGATCATAGCGCTCGAGTGAGAGTTCGTTATCCGCAAGTTCTTCGAGTGCGGCAATATTTGCAGGATCATTAAGCAATAATCCCTCGAGCAAGGAAATTGATTCCTCATGCTGGCAACCGAGCTTTAACTTCTCCGCCTCCTCCAGAATGCGCACGGCTTGGTCATCGAATGACATGCGTATTAGCGTAGGCTGCTGATGAAAGGGATGCAAGAAAAGAAGAGAAAAAATGAAAAATGCGGAATTCTTAAGATTCCATTGCATACTCTATGCTCCAATCAAACTTCAGAACCCCTCTACCTCCAAACCTCTAAACCACCCCACCCCACTCATCCAAGCGCCATCACCGCTTCCCGGTATCCTGCAGGAGTCCCTGTGTCGTATCGCTTTCCTTCGAAAAGGTAACCGCAGACGGGTGTCTTCCCAAGCGATGCAACCAATCCATCGATAATCCGCACTTCGCCTCCATGGGAAGTGCCAATGGCGGCAAGCGAATCGAATATGTTCCGCGGCAGAATATAACGACCCACAATGCCAAACGTACTTGGCGCATTTTCGGGCAATGGTTTCTCGACCAATCCTCGAATAATTTTCAAACGGTTGTCCGATGGTTCCACATCCGCAATGCCATAGGACGATACTTTTTCGTGCGGAATATCCTCCAAGCAAAGTATGGCACCGATCGCACTATGATCTTTCAGTTGCACGAGACCCGGCGTCTGATGAACGATCAGATCATCGCCAAAGAGAACGGCAACATGATCCGATTCCACCCAGTCACGGGCTTGGAGAATGGCATGTCCATCTCCCAATTGTTCTTCCTGATACACCACATGAAAATTGATGGAATTGTAGCGAGTCAACTCCTCCAGCAAATGGATCTTGCCGCGACGGGCAAGCTCCTCTTCCAGTGCGCTATCTTCATAAAAGTATTCCGCAATAGCCTCTTTGCCTTTACTGATGACAAAACAGATATCGGTGATGCCGGCCGAAATACATTCATCCACAAGCAGCGCCACAATCGGCTTATTGCCGATCGGCAACATTTCCTTCGGCATGACCTTGGTCCATGGCAGAAACCGAGTGCCAAGTCCTGCAAGCGGGAGAATCGCTTGGGTGAGCTTCATAGGAAGCCTATGGTAGCGGAAATGAGGGCTGGTGCTAGAGCTGGGGTTAGGGACACATATATAAACTGGACCGAGGCCATTGCATTTAGTTCAAGCCCTAGCCCAAGCCCTAGCCCCGTATTTATGATATAATACCTAGAATGCACAAACCGAACCCAACGGCTCTCCGCGTCGCATACTTTACGATGGAAATCGGCCTCGAGAGTGATATTCCAACCTACGCAGGGGGTCTTGGCATGCTCGCTGCGGATATCATGCGATCATGCGCGGATATGCATGTGCCGGCGCTTGGTATGACGATCTGTTGGCAACACGGCTACATGCGCCAGAAGATCAATCAGAATGGAACGCAGGCGTACGAAGATATCACATGGGACCCGTCCGGCTCTATGGAGCAGCTACAGGAGAAAGTCGTGGTAAAGATCGAAGGAAGAAACGTTGTGATTGGTGGATGGCGATATGCACTAAAAAATATCCCCATCATCTTCCTCGACACAAACCTTTCGGAAAATGCACCGGAAGACCGCGCCATCACCGAGCACCTTTACGGCGGCGATGGCGCCATGAGGTTGAAACAAGAACTCGTCCTTGGCATCGGCGGCGTAAAAATGTTGCGCGCACTCGGCTATGGATCAGATGATGTCGGCACCTACCACATGAACGAAGGACATGCGGCTTTTCTTACGCTGGAACTTTTACGCGAGCGGGATTTTAAGGATGAGAATGTACGGAAATCCTGCGCATTCACGACGCACACCCCGATTGCAGCAGGACACGATTATTTTGATTACGACCTCGCATGGAGAATATGCGGCGATATTCTGCCGTGGCACATTAAAAATCTCGCAGGTCAGGATCGCCTCGGTATGACACAGCTTGCGATGCACTTAAGCCATTACACGTGCGGCGTGTCGCAAGTGCATGGGGAAGTCTCCCGCAAAATGTTTCCGGGGGAAGCAATCGATGCCATCACCAACGGCATACACCACACAACATGGGTATCGCCCGAAATGGCAACGCTCTTTGATGCACACACGAAGGGATGGAGGGAGGATCCGCTCGTTCTTGCAGCACACTGCCGCAAAATCCCTGATGCAGAATTGTGGAAGGCACACATGAGCGCGAAGAAGCGCTTGATAGATGAAGTAAATAAACACACGGCCATTCCTTTTAATCCCGAAATCCTCACCATTGCCTCCGCACGCCGCATCGTGAGCTACAAGCGTCCCGAGCTCCTCTACGAAAACCTGGATCGCCTGCGCGAGGTCTGCCAAGGCAAGGTGCAAATCATCCACGCCGGGAACGCACACCCTGCCGATCGCTTTGCACAGGAAGTGATTCAGCGAATGATCGAGCGATCGCAGCACCTCAAAGGTGTTCTGCGCATCGTGTACCTGCCAAACTACAATCCCGATCTTGCGAAGCTCCTCGTGCAGGGGGCGGATATCTGGCTCAATACTCCCATGCGTCTGCATGAAGCCTCGGGTACCTCCGGTATGAAAGCATGTCTGAACGGAGTGATGAATTTGAGCACGCTCGACGGATGGTGGATCGAAGCGTACGAACAGGATCCAGAAGCCGGCTGGCGCATCGGTCCGCTTGCCCCTGCGCACGATTCATCCGAACACAGGAAAATTGATGCAGAAGATATTTATACCGAACTCCAGTACCAAATCATTCCAGAGTACGAGTACGAAGGGAGAACGCGCTGGATTCGGAGGATGAAGCGCGCAATCGGACTCATCGGATACTTTAATACCAACCGATGCGTCGAGGAGTACCTCGATCGTGCGTGGAATACTCAGTCAAACTAAATTGATTGAAACCAATGTGCAAAGAAGCAGCTCCTATACATCAAGGAGCGCCTCCTGCATCCGCTTCATATCGCGCTTGCTCACTTCTGGTTTTGGTGCTGTTAAATCCTCGATTTCACGATCGCGCTCGTCGATATTGGCAATCAAGCGCTTGAGATCAGATGGCCGAAAGTTTGGGAGCCGCATTTTCTCCTTCTCGCGATGTACTTCATCGGAAATCTCCGGATAGAGCTTTTTGGCATCGTAAAGCACCGCAGAGCCGCGCTGCGCCATCAAAACATCGAATGCGTTGCGCTCACTGATGTGGTAGTCGAGCGATGCCACAAGATGGATGATCTTCTCGCGCTCTTGCGGATCAAGCTGTTCGGCAAATTCATAGGTTGTAATTTTCTTCAGTGATGCGAGGATCGGCTCAAGGCTCTCGGGGGAAATCACGTAGAACGTTAGTCCATTCTCGGTGAATGACAGTTTTTTGAGTTCGCTGATCGCATCCGTTGGAACGACGAAGAATACGGTCGGATAGATGGAGACGTTCCCCTTGTACTTCTCGGCAGTCTTCTTCACATTCGTCGAAATATAATTTTGGAAGTTATCGGAACGGCTCACCTTGGCATCGAACACGATGTACTGCTTGAGGAACGCAATCATAAAATCAGGCTTCACGCTGCCATCAAACCCATCGGGAAGATTTTTATTATCAAACCATGCGAAAGAGGTTTCCGGCTTTTTACAAAGATCGATGAGTGACGCAAGCACGTTTTGCTCATGATCGTTCCACAGGCGATCACGCTCCTCAAGCATTTTTTGTAAGCGTTCTTCATCGTCGTGGCGAATGCGCATCTTTTCATCCTCAAAACTCTTCTCCGCGCGATGGAGCTTTTGGAGTTGATCATCATGCTCGCGGCGGCGACGCTCCTCGGATTCTTCGTAGCGGTGGAGTGCGCTACTTTTCTCATCGCGCTCGCGTTGCAGGGATTTATGCTCTGCCTCCAAATCTTTGAATCGAGAAAAGAGCTGCTTGCCATTGCCCGCGAGTTCATCTTTTTCCTTCTTTACCTCCTCGATCTGTGATTGGAGTCTGCCAATCTCGCGATTGACTCCTCCTTCTGTCGTTTGGGATTGTTTCCAAATGAGGAAAGCAAGTGCTGCAAGAATGAGGGCACTAAAAATATAGGTCATGGCGCGCAGTGTAGCACATGGTGAACAAATGTCCACCATAAATGACACTTTTCTCGAGCGAGTGAATCCGCCTTTGGCGGATGAACGAGTCGAGAGACAAACCGATGGTACACTGCATTCCTTATGTCCACTGGACCCTATTACCTCTACATCATCGAATGTAGTAATGGAAAATACTACACAGGATCGACATCGAATATAGAAAAGCGATGGAAAGAGCACTGTGATGGGATGGGATGTACCTACACACGGAAATATCCACCAAAAAAACTTGCCTTTGTAAAAGAATTTCAAAGTATCTTTGAAGCTCGTGACAAGGAGAAGCAAGTGAAAGACTGGAGTCAGGAGAAAAAAAGGAAACTCATTACTGGAGAATGGGAGTAAATGACAAGTCTCTCGACTGCCCGTCACTTACATACATTACCTCCATCGTCGGTCACATGTGATATGGATCGCTCGAGAAAAGTTTTGTGTGGCATCAAATTAATTCATCGCGCAGCCGAAGCATCGCAAATCCGCCGAAACGGACATATCCTGCATTTCTCACGACTTGGCGTAGGAGCGTAGTCTTTCGAAGAAATCCGCTCAGTGAGGAGACTGATCGATTTTGCAGCGGTATGAAGCTCCCCTTCTCCGCGCGTTGTCGTCACTTCGACAAGACCTTCCTCCACAAGAAAGAGCATCGTGAGCTCGCTCACCTTTTTGCCAAACGCTTGCTCCGCTGCGATCGCATACACGCTGAGTTGCAGATCTTGATCGACCTCGGACTGAGAACGCATACTACCCGTTTTAAAATCGATGATACGGAGAGTGCTATCGGGAAGCTCTTCGATACGATCAAACCTTCCTGTGATGACATTATTGTCATCATGATCGATTGCCATTTTAAATCCCTTCTCCACCGCTACGACCTTCCTCCCCTCTCGCTTCCACCACTCAAAGAATTTTACGAGCAGCCTCTCGCCACGCGCACGATCAAAATCCACAGCAACTGTGGAATCGTAGCCGGCGATGACGAAGGATTCACGCCACAATTCATGTAAGCGGTGAGCGGAAAGCAGGACGCAGTGAGCAGACTGAACACCGCTCTCTTCAAACAAGGTCGTTTGGCTATTAATCGCTAATCGCTCTTCGCTTACCGCTTGTTCAATTTTCCCCCATTTTGAAAGGCACGAATGCATACTCACCCCAAAACATCCCTCCGGCGTTAGCGGAGCTTTGAGTTTTTTGATGAACTCGTACTCGAACTTACGTGGGCAACTGCGAAACGCAGAGAGCTGGGAATAACTGAAAGGCATGAAGACAGCATACCAAGCCTCACACGCAATACGCTGAGATTAAAGCGGATGCTTCTCGATCCACACGGGGTGCTCTACGAGAATCTTCTCGTAGCGCGCGAGCTTTTCCTTATTCTCGTCTCGCCTTTGACCTTGGAGATATGCATAGCGACCACCAGTGATCGGTGTTTTTGCAGCTTTTGCCACATCTGCACGCAACGACTCTATGTTTTGGAGCGCTTCCACAAGCTCTTCCTGCTTCTTCTGGTATTCCTTAATAAGCGCAAGGCGTTCTACGTCGCTCGAAAGTTCTTCGAACCGTGCAGCGGGGCTACTGAGGGATGTCATGATCGACATCTCCCCTTCTTTGAGGCGATTCCACAAGCCTTCGATAATATTCGCCCCTTTTGATCCTGCGGATGACGCTGCATCCATAACGGACTTCGCAAAAGCGTTCGACTCTTTCGCAATAAGCGGATCGAGTGCCGCAAGCGTATGGAGCTCCGTCCACTTTCCACGATCGCCATCCAACCCTGCGACAAAATTTGTTTCACGGGTCTTCACACGGAACGAGAGAACATGCGGCAGGCTCTTCCGATGCAAATACGTGATCATCTGCTGCCTGAGGAGTTCGTTGCCACCAGAAGCATCTCCTGATTCCATCGCGGCACTCGCTATTGCAAGCATGCCAGCAAGCATCTTTTTTTCTTCCTGCACTTCGTGCTCCTTCGCTTGGTCTTTAAGCGGAAGCGCTTCATCCGGACTGGATTCCATTTTCGATTTCTGCTTCGATCGATCGAGGACAATCGTATGCACATTTTCGATTGCAAACTTATTGTGTTGCAGTACGGCATATTCCTCGGCTTGGCTTAAGAGGAAACCAAGCTGCTCTTGTTTGCCCCCCGGTAAAAGCACTTCTTTTCCGTTCTCCCAGAGGTATTTGGTCTTCGCCTCTTCGTACACGCGCTTGCAATTATCGTAGTACATCACTTCGGCCGTATTGAGCGGACGCTCGGCGCCATTTGGATCGCGGACAGTGACCGGCACTTTGATCATGCCGCTCTCATCCACAATTGCCCGTATTCTCTTTAGATGCATGTAATCAATTTCCGTCTGCTGCATGCTTCTTGTTTCCTCCGACTTCCAACGATAGATCTTATCCCGAACAGGCTGAAGTGCGAGATCGAGGAAGGGCATACCGGTCGAAAGCGCCAGCGGCACCCAGTTATTATTTTTGAGGATGATGCGCGTCTCCTGTCCGACCACCTCTCCAAATTCAAGCTCGCGGATATCGACAAGCGATTCCTCGGGATCAAGTTCGCGCTTCCAATCTTCCACACTGTGCACAAGCCCTTCCTCGAACTTATGCTTTTGGTAAAGCGCAGCGATAGACGCAGAAACAGGAAGAGTCAGGAGCATGACAGGTGTTGCAACCGCTGCTGCCGCTCCTGTCGCTGTAAGCCCCACAACACCGGCAACAAGACCAACACCTCCCACTCCGGCTTCGGCAGCAAGGTAGTAGTACCGTTCCTCATATTTTCCACGCAGTTCCGTGCTGCTCTCTGGCGTTCGAGCAATAAGCTGGTGTGTTTGGTATGCCTCGTATCCTGCAAACGCGATGGAGGCTGCATCTCCCACAATACCGAGGACATCCAGCGCTCGTGCGACTTTGCCGATGGCAGAGAGCTTCTGAACAGTTTTTGCCGCATCGCCCCCTTCGCCTGCAATCTCTGCAAGTTTCGACCAATCTTTTGTGTCTTCGATGTGACTGAGCATCCGCACTGCATCATCACTGCCGGAAGCTTTTGCTTCCACAAGTACGGCTGTAAAAATCTCACGATGCTCTGCAGGCACGCGACTCAAGTCCGATACATGCTCGACCATGGCACCCGATGCTCCTACCGTATAGTCTCGAACAGCACCATCCGCACCAACAACACCAAGTGTGCGAGGCGGCAGAGGCGGTGCATCCGGAATAACATTCGTCTTGAGTGCTCCCGTTCCATCCGTCCGAGGAATCTCCGTACCACGAGCACTCGCTGCAACATCGGAAAAATCTCCTCCACGCCACCGAGGATCAGGTTTCGTCCGTGGTGATGGAGTGGGATTGCGGGATGGCGTTGATCCGACAGAACGAGACTTGCGAGGAGAAGATGTGGCGGGTCGCGGAGGCTCTCCCTCCATCGGTAGAACACCCGGCCTCTCCGGCGGAGTCGCAGAGGAAGCAGGCTTTGATTCTGGAAGCACTTCGGCTTCGAGAACAACTTCCGCGGTGATCGCAGAATCCGCTTCCAGCATCTTATTGAGATCAGCTACCTCCTGTGCAGTCGTGTATCTTCCAGTCGTAGGATCATAGAACGCCGATTCTACAGCTGCGGCAGGAGCTTTCACCTCACTAAGAGGTTTCGCTGTTTCAGGAGATACAAATCTTCCAGTTTGTGGATCAAAGACTTCATCCACTACTTCTACTGCCGCAGCAGGTGGTGGTGTTTCAGCAGCTTTGGCGGCATCAGCAGCGGCATCCCACGTCTTGGTGGCATCCGACACTCCAGCGCGCGCCGACTTCCCCACAGATTCTGCAGTGGCAGCTCCGCCTGCCGCTTCCTCCGTCACACCCATTCCAGAAAGAGCATTTTTTAGATTGAGATCGCTAATATTGCCTTCTTTGATTTGAAGTGCGAGTGCGGGGTTTCTGCGAGCAAATGCTGGCATTTTTCCATTGGAAGTTTTATAGAAATCAAGGAGCGCCTTTTTAATTTCTTGTTCAATTTTATTCATATTCGCCTTCAAAGATTCCTTAAGCTTCGTCCCCGCTTTCTTGGCCGTTGCATCACTATAGAGTGATTCCATTCCTTTCCATTCCTCATTGAGAGCATCAATTGCCTCTTCCGACCATTGAAGTCCATTGCCACCCGTCAGGCGACGAGCAATACCATGTGTCACCCAGTTATGGATGAGAAAATTCTTCGTGCGTCGCGCATAAAAAAGAGGATGATGTACTAATGATTTCGTGTAGACGGGGATCACTTCGACATTGTCTTTTGTGGCCTTTAAAAATCCGTATGTCACAACGCCTTTCTTTACCACCTGATATGGCCACGTGATCGTCGTTCCAACAGCACGCAGTGCAGAGCCTGTGATTCCGTGCTTTGGGATCCTCGTGATAAAATCCAAGGCTGCAAAACTTGAGGCATACGCAACAGTGCCCTCTATGTATACGGAGATAAGGTCATTACGATCGCTAAGGCCAACAAGCGCCCCAAGGGCTGTTCCAACGAGTTTTACATCATCCCAAACAACCGTGACGCCAGATTTACCGATGTAGGCGATGCCATCGACAATAACGATCCATAATCCATGTTCCACACACGTCTCGATAATGTCATCAACATTGCTTCCACAATCATCCAAAGCCTGATTCAGACCCTCTACATCATCTCCAAAGGTATTCGCAATTCTATCCTTCGCGCCTTTGAGTCCGGCATTGATACTTTGGCCGGCAGCACCTGCGCTTTCCAAGGTTCTCTCCATTGTTGTTCTTTCTTTCTTTTTCCATCCCATCCAATCATAGAACTCATCAATGATCTGCGTGGAAACTGATTTCTTTTTCGGATCATCCCCAGATTTTGGATCAGCACCTGACAATTTTTCATAAAGATATTTTACAGGATCACTCGCAAACTTAGCTGCTTCGCTGCTCACACCTACGATTCCCCTGACCTTAAGCCACAAGTAATACCCAAGACCGACAACAGGAATGGCAAGGAGAACGTTTCTTAAAAGATTACTTTTCCCCGATGCTCCGTTTTTACGATTAAAGAGGTAGTACAAAATTCCAAGACCGCCGACGGTCAGCGTGCCATACACTGCCAATTTTCCCACAGACAAACCTGTCACCCAGTTCTTCACTTTTTCGACGTTTTGCTTAATAAATCCCTCCTCCTCTATCTTTGCCGGTACTTCCTTCGTCTTTTCTTCTGGAGGCTTCGTTGCATCTTCAACAACCTCATTGCATTTTTCTTCTGCCGTTTTCTTCTCCTTATTTTTCTCCTTCTCCGCTTTCTCCTTTGCTCGTGCAGCTGTCATCGCTTTGAGATCTTCGAGTGGCGTGTTTACATCGATTGCGACTTGCACCGGCAACGGCAACACCGTCTTCAAAGATCCTTTAAGAAAATTGAGCAACATGTTCGTCTCCTTCGGTTTTTCCTCAGGCTTCTCGACATCTCTAAAGATGAGCCGCGCTTCGCGCGGGGAGAATGATTCCGGAGATGAGTGATGCAAGTACATGGAGAAAAATGCAGAGTAAAAGATTTACGAGAAGAAGCCGCGCTTTGCAGGAACAATGGAAATGACGCGATCACCAAGCGAAAGCGAGACTTTATCCTTCATGGTTTTGATCTCCCGCAAAGTGATGGAGGCGGAGGCTGCATCGTTCAGGCGGAGCATCAGTGTTGATTCCAACCCATCCCCTGCTTTTGCGCGAAAGAGCACTTGTGTGTTTTCCGGCATATCCACGATGGAAAATGTTTTATCATTCGATTTTCCCTCGAAGAAAATCTTACCATTCTGTATGCGGCAGTATTCTTTATCTACGGGAACCAACTTCATACGCACGCCGCTTGCAGGAACGACGCGATGCGTTTCTCCCCACAGAGAATCAATGTCGTGATCCTTCTTGAGCGCTGCAAGTGATTCCGGAGTAACTGTGGATTCGTTTTTTGCATCAGCGGGTTTTGCAGCATCGGATACCGCGGGCTTCGCTGCTTCCGGCGTCCCCGGAGCGGGAGTGACGCTGGGGAGCGGAATATCACTCATGGCAATTTCTCCTGTGAGCGCGGGATTTGCCTCCACATATTTCTTCGCAGTATCCTTGGCAAATTCCTTTGGGGTTTTTCCCGATTTTTGCTGCGCCTCTTTCCATTTTGGCCATAACTCCTGTTTCCATGTGATACTGATCTCGCGTTTCTTTGTTCGCATCTCGCGCACGAGCATAAAAAATCCCCCCTGCATTTCGAGCATGGCAATGGATTCGCGTGCGGATTCCGCTTGATCTTTAAATGAATCACCAATGTACGGAATTTTTCCAATGGCACCGTACATGCGGGCAATGATTTTATTCCACGCGATATCAGCTAATCGCAAAATTTCCTTCGCACCGTCTTCGGGAGTAATTTTAAGGATTTTGCTGACTCCCTCAAGCCCCGTGGCTCCTGCCACGGCCTTCGTAAGACCCAATTGAAGCTGCTCTCGTATCGGACCGGGAATGCCGGAAGGACCTTCCGATGCTCCGCTCATCGCTTCCATCACCTTTAATCTCGTGTCGATGACTTCCACCATGACTCGTTTTTCCGCTTCGGCCTTTACCTTCTCGGCATCGGGAAGTTTTTCGAATGTTTCGATGGTGAGTTTCTTCGCCTCATCAAGTTGTACTTTTTCTTTGAGCTCCGAAAGTTCCTGCCGCACTTCGGTCTTCACCTCATCCTTCCATTCCGGCGTACCCATCTTTCTGATCTTCGCCGAAAGCGACGCAGGAAGCCCTTCCGCTGGCACATCTTCGAAAATGAGTCTGTGTTCGCGCATGGATTTGTTTGGATGTGTTTTCGATAAGAATTATACCATATTTGCCTCTTTTTATGAAGGGTTACTCGTGATGATACTTTCCTCCTCTTCCTCTATCCAAAGCCCTGTAGAGCGCCTCGAAGAAGATGAGTCGGCAGAGTTCGTGCGGCAAGGTCATGGAGGAGAGCCGAAGGAGGAGATCTGCCTTCTCGCGCACTCTCTCATCAAATCCATACGCACCACCGATCACGAATGTCACAGAGCGACCGAAATCTTTGTGCTCCACCAAAAACTCTGCAAAGGCATCGGTCGTTAAATCTTTCCCATGCTCATCGAGGAGAACGAGGACATCCTCGCCGCCAAATGATTTGAGCAGACGATCGGATTCTTCGCGTACCTGTCGCTCGGGTCTGTTTTCTTTGCTTGCAGGGAGCTCTTCCACATCGAACATGGCCATCGGGGAGAATCGCTTACGATAATCGCTGCAGCCATCACGAACCCATGAGGTTTTGAGCGTGCCAACGGTGATGAGGCGGATGCGTTGCATTATGGCTTTCCTCGAGCGAATGAATCCGAACGGAGTGAGGATGAATGAGTCGAGAGGCCTCTCGACTCGTCCGTCGCGACGGACTCGCTCGAGGAAAGCAAAACACCCACCAATCCCCACACTGTATATGCCACAGCCGAATCTTCCCACGCATGGAGGAAGAGCGACGCGATGCTGATTCCCAAAAATGCAAGAAAAGCCGGTGAAACATTGATGATGGAAAGCCGTTTGAGAATTATGAAGCAGAGCGCAAGAAAGAGCGCAAAACCAAGAATCCCAAGTTCGAGACCGATTTGAATGTACCAATTTTCCGGGAGAAGCGGACAATGACACTCTTTTTGATCAATGGTTGGCTGAACCTGGGTGCGGCCAATAAAAAGACAGAGATCAGACCGATCCTTCGCCCAGCTTGTATCCGCTCCTTCATCAAAGTACAAGCATGTATCACTGACTCTATTACTCGCAGGACCAGCAGAACCAAGACCAAACCCGAGTGGATTCTGAATCATGGTCACGATCCCCTCTCGTACGCGCTCGATATGATGGCGATTCGAAATACTGCGCTCGATAAGTGATGGCATCGTAGCCATGAGAGTGATAATCGCGAGTATCACAATGGAAAAAAGTGTCATCAATATGTGCATTCTCCGCTTTCCGTGAATATTCACACTGATCGCAATGACCGTGATCACAAATGCAGCAATCCATGCGGAGCGGGAGAAAGTGAGAAGGAGGGCGAATGCGATGAGAAGAAGGAATGGAATGTTTCGTCTTCGGCGCGCTGTGTCATCCTGAGCGAAGCCGGAGCGAAGCGACGGCGAAGACGAAGGGCGGTACAGCGCGCCTTCGCTCAGCATGACACATAGTCCCACACTCCAAGGTATCAGCAGCCATAATCCAAATTGATTCGGTCCGGAAAACGTGGACTGGATGCGACGAATGCCGGTATTCGAGATATGCTGAAATGCGGAAAGGGATGAGCCCGGCGCATAGATGGAATGCGCATCGCTGTAGCCGAGTGTCGTGAAGAATCCCTGCGGGAGGAAAAATGTAAGAATACCATACGCAGCAACAATTCCTCCGATGATGAATACAGCTGGATACATTCTCTTCTCTAAAAAATCCTGATCCCATGGGAGCCACGCGAGGAGGAGGAAAAAAATGAGCGGAATAAAATCATACTTAAACCCAAACACAAATTGTGTGAGTGACGATGGCGCGCCATTGATGAAAAGAATAATGGCAACAGCGAGCAGACCAAGAATGCACCACGTCGGTGCATCGAGACGAAACTTCCATCGTCCACCCTTGATCATTATGAGAACACTCTTCCAATCTGCCATCGCAAGCTCAACAATGCCAACGAGAAAAATGAACGCAATAAGCACCTCCTTCCAGATTGCAAGAAGTGGCATCGGCGCATGGCCGTATCCTTCGATCAACCGAGTTCCCACTGTCACAAAGAGTGCATGGAGCGGGAGGAGGACGAAGAGGATCAGGAGGAAATGATGACGTAGTTTGCGGAGCACAACGAAAGTATAGCGTGTCACAGTGTCACACAATTCCTAGCCCCAACCCTAGCCCACATTCAATCTCCCCTCCTCCGTCCTATACACTTCCCCACTTTCAAGCACCTTCATCACAATATCGATCGATTTCTTGCTCACGTCGTTGCCATAAATCTTCGGCGCTTTCTTCATGGCCTCATTCCCCCACGCGTATTTGATAATATTCGCGATTGCGGTGGAATCGACCGGCGGCGCGATGAGGTTGCCTCCACCGAGAATACTCTCCGATCGATCCGATCCAAAGCGGAGCGTCACGCAGGGAATGCCAAGTGCATTCATTTCTTCCTGCATCGATCCGCTATCCGTTGCGCACACGGCGGCTCTGCTCATTGCAGCAATAACATCCACGTACTCCGGCCACACATCCGAGAGAATAAAGTGTGGATATTTTTTAGCAAGCATTTCGATTTCGGTGGTGAGCCCAAAGCGTTCGAATGCCATCTTCGTTTGATTCATGTTGATGAGGAGAACTTTTCTCCCCTCTTCGATGAGCATCTTCATAGCGCCATAGATCGCCATGAATCTCTTTTGATCTGTGCAGTTCTCTCGGCGGTGGATGCAGAATCGTACAAAGTCGCCGTCCTTGAGTATGGGATACCGATCAAACACCGTTGATTGATCGATACGACTCATCGCTTCCTCCATGGCATCGGCAACGGAATTTCCAACGACAAAAATGCGATCCTCTGGAAACCCCTCCGCAAGCAGAAACTCTCGATCGAGTTCTACCGGTGCAAAATGGATGCCCGTCGCGCACTCACTGCAACGCGTATTAAATTGCTCGGGATAAGGCTCGAGTGACCCACGCGTCCAGTTCTTCCGATCCATGAGGAATGTCCTCCACAAGTCGCCGAGCTCTACTACGTCATGCTGAGCGAAGTCCGAGGCATGAGCCGAGGACGAAGTCGAAGCACGTCGCGAGGACATCACTTTTTTCCACTCGCTGTAATCCGGCGTCAGTGTCCTAATCCCCGCCTCCACATGGACTGATGCACATTGATGGCAGTAGCCGGCATTACTTGCCGCCATCGCCGTTGTTGTATCGCCATGGACATACGGAATGACAATTTTGCCGCGAGCTTTGAGCTCGGCGATGATATGCCCAAGGCGTCCGATGATCTGCGAGACAACTTCGTGCATGTGCCCGCGCACATTCAAATTAAAATCCGGCTCCACGCCGAATTCTTTCAACATTCCTCCGCTTAAGTTTTCATCGTAGTGCTGACCTGTGTGGCCGAGGAGAACGCACGCCCCGCGCTTTTTGAGTTCTTTGTAGAGTGGGATTTGTTTGATGATATCCGGCTTCGTTGCAATCATGATGAGGTGCACATGGGCATCTGTATGATTGGCGCAATCATCGTAGAACCTCTGTGAGCGGTAGGTAATATCTTCCATGCAACAAGCAGAATAGCGGATAAAGTGAGGATCTTCACGCTTGAACCCACCAAAATGAAGGGCATACTCATGGCATGGAAAATCAGTTCCGCATGAGGACCGTTATCATGACGGCAGAAGAATTGGGCGCGAGAATGGATAGGTGCATGTCGATTCATCCTACCCTTGTATCAAATGATGACGCGAAAAGACCCCTCGAAAATCTTATTATGACCGCATCACTTTTAAACCGTCGAAATCAAATTTGGAGTTTTATGGGCGCTCATGCTGTAGAAATTGCTGCACAATTGGATGGAGTAATGGAATTCACTGGCACGCGAGAATCGCTCTACAAACTTTTCCTCCTTCTCGAACAATTAGAATGGGGACCGTTTTCACAAAAAGGAAACTCTGCATCTTCTTCATCCGAGTAGAACACGTCATCATCATCCCTTCATTTCTTTTGGGACTGGAATCTCCATCATCCGGAGAATGAGCGGAGCGATGTCTTTGAGACCAGTACATGATGCAAGTTGAGCGGATGAGGTGATAAGCGACGAGTGCACAAACGTTTGCACTTTGTTCTTCGAATGGCTCGGACAAATGAGATCTGTCCCCGGGTAGTACATTTCTTCCGCATTCCCGTGATCCGCAGTGATGATCCAGTCGTATCCCTCTTCTTGGAGAACGGGGAGCAGACGAAGAAGATTTCGATCAACTGCTTCGCACGCGGAAACGGCTGCATCGATTCTCCCGCCGTGTCCCACGACATCTGGATTTGCAAAGTTCACAACAATCAGATCTTTGTCCCCTTTCTTCGCCACTTTAATCACAGCATCGCAGACATCGTTCGCCGCCATATCCGGCGCATCCGCCATATTGGGAACATCGGGCGTGCGCACATGAATGTGTTCCTCGCCGGGGAATGGATCCATTCTCTGTTGATTAAAGAAGTATGTCACATGGACGTATTTTTCGGTTTCCGAAATTCTCACTTGCTTCTTCCCCGCATTCGAAACAACTTCGCCAAGACTGTTGACTGCGGAAGTCGGTGGAAATGCGATCGGTAAATGTTCCGAATACGGACCCATGCACACCACGTCTTTGATCCGCACAGGGCGCTTGAATTTGTCGAATGTTTCATCCGCAAGCGCGCTCACAATCTGGAGCATCCTGTCTTTGCGGAAATTGATTGCAACAACAACATCGTCCTCCCGCATCGGTTGGTACTTCGATGTTTTGAGCGGACGGATATAGAGATCGGTTTTTTCGCTCTTTGGAGCCTGCGCATACCACGCCCTCACACCATCGCAGAAATCATCACAGAGTTCTCCTTTTCCCTGTGTGAGGAGTTCGTATGTTGCTTTCGTCCGCGTATCGAACCGAAGATCACGATCCATCGCAAACCAGCGACCAATGAGTGATGCAAGCGTACCAAGGGCGAGCGTGGAAATCTCTGCTTTTAAAAGATCAAAGTCGACGCAGAAGTGTTGCTCTGCAACATCGCGACCATCCGAAAAGAGGTGGAGGAGAACCTTCTTGAGCCCGCGATCTTTCGCAAGTTTCAGCATGGCATGCCAGTGTTCTGTGGAGCCATGTACATTGCCCGTGGAATAGATGCCCATGAGGTGCAGTGGCACATCTTTCTTCTTGGCACGATCGCATGCAGCGACAAGCACCTCATTTTCGAAAAAAGCCCCCGATCGAATTGTGCGATTAATTTCCTCGAGCGGCTGCCATACAACGCGCCCGGCACCGATCGTCATATGCCCGGGCTCGGATGCTCCCTGTTGTCCCACGGGAAGACCGACAGCATTCTCCGCCGCCTCCATGAGGCAATTGGGCGTCACCTCCTCCATCTTTTTGATTGTCGGCATCTCCGCGAGTGTCCGCGCATTCCCGGGACCCGGAGGCGCAACGCCGAAGCCATCGATGATGATGAGGCAGACTTTACTCACGTGCATTCAGCATACCCTGCAATAACTTTTTTGAATAGAAAGAGAGATGAAATGCTTCCTGTCAACGGAGGTTTGGAACATCACAAACAACGATTGATTGCATCGCACTCGGAAGAAAATGAGAAAAACAGGAAAAGTTTTCTCTTGGCATTCACGCAGTGGCTCAACGAGCAAAGAACTCAGCAATAAAAAACGCCCTCGATTTATGGAGGGCGTTTCTGATGACTACAAAAACAGCGATTAACGAATGGCGTCCTTCAAAGTCTTTCCTGCTTTGAATGCAGGAACCTTCATCGCCGGGATCGAAATCCTCTGATTCGGATCGCGTGGGTTCACACCCATGCGAGCTGCACGGTGTGAAACGCGGAATGTACCGAAGCCTGTGAGCGTTACCGGGTTACCCTTCTTGAGCTCGGAAGTAATGGTGCCCATAAGAGTCTCGAGCGCATCTGCGGCTGCACGCTTGGTGATGCCAGCACGCTTTGCGATGAGATCAATAAGATCCTGTTTGGACATAGAGATGTGGGGAATGAGGTAGAAACCGGAATTCAGTGTAATCCTCCTTTGGCATTCGAAAAGTACTCTTGGCTTGCAGAAGCGAAGGAAAGGCTGAGGAATGAAAGTACAGATTTATTGAACACAAAATTTGTTCAAGAAATGAGGAATGTCTATAATGTCGAGAAAAGCATGATTATTGATATTTATTTGAATGATAGGAAAATCGAATGTCTCCAATTTTCCACATTTTCCCTCACTCTTCTGTTCAGCAATTTTGACAAACAAAATCCCTCCACCCTACCCTCCCCACTCGTTCTACCTTCCATACTCACTTTCTTACGTGCCAGCGAATCTCGTCATTGTGGAATCTCCTGCAAAGGCAAAAACCATTAAAAAATTTCTTGGGAAGGATTTCGCCGTGGAAGCAAGCATGGGTCATGTGCGCGATTTGCAGGAGAAAAAATTGAGCGTCGATGTGAAGAATAATTACGAGCCGACCTACGAAATTCCCGAGGGGAAAAAAACAGTGATCAAAAATCTACAGAAAGCGATGAAGACTGCCGAGCACCTCTGGATCGCGACTGATGAAGACCGCGAAGGGGAGGCAATCGGTTGGCATCTTCTCCACGCGCTCAAAGTGCCGGTGAAGGAACATAAGAGCGTCAAACGCATCGTCTTCCACGAGATCACGAAGGAAGCGATCGAAGCAGCGATAGGAAACCCGCGCACGATTGATCAAAAACTCGTAGAGGCGCAGCAAGCACGGCGCATTCTCGATCGCTTGGTGGGGTACACGCTCTCGCCATTCCTCTGGGCGAAAGTATACCGAGGCCTTTCGGCAGGCCGCGTGCAATCTGTTGCCGTGCGGATTATTGTGGATCGCGAGAAGGAGATTCAAGCATTCAAATCAGATGAATACTGGACGATTGATGCGGAACTGCAAACGAGTGGTAAAGAAATTTTTCAAGCATCACTCACAAAGCTCAATGGAAAAAAGTACGTACCGGACAACGAGAAGGATGCAACAGCCGTAGTCGAAGCGGTGCAGGGGAAAAAGTTTTCCGTCCACGAGATCGAAGAAAAGAAGGTGCAGAAAAATCCTTCTCCTCCGTACACAACGTCCACTCTCCAGCAGGATGCTTCGAATAAACTTGGCTTCTCGGTAAAGCAAACCATGGTCGTCGCCCAGCAACTCTACGAAGGCGTGAACCTTGGGAAGGGCGAGGGGCAGACCGGTCTCATCACCTACATGCGTACGGATTCCGTGAATTTGAGCGCGAAGGCTCTCACCGATTCCGAAGAGATGATTCAGAAACTCTTTGGACGCGAATATATTTTAAGCAAGCCCCGCACGTTCCAAACGAAAAGTAAAAATGCACAAGAGGCCCACGAAGCGATTCGTCCAACAGAGCTCCACAGAACGCCCGAAAGTCTTGCCGGAGTGCTCGATGATCCTCAACTCAAACTCTATACGCTGATCTGGAAGCGAACGATGGCAACGCAAATGCCCGCAGCGGAATTGAAGCGCGTGGGAGCCGATATTGCCGCCGCGGAGTATATGTTTCGCGCAACGGGACAGACGGTGGAATTTGATGGGTATTTGAGGGTGTATGAAGAAGAGGATGATACCCAGAGCTTAGGTGAAAAATTCCTCCCCAAGCTTGCAGAGGGACAGGAACTCACGTGCACCGGAATACTGCCGGAGCAGCACTTCACTCAGCCGCCGGCTCGCTACACAGAGGCTTCACTCGTGAAGAAGTTGGAAGAAGAAGGCATCGGCCGTCCGAGCACCTATGCTCCAACGATCAGTACCGTTCAACAGCGCGGCTATATTCGGAAAGATGGAAGACAGCTCATTCCAGAAACCGTCGCATTTACGGTCACCGATCTTTTGATCGCGCACTTCCCCGATATTGTCGACCTCAAATTCACCGCCAAAGTCGAGGACTCGCTCGATGAAATCGCAACGGGAAAAGTGGAATGGGTACCCTTTATGGATTCATTTTTTAAACCGTTTAGCGCCCTCATCGAAAAAAAGAAGGAGGAAGTAAAGAAGGAAGATGTCCTCAAAGAAGCAATTCTTGGCAACGATCCGAAGACCGGATTCGAAGTCATCGTGCGCACGGGAAGATTCGGCAACTACGTGCAGCTTGGTCGGCCGGAAGATTACAAAGGCACCAAGAATAAGCCGAAGAGTGCATCACTCCCGAAAGGTATCGTGAAGGAAGAGGCAACGCTCGAGCAGGCGCTGTCGCTCCTCAGCTTCCCAAGAATCCTCGGGGAAAAGGATGGTCAGGATGTCTCGGCAAATCTTGGCCGCTTTGGTCCGTATCTGCGGTGGGGAACAGTGACAGTCACGCTGCCGCCCGAGGTCGATCCCACACATGTGACGCTTCAGGAGGCTGAAACATTGATTGCAGAAGCAGCGGAGAAGCGGAAGCAAATGGCTGAACCAATCCAGAAGCTTGGCGCTGATCCAACGAGCAGTGGAGAAATTCTGGTGAAGACCGGCCGCTACGGGCCGTACGTCACCGATGGCAAAACGAACGCATCGCTTGGGAAGAAATTTGATCCGAAGACTCTCACCCGTGACGAAGCAATCGAGATCTTGGTAAAAAAGCGCGCCCGCGGTCCCGGAAGAAAATGGGGGAAGAAGAAGTAACCGCTTTTCTCGCCTGCCCGCCGAGGTGGGAGCGAGTGCTGAGCGAGTCCGCCTTTGGCGGACGAGTCGAAGAACGAGTCGAGAGACGGTGCAATCTCGCTCGAGAAAAATTATCAGTCGTGCACCCTCTCGATTTTGGTCACCTCCCACACCCCATCAACAGGTTTTGATTCCACAAGGTAATCGTAGGGAGCACACGTGAGTATGTGGAAGCGAGATTCCTCTGTGCTTTGGATTCGTTCTACTCTTGTACAATCTCGCAACATGAAGAGTCGAGCAAGATCGCTGCTATCTCCCGCACCAAGTACTTCCCCCGAAAGGCGTAATTCCGATCGCGAAAGTAGTGCAATCACGAAGACTGCAGCAACCGAAAGGAGCGAGATGCCGAGGAATTGCAGGCGTATTGCCTTGCGTGCGGGGATGTGTTTGGATCGTTTGTTTGTCATCTCCCCATTATATCACTTGACGGAGTTCCCCGCTATTCCATAGAGTTCCCTGCGTTATGCTCAGCAAAGGAAACAAACGCAAGCGGCACAAGCGGCACGGCTTCCTCACTAGGATGAAAACCAAGAAGGGGTCGCAGGTGCTCGGACGTCGCCGCAGAAAGGGTAGGAAGCGCCTCGGGCAATAAGAGATACAATGCCTGTATGCAGCTCTCGCACCTTCGTGGCCGCAAGATTGTTGATCGCGTACGCAGTAAAGGCGCACGTTTTCGCGGAAAACACATGAATATCACATATGTCATGGGAATGCCTCGCACGACAATGGGGAAGAACCTCTCGACTCACTCATCCTTCGACGGACGCTACGCGTCCGCTCAGGATTCGTTCGCTCCCACCTCGGTGGGCAGGCAAGGAAAGCATTTTTTCGTCGGCACCACCGCTTCCACCAAGCTCGATAAATCTGCAGTGAGGAGAAATCGCATGCGTCGACGCTGCCGTGAAGCACTCAGACTTACTGCGAAAGAACGACAAAAATTACCTGTATGCCAATTGCTCATCTCGCCGCGTTCCTCTAGCCTAGATTGCGCATTCCAAGAGCTCCAGCGCGATGCGGTGGAATTTCTTACGTCGCTGGAGAAGACGCATATACACCGTTCGTAATTTGCACCATCTCTCCCCTCTCAGCATGTCTCCACAGACCCACCCTCGCAATCAAAAGATCTTCCAGTTCCTTCTGACCTTTGCCGTCGTGTATCTCGTGAGCACGCTCGGCCTGCAATTCCTCTTCCCCAATCGTTTCCAAAAGAACGCAGAGGTGCCGCAACTTCTCAGTTTTCTCATTCCCAAAAAAGCTGTTCCAATGGGACGCAATATCACCGTTATCGTGCAGAACAACGCGCAAACCGGTGTGACACTCGCGAATCGTTGTCCCGAGCCTCCGGTCATCATCGAACGTGAAATAGGGGACAAACTGTACCAAGTGGAAATGAAACAATCGAATGGTGCGTGCGTGCCACTCACCGAATTGCAGGGCAAAAAAAGTACGACGATAGATTTGAGTCCATGGAAATATTCCGCATTTGGCGAAGAAGGCGTCTATCGCATTTCTCTCCCCATCGAAAGCACGCGTCCATTTGCCGGAGAAGAAGTCATCAGCGGAAAACTAACGATCAAAAAACCGGGAGTATTTATCTCGCTCTTCCGTGCATTCATCAGCAAACCGCTTCTAAATAGCCTCGTCCTTATTGCATCGCTGCTCCCGGGGCATAGCCTTGGTTGGTCCATCGTACTCATTACCCTCCTCGTTCGGCTTCTCCTCTTCTTCCCAAGCCAACACGCGCTCCATAGCCAAAAGAAAATGCAATTGATCCAGCCAAAGATCGAAGAAATTAAACGCAAACATTCCGGTGATCAGCAGCGCATCACGAAGGAAACAATGGAGTTGTGGAAGCGCGAAAAGATCAATCCCCTGCAGTCATGTCTTCCCACATTCATCCAAATTCCTATTCTCCTCGGACTCTTCTTCATTATCCGCGACAGCAGCACGATCGAATTCTCTCGCCATCTCCTGTATCCCCCATTCCTTGATCTTGCATGGTCATTTAACACCGTGTTCCTCGGCTTTTTGGATCTCCACTACATTCCTTTCGCAGGCTCAACGGGATGGATTCCCACGCCCACGAACCTCGCAATTATGATGACAAACGCGTGGATCCCGCTCACGATCGCGCTCCTTCAGTTCGCCCAGATGAAGCTCTCGTTTGCTATGAAGAAGGTGAAGACGCAGGATAAGAAGACGCTTGCAGAGAAGCTCGATACACAAACCATGATGACCTACATGCTTCCGATCATGATCTTCTTCATTGCAGGAGGCATGCCAGCGGCGATCAGTGTGTACTGGGGGGCATCGACCCTCTTTGGGATCGGGCAGCAGGTGATTGTGAATAGGAAAAAGTAAATGTACTCTTCCTCCCCGATGCAGGACATAATCAAAGATACCCTCGGCACACTCCTCAAAGAGCTTCAACTCGAATTCTCCGAAATCACGGTCGATGCGAGCGATAGCTCGATGATCCGGGTAAATATCGTCTCTGCAAATCCAAGCCGCCTCATCGGTTGGCATGGGGAAACACTCAATGCACTTCAGCACCTCATCAAATCAATCGCACGGACGAAGGAGAAAACAGAGAGGGCGCCATTCATTGTGCTGGATGTGGATGGCTACAGGAAGGATCAGGAAGAGAAAGTCTGCCGCATCGCAGAACAGAAAGTGGATTTTGTGCGGAGGAAGAAGACGCGCGTCGCTCTCCCACCCATGTCACCCTACTTCCGCAGGGTCGTGCACCTCTTTATTTCCAGCCACAAGGATTATCAAGACATCACGACGGAGAGCGTCGGCGAGGGCGAGTACCGTCAAATCGTGCTGAAGTTGAAGGAGGGTGGCATGGATGATGGCGAAGAGTTGCAACCGGTGATCTCGACGGGAGATGAGGGCAGCCTCGTGACTGGGTTTGATAATTTGGATATTTGATTCACAGAGATGACACGCGCAGGAGCAGCCTGCTAGTCTTTCGCTATGCAAGTCATCAGCCTTCTCCTCGGTGTTACACTCCTCGCCATCGTCGTCACATGGAATCTGAAGCTCTTTGGATCATCGATCGAGCAGAGCACAACAACATTGAATCCTCCTGCGGCTGAGGATTCAACGGCGAATGAGAGGAGAAAACCATCCCCCATTGCAGCCACACCCCTTCTCGTCCCCGGCATCGAATCGAGAAACGCAAGACGGCAATCGGATGTGAAGGCTATTCTGGATGCGCTCTTCCAATACTCTCTGGAAAATGGAATGTATCCCGAGGGAATCACTAACTCTTTCACAGAAATCTGCAAGCAGGGAGCAGCATCCTGTAGCGGTCTTATTGATCTCACTGTACTTTCGGATACGTATCTTGCAGCTCTCCCCGTCGATCCAAGAGCGGAAGCCAAAGGAAACGGAACCCGCTATGCCGTGATGCAAGTGGGATCTCGCATCACCGTGAGCGCTTTGGATGCTGAAGGGGGAGTGGTGATTGAGGGAACGCGGTAGTTTTATTGCTTAAATAGCGTACGCATCTTCTCGGACATGCTGCGACTGCGATGCGCAATGTGATAGATCGGCATAATGATAGCAATCACGACCGCGGTTGGCAGAGTGGAAAGCGCTGGTTCAGAAGATGGCTCTCGCAGGTATGGAATCCCTAGTTTATGTATGAGGTAGCATACGGACGTTGTGAGGACAGCCGGCACAACAATAGGAATGCACTCTTGAGTGAGTGTTCGAACTTTTCTTGCAAGAACCTCATGAATTTTTATAAGTGATGCAGCAGAAATTCCACTATGGATCATCTGATTCACAGCTGCATGCTGAACTTCGTTCCATCCATGATCAGCATTCATGAGGCCGGAAATCGCAGACATTCCTAATACTCCCGTAGCAGCAATAGCATACTTGTACTTTACAAGAAATTCACCAATACGTGCCGTGACGGAAGACTTTGGTTCACATTCATGCTGATCGCAATTGCTCATAAGTGAAATAGTGTGCTCTACACCATCCTTTCTGGATCCAACATTTTCTTAAGTTTCGCTTTGGGAATAGTCGTTCTCCACGATGCAACCTCCAGAATCGTCTCTCCTTTCGCCATAGCCTCTTTCGCAATCTCCGCTGCTTTTTCGTACCCGATCAGAGGCGTAAGAGCTGTGACAAGCATTGGGCTCCTCTCCAGGCGATATTTGATACTCACAGAATTCGCTTTGAGCCCATGCATGCATTTTGTTGCAAAAACATGAGTGACATTCGTGAGAAGCATCATGGTGGTATGGAGCTTGGAAGCAATGACTGGATATCCTGTACAAAGCTCAAATCTGCTTATATACGCAATAGATTGCGTAATCGTAACATCGCCCCCCATGATGAACGCAGCGACTTGCTCCACGCTTTCGCAGAGAACAGGGTTTACTTTGCCGGGCATGATGGAGGATCCCGCTTGAAGCTCTGGAAGGATGAGTTCGGCAATGGCATCCGATCCCATCAGGCGGATATCACTCGCAATCTTTGTGAGGACGATGGCGACTTCGATAAGAGCAGAGCTGAGAGATTTGAGTGCGAGAGGACAGGACTGCGCTGCGATATGATCCTCGGCTTCGTCGAGCGGAAGCTGTGTCTCTTTTTTGAGTGCCGCAATGACTCGCTTTGCAAACTGGGGATGTGCATTGATCCCTGTGCCAACCGCCGTACCGCCGAGCGGAAGAATGCAGAGCTTTTCTATAGCCTGTGTGAGTGATTCAATCACCTGTACAAGGAGTGATGAGTACGATCGGAATTCATCGGAAAGCCGAATGGGGGCTGCATCCATAAGGTGCGTACGACCGACTTTGATGATGGGAGCAAACTCTTTCTCCTTCCTCGAAAGCTCTTTGATGAGGAGCATAAGCGCAGGAATGAGTTCATCACGAACCTTGAGTGCACTGCTGATCTGCAGAGCGCTTGGAATCACATCATTACTCGATTGGCATCGATTTACATGATCGTTGGGGTGAATTTGAGCCGCTTTTCTCGAGCGAGCGAATCCGCCATCAGCGGATGAGCGAGTCGAGAGACCTATCGACTGATTGGCAAGCTCTGCAATCACCTCATTCATATTCATATTCGTGCTCGTCCCCGACCCTGTCTGGAAAATATCCACAGGGAATTGATCGAGGTGGCTCCCTCTTTTGATCGAAGAAGCAGCCTTTGTGATAGCTGCAGCATGACTCTTTGGGATTTCTCCGAGCGCTCCATTCACCATCGCTGCATGCGCTTTTATAAGCGCAAGCGCCATGAGGAATTGGGGCGGCATCCGCCATCCGGAGATGGGGAAGTTCTTCATTGCAGCCTCCGTATGCTTTCCGTAGGGTTTTTTTGGCACAGAAGGGAAAATAAATGCTGCCTGATGGTACCAGAGTTGCTAATGTATTTTATAGAATAATTTGACATTTTTATCAAAAAATTGTATTATTCAACATAAAGGGATATGCATCACAAACACCACCATCATCACATTGGAGCTATTTCACTCGTACCGCTCCTCCTTCTCCTCATTGTACCGCAATGGGGCAAAGCGACGATGGCACCGACAATCGAACACTATCGCACACTCGCAGAGCGCGCGGAGCAGGAGATGCAGGTTCTCGATTTCACATTCGCCAACTTGCAGCGATCAACAAGCCTCCTGAAAAATGCTGAGGAGACAGTCTCGTTCCCCTCTGTGGTACGGCAACACAACTTGCATTCATTTTCATCCGAAACAGATCGGTACGATCTTGCATCGGCTCGAAATAGCACACTCAAACAGCGCATTGATGTGATGCGGAAACGACAGGAGGAAGAACTAGGGAATCTGCGTGGTATCTATATTGATCTGAGCGAACAAGAAGCAACACTGTTTGATGAAAACGGCATCCGCACAAAGTATCGCGTAAGCTCCGGCGCCGCGGATACCCCCACTCCTCGCGGACAATTTAAAATTCATAGGAAACAAACGCTCCGAGTGAGCAGCCAAGATGTCCCCTACCGCATGCCCAATTATATGGCATTTACGGAAAGCGAAAGTCATGGACTCCATGCCTTGCCGTACCTTGGCAACGGACCTGAGTCTTCGGCATTTTGGCACGAAGCGCGCACTCACATTGGGCGACCTGTCAGCCATGGATGCGTGCGACTATTGCCGGAAGATGCAGCAGCGCTGTTTGAATGGGCAGAGGTGGGGATGCCGGTGATTATTCATAGTTGAAATGGGTATCTGGTATTAGGCAGGCAACATGGATGATGCCTAATACTTAATACCTAATACTTAGTCGCTCTTCGCGCTACACTACACACGAATATGCGCCGCATCTTCCTCACTATTATTTGGCTCATAACAGATGCACTCATCTTCGTCGGTGCCTACAGCGTGGCATACTTCCTTAAGGTCGGTTGGATTTTTTCGAGTGATCTTCCGTTCGAAACATTTTTTACAGCAACACTGATGACCGTTGGCGGCTGGCTGATCGTCATGATCACCATGCGTAACCTCGCGCTCAGCCGTATTCAAATGAGCCCGCGGAACTTCGCCTACATCGCCTATGCCTGCATTATTGGCATGGCAGGGTTCGCTCTTTCCTTCTATTTCCTCAAACAAACCTTATTCTCGCGATTGCTGCTCCTCCTCGCAGGAACGCTCTCACTCATCTTTGTCTGTATGTGGCACATCCTCTTCGATCAGATTCAGCGGAGAATTTTAAGGATGAATCCCCCTACGTACCCTCTCCTTGTGATCGGGACGAATCGCGAAGCAGAGCGACTCATCGAGAAGCTCCAAAGGAAGCGGTCTCCCATCGTTCCCGTTGCGATTCTGGATGGCAAAGGCACATCGAAAACGAACATCGATGGGATCCCCGTGCTCGGGAAGCTCGATAAACTGGAGCAAACGATTGATGAGAAAAAGATCACACACCTCGTGCAGTGCGATCAGATCGAGCACTCGCTCAATCTTCTCTCCGTATGTCGATCGAAGGGAATTACCTACATGCTCCTCCCCTACACGCTCGGCATCATCGAAGATCGGGTCCCTGCAGAAGCACTCGAAGGAAAACAGGTTGTGGCGGTGCCACGGGGAACGTCACGACTCGGATGGTTCTTCCGGTGAGGTAGACTGTCACTGATGCACGCCTTCATCCTCGCCGGTGGATTTGCCACACGACTGTGGCCGCTCACGGAAAAGAGAGCAAAGCCTCTCTTGCCGCTTGCGGGGGTTCCTCTCCTCACCCATCTTGTCGAAAAGATTCCTGCAGGAATTCCAATCACAGTGAGTACGAATGCAAGATTTGCAGAGGATTTTGAGGAGTGGAAACATTCACGTCATGCTGAGCGGAGTGAAGCTTCGCAGAGCGAAGCGGAACGAAGTCGAAGCACGTCGCAAGGATCAGAAGAATCAGCACCGAACTCAATGCGAGATGCTTCGACTCCGCCCTTGCAGGGCTCCGCTCAGCATGACGTATCTATACTTATTGAAGACTCCGGCCACGAAGATGAAAAATTGGGAGCACTCGGCGCTGTTGCAAAATGGATCGTGGAGGAAAAAATCGATGATGATGTTCTGCTCCTCGCAGGGGATAACTACATGGGATTTTCGATTGCATCGTTCATTGAACGCTTCACGGGGAAACCTCTCCTTGCCGCATACGATATTCGATCAAAGGAAGCGGCAAAAAAGTTCGGCATTGTTCTTACGGAGAACTCATCGAATGCATCCGGGACAATTCGTGTAACGGGATTCCAAGAAAAACCGGCGGAGCCTCAATCGACTCTCATTTCCACTGGATGCTATTTGCTTCCTGCGGAATCGCTCCAAGAGCTCATGAGTTTTTCTCAATCGCATCCCGATAACATCGGTGGTGTCTTCGAGCATTTCCTCAGCGAAGGAACGGAAGTGGAATGCGTCTCCTTTGGAGAACCGTGGTTTGATATCGGATCATTCGACGCATATTTGGAAGCAACAAAAGTTCTCGTGGGAGAGCGGGTGCTGCGCGGGGAAAAAACTCTCGAGCGCGATACGGAGTTCCACGGGAGCAATGTCATCGGCGATAACTCCAAAATCGCCCGATCAACGCTCACGAACGTCGTACTGTTTGAACACTGCGAGGTGGAAGACTGCGTGCTCGAAAACTGCATCGTGGATGATGGATGCATCCTGCGTGGGGTGGATTTGAGCGGAAAGATGCTACGGGCTGGAACACACCTTGTGCAACGTTAGCTACGTCATGCTGCCTGCCCTCCGGAGCAAGAGCGAAGGTGGGAGCGGAGCCCCGAGCTCGGCGAGAGGCGAAGTCGAAGCACCTCGCTAGGCTTACACCATTTCAGAAATCGCGACGTGCTTCGACTTCATCCTACGCATCCTAAACGGATGCTCCGGATTTCGCTCAGCATGACGTATTTGGTGTAGTTTCTGCGTTTCCTTCCATCCATTTTCCACTTACACTGTCCCAGACATGGTGGATTCCAAGCTCCGCACCTACGGCTATCCCGCGGCGATTATCCTCGTCGCACTATGGATTTCGGTCATCGCTCTGCCTTCGGGGTGGAAGGGGTCCGCACCGGCGTTCTTAAAGCCCTCGCTCCATTTGGGACTGGATTTACAGGGCGGAACTCAGCTTGATTTTAGGATCAGCGAGGCAGAAATGGAGAAGCAAATTGAGCAACTAAAGACGGAAATTGCCGCGATCGAGGCTGCCGATGGATCCTCAACGGAAATCGCCGATAAACGAGCGCAAATCAGCAACATCGAATACCAACAGCAGAATATCGTGGAAGCGATTCGCACTGTTTTGGAACGGCGCGTGAATGCCCTTGGCGTTTCGGAAGCGGTGATTACTCCGTCGTACTATGGGAACGAGAAGCACTTCCTTGTGGAATGTCCCGGCGTTGTGGATGTGCAGCAGTGCATCAATACCGTAGGGAAAACAATCCTCCTTGAATTCAAAGAGCAATTCGAAGGCGAGGATGAATCGCACATTGCGGCGATGCGCGCGCTCGCGGAAAAGGTTAATAAGCGCATCACGCAGTCCGGCGAGACGCTTGCAACCGCAGGACAGGATGTCAGTTCCACGCTTGGCGTGTTCTACACCGACGAAGCATCATTCTTCCGCAGCGAACTTCCGGAAAGCATTGCGGATGTATGGAACCGCACCGTCGATTCGCCCATTCTGATGCGCGAAGTGAACCTGGGTCCCGTGCCCGTCGGTGACGGTACGGTCGAAAACAGAGGCATGATGTTTGTGGAGGTCACGGGCGGAAAAATCGAAGCAGAGCGCGCACTCTCCGATCCAATTGCTGCCATGGGCTATCTTGCGGAAATGGAGGAAGCAATCACATTGAAGAAACATACGAATGAAGATCCAGCATCAATCGATGCAAGCGTGCGCGCCACCCTTGGCGATAACACGGATGTCGGCACTCTGCTCAAAGCAGAGAACACAAAGAAGGAGCCCGTTGTCCTGCTTGTCACAAGATATGTGGAGCCGGTCGAAACAATCGAAGCAAGTCACATTTTGATTGCGTATCAAGGGGCAGTGCGAGCGGAGCCTACCGTCACTCGTGCAAAAGAACGAGCCGAGCAGCTTGCGCGGGAAGTGATGAAACGAGTTCAGAATGGCGAAAATTTCGAGAAACTCGCACGCGAATTGAGCGATGGTACTTCCGCCAAAGAATCAGGAAGACTTGGTGAATTCGGGCGCGGAGAACAGGCGTCAGCGTTCGAAAACGCCGTCTGGGATCTTGGCGTCGGAGATGTCACCGGTCCGGTCGAAACAGAATTCGGTTACCACATCATCCGAAAAGATCGCGGCATAAAGACGAAACCGGGTTCCATTGATTACGAGGAATTGGTCTTCACAGGAGAGAACGCCGCAACGCTTCAGGCGGATACCTTCACGAAGCTCCAAAACCGCGCTGTGACGAAGAAAGATGAACAGATGAAGCTTCGCACACTCTTCTTTTCGTTCCTCCCAACAGGATGGAAGGACACCGCTCTCGATGGCAAACATTTCCGCAGAGCATCGGTAACAACGGATCCGACAATTGGCGTGCCTGTCGTCCAAATTGTTTTCGATGAGGAAGGCGGCAAACTCTTCCAAGAGCTCACGAAGAAAAATATTGGCAAGCCGATTGCGATCTTCGTTGGCGGCGAGCTCGTCTCGGCCCCCAATGTCCAACAGGAAATCGCGGGCGGCACGGCGGTGATCACGGGATCAAATAATTTTGATGAGGCGAACCGCCTCGCGCAGGATTTGAATACAGGAGCAATCCCCGCTCCCATTCACCTCATGGGGCAAACGACGATCGAAGCGTCACTCGGCGGCGCTGCATTGCAGAAATCAATCATTGCGGCGCTCATCGGCTTTGCGCTTGTCGGTCTCTACATGATTGCTTCGTATCGCATCCTCGGCGTCGTTGCCATGCTCTCGCTGTTTGTGTACGCCGTTATTTACCTTGCCATCGTCAAGCTCCCGCTCTTCCTCTTTACGCAGCAATACATCGTTCTCACGCTCGCCGGTGTCGCCGGAGTCATCCTCAGCATCGGCATGGCTGTGGATGCAAATATCCTCATTTTTGAGCGCCTGAAGGAGGAACTGAGGAAAGGAAAACTCTTCACAACCGCAGTGGATATCGCATTCCGAAGAACATGGGCTCCCATCCGCGATTCGAACCTCTCCATCATCATCACCTCGGCAGTGCTCTTTTTGATCGGGACATCGATCGTGCGCGGCTTTGCGGTCACACTCGCCATGGGAGTGCCTATCTCCATGTTCACGGCAATCATCGTCACGCGCTTCTTCGTCTCGCTCCTCGCACATTCACCCATCAGCCAAAATCTTGCTGCGTTTGGAGTGGAACTAAAATCAGAAGAACAGAAAGTTGATGATGCCGCTCCGGTTCGCATCATCTTCGTCAAATTCGCAAAACTCTTCCTTCCTGTCTCCACAATCCTCTGCGTGTTCGCGCTCATTCTCCTCGTTTACCCGGGTCCAAAACTTGGGATCGAATTCATGGGAGGAACACTCATGGAAATTCAGATTGATGCGGAAAATACGAAAGACGATCTTACCGCCTCCCTTGCTGCATTCCCGTCCGAAGATCCTCTCGATAATGTGTCGATCTTCGCAGCAGAGAATGCAGCGGGCCCCTCGTACCTCATGCGGTTCCGCCTGCTCACGAACGAAGAGCACCTTGCACTCCTTAAACACCTTGGCACGGAACTTGGCACGGTAAAGGAGCTCAAGTTCACAACAATTGGCCCTAGTGTCTCCGCGACACTCAAGGAGAAATCGTTCATCGCGCTTGCCTGTGCCTCGGCTGCCATCATTTGCTACCTCGCGCTCGCATTTAGGAAAATCCCTCGACGTCTGAGTTCGTTCAGGTTTGGTGTCGTCGCGATCGTCGCTCCACTCCACACGATTCTCCTCATGGTGCTGCTCTTTACAGGTCTTAGCTACTGGACGACGTTCCAGGTCGATACGCTCTTTGTGACGGCGCTCCTGAGCGTTATGGGCTACTCGGTGAACGATGTCATCGTCATCCTCGACCGTGTGCGGGATAACGTGCTCGATACCCGCGGCAAGGGCGAGTTTGCCGAACTTGTGGAACGCAGCCTTCGTCAGACTCTGCGACGCACGCTGAATACGGGCTTTGGCGCTCTCATCATGCTCTTTGTCCTTCTCTTCTTTGGATCCGAAAGTATCTTCTGGTTCATCCTCGCGATGATCGTCGGCACGTTCGTCGGCACGTACTCCTCGTACTTTGTCGCGACTCCCCTCCTCGTCCTGTGGCAAAAATACGGCAAGCAGCGATGATGATCGAGCGATCACAAGAATTGTTTGGGCGGATGATCTTTGCTTTGCCTCTTTTTTTCCTTGTTCCCCTCTTCCTTTCTGCGTGCGCACCCAATGGAGAAGATGGAAATGATGAACCGGATATTATTTCATCATCATCGTCATCAATTGTGTCCTCCTCATCCTCTCAAAAAGAGGATGTAAAGCCTCCACTCACACTCTCCTCACTCGCTCCATACCTCACTGAATGGACGAGTATATGGAGCGCTATGATCCCGGGGTTCACAGTCGAAAGCATGCACAAAACTTCGACGAAGGAGATGAAGGCGCAAATCTCTGATGCACTCGTGAATCACGAAGACATCCTTGCACGACAAAAGGAGCTCGATTATCCCATCCTCTTTCCCTCAAATGATGGCAAGACACTGATCTATATTTCTTCGGGAGAAGAGCCGGATTCGGAAGTTTCGATCATTCGACCGGATCTGAATCTCTACGAGCGTCACCTCTTCTGCGGCACGCCCTGCGGATTTGATTCCGCGGTGTGGGTTGATGATGATCATGTCATTATCACAGGCTTCAGCGAATACTATCCTCCCAATGGAGAACCACGCTGCAGCGAAGGGACGATCTGTACATTCGTTCCTGTTTTGTATCTCTTTGATCTTGGTGCGAAGACAATCACACGGTACGAAGGTGCAGAGGTGGAGGCGGCAATTTTCCTCAATATGGGAGTGGAGTAATGCCAAACATTCATTGACATGCCACAAAAAATGTATAGAATGCTAATCACATAATGTGTATTGCAACGACAACCTACCGCTATTCCACTTCCCTTCACGCGAGGAGCAGCTAATCATGTACCTGTAGATCGTTGATATGCTCGCCTCCCCGCCGGAGGCATTTTTGTATTCTTTTTTCTCACCATGCTTTTCTGCCACTGTTCCAATCGGCTGTATTACGCAAAGCACCTTCGCGGGAAGAGGGTGGCTCGTGCGTAAAAAAAGAATGCACAAAGCCGGTTCACCCCCTCTCCGCGAGGAGAGGAATGTTTTCGGATGTTCCGAAAACAGTGTGTGATCGGTCTTTGAAACCACAGGAGAAATGTATATGAGGATTGTCTTTTCGAAGCAGATGTTTGATGAGTGCGGATACATTATGGATCGCCTATCTCGGAACAAATCCCAGCCTTTCAAAGTAAAGGGGTTCAGTCGAAAAATTGAGGTTATGGTTATCGACGAATCGGATGACGATCTCTTGAGCAGAGTCGGAGCAAGTCTTGATGGTGTTATTCTTCTCAAAACTGCATCCAGTAGCGAACAAGCGTTCAATCTACGAAATCTACTAAGAAGAGATGGCCCGATTCCATACCTCTTTTATTCAGGGAATTTGAAGGATGAGGAAAAAATGGCGCTCCACAAGTTTGCGCTCACCCTGATGGGATCAAGACAAGTCTTCAGAGGGTATTAAGTTTCTCTAGCATAAGGAAAAGATCATGAAGCCTACGACTGACTTACAAACTGCCTTCTTTTGCATCATCGTCGATGCAAATGCCACAACAAATCTGCAGGATCATGCTGAAGAGCATGGTTCTGGTGCGTGGGGTTGGGAAGATAGTGACGATGACGATTATGATCCTGGTATGTGGGGTTGGGGAGATAGCGGTGACTGTGGAGAGGGGCCTGGCCTGAACTGGTGAAGGCGAGACACCGATTCTACATGATATTAGTTAGATCGATCACACACGTTACCCCGAGTCCGTCATGCACGGATTCGGGGTTTTTCTTATACCCCTCCATCAAATGCGGAGAGCGTGTGGCACGGCATACCCGAGACTTAACATTAATCACGGAGACATCTAATTCGAATAATGATCTCCGAGGTAGGCCGTGCAGAGCCAGATTGTCCCAAAGCGTAGATGGTGTTGTCTCTGCACGGGCCACATCGGAGATACAAGACCACGATGAAGTGCTGAAAAACTATATCTCCACTTTCGTGTGTCCCGTGACACACTTCATCAATCTTCCACGATGGGCTGTTAAAAAACATCAATAAATCCCAAAAACTATCATTCCTCTATCTCGTGCCCGTGCCATACGCGCTACACTGCTCTTCCATGCCGCAATTCAATGCTCACGTCCGGCAAGGAGCATATCTGCCCCACTGGACGAAGGAGGGGGCAACGTACCATGTGCGATTTCGACTGGCAGATTCGATGCCGCAGCACATCCTGAAGGAATGGCAGGAGGAAAAGAAGGAACTCCTGCTCAAAAGAGAGCAGAAAAAGGGAGGGCTTACAAAATCAGAGGAGGAGAGACTCCGTGAACTCTCATCCGAAAAAGTTGAGCACTATTTGCATCAAGGATATGGCGCCTGTTTTCTCAGGCAGGATCTTGTTGCTAAGATTGTTGCAAATGCTTTACGAAAGAACGATGGAAAACAATACCGTCTTATCGCATGGTGCATCATGCCAAATCATGTGCATGTTATTCTCACTCCACTGACTCAGGAACTCCATCGAATTGTGAACACATGGAAAAGTGCATCCGCACGGAAATCAAACAGATTTCTCAAACGAGCAGGAGCATTTTGGCAAACTGAATACTTCGATCATTTGATCAGAAATGAGGAGAACTTCCATCATGCAATCGAATACGTCTGGAATAATCCTACCGAAGCTGGCTTAAAAGAATGGAAATGGCGATGGAAAGCAGAAGAGTATTGATTAATCACATCCCCTCGTTGATTTTGACGATCCGTACCTTGCGAGCCTCGTCCCTCGGAACGAAAATCTTTAGGACATTATCGCGACTGAATGTGGCACGGACTTTGGCAGGATTCACCGTGCACGGGAGAGTCACCTTGCGCTCAAAATCGCCAAAGTAGCATTCACGGAGGATGTACTGCGCATCATCAACGACATCGGTCTGCTCTCTGCGGCCACGGATCGTGACGACATTCTCCGCAACATCGATATCAAGATCCCCCAGTTTTACCCCTGCAATCGGCGTCCGAATGATGAAGTATCCATCTTCCTCGAAGATATCGACGGCAATTTGGCCTTTTTTCAATTGAATCGAAGTGCCTTCCTCCGCAAGCACGCTGTCATCATCCAAAACGGGGATAGAGGAAACTTCCCGTTTTAAAGCCGAGGAAACTCCACCAAGATTGGATGATTGCTCTTTGAGGAGCGCGCCGAAGATACCGTGCATTCGCGAATTCGCCATAGCGTGGTCATAAGGGTACACAAAGAAGAACAGGCAAACAAGGCATTTTGAATGAACGAGGGCGAGTGGGTTATGATCGATGATGAAATGATGATGGAGTACGAGCGGAAGAAATCACACTGCACCATAGAATCTTTATTTCGGAAACTGGCGATGAGAGCATAAACCGCCGAAACTCTCGGCTATACATGAGCTTCTACGACGCATTCATTCTTGGCATCCTGCAGGGAATGATGGAATTCCTTCCCATCAGTTCCAGTGGCCACTTGGTGCTTATGGAGCGATACCTCGGACTCAGTCTTGCGCCGGATGTTCTTTTGCACTTCGACATTGCGCTTCATGGGGGATCGTTTATTGCTCTCCTTCTGTACTTTGGGAAAACATGGCTCGCGATTCTCCGATCGCCGTTCAAGCGGCAAAATGATGGAGGCCCACCACTCCTCTTCCTCCTTGTCATTGGAACGGTTCCTGTTGGTATCGCAGGGTTCTTCGGAATAGATTGGATTATCGAGAATACGCGTGGAGCGCTCTTTGTCGCATTCGGCTTTATTTTTACCGGCGCCTTTCTCATCCTTTCCTCTTGGTTCGAATCTCGCTTTGCCGCGCGGGAAGGATTCGGATGGAAACAGGTAATCGGAGCAGGCATTGGTCAGGCTATTGCTGTATTCCCCGGCTTCTCTCGTTCTGGCATAACCCTCGCAAGCGGTCGGTTTATGGGACTCACGGCAAGGAGTGCCACCGAGCTTTCGTTCCTCCTTGGGACGCCAGCCCTCGCTGGCGCACTCATACTCAGTCTCGCCGAAGGCAAAGATATGCTCACGATCGTTGGTTCACTCCAAGTTCTTATTGGATTCACCGCAAGCCTCTTTGTCAGCCTTGCAGTCATCCATCTCTTCCTCATGACCGTCCGACGCTTTGGCGTATGGCTCTGGGCTGCATATCTTTTCGTCGCAGCCGTCCTTATCCTCGCGGATGAGATGTTGCCACTCATCACAGCGCTCCCCCACATTATGGACAAGGTGGATGTTCCGGTTGTTGCCGGGGTGATTTTTATTGCCATGCTGCTCTCCTCTGCACCTTTTACATCGTTCTTCGTACCAAGTGCCGCAACACTCGCTGCCGCAACACTTTTTTTCCGGAATGAACCCATGAATATTGTTGCAATGATTCCGATTGCCAGTGTTGGAATGATTTTAGGAAATCTCCTCGGCTACATTCCGGCACGACAGGCTCGCATGGTGATTCGGTGGAGCGAAGATGCGGACGAGCGACTGACACGCATTCAACATTTTTTCCGTAAGTGGGGAATTGCCACAGTCATCATTGGGGAATTCTCCGCCTTCCTCCGTCCATGGATTGCGATTGCGGCAGGCATCGGCAACATGCGCCCACTCCCGTATGTTCTCAGCATGATCGTAGGATCCATCGCTCTTGTTTGTGGCATCATCGGTATCACTGCTGCTCTCGAAAAAGTTATCTTTTGATATTGATTGAATAGATTATTATTACGCCCTTACTCAACATTCCTAGCCTACCAAACCTACTTAGCTCAATTCACCTCCCTAATCCCAGCCCTACCCCCACTTCATGCCCCTCCTCCATCCGCGCTCCATCGTCATCCTCGACTTCGGCGGGCAGTATGCGCACCTCATTGGGAACCGTGTGCGCAAGCTCGGAGCGTTTTCGGAAATCCATGATCCGGAAATCTCCGCAACCGAACTGAAAGGCGCTGCCGGCATTATCCTCTCCGGCGGTCCGCAGAGCGTGTATGACCCGAACTCGCCAAAAACAGATCCAAAAATTTTTGACCTTGGCATCCCCGTCCTCGGCATCTGCTACGGCCACCAGTGGATGGCGCAGGCACTCGGCGGCGAAGTACATGAAGGAAAAATGAAGGAGTACGGCTACAGTGAAATTCAAATAGTGGAAAAGGGTGGCGCACTCTTCGATGGACTCAAGACTGATTTTACCGTCTGGATGTCACATGGGGATGAAGTCACCAGACTTCCCGCAGGATTTGTAAAAACAGCGACTTCGGAGATCTGCACTATCGCCGCAATGGCCGATGAAAAGCGAAAATTCTTCGGTGTGCAATTTCATCCGGAAGTCGCACACACCGAAAACGGATTGGAGATTCTTCGGAGGTTTCTTGATTACTGTAATGCAGCCCACTGGGAACTGAGTAACGTGCTCGATCATCTGGAAAAAGAGATTGAAGCAGAAACAAAAGGCCGCAATGTCTTCATCCTAGTTTCCGGCGGCGTAGATTCCACCGTGGCATTCGCCCTGCTCAATAAGACACTGGGGGTCGATCGTGTGTACGGCCTCCTCATCGATCACGGACTCATGCGTAAAGGGGAAATGCACGAAATCGCAGATTCATTCGCAGAGCTCGGATTCACCAATCTCCATATCGAGGATGCTTCCGCGCAATTTCTGGAGAAGTTGAAGGGGATCACGGATCCCGAACAGAAGCGTCAACTCATTGGTGATACGTTTCTGGCGGTACAAGCGGAAGTGGCGAAACGCCTCAATTTGGATGGACCCCAATGGATGCTCGGACAGGGAACAATTTATCCCGATACCATCGAAACCGGCGGCACCAAACATGCCGATCATATTAAAACCCACCACAACCGCGTCGCAGCAATCGAAAAAATGATCGCGGAGAAAAGAGTGATAGAGCCGCTGAAGGAACTGTATAAAGATGAAGTGAGGGTTGTCGGCGAAAGCCTCGGACTCCCGCACCACCTCGTGCATCGGCATCCGTTTCCGGGACCCGGTCTTGGGGTACGCATCCTCTGCGCTCAAAAACCATCACCGCTTACGAAGAAGGAAGAAGATGAGATTGCCGTCGATTCAAAAATCTATGTCTTCCGTTCCCTTCCCATCCTCTCTGTTGGAGTACAGGGTGATAGCAGAAGCTACAAACATCCACTTGCCGTCTTCCTCCAAAAACCATTTTCGGATCTCCGTTCTATACACGGACTTGCAACGGCAATCCCCAACACCCACAAACAGATTAATCGAGTTCTCGTTTGTGTTTCCCATCAGAAGGTTCCGGAATTCATCTTCACGCCCACCACAATCACCCGTGATCTCGCAGAGACGCTGCGCGAGGCAGATCACATTGTGAGTCGAGAAATGCGTGAAGAGGGATTGGAGGATAAGATCTGGCAATTTCCGGTTATCCTGATCCCCATTGGAGTAAAAAAAGAGGGACGACTTGCCGGCTGCAGCTCGACGAGCGAAGGCCGGTCAATTGTGCTCCGCCCAGTGGAATCGCAGGAAGCCATGACGGCAAATGCATTCCACTTGACCGAAAAGTTCCTCGTGCGCGTGACGAAGAAAATCCTCGAAATCGAGGGGATTGATATGGTGTTTTATGACGTCACGAATAAGCCGCCCGCAACAATTGAGTGGGAATAAACATTGTTGAGCATAATGACAAGCAAAGCAGTCCTTCGGCACTCCACAGGCGCTACCAAGCCATCCAGTTTCCGCTACAATAGTTGCCACTGTGGCACTGCTACGCACCACTTCCGCAACACGCGGTAAAACCGGAATCCTTGGCGCCGTTGCCATCATCGAACGCGATGGAAAAATCTTGCTGCAGCGACGACGAGAGCACATTGCAGATTCCGGAACATGGGTGCTGCCGGGTGGCGCATGCAGAAAGGGGGAAGAAACCCGCGATGCGCTGGTGAGAGTCTGTGCAGAAGAACTTGGCGTGAGCGTACGGCCGAGCAAGGAAATTGGAATCATGATGGTGGCAGAGACCGCCTGCCCGGTTTGGCATGTGATTTGGAAGGGTGAAGAAATAAAGTTTGTTGGAAAAGATACCGTTGGCATTGGATGGTTTACACCGGAGGAGCTTTTAGAACTCGAGCCTGTGCGTGAACAAGAAGCCGTGCGAACATTTTTAGAGGAGAACCAATCCCTCCAGAGTATTATTGCGGGAGCCTCACACCATGTGCATACGGAAGAACAGAAGGTGGAGCACGCTAAAATTCTTACGCTCGTTTCTAAAGCAAAAGAAGGAAACCATGAGGCATTCGCTGAAATTTACGATGCCTACGTGACCCCTATTCATCGCTACGTTGCGTTCCGCCTTCCTCCTGCAGTTGTGGAAGACATTGTCGCCGATGTCTTCGTGAAGGCATGGGAGAAACTCGATTCATTTCAAGAACGGAAAAATATCCCCTTCAGCTCGTGGTTGTTCCGTATTGCAAAACACGTCGTCATCGATTCCTATAGGACACAGAAGGAGGTTGTTGAGCTTGATGAGTTCCACATTGATGAGGATCGATGGAACGATCCCGCACTCAAAATTACGCAGGATGTTCAGGGCATCCTTTTGCGACAGGCAATGAATAAGCTGCCGCATCGCTACCGCGAAGTCCTACTCCTCTCTTTTATGAGCGGTCTTGATCATGCGGAGATTGCACGGACGATGCGCTCCCGTGAAGGAAGTGTGAGGATTTTAAAACACAGAGCATTAAAGAAATTGGGGGAGCTCTTACCTGCGTCTATGAGAGAAGAGCTGCCATAGACGGATGATGTGCGGAGATGATGTAAGGAAGGTAACGGAAGTAAGGTAAGTAACGGAAGTAAGGAAAATAAAGAACAGAACGAAAATCTCCTCCGTCCCACCTTCGTTACTCCCCCTACCCCCCTTACTCCCTCTACCTCGCCTACCTCCCTTACCGCATTTACCTCCGTTACCTTTCCTCACCTCCTGAATACAAAAAAGCCTCAAGAATCCCGACTTTCCCTGTAACGATCCCCCATCCGTTCCGTTTTACCCATCGCAAGAGCTCTCGAAAAATGCCACGAGAACACCTCCTCGAGCGACATGCAAAAACCGCTTCACCAAGCGGAAAATCTCGCATGCGTGCTGAAGTATTGCAGCGCATCGAGGGAAGGCTCCTCACGAGCCTTGCCTCACGGCATTCATTAGATGAAAACAGATTGAAGCAAGCCATTCTCTCTCGCATTACCTCCCGCGGTACGGAGCGAGCGCTCCGTGATGTACGGACGATCTTCAGCCCATCATTTGCCCGCATGATGGAGCTCCGTGCGACAATCCTCGAACGCATCATCGATTGGCAACCCATTCCCATCCCCCTTTGGCAAAGAGCGATGAGACCTCTTGCTGTGGCTGCGCTCTTTTTGTGCGTACTTCGCCTTGCACCGATCCCATTCCTCGCCACTCCGATTCAAGCCTCTTCAGAATCATTGCTGATGCCGACACAGGGAACAGTCTCTCTCACGGATGGCGCCGAGTGGAGCATCGTGACAGAAGAGCTCCCGCTGACTGAATCTGTCACTCTGCGCACCGGTCCCGAAAGTGCGGCAACAATTGTCACGCGGGATACCATCATTCGCTTGGGAGAAAATGCAGAAATTACTTTAGGGCAAGCAGCGTTCGATTCCCATGTCCCAGGTCCGATCGCGCGTCTTGCTTACGGCGAAGCATGGGTCTCTGGCTTTTTGCCGGAGGCGCTCCTTTCTGGAATCACGATTACGCTTCCCCAAGGCACCTTGGCGCTCAAGGAAGGAAGCGTGAGTATTCTTGCCGATCCGCAGCAAAGTACTGTGCAAGTCTTTGATCGCTATGCGCGGGTATTGCCGACCGGCGAAGAACCTATTCATCTCATCCAAGGAGATCAGCTTGTCTTGCTTCCAGATAGTAAAACACAGCGCCACCTCATTACTCCTGCCATGCAGAGGGAAGAATGGGTTCGCGAAAATCTCGCGCGCGATGCCTCACACAGGATCGAAATCGTCGAAAAGAGGCACCACGATGCGGAAACGGTTGCCGGCATTCTGCCGGATTCCGCATTCTACCTTCTGAAAATCGCTTCCGAGAACATCGATCTTGGACTCACTATCGGCAGCAAGGCTCGACAGGAAAAGCGTCTGCAGCATGCTGCAACCAGAATGAACGAAGCTGTCGCGCTCTTAAAGGCAGGCAAAAAAGAGGAGGCAAAACTACCGCTCGAAGCCTACAAAGAAGCAATTCGCTCACTCGCCTCCGTGAGCGAAGATGAAGCCAAGGCACTCCTTGCGGAAACAATCGTGCTGTCGACAAGCGCTGTCTCCGACGCTCTCCCCCATTCCGATCTCTTCATTGCAAAAGAAGCCGCTCTCGAAACAGCTGCAGAAACAAATACCGCCGAGATTGCCGTTACCGATGTTGATCTATATCTCTTAAGCGATGCCCTGCTCGAAATCGAGAGCCTCGTGACACAGGGAAGAATCACAGAAGCAAATATCGCATGGAACGGTATCGAAGGAGCTGTAGCAAGCGTGATCGATAACCAACGATTAGGGGAAATGATTATCGAAAAAGATTCTCTGAAGGCTACGAAAACTATCCTTCGCTCCATTGCACTCAGCCTCACGCAGGCGGAAGAGATCGTCCAAGGGAAACAGGCTGATCTTTTGGCAACGCTCCGCACAAGGATCGAGCACCTCTCCCCATTGCCAACGCCGATCTCAGTCGCCTCCATCCCACAATTAACCGGCCCCTGCATGACGCTCCAGGATATTACGCGACAAACGAATCAGTTCCTTGCAGCAGTCTTCACCTACCAAACTTCCCGCGCACAAAGGAATGCAGTCCTGCAACAAATTGCGCTTCTCCCAGATTGTCCAGAGAGCGGCAGAGTCCTTTCCAAAGTAATGAACAAAGTACCAGTATTTACGCGAAGCTTCGTGTGGGAAGCTCTCCAAAAAACAGGAACCGACATCTAATATGCCTCCCATTAACCACCAAGTAAGGCTTGTCATGAATAGGCTCGCACCTTGGATAATGAGCGTCGTTGCTTTCATGGCGGGCGCAAGAGTCCTGAAGCATTGGGGCTTCGGCGACATCATCGGCTTTCCCGGAGCGGCTTTCATTGGCATTGACAATCGGGGGTTCGACGAGACTTTTACAGCCCAGTTTATTACTGCACTTCTCCTCACATGGATGTTTGTGCTTCCCCGTTCTTCCATTGTTGCTTCGCTGGGAGTTCTTATCGCATCAGCACCGGTTCTACGGTGCTACTTTGGGCAGATAGACTGCGATTTTGGCATTGTGTTGTTCCCCATCTACAGTCTTGCGATTATCGGGTGTTACCGTCTCCGCAAGGATATCTCAAAGGAGAAGTGGTACGTTGGCTCCATCGCGCTTGGCATTGCTCCGCTGGCAATTGTCTTCCCGCTCACATTGCTTGCTTTAAACACAATGGGTGGTCTCTCACTGTTTGGAGAGTCCGCTAATGTGCTGATCCCGGTTGGGGCAGTAGCTTGGTTCGTCACCTCGATCTTCTGGAATGTACAGACCCGGAGAAAACGATCCGAGACATTGTTACGGTAACAATAACTCCGCAAGGTCGACTAGCCATTCATCTAGCCGCACCGCTGACAGAAAAATGATGCAAAAGACTATCATGCAAGAGTGTATGAGAGAGTATCCGATAACGGACGGCGTGATCGCAAATCGAGCGGTGAGTAGAAGTCTCTTCCAAACTGACCAAATAGACTCTCGGAAATATGTTCAATAGAACTCAGAAGAATGACGCTTTTTTGCAGTCGATATGATTTTTTTAAAATAGGTTCAAAGATCCCCGCTCATTTTGAGAGCTTCTTTATAGAACACACGATTTTCCCTTTTAGAATCCAATGGGATACCCATTGTGTTGCGCAACGATGAGCACGGCGAACGCTGCCTGAAGCAACGGAATAATATGGAGCGTCACGCGATGGATAGGAGAAAGAGCAGCGATCTGCTTATGGGATGAAGTGATGTTCATATTGGTGTTGGAATACTTTCAGTATACCACAAAAATGGCGCATTTCACAGCATTGCAGAGTAGAGGAAAGCCCGACCCATATACCCGTAAAACGGGTGTCTCCTTTGGATAAATCCGCCGGAGCCCCGACACCGGAAACCGGTGCGGGATCGATCATAATTGCTCCCCTAGTAGGGAGATGTTCCATCCGCAGGTTCTCCTACGGATACCTTGTTACGACTTAGTCCCAATCAGCAGTATCACCGTGGTACCCCCCCTTGCGGGTAAAGGTGCTTCAGGTGCTCCTACCTTTCATGACTTGACGGGCGGTGAGTACAAGACCCAGGAACATATTCACCGTGACGTGGCTGATTCACGGTTACTAGCGATTCCAGCTTCACGAAGGCGAGTTGCAGCCTTCGATCCGAACTTAGACCGGCTTTAAGGGA
>DATDWL010000005.1:0-25782 GCA_035289645.1 Candidatus Peribacterales bacterium
CTGTTGATTCTTTAGAATTCTATGCAGCGTTTCGAAGTGAAGAGCGTGCACGAAGTTTTGAAAAGTAGCTGAAAAGCTCATCCGGCTTCGCATTCAGGAATAAGAGGCTGCTCATAAAAGAGAGCCAAGAACAGGAGCCACTGGATGATCCTGATGTTCTGAAGATTGATGAAGATGGAACACGTTTGTATTAGTTCACTGCTTCATTTCCAGTATTCAACGATCTTTTGGCTCTGAGTAAATTCCACTTTCTCATCAATTGGCTTGTGCACGATTTTCTCGGGGTACAGATGACTCATGTGTGACGCAAGTGCCCTACCGGTATTGCCAGTTTCCGTTGCATCCAGAAAAAACCCAATTTCATCTTTATCAGCAAAGGGAAGGCTGCCGTCCTCCCCCTGTAAGAGGACAATATGAGAAAGATCCCCGCTCATTGCTGCTGGAGTCAGAGGAAACGTCTTCCCCTTTGTTCTACGGAGATACGCTTGATAGGTACTTGCTGATAAGTAATCCCCTGATAAAGGAGAAACAATTCCGATATTTTTCTCTAACAACTCGTCGGTTGATTCAATGCCAAGATTATTCCCCTCAGTGAAGTCCCAATTCATCATGTGGTCTGGATCAATATGCAGATTCCGTAGGCGACCGATAACAGTCTGGCCCACTGCATCTACAAGTTTTGATCTTGCATAGGTTGTTATTGCATACAGACGATATTGTCGTTGAGCATCAGAGAGCAGATCCTGCCATTTTTGAAATTCCTGCTTCCCAGCTGAAGTTTTAGAAATTCGAGCAGCAAAAAAGTCTGCAGCAGCGTCGGCCAATTTTTGTGCATCAGAAAGTGATTCTTGTTGTGAGTGTTCTGGTTCGATAATTCCTCGAAGTCTCAAACCAAATTTTTTTGCGAGAACACCAATCGACCAGCTATGCATCGTTGCTGCTGATCTCATGCGTCTCAGCCTGAGCATGGTTTCGTTCATGCCAATGATCTCTTCATCCTTCCAAAGGCGCTTATTTGCATCTCTTTTCATATAGTTAATAATAAACAAATATGTATTTCTGTCAATAATCTGGACCCAGAGCTGTTCTTAATCGTTTCATAAAGACTGACTCCTGCTATTTCAACTTTATCGATAGATAGAGAGTTAAAAGTTCCCAATCGTTCCCCTCAGCTCCACCACACTTTGCTCTCATTCACTTTGTTCATAAGAGCTACGCATAGCGAGCTATTTCCTCCGATTTTTCCTTTGGCAAACAAGTGAAATCTACTACCCTCCTCCCCTAATGGCAGCGAAGAGAAACCTCGGCCGAGAAAAGATACTCGCACCACTCGCGTACGACCCAGCATATTACGTAGATCTGACAGGTGCTACTGACTCAACTCCTTTACCAGAAACTCCACCATCAAACGGCGTAGGGAAAAGTAGCGAGGTGTACAGAGCACATCTACGACAAACATTGACAGATGAAACAAATACACTCGCTCAAAAGTTTACATTCGAATATTGGGAGAATGGAGCAGTATTACCAGATATCGAAATGCTCATCGGTGCATATGCAAAACGAGAACCAACCGAAAAAAGTGAGCTTCTCACTGCGTTAGGAATGGAACCGCGACATATGGCTCATCTCTTTACGATTGCTCGTCATGCACCCGATCTTCCTAAAGATGACCCTGTTTATCAAGCATCGTGCACAGCGGATAAGTCCGCGGAAGAACGGAAGATCGAACAAAACAGAATGCTCAATCTTTCCATGATCGAAGCGGATCGAACGACATGGCCAAAAATAGTCAGTAAATGTTTTACGAAAGGAATTGAAACTCTCGGAGAGCTTGCGGATGCGGATCCAAATGAACTTTTGACATTAAGAGGGATCGGAGAAAAACAACTTCAACTCTGCGCACAAATGCTAAAAGCACATGATCTTTTGACTGATCGCTGGAGAGCAATGCTAGAAATCTGAAGATGGAGCTAAACCCCCGGGGGAAAATAATCCGCGGAGTGGCGAAAGGAGCACATCCGTCGTTCCTGTGATCGAAGCAACGCCCCAGAGGAAAAGGAAGACAGCAAGAATAACCATAAAACGATATGTGCCGCCCATCCCTAAATACTTCTCACACCAATCAAACTTCCCGGTCGTCGCAACGACTCTCTCGCGGTATTTGATGAGGAAGAAAGAAGCGATGATAGCGATGAGGCCTTTGAACATAGCAGCACTAGGTATTAGGTATTATGTATTAGGTAGTAGGCATACATCAATGCGTAATACTGAATACCTAATACCCGATACTAAATACCCATCACAAAACCTTATTCAACTCCCCTGCAACATACTCCTTCGTCTTCACACCCACGAAATTTGCAACGACTTCGCCGCCTTTGAAGATGAAAAATGCAGGGATGCTCATAACGCTAAATTGCTGCGGGATTTCCATACTTTCATCGACATTCACTTTTGCAATCTTCACTTTTCCTGCGAACTCTTTTTCGATTTCGCTAATGATCGGAAGCATAGATTTGCACGGACCGCACCATGGAGCCCAAAAATCAACGAGGACCGGAATAGGACTCTTTAAAACTTCTTGATCGAATGTGGAATCGGTGACATCAGCCATGAGAGGAGTATAGCTGTTTGGGAAAAAATATTCAACGTATAAGTTTATTGAGTGGGTTAGGTTTTTTAGGTTTATTAGGTTGCTTCGCAGATTAAGTCTATGAGGTACTCATCAAACGTAATCTCCTTATTTCCCGTACTTCCCGTACCATCCCTAACTAACCCAACCCACTTAACCAACCTCATCCTCTTCACGTCCCTCTCGACAATATATCCTTTGCAATTCTCTTCCCCATTTCTACTCCCGGTTGGCCATAGGGATCCACGCGGTAGAGTTTTCCAAGAAGTACAACTTCAACCATAAAGAGGAAAAAGAGCTGCCCAAGGTGATATTCATCGAGGCGCGGGAAAGTGATTGTCGCATGCGGCCTCTTTGCTGCCGTGAGCGACTGCGCCGTTCCCTCGTAGAGGGCATCGAGCACTTGTCCGAGGCCTTTACCGGAAAGGTATGCCATCTCGCCCATCGGGATCTCTGGAATCGTGACCATTTCCTTTTCTTCCTCGCGGATGAAGAGGTGCCAACACACGCGCCTCCCTTGGATCCACTGCTGCAACATGCTGTGTTGATCCTGCGTACCAATTCCCGCGAGAGGTATGGGGCCATAGGCTTCGGTTTTACCAAGACTCTCGGCAAGGAGCTGCTGTTCCCACCTGCCGAGTGATTGGAGACGCGTTGCATAAGGCATGATGACGCGGATCATGTAATCGCGTTTGGTATCGAGCAAAAACTGCACGGCGGCAAGTTGGGCAGCTGGATTCTCCGCGAGATCTGCGAACTGGCATACGGTATCCATCTCCTTTGCACCGCGAAGAAACGCGCCAATATCGCCGCCAAGCAATGCAAGGGGCAGCAATCCGATCGGCGTAAAGATGGAATATCTCCCGCCAATGCCCTGCATGATGGGGAGCGTCGCATATCCTCTGGAATCGGCATACTCCTTCATCATCCCCTCTTTGGGATCGGTGACGGCAATAATGTGCTCTGCGGTTTTCTCTTTAAGGACTTGGCGCATTTTTTCTTCGATCACAAAGAACACCGTCGTTGGCTCCAATGTTTCGCCGGACTTGCTCGCAATCACAACGAGCGTCCGCTGCCAATCGATGATCGAAAGTTCGGCAGCAATGACAGCGGGATCGACGGTATCGATCACAATGAGCTCAGGAGTTTGAGGAGTTTCGAATACTTCTTTCATCACGCGCGGTCCAAGGCTAGAGCCGCCGATGCCGATCCACAGAATCGTTTCAATTTTGTTCTTGCGCACGCGGGCAGCAGCATCTTCCACCGCTGCGACAATTTCCCGATCGTACGGCGACATCGCCCACGCATGGTTCCCCGCTGCGCGCTCGCGAAGAAAATCATCCACGTAACTCTTCAACGTGTTTTTGATCGTTCCAAGGTCGTTCTCGGGTATGCCAAGCGACGGAGTAATGACTTTGGCGAGCGTGCCCGTGATATCGAGTGAGAGCATGGAATAGGAGATTAGCGCTTCCCCCGTCTGTTTTCTAGTTGTTTGCTTCTGGTTTACTCGATATTCCACAATGCAAGCAAACAAACTATCAAACCAGCAACCAGTAAACCGTCGTTCACAGCGCCTGCAGTACCAGCTTTACCTTCTCCTCCATTGTCGCCACATCATGCGGCAGCTCTTGGAGCTTTCGTAGAATCGACTTCCGGTCGTATCCCAAATTGGTAAGCGCCTCGAGAACATCTTCATCAAAAGCAGTATGGATGGATCCTGATACTCCCGGCGCTGCAATCAGAATCCCCTTCTCCGCAAGCGACTGGAGTTCGACGAGGAGTTTTTCTGCCATCTTTTTCCCGATGCCTTTAAGGTTAGAAAGCGCCCGTGCATCCCTGTTCTCGACCGCATGGAAAAGCACATTCATCGGCACAGAACAAAGTTGGAGCGCAGTGCGCGGACCCACTCCCGGGATATCAAGCGCATGCGTAAAAAGTTTGCGCTCGGCTACCGAAGCAAAACCAAAAAGTTCAAGGCGGTCTTCGCGAACGAATGTGTACGTAAAGAGTTGGCATTCTGCACCTTCGACAACATTCTCGTATAGGCCGCTCGTGCATTGCACGGAATATCCGACACCGGAAACATCCACCGTGATCCACGGTAATTCATGCTTGAGGATAATGCCGCGGAGCGAGCTGATCATAGAGAAATTGTAGCATACGAAAAGCGTGTCTATCTTTCAATGCAACACTCATCTCTCTGCTACTATTCACGCGACCATGCGACCAAAGATCGCGCTCCTCTACGTCGGCGGATCGATCGGAATGATCATGAACCAGAAGACAGGACGGATTGATCCCGTGGAATCACTCGGGGAAATCCACCGCTTTTTGCCGGAGCTTCAGAAGGAAGTGGCGCTTGAATTTTTTCCGCTCGCGAACGTCGGCTCGTCGGATGTGACTCCGGAGTTATGGGTGGAAATCGCGCGCACCATCGAAAAATTGTACGACCAGTACGAAGGGTTCGTCATCGTCCACGGAACGAACACATTAAGTTATACGGCTGCCGCGCTCAGCTTTGCGCTCCAAGGATTAAGTAAACCGATCGTGCTCACAGGAGCGCTCCTCCCTATTAACGACATCGGCGGTGATGCGAGGCAGAACCTGGTATACGCAATCCGCGCCGCACTGCTTGATCTTGCCGAGGTCTGCATCGTGCTCGGTCCGCGCGTGCTGCGCGGATGCCGCGCGAAGAAAGTCCATGAATCGGTGCATGAGACATTTAAAAGCACTCGATTCCCTCCACTCGCCCGCTTTACAAGAACATTCGAGCTCTACGATTGGCACTTTGTCCGAAGGAAGAGAACACTCATCTGCAACCCATCATTCGATTCCCGCGTCACCCTGCTCACCCTACACCCCGGGCTCCCGGTGGAGTTTTTGGATGCGGTGCTTAACGCGAATCTCCATGGGATCGTCATGCGCGCCTACGGCCCCGGCATGATTCCGGAATATTTGATGAATTGGATTCGCAAGCTCTCGGAGCGACATATTCCTATCGTCATGACCTCGCAGGTCTTAAACAGCCACGTAGATCTGCAAAAGTATCAGCGGCAGCTGCTCCTGGAAAAACTCGGCATCATCTCCGGCAAAGATATGACCTACGAATGCGCACTTGTAAAACTCATGTGGGCACTCACGCAGACGAAGGATATGGAGAAGCTGCAGGACATGATGGAGAAGAGTCTTGTCGGGGAGCTTGATGAGTAGAGGTGATTTCCAAAGCGCAGATTAACTCGCTTGAGGGCAATTTCCCGGAAAGTTTGCGAGACGTTCCTTAAGGCGCTGCGCAACATCAGCATTACCACCGGCGAGACGCAGTGCGACTTCATCGGAAAGCACAGCGGATGTGCTCACGAAATTCGTGTCATCGAATAACTGTTCGAGGGGTTGTGATGGATTCATTGGAGAATAGGGAGGAAAGAAGTTATCCACAGGTAATCAGAAATAATCTTCGGGGAATACCATACGGCTCTGCAAAATGATCTCATGCAAAATAGATGGCTCACGGCAGCCAGAATAATAATCTACTGGATCAAATGGGCCCGAGCACAACGCAGAACTCGCCCTTGATCTTCAACTCTTTCATTACATCATGGAGCATATCCCCAACCGTCGTGCCAATAATTTCTTCGTGCATTTTTGTCAGTTCGCGACAAATCACAACCATACGCATGGGTTGATCGGAAAGAACACCCACAAGTTCTTTGAGCGTTTTTTCGATTCGATGGGGCGATTCGTAAAAGACCACCGTGCGGTGTTCGTTGCGGATACCCTCCAGGATCGCACGCCTGTTTTTCTTCACTGGAAGAAATCCAAGGTACACAAATTCATTGATCGGGAGTCCCGAGATCGAAAGTGCCGCAAGAAAGGCCGATGGACCCGGAATGACTTCGATTCTGATTCCCGCATCACGCGCTGCGGCAACCAGCGAGTAGCCGGGATCCGAAATGCCGGGAGTACCCGCATCCGAGACCAGAACAAGGTGTTGCCCCTGTTTCAGCCTTTCGATGAAATCATGGATTTTCTTCCTCCCTGTATACGAGTGGAAAGACAGTAGTTCCTTCTTTGGAAATCCGAGGAGCTCCAAAAGCTTCCCCGTCACGCGCGTATCTTCGCAAACAATCGCACTACAATCCGTAATGGTCCTCCGAGCGCGTTCGGTGATGTCTCCGAGGTTTCCGATTGGTGTGGAGACGATGGAAAGCATTACCCTCTATTATACCTTAGTTTTCACTCATTTCGTAGCAGCCGATCCATCCGCAGAGAATCACGCCAATCCGAGGATGATAAAAAACACTTCCAAATCCTTCAGCGTTCCCCTACACTCCGCGTAACGAAATATGGCTAAATCTCCCACTCCACCGCAGGAAACTCTCTCGACTGCAGGACGACTTACTCCGCGACCGATCGTGCAAGAAATGGAGGAGAGTTATTTGAGCTATGCGATGAGCGTCATCATGTCGCGTGCGCTCCCCGACGCAAGGGACGGCCTCAAACCCGTTCACAGGAGGGTTCTTGTGACACTCAACGATCTTGGTCTGCGTCCCGGAGGACGGTTTAGAAAATGCGCCAAGATCTGCGGAGACGTGAGTGGAAACTACCATCCTCACGGTGAATCGATTGTGTACCCGTCGCTTGCTCGCCTCGCGCAGGATTTTACGTTGCGTTACCCGCTCGTCGTCGGCCAAGGAAACTTCGGCTCCATCGATGGAGATGAACCCGCGGCCATGCGTTACACGGAAGCAAAGATGTCCAAAATGACGGAGGAGATGTTGAACGATCTCGAGAAGGATACAGTCAACTATCGGCCAAACTACGATGCAACACGGAACGAGCCTGCCGTTCTCCCCGCAAAAGTTCCGCAGCTCCTGCTGAATGGCACAGCCGGTATCGCTGTTGGTATGGCAACAAACATTCCACCACATAATCTTGGAGAGGTTGTTGCGGCACTCCTTGTCCTTGCAGACGCTCCGGAGACACCCATCGAAGAGCTTTTGAAGTTTGTGAAAGGACCGGACTTCCCCACCGGAGGCATTGTCTACGGCAAAAAGGCTTTGCAGGCTGCGTACCTCACAGGACGGGGATCCATCCCTATCCGCGGCGTCGCCGAAATCGACGAACACAACGGCAAGCCACGCATCATCATTACCGAAATCCCGTACCAAGTGAATAAATCCGCGATGATCGAAAGAATGGCAGAACTGGTGCAGGAGAAAGTTGTGCAGGGAGTCTCCGATATCCGCGATGAAAGTAACCGTGAAGGGATTCGCGTCGTCATTGAGTTAAAGAAGGAGAGCTACCCGCAAAAAATTCTTAACCTCTTCTACAAGCACACGCCGCTGCAGTCTTCGTTCGGTTACAACATGATTGCCCTCGCCGACGGGATCCAGCCGAGACTCCTGAATTTGAAGGAAATGCTCGAAATTTTCCTGAAGCATAGGAGGGAGGTTACGGTACGCCGTGTGACATGGGAGCGGGATCGTGCAAAGGAACGTGCGCATATTTTAGAGGGATTAAAGAAGGCGCTCGATAACATCGACGAAGTAATTAAGACGATTAAATCGAGTAAGACAAAGGAAGAGGCAAAAGTGAATTTGGTGAAGAAATTCAAATTCTCTGATCTGCAAGCGGATGCCATATTACAGATGCGCCTCCAGACCTTGGCAGGACTCGAGCGTAAGAAAATCGATGAGGAACTCGCGGAAAAGAAGAAATTCATCGCCGAGTGCGAAGCGATTCTGAAGGATCCAAAGCGGGTGACGAAAATCATTAAAGATGAACTCGGAGAACTGATCGCGCGCTACGGCGATGACCGCCGCACGAGGATCAATGCCGGCGCCATCGGCGAATTCTCGGCAAAGGATACGATTCCAAACGCCCCGATGATCGTTGCGCTTACGGAGCAGGGGTATGTAAAGCGCCTCTCTCCCCAGCAATTTAGAGCGCAGCACCGCGGAGGGAAAGGAGTGAAGGGCATGACAACGAAGGAAGAGGACGAGCTGCAGTTCATGCTCTACGCCATGAACCATGATGATCTCTTCTGCTTTACGAATACCGGCCGCGTGTTCGAAATCCCCGTCTACGAGCTTCCCCAGGGTTCTCGCACGGCGAAAGGACAGAACATTGTGAACATGTTGCAGCTCAAACCAGAGGAGAAGATCACGGCAATTCTTTTAAAGAAATTCGAGGGTAAAAAGTTCCTCTTCATGGCGACGAAAGAGGGAACGGTGAAGCGCTGCGAGCTTTCCGAGTTCGATAACATCCGCAGGAGCGGACTCATAGCACAGAAGATGAATGAAGGAGACGAACTGAAGTGGGTCATTGCAACCTCGGGAGAAGAACAGCTCTTCCTCCTTAGCAAGAAGGGCAAGGCCATCCGCTTCCCGGAGAAGGATGTCCGCCACATGGGACGCAATGCCGCAGGTGTTCGCGGGATCAAGCTCTCGCCGGATGATGAAGTGGTGGTGGCTTCCTCCATCCCCTTCCCGGATTTGAGTAATTTGCTCGTCGTGATGGAGAACGGTCTCAGCAAGATGACGCAAGTAACGGAATACCGTCTGCAGGGTCGCGGAGGCACAGGCGTGAAGGCGGCGAACATTACTCCCAAAACCGGTAACATCGTCGGCGGATTCGTGCTTACAGGCGAAGAAAAAGGCGACCTGATCTGCATCAGCAAGCATGGCCAGGCGATCCGCCTCGCACTGAAAGATATTCCGCTTCGCGGCCGCGCCACGCAGGGAGTCATCATCATGCGGCTGAACGCAAAGGATAAGGTTGCTTCCATATCCATCGTGCTCGAGGAAGAAGGAGTACTGGATGAAGCGGCAATAGAGGAAGCAATGGAGAATGCGAAGAAGGAAGAGGCTGCTTTGCAGAAGGAAATGGCGAAGGAGGGAGTGGAAAGCGATCTCCTCGTAGCTGCAATGGAGGAGAAGAACGCCCCCAAGAAGGCAGCTACCGTAAAGGCTGTACCATCGAAGAAAGTGGCTCCTAAGCCATCTGTTACAAAGAAGCCCGTTCCACCGAAAGGAGCAAAATCCACGCCGAAAAAGAAGAAAAACCGGTGACAAGGGTGCGAGTCTTCCCTAGAATCCCCCCGCTATGAAGTCTGATATCCATCCGCAGATGCATAAGGATGCAAAAGTGACCTGCACGTCGTGCGGCGCTGTATTTAAGATTCCGGGGACTGTGAAAGATGTTCAGATCGAAATCTGTTCCCAGTGCCACCCCGTGTACACGGGCAAGATGCGCGCACTCATCAATAGCGGACAAGTCGATAAATTTAAGAAGAAGATGGCTGCAGCAGAGAAGGCGAAGGTCGATGTAAAGCCAAACAAGAAGAAGTTGAGCCAAGAGCAAAAGCTCCGGAAGAAGCTGGAGGAAGCAAAGGCGGAAAAGGATGAAAAGAAAAAGGTGATTGCATCGAGGGATAGGGAAAGGGCGAAGAAGGCAGCCGAAAAGACAGTGGTGAAGAAAGGGGGAAAGAAGGGAGAATAATCGACAGATTTCTGGATTTGAGTCACTTGACATAATTTATTTTTTTAGTATCATGTGCGCTATGGATAAGCATGACCCACTTAAAAATTACACGGACAAGATTGCTTCCCTGCAATCGGGCGATGAGGATAAAACTACTGTCGAAATGAACATCGGTCCGTTCGATGTCGTTACCTACACCCCTAATAAATGGGGACTGCATTCCATGGCTACAAATGAGCAATGGCTATCTTTGGGTATGCTCACAGAGCTTGATGGAAACCCGGAAGCGATCAAGCGCATCGCGGAAACATTGATTCAATTTCGAGAAAAAATGGACAAACTCGGTTACGAAGGAAGATACACGAATAGAGAAGGAGCTGGGATGTATTCATCGAACTTTACAAAGCAGGTTTCTCCTGTAGATTTGGTAAATGAGTTACGCAATTTATTCCAAGAATTGACCAAAAAGTAGAAATAGCACTCAAATGCAGAGAATGCTAATATACGGTCGTGAATACGAGACAAAGCCAACTTTTGCAGGCGATCATTGAACAGTTCATCCATACGGGGATGCCGGTCGGCTCCAAGGCGCTTATCGAAGTCGGATCATTCGATGTCTCCGGCGCAACGATTCGGAACGAGATGCAGATCCTCACCTCGGAAGGTTTCATAGCTCAGCCGCATGTTTCTGCGGGAAGGGTGCCAACGGCGATCGGCTACCGCATGTACGTGAAGGAATTTATGGAACCAACGAAGGAAGAGCGCTCCGTACAGAAAAAATTTAATGAGCTAAAAGAGCACTACCTTAAGCGCAAGGATCAGGAACGAGTGTACGACGCCGTCACACTCCTCTCGCAGATGTCGCCGAATGTCGCGTTCGCCACCGTCCCCCACCGCGAGAGCGTATTTTACATGGGACTCTCGAACATCCTGCGCCAGCCGGAATTTCAGCAGGACGCACTGCTCGCAAGCAAGGTGGTCGAAGTACTGGAAAGCAGCCTTTCGCGCTTCCTCCAAAATGTTGATGTGGATTCCAGCGTCCGGTACTACATCGGCGAGGAGCACATTCTCCAAGAGCTCCAAAGCTGCTCGCTCCTCGTAACGGAATACAAGATCAGGGGAATGAAGGGGGCCATCGGCATCCTCGGACCGATGCGAATGGACTACGCCTACAATACCGTCGCACTCGAACTCGCTGCAGATTTACTGCGATCATGATGGTGAGGGGAGAGGAATTTCCTCCGCTCCTTCCCGCATTCCTATGGTAGATACAATCCTCAAAATCCGGCCGGCAAAGATCAAGGAAGAAACGATGATCATCAAGCGCGGCCCGCTCCTCATGGAGCAGGCATTTGCCGCGCTCCATAACCTCGGCACGCATTGCCTGTCGCTCCACATCGGCACGCTCGACGGTAAAATATGTTTCTTCGCTCGTACGAAAAAACACATCGCCCCTATCGTCGAAAATCAGATTTATGCGCAGTACCCGGATATTGATGTCACGGAAATCGATCCGTCATGCCTTGAGCCGAAGGAAGGAGAAGAGGTGCTCTGTACAGTGCTCCGTCTGTCTGCACCGACAATGTTCCCAATCAAGCGCCACCCGCAATTTGATGATCTGCTGAACAAGGTCACAATCGATCCCCTTTCGGCGATCACCTCCACGCTCACGCGGTTCCCCTCCTCTAGTATGCGGGGTTACATTACCGTGACCGTACGGCCAATAGGTCGAAGATTCCGTAAGCGGGCGCTTCGGTTCCTCCCCCTGATTACAAAAGGACTCTCCCGCCGATGGGAGTGGTATAGGCATCTCTTTACGAGGGCGCATCTCTCTCGCGGATGGGAACACATCCTCTGGTTTCCCGTGGATATGGTGATGGGGGGGTTCCGGAGTTGGTTTGTGAATATCGGCAATCTCCCTGCACCTTCGACATCGGATTCGCCGATTACCTCCGCCGATGAAGGATCCGAGCGACTTGCAGGCCGAAGCCACGATCGCGAAGATGCAATCCAAGGTGCAAAGGACAAAATGCAGCGCTTGCTGTTCGAAACTTCCATCACCGTTTCCGTCATTGCCAAATCCTCCGAGCGCATTGCAGCAAAAGCAAAGCTGGAGGAGATCGCCGGCGGATTTAAGCAATTCGCACTGCCCCATAGTAATAGCTTCAGGGAGGGTGCAATTCGAACTCGCTCAGGTCTCCCGCATATGCTCGAAAGACATGCATGTATTTTGAGCAACGAGGAACTTGCGACCATTTGGCATTTACCGACGATTGTCGTGAAGACGCCGAACATCGACTGGGTGATGAGCCGTAATCTGGAGCCGCCGCACGAACTCCCGATCTGTCGTAACGAGGAAGTAGAAGACACAGGCACTGCACGGGTGAAGAGCGCTCAGGGAGATGCCGAATTGACCGCCCTTGGCGCCTCGGTCTTCCGCGGCAGAAGAGTGTCCTTTGGTATTAAACAGGATGATAGGCGCCGCCACCTCTATGCGATTGGCAAAACCGGTATGGGGAAATCAACGCTCCTCGAAAATATGATTTTCAGCGATATCCACGCAGGAAAAGGTCTCGCTGTGATCGACCCCCACGGGGATCTGGCGGATGCCGTACTCCGCATGATTCCAAAGGAGCGGACGAATGACGTCGTCCTATTTGATCCGACGGATATGGAGTACCCCGTGTCGTTTAACATGCTGGAATGTACGACGCCGGAACAGAGGCCGCTCATTGCCTCCGGACTCATGGCCGTCTTCACGAAGATTTGGCCTGATGTATGGAGCGGAAGAATGGAACACATCCTGCGCAATACCCTCCTTGCGCTCCTCGAATCGCCGGGGAATTCCATGCTTGGCATCCTGCGCATGTATGCGGATGATGCATTCTGCAAAAAATTGATTTCTCACCTCACCGATCCCCTCGTGCGCAGCTTCTGGGAAGATGAATATATGAACTGGTCCGCGAATTTCCGCACAGAGGCAGTCGCGGCAATTCAGAATAAGGTCGGTCAGCTCCTCACGACGCCCATCATCCGCAATATCGTGGGACAGTCCACAAGCAAGCTCGATATTCGCCATGCGATGGATACCGGCAAGATCATTATCGCAAATTTGAGCAAAGGGAAGCTTGGGGAAGACAACTCGAGTTTCCTCGGCTCCATGCTTGTGACTAAGTTCCAAATCGATGCCATGAGCCGTGCTGATCTTCCGGAGAAGGAACGGCGGGACTTCTACCTCTATGTCGATGAATTCCAGAACTTTGCAACGGCATCGTTTGCCACCATTTTGAGCGAAGCGAGGAAGTACCGCCTCAATCTGACGATGGCAAACCAATTCATCGGACAACTGACACCGGACAAATCAAGCACCATGCTCCGAGACGCGGTATTTGGAAACGTCGGTACAATCGTGAGCTTCCAGATTGGGTCGGAAGATGCAGAGGAAATCGCAGCGCAATTCGGCGATGAATCACTGGAGGAGGATATTCTGGGACTTCCAAAGTACCACGCCTACATGCGGCTCATGATCGACGGCCTCACGAGCAGGCCATTCTCGGTTGCAACACTCCCACCGCCAAATTTCTCTCAGGATAAGGGCAGAATCGAGAAAATCCGCTCCCACTCACGCGAGCGTTACGCGGCGGAGAGAAGCACCGTGGAGGAAAAAATCAGCAAGTGGGCTGCATCGGCAAAGGAGGCGAAGAACGAGCAGAAAAAAGGCGAAAAGCTGAAAGAAAAGGAACTCGAAGAAATAAAGAAGGCGAAGAAGAAAGGTATGAAGCTCGCGGAGTACAGATTGTGGCGCGATCGCGAAATGTGGACGAATGAGTTAAATGCTTTAAAGAAAAAGCAGAATCTTGGTGAGGAATTGAGTGCCGATGAACTGAAACGAACGGAAGAACTTTCTGCGAAACTTTCTGCCGTTGGCGGACCCACAGTAGAAGCTGCTGATCCGAAGAAGCTCAAGCGTGAACCATCGTAGGATTGATATACTGGTTCAAAATGCCAATTTGAAGGTGATTTTTGCTGTAAATTATGTTATAATATAAAAAAATAAATATGCAACTACGCTTCTCACCCGTGCGGCACGTCCATACGCACATTCTCTACGTTGCTCACGAGCATGATGAATGGCCGATGTTTCGCATTTGGTTCAGCATCAGCACGATTGCAGCGAGCATTATTTTAAATTTAGGAGTATTCGTGTTGCTCGTGACGCTTCACATGACACTCGATATCATCAAGTATCGCACCAAACACAAACTCGCGTGGCACTGGGTTGGAGTGGAAACATTACGTGAAAGCCTTATGGATATTTTCTTCATAGCACTTGGACTCCTATTTGCCATTGCATTCCACCATGCCGTTGCGATCGGCGGACTTGGAAGACTGGCCGAAATGGAAATTCTGCTCCTCAACTTGGTACTGCGCGTCGGTCCGCGCATCAAGCTTGCAGAGCACTTCCTCGAAATCATTCTTTACTGGAAGCACCACTTCGAAAAACAGATAACCCCTCATGCGCCGCTTACAAGAAGCGAAAAAGGCCTCCTCACCGCCACGCTCATTATTGCAGCCGGCATTGCCATGACCCCCTATGCGACTCCCCTCACCTGGAAACAGGTCGGACACACCATGCAAAGGGAATTAACGCCGCGGTTTGAGTTTGGCATCGCGAAAACTATGACGGAAGTACGCGAACAAGTAGAACGTAAGGCGCAAGCACGATAAGGAATGTCATGATCGTAAACACAAGACTCACAAGAGATGCTGCAGCAGCGATATCTTTGGTATGTTTTAGCGCGACGAAACAGTGTGATTGATGCGCCGATTTACAATGATCATCCACGGCGTCTGCAAGCCGTTCGAGTGAGGTATTTAAGAGTTCTACGCTTATAAAAATTCCACCCGATGCAAGAAGCCATAAGAGATCTCCTCTTTCGAGAGGAAAAAGAAGAACCGACGCAAAAACGAACGAAACGTAACTGTAGAGGAAGATGCATAAGTTACGTTCCGTTCGACAGGCGAACATTAGTCCAGACAAGGCATGAGTGGCGCTCCGAAAAATTCTCCGTGGCATGGGAAGATCTTACTCCTACTCGGTAATGACGATCTCTCCCTTCATATCCTTATGGCCGGGACCGCATGGCACCATGCAGCGAAATGAGAATGTTCCGACGACATCGGTCGGGATTGTGATCACTTTCGTCTCACCTGCGGCAAGCGCTACATTCAAATTGAGTTCTACCGAGGTAAAACTGTGCTCACCGTCATCAGTTACAAAACGAAGTTCGAGGAGTTCCCCCTTTTTCGCAGTGATCGTTGAAGGTGTAAACGACCAATCAGTCACCGATACTTCCACCACGCGTGCGGTAGGAGAAGTATCCGCGGATGATTCGACCGAAGAGGACGTGGAGGACTCAGAGCTTTGTGACGCGCCATCTTGCTCTGCAGAAGAATCGCTCGTTGCAACGGAAGAAGAACTGCTATCGACTGTTATCGTCGAAGACGATGAGGATGATGTTTCATCCGTAGCATCTCCATCAACAGGGGTGGAAGTTGTGCATGCGGTGACGGAGAAAAGGAAGACTGCTGCGGAAGATAAAAGAATTTTCTTCATGGTGTAAGTGGGGAAATAAGCCCGGGAAGTGTATCGTACGAGCGCGATGTCTGCACCAAAAATCCAGGAATGGCTCCTTGCAATCGGAATTTCGTATCTATTCGTCTTTTTTGGCATCGATAAGCTCCTCCAACCGAACCTGTGGTCGGTTGAATTTCGCTCATTATGGACAGTTTTCTTTCCTTTTCTCGCTTAGGGCGCGGAGGATTCCATTTCGATCCCCTCCCCTCCGTTTCCAAGCGGTGCAGAGAGGCGAAGCTTCGTGCTTCCGATTTTAATGATAAAATACCCCGTTCCGTTTTCTTCTGGATCCGCCGATGGATCCGCAGGAAATCCGCGCAATTCTGATCCGGTGAGAAGATCATCCAGCCGCAAAAAACCAGTACACGATGCGGCATTCGTACGGCAAATTTCGGACTTGGTTGTGGGTAGTTGATCCGCGTATTCCCGTTTCGGATTTAAAACAAACGGCATCAAAATATCAATGAGGAGTCCCAGATCCGAGCGGCGACGCGCATCGTAGCGCGCCTCTGTCCGCGTATCGAGGTATCGTTCCTTTTCTTCGCTTGTTCGCAATACGCGCGCTGCGGATCCCCGCGCCTGGAGCCTTTGGATTTTTTTTGTCCTCAGCGCCGCCGGTCCAAGGAGCGCCTCTGTCTCGTTATAATCCTTTTGAAGAGGAACAAGCCGTGTGCGACCGCCTGCGCGCAGCTCCTTTTCTTTACGCTCCTGAATCCGCCTCTCACGCGCAGAGGAAACACTTTCACGCGAAACACGATCCTGTTCTAACCTCCATGAATAATCCCTCGCCATATCGCCGATCCAACGCGCATGGAGCGGAGTAATAGGAGTGAGGAAAACAATTGTCATGATAAATACGATGCTCTTTCTCATCATGAATTCATGATACCATTCTATTCATGTTAAAAACAATTTCTCTTCTTCTGCTCTTTGTTGGAGAGGCGCTTGCCATAGCCTCAGAAATGATTGGTGCACGGATGTTTTCGTCAGGTCATTATGGATTCCTCGAGATCTTTCTTAAAATGCTTCTCCTCTGCTTTTTAGGAGGAGGAGGTCTTATTGCCGGATATATGTTGGGGTACAAAGCATTCCAAAATATTTGGATCGTGACGATTGCCTCGATTACTGCCATTCTGATTGTGGAGCCATTCCTCGCTTGGATAATTTTTCGCGAACTTCCAACAAAAGGAGCAGTCATTGGCCTCATGCTTGGGATTCTCGGGTTCGTTGCAACTCTCACTGTTCGGTAAATTCTGAATGAATTCTAAGCATCAATCCCCGGCACGGGGAATTTTTTGCAAAATGTCTTCACTTCCTCATGGAGTGAGGCAACCGCAGCATCATCTGATCGCTTCTCAATTGCTCTCAGCATAAATCGAGTAAGAATTTCCATCTCTTTTTCCTTCATGCCGCGCGTCGTAATGGCAGGAGTGCCAAAACGAATACCAGAGGGATCCATCGGCTTACGCTGGTCATCTGGAATCATATTTTTGTTGAGCGTGATTCCTATGCGATCAAACAGCACTTCCGCCTCCTGTCCTGTGATCCCCCAAGATCCCACACAATCAAGGAGCATGAGGTGGTTGCTTGTACCGTTTGTTACAAGTCTTGCGCCGGAATCCATGAAGAGCTTCGCCATATGAGCGGCATTCCGAACGATTTGGTGGGCGTACTCCTTGAATTCCGGCTTCAGCGCCTCGCCGAATGCAACGGCCTTGGCTGCTACCATCTGCATGATTGGACCGCCTTGGAATCCGGGGAAGACCATCTTATCGATCTTTTTTCCAAGCTCTACCTCACGCGTGAGGATCATGCCGCCGCGCGGGCCGCGGAGTGTCTTATGCGTGGTGGTGAGGCAAACATCAAACCCGAAATCAAACGGGTTCTTGTGAGCGCCGCCAGCGATGAGTCCCGCTACGTGTGCCATATCCATAATCGTGATTGCACCGACTTCGTCCGCAATAGTCTTGATTGCTGCATAATCCACTTCTCGCGGATACGCAGAGTAGCCAGCCAGAATCACTTTGGGTTTCTCGCGAAGCGCCACTTCGCGCATCCCGGCGTAATCAAGCTCTCCGGTTTCGATGTTCTTCATCTTGTAGCGTACAAATTTGAATATTTTCGTGATGTACGTCACAGGATGGCCATGTGTCAGGTGACCACCATGCGAAAGATCCATGCCAAGGATCGTGTCCCCCGGTTCCATCAATGCAAAGTACGTCGCAACGTTCGCAGGCGCACCGGCGTGCGGTTGGACGTTCGCATGTCCCGCTTTAAAGAGCTGTTTGGCACGATCGATCGCCACCTGCTCCACAATATCCGTAAACTGCTGACCGCCGTAGTAACGCTTGCCCGGGTATCCTTCGCTGTACTTATTATTGAAGACCGTTCCCATCATCTCCAAGACCGCTGGGGAAATGTAGTTTTCGGATGGGATGAGCTCTACGCCCTCGCGCTGTCGATCCATCTCGCCGATGAGAGCGGCATAGAGAACCGGGTCCTGTGCTTTGAGTGCAGCGTATGTAAACACGGGGAAAGCATACGGTGTGCTGCCGAGGGAACGCAAAAGAAAAACGCGACCGATCGAAACCGGCCGCGCTGCCTCTTCTATTCCATTATGAAATAAAAGATATAACCATTATAACAATAATATATTATTTGTCAATATTACCCGAGCTGCCTTCCTCGAGCCGTTATAACAGCATCAACCCTTTCGTCATGAGCCTCCAGAGGAACTTCGCGTACCATCTGGCATTCAAAGCAAATTCCCCAAAAGATCACTCCTTGATTCATTGATCGATAGGAATGAATAAATCGATCGTATCCGCCGTTCCCCCGCCCCAATCTTCCTCCCTTTTGATCAAAAGCACGGCCGGGGACAACCACAAGTACAGTGCCTTGCGCAGGAAGGAGCGGAGCAGAGAGCGGCGGCTCCGGAATATTGAGCGCACCCTTGATGAGCGATTCATCATCATCCCATCTGCGAAATTCCAAAATGTTCGCAGCAAAGCGCGGCAAATAAAGCGGAATATTTTTTGATCGAAGTTCCTGAGTAAGATCTGCGATATCCACCTCTGTTTTGAGTGGCACGTACAAACATATGCCATCGAGTGACGGAGGAAGTTCCTCAAGGACGCGACGGCAAATAGATCGACTTTCGGCGGCACGTTCCGATTGCTTCATAGCGGCTATCCGGCCGGCGATAGCTTCCCGCAGCTGATCCTTACTCTTCATGAAAGCAGTGTACTACTTCCCAAAAATTTCGAGAGCCGCTTCCGCAATATTCACCGTCTCTCGCCCTGTATCTTTTCCTCGATCCTCATGCGTCTGATCATCGGAGGTATGGAGAATGCATTCCACAGGCACAAATCGCCGGAAGTGCGCCTTGAGCGCTTCTTCGACGAGGTGGAGCGATTTGGCATCCTCTACTCTGTCGCGGTGAAACTTGGAGGAGAAGGCAAGGATAATTTTCCCATCGCGGATTTCGTGAACGACCGCATCTTTCAGCGACATGCGCACCGAAGCCGTTGGAACGCTGGCAAGGATCTTTTCCCATGCGGAAGAAAGCTCTTCCATCGAAAGCGCTGCAGCAACGATCGTTGCATCATGTTGTCTCTTCGCAGGATCCGATAGTAGCGGTTCTTTCGCCAATGGATGATTGATCGAAGGCGGCTCGTCCTCCTTCTGCGATTTTTCGCGGCGAGATTTCTTTTCCTCCTGTCCATCGCCTTCATCCTTGCATAAATGGACAAGCGCAACTTCCAGAGCGACAAGCGGCACCGGGGAAAGGCGGAGATCTTTCAGTGCCTGAAAAATAGCATCGATGCGCTCAAGAGCGATCGATGTATCGCCGTTTGCTTCGATTCGATCGTGAAGATCCTTACGGGCGCGGGTGAGGAGCTGCCGAAGGAAGACCTCGAGCGACACGCCGTTCTCTTCGAGCGCCGCAGCAATCTCCAATGATCCCTTGCGATCATGGCGATCAAGCGCCTCCCACAGATGATCGACATATTCCTCCGCACTCTCGCCGATGCGCATGCGAACATCTTGCTCTGTTATTTTTCCAAGAGAGGAAAGCTGATCGAGCAACGATACCGCATCTCGCATGCCGCCACCCACATGCCTGGCAATTGCACGCAAAGCATCTCGATCAATCGTAATATGCTCGCGATCGGCAATATTCTGCAGTGCCCGTACGATGTCCTCCTCCACAACCTCGCGGAAAGGGAAACGCTGGCAGCGGGATTGGATCGTATCCGGTACTTTGTGGAGCTCGGTTGTTGCAAGGATGAAAAACGTGTGTTTCGGCGGTTCTTCCAGAGTTTTAAGGAGTGCGTTGAACGCCTCCTTCGTCATCATGTGGACTTCGTCGATGATGTAGACCTTTGCAGCGGCAATGTTCGGTGTAAATTGGACTTTCTCCTTCAACTCGCGAACATCGTCGATACCGCGATTACTTGCAGCATCGATTTCGATCAAATCCACCATGGTGCCAAGATCCACACTCTTCACAATTTGCTGCTCGACTTCCTCGTCTTCGATTCCGCGAATGAGGAGAATTTTTGCAAGAATCCTTGCAACCGACGTTTTCCCCGTGCCGCGCGGCCCGAAAAAGAGGTACGCATGAACCAACTGATTTCGTTCCACCGCATGCTCCAGAGTCGTCACAATATGCTCCTGGCCGACAACATCTGCAAAACTTCGGGGGCGGTATTTAAGGTAGAGGCTCACGGCGCGAATCTAGCACCATGCAGAGCAAATCCGAAGCACGAATTCCAGAATCCCAAAAGGGCATATGCCCGACATTGCATGAAAGGGGTGCTATCGCATTCAAACACAGGGCTTCGGATTTACATAGATTTTGAGTTTCGGAATTTGGATTTTCCAGTATGCTGTGCACTATGAAAAAGCTACTCATCACATGTTCGCTCCTCATCATTGCAGGATGCGTCGACAAAGAAGGACTCTCTCCGGAATCTTCGCGCCCCCCCACAGGAAACGCCAATTCCACGATTGTGGTGGAGGAGTATGCCGACTTGCAGTGCCCTGCATGCAAGGGAGCACATTCTCAAATTGTGCAGCCTCTCCTCGCAAAATACGGCAACATCGTGCGATACGAATACAAGCATTTCCCACTCTCACAAATTCATGCATTCGCCCACGAAGCAGCCGAAGCTGCCGAATGCTCCGCGGACCAGGGGAAATTCTGGGAATTTGTGAATGATACCTACGAATTCCAAGAAGAACTTTCGCGCGACGATTTGATCAAGCGCGCGGAAAAGGTGGGAGTAGCGGACATCGAACTTTTTAGGCGGTGCGTGCAGAGCCGCATCAAGCGCGGTACCGTCCAAGCCGATTACAAAGCGGGGTACGCTCTCGGCGTGCGGGGCACTCCAACGTTCTTTGTCTCCGGTGAGCGGGTACCGCGGAATACGCTGGAAGGAATTGGCGAAATCATCGAAAAGAAAGTCGGTACGCAGAAACTGTAAAAACGGCATTATCGCACCTTCCCGCGGATTTGGGCGAGTCCAATAATCGTTCCCATCGGTCGAGAGTACAGCGCCACCGTTCGATATTCGTTCCACTCGGTGCTGGAGAGTGTGCCGACATCATACCGTAAGGCACCGCGGAAACTCTGCAACGAACCAACCAGCTTCGTTTCTTCGGAGAACAGTTCTTCCTTCGTGTGAGGATTCACGTGCTTTGCAAGATACAGTTCTATATCGGGAGCTGCGCTCACTTCGAATTCATAATCGGTGTACAGCCACTCACCGGAAAGGATGACACCTCCTGCGGCAAAGTTATTATTGATTCCGAAGAACGATCCTATTTTTCCTTTGTCCTGCATTGCGTGTGCTTCCTTCTGGAGCTCTCGAGATGCAACCTTTACATCATCGATGGCACGAAGCACCGACGGATCGGTGATTTCTTCGTTCAATTCTTTCGCACGAATTTGCAAAGCAGTGACATACTGCAACATTTCATCGGCAATGTATTCCGCTGTAAGGGGATTTTCTTTTTCGTATGACATATCCTTCTCCGTTTTTTGCGTGCACGATACGAGGAGAATTCCAATGAGGAAGAGGCCGATGAGGATGTAAGAGCGTTGCATAGGAGATATATTCTAACCGGAGCGCGCCTGATGAACAAGCCTCAAAAGTGCCTCATGGTTCAAATAAACAGCAAAAGCGGCCGCTCGATTCACGACGCCTGTGCATTCGCTTCTACATGAGCGCTTTGCGAGCGTCCTTCGTTCATTGCCCGCACCCTAGATGCGAGCATCACGCTTGTTCCTTGGAATGCATAATGTTCCCCTCGTTTTTCAAGCGATTCGAGTAGCCTGCCAATGCGATAGATCTTTTTATTTTCCGTCACTTGTTGATCCAAGGACATCAGCGTTCCACCACGATGAAGTATAATATTGGTCCAATACCATGCGCGATGATCATTCTGCTTTTGATGCACGGTTTCGGTAAACGCAGTCTTGGCGCCTGCATCGCTGATATCGAGACATACATTGGTGGCAGAACTCCGAGAAAGTTCGATGTACTCCTCGTTCCCGGTTTCGCCTTGGATGGTTTCACTCACCACCCCCTTCCGTTTCGTTCGCCGAACTTTGTGGAGAGCTTGCATCTTCCCCGTTCGAATCGCCTCCATTTCTCGATCGGAGTCCAGGTATCCGCGCTGATTGGCCCATTCGCGGTTATAGAGGCCCCATCCGAACATTTTGACGCACGTTGATCCATAGTCCGAAAGCGAGAAGACCATCTCCTTCAGCCCGATGGGAAGACCAGCGACGAGCGTATCGATTTCCGCAGCCTCGTTGCCCACGTCTTCAATTTCTTTCATCTTCTCTCCCCGATGCTTCTGGTGCTGCTTCACGTAGGTTTCCATCGATTGCAGTTGCTTTCGGTCGCTTTCGGAAAGCGTTTTCTCTTTTCCATCTTTAATGAGTGCAACTGCCGCACTCCACCCTTTCCTGTCCATCTCGTGCCGGATGAGAAGAAAATCCGGACGATTTTTTTGGAGCTCGGTAATGCGGTGTTCCATCTCCTCCACGCTCGTACGTTGGATATCGTAGTGGAGCTTGAGGAAACCGGATTTCTCAGGAACCTTCATGCCGCGAATGCCATGGTGCTGCAACGCAATTTTCTTCACCTCCTCGTACCGCGAGCAGACATCGACTTTTGCTTCCAATCGTACAGCGAGATTTCCATTGATAATACTTTCGAGTTCTCCAAGCGTGTGGCTGCCGTTAAACACATACTCATTGAGCCAGCGCTTCGTTCCTTCGGAATCAAGCGCATGAGACGCCCCCGTAATGAGCGACCATGCTCTGGAGCGAAGAGCGGCTGCTCTGTCGCACTTTCGGCGCATGAGCCCTAGGTATGCCACCCGTTCATCGTAGTGCATCCACAGAAACCCTTTCGTATTCACAAACTCAGTCTTCACTCCATCGAAAATCGGATCCTTCCGCATCGTCCAGAATTTAACGGCAACCGACCGCCATACTTTGATGAGCTCGGCGAGCGTCCCCTGCCCCGACTCCTTCACAAAATGCTCCATGTCCTTCAACGAAGCTCCTTTCTTTGGTCCTTCTTCAAAAATTCTCTTCAACCACGTTCCTACCTTGTCTCGATGGAGAGCAGGCTGAGGTTCTTTTGTCGCTTCCATAAGAATACGCTCCGCGTCCTTTTTAAGCTGTTCGTATTCGGGGCCGCCTTCGATTGCTGCAAGCCCCGCACGAATGCGATCGATGAGGTTCTTCCGCTGCGTGAATTCAAGATCGTTAAACCATTTATTATCACCTTCGAGGAACGCGATTTCGGAGCGCAGCGTCGGATCTGTGACTTTCGCCAACCGCTTGTCTTTGCGGAGATCACTGCGCTCTTTCGCAAGCGCGCGGCGCTCATTGAGGTAACGAGGAAGTACGGTATTGATGGATTGCTTCTTCTCCGGCGCATTGCGCACGGGATCGCGTATCCATGCAACCCATTCATCATAGGACTTACTCGAAATGATTCCCTCACTCTGCACATCATCCAGTTGTTCGATGAAGGATCTATAGACTCGTAAATTTTCCTCATTCGTGCGCTCGGCGAAAGAGCCGACATACGCTTCGTGCGCTTCGTAGAGCTTCTTTGGATCCAGCGCGGCTTCTTCGACAAATCTCCGCTGAGACTCGTACTGGCTGCGCGAAAGAAGGCCGGTCTCATGGAAGTTGATCTTCATGAATTCTTCAAACCCCCTTCGGACGCTCGCGTAGACCGAAAGATCGATGCTCTGCCCCTCCACGACATCACTCAGCCCCCTATTGGTATTCGTCGAAGACATAGCATGCTGATTGTATCTCGCCCTCGCTTCCAGCCCAATGACAAGAAGAACAATTTGTGTGATCTTAATCCCCTTCCCACCCCTGAGTGGTGGCGCTATGCTCTTGTCCTCATGATCCTCTCTGATCGAGACATTAAAGCGGTTATTGCAAGCGGCAAAGTAAAAGTCGATGGGTTCGATGGAGCCCCTCACATCCATGCCTCCTCGATGGATCTTCACCTTTCGAAAGTCTTTAAAGTCTACGAGCATAGTAAATTCGCAGTGCTCGATCCGCGGAATATGGATACGTTTAAAAACAACATGCGTACGATCATCGTGGAAAATGATGACCCTTTTATGATGCAGCCGGGAGAGTTCGTTCTTGGGGTCACGGTGGAGCGGATCACAGTGCCGGATGACTTGGTGGTACGCGTGGAAGGGAGGAGTTCGCTCGGGAGACTCGGCATCATCATCCATAGCACCGCAGGATTTGTGGATCCCGGGTTTAGCGGAACGATTACGCTGGAAATCAGTAATTTGAACCGTCTTCCGATCGCACTCTACCCCGGTATGCGTATCTGCCAGATCGCGTTTGAGATGATGACGAGTCCCGCAGAAACTCCCTACGACAAAAAACCGTTCAGTAAGTACATGGGGCAAGAGCTGCCGGAGGAGAGCAAACTCTCGGGAGATCCGGAGTTTATGAGGAAGCAATAAAAAGATGCGGGGAGTGGGGTGTTCCTACACTAAGTCTCTTAAAAACCCACTCACATCCCTCTTCGCCACTTCGTGCACCGCTGTTGTTTGAATCCCCTTCCGCGGTTCAAGGCGATCATAGAAATTTTGAATATTCGAATTCTGATAGAGAATGCCCGTGGCAACGCGCTCCGTGGTATTGATGGCAAGTTCCCGTGCGTGCGCAAAATCATGGAGATCATGATCGATCGTTCCAATGTCGAAACATTTTTCGAGCAGGTACTCGTGCGTTGCAAAATGATTGTACGTGGGGCACGCCTGCAGAACATCGACGAACGCAAAACCATGTTTCTGGTGTTCGATCGCAGCCTTGAAGATTTCCGTCAACTGCGGAATATTGCCGCTAAAGCCGCGAGCGACGAATGTGGGTTCGAGCGAGAAGATAAAATCCATACTGCGGATCGTGCGCTCTGGCATTCCATACGGTGCGCTGTTCATCGGCTGCCCCTGCCACGTTGTCGCACTCGCTTGTCCGGTTGTAAGCCCGTAATTTTCGTTATTGTGGAGAATAAATGTCACAGGATAGTTTGATCGAATACTGTGAACAAGATGGCCGATGCCTTCGCTAAAACTCGCGCCATCGCCGCCAAAAGCAATGACAGGGAGTTCCATATTTGCGAGTTTCGCACCGGCTGCAAACGGGAGGACACGGCCATGGAGGCCATGGAACCTATATCCCTGCAATTTATCGGAACCGTTGCCATGGCACCCGACATCGAAGCAGAGAAACACTTGCCACGGATGCAACCCGAGTTCCACGAGCGCGCGCTTCATCGCGGCCCAAATTCCATAATCGCCGCATCCGTCGCACCACGTGCACTGGTTCTCGTGATGGTAATCGGCCATGGAGGGGCCTTTGGAGTCGGATGGAGTGAGGGGGATCTGCATGGGAGATACGTGGAACAACAAACGTCATGCTGAGCGAAACGAGCTCATGCGAAAGCATGAGCGAGTGAAG
>DATDWL010000006.1:0-8560 GCA_035289645.1 Candidatus Peribacterales bacterium
GGATTCTTTTTACTCCGCGTGAGGATTGCTTTGACGATCGGCCGTGCATCGGGGAGCTCGCCGTATTCACGGAATATGCGAAGGAGAGACCCTTCCTCAGAACGACGAAGGAGATCTGCGGCTGATTCGCCCTGTGTTTGATCGAACCGCAGATCCAGCGGCGCATCGGTGCGGAAGCTAAAACCCCTTTCCGGATCATCGAGATGCGGCGAACTCAAACCGAGGTCCGCAAAGAGGATATCGCAGGATGAAATCTTTGATTGTGAAAGCAGTAAAGGAAGATCGCGAAAGTTTCCATGGATGAGCGTGACATTCTTTCCGGAAAGATTTTTACGGGCACCCTCAAGATTCTTCTCATCCGCATCAATGCCGATCAGCTTTCCCTTCTTGCCGATCTTCCCGAGGAACATCGCCGCATGGCCGCCAAGCCCGAGTGTGACATCCACAACAATCTCGCCGAGCTTAGGGTCAAGAAGATTGAGAGATTCGCGAAGAAGGACCGGCGTATGCACCCCTTTATTGTATACAAAATTTGATCAACTGCAAGAGTCTATGGCTTCAATAGCTCAGCCGTGTCATCCCGAGTGATTTTTGCGAAGCAAAAATCTTATCGAGGGACAGACACGACAACGTTGTTCTCGACCACAAACTCCCGGAATTCCTGATGGAGGCGCTTCCTCCAAGAGGCTGATCCTGTGATAAACTTTCTCCGGCTTCACACTTGGAGAGGTGGCAGAGTGGCCGAACGCACCGCACTGCTAATGCGGTATACGGGTAAAACCGTATCGAGGGTTCGAATCCCTCCCTCTCCGCCATCAGGTTTTGGGCCTAATGGACCCACTCTCTATGAGAGAGTTGCGGTTCTGGAGTGACCCACTTATCCCAAGTTCACTTTCTACCCAGGTTAAGAAAGCATTCCGAGAAAACGTAGATGAAATGGATGAGTGAATCGCGCGAGTATTGCTCCGGGTGAGGTGAATTGCTATCAGATTCACTTGCAATGTAAACTTCATTGCACTAGCGTTTACCACTTCTCCTATTTTTTTCCTTGTCGCCTATGAAAACTCCAAACTCTTCACCATCGGATTCAAATGAGGGGTCTGATTTGGAAATCACTCAACTCGCACAAACGGTTTTGGGAGTCGTTCCCAGTGTATTGTCTGCCGATGTGAGAGCCTTTTTGGAGAAAGTATTGAATCTTAATGATGGTTTGGCAACGAAAGCTGCTGCGTGGCTCAATTCACCTATTGTGGCTTTGGGTGGCGCAATCCCTGCAGAGGAAATCCGCAAAGGAAACACCCCTGCGCTACAAGATTTCTGGAACGAGCTCGAAAGGCGCAACGGCTATTGACACGATGATCCCTCTCAACCTACTCTCTGTGCGATGTCCATTAGCTGCTCACTCTTCGGCACCAAGTCCAAGAAGATGACGAAGACCCCGTTCTACGGAGGGACTGAGCGCTGAGGTATTTGGACCCAAAGCGAACACTCACCCCTCCCAGGAGGGGTTTTCTTTCGTTCTATGAATCATTCCGCTACTCCCACCAACGGCCTAGAAGCTCTTGAAGCATCATGCACCTACGTGACGAAAGTCGGTGGGGAGAATGCAGGGAAATTTCGGATGAATGCGGCCAGTGCTATCGATAGGCACGAAAATGGCAAAGGGCAGATCATCGCTTTTTCTGCGATCCGAAGTGTGGATACTCGTTATTCTTCACTATCTGATCCACTCGTGATCGGCATCGAAGGAGGAAAAGTGAAATCTGGCTTTAATACGACTTCTCATTTAATTGCAATTGCTCAACTGCTGCGAAAAGCCGACCGAGCATCCATCGCTCAGGCAGAAGGCATTGCGAAAAAAATAGCCGCCTTCTTGCGACAACTACTAGAAGCGGAAATCAATGACGATGCTGAGATTCGCAATCGAGAAGTGCTGCTTTCGGAATTGAATACCTGTATTGCTTCTTTCATCGACGGCGAAGACCATCCGTACTCTTTACTGAGTAAAATTCGTCGTACGCGCGACCCATTGGCGGTATCTCAAACTGGTGTCGATTGGATTATGCATAGCGATGATGAGTATGTATCCATTACGGGTATCGGCGAGCGTCTTTCCCAAGAATTATATGCGAAGTATTTTAAGGCAAAATCTCTGCCCGTTGCAGGTTTGCAGATTGAACATGCCTATCAAGGCATCTACCGAAATCTTGACCAGGAGAAAGATACGTCTGCCGTAATCAGCTACATGAAAAGTCTCCTACAAAAAAGGATCTCTGCAATCTTGAGCACCGATGCAATTGGGGTAACGGGAGGGTACCTTCCCGTGCTCGGCACCGAACGGGGCTATAGCGATAAAACAGGAGCATTGCTTGCAGATGCCGCTTCTGTGGATTATCCCGATACGGTCTATATCGTCGAAAAAGAGTTCCCTTTGATGAGTGCCGATCCCAAGAGGATTCCCGAAGCAAGAACTGTTCAACGCATGACGCACTTCCTCGCCCGTGAATTGTTTGGTGATAGCAGAGGTGCGCGGGCTGGTTCTTTGCACCCGGCAGCACTTGATATGCTTTCCCGGAAAAAAATCAGCATCGTGGTGATGAATCCTGAACAAGAGCCAACACCCACCAATACCACTCTTGTCCAAGATTTTGTGACAGAGCCGAACGGCGTGGAAATCATCACCAGCAAAAAGATCCCTTTTGCCTTGCAGATTTCGGATTCGTCTCTCGTCGATAATCCCGAATTTGAGGCGGACATGATTCAGTGGTTCCATCGGCATAACACTCCCATCCAACACATCGCAACGAGTGAAGGGACTGCCTCCTTTACCTTTCATGAAGGCAGCTATTCGGAGGAGCTACAGCGTGATCTGCTGGCACACTTACAGAATACCTATGGAATCGCCGGAGCCAATTGCGTAAAACATCAGGATCAAGTCGCGCTGATCTATTGTCTTGGGAATAATATGAACAGACCGGGACAGGCTGCAAAGGCTGCGACCGCACTCGATTTTGCAGGAGTGGATATTCACTTCATCAATCAAGGATTGAATGAGGCGGTCATGACATTTCTCGTGAGCAGCCAAGATGCGGATCGAGCCATACAAATGCTCCATGATATTTTCATTACTCTCAATGATGAATTGTATCTCCAACTACAAAGACAATTTCGAGAGCAGGTACTAGCTGCCATCAAATCTTCTCATCAGAAATAATTTTTTATTCCTCTTCCCTTCTCTCATCATGCGTAACGGCTATCCATCATCCATCCAATTCTACGGAAACGATTCCGTCCCCTCCGTGCGCCCACAGAATCCCGTGAACATCGCTTTCCTTACATCCGTCCGAGACACGGGCACCTGTGACAGAAACGGCACCATGATCCAGACAGCCGAAGGCATGCGGTACATGGAAGGCACTATCGAACGTACTATTCTTGAATCACGCGAAGGTGGTTCGCTTGCCGGTATTCTGAGAGTTGTCGCCGTCATTACCGACGACAGAGAAAAAGATATGCGAGGAAGCGATTACCCTCTCCGACCGGAAGCGGACAGGCCATGGCTCCATGGTCAGGATTTACGAAATGACGATGACAGTCTGGTTGTCGATCCCGATACAACACACTTGATACCCTCCAATTTTCGCGCACTTCCCTTATGGAACACGGATGGACGAGCAGAGAGTAAGAGGGACTTTGAAAGGCAAGTTTTACAACTGATGGAACAGAGAGGAGCAGATGTGCTGGTATCAGATCACTACATGGCTCGAATCGAATACTTGGTCAACGGCACATTCAAGAAATTCGGACGCATCCTCAATATCCATCCTGCCGTCACCATCCCCGGCCACCCCTTCCGTTTCTGCGGCAAAACTCCCACGCAGGATGCGATCGATCAGGCACGCAGCGGAGTGGATACACGAACTGGGGCAACTCTCCACATCGTGGATGAAATTATCGATCATGGACCACCTTTGGCCTACACGGCACAAACGCCCGTGGATGGAGCCGACAAACCTCAGCAACTGCGATACCGCAACTATCAGTTAGGGAAACTGCCACTCTTTATCGCAGGTATGAGACACTACATCGAGAACGTTTTCCCGTATCTTGATCAGATTGATCTGCAATCTCTTTCACCCATTCACCATGTATCCGTTCCCTCTTCTCACTGAGTCGGTCGCCATTGCGCCTTTATTCGGGGATGCTCTCCGAGGTGCGCCGTATATTTTCGATTTTACATCGGCGAACCCCCAGACGATGTCCTATGATCCTTCGGCATTTCAGCCGTTTCAGGATGCCGTGTATGGCGAACTTGAAGAAAGCGGAAGCCAATGGGGCATTGGGCGGTACTTGGAAGAACGCGGCAATGTTTTGCGTCATTATCCTCAGATGATCACGGAAGGGCGTATCTATCACATGGGTCTGGATGTGACGAGCCTGCCGGGCACACCCCTTTTTGCTCCCATTGATGGAGAAGTTTTTAAGATCGGCAAGGAACAGGGGATCGGAAATTATGGTGGTTTTGTCGTTCTCAAGCACCATATCGGGGAAGACATATTTTACTCGCTCTACGGGCATTTGTGTTCTCGTCATTTAGTGCAAGAAGGTCAGAAAATCGCAGCCGGAGAGCGCTTCGCTGTGATCGGAGACGGCAGTGATAGTGGCGGGTGGTTCACGCATACTCACGTTCAAGTGATCACCGAGGAAGCACATCGACGGGGACGCATGTTTCATGGGTATGCGAGTGCGCAAGATATTCCTAATATCGAATCGCTCTTCCCTTCTCCTTACGTTCTGTTTCGTTATTAGAAGATCCTTCTCGCTTTATTTTCTTTCATCAATCGTATGAAAAAAGATTCGTTGCCGTCCGAACATGAACGCAATGCGGAAACACCTCTTGCGCTCGGATTGCATGACGAGTTTGGACTGCAAAATCGACAAAAACTACTTCAGGCATCCACTCGTTCATCTGTCGAATTGATGCTGCAAGATCCCTATCCACTGCTTGGAGAACGCAGTGAAGGGCAGCCGTTTACCCTCGATTTGAGTGATGATTCGACACTCGACCCTGCCTTGCTCACCAATCAAACCCTGCTTCAGGCATACATAGACAAAGAATGCTTCACGAAGAATAAGTGGGGAATCGGCGGCTACATGGAATATCGATCCGTATTCCTCGGTTACTTTCCACAGGGTGATCAAAAGCGATTTTATCATCTTGGCCTAGATGTCACCGCTCCGGCACAGACGCCTATTCATGCCCCTCTTGATGGCGTTGTACTTCAGTCTGGATATGAGGAAGGAGAAGGGAATTACGGAGGCTTTGTTGTGCTCCGACACGAACGCAATAACGATGTTCCCATGTACAGTTTTTACGGACATTTGGATAGAGCGACCCAGCCGACGGTAGGGGAAAAAATTCAGAAGGGGGGAGTGTTTGCTCAGCTAGGAGACATGGATGCCAACGGGCATTGGTTTACCCATATTCATTTTCAATTGCTCACGCAGAAAGGTGTCGATCAGGGCTGGATAGAACGCGGGAATTGCACGAAGGAGCAGCTTGCGACAATAGACGAGTTTTGCCCTGTGCCCCATACGCTTTTTACTCCTTCAATGCCAAGAAATAGCGAGGATAGGAATATTGGGCATAAAGCGGGCACAGCAACTTCCCTTGACTAGGTCAAGCTCTGTAGCACAGAATAGACCTCCTATGAGTAAACCTTTCTCCGTAGCAGTTCTTGGTCAGGGCAACGTCGGCTCCGAGGTCATTCGATCCCTGCAAGAGGATAGTGCTCATCTTGAAGAGAGAGCGGGAAGACCCGTGCAGTTAGCGGCAATCCACCGTCGCGACCCCGAGCGTGCAGGAGATTTTTTCCAAAAGAATTGTGCTCTCTACCGTTCGATTGAAGAAATCTTGGCCGATCCGGACATAGATTTGGTCTGCGAACTGATGGGCGGGATAGATGCCGCGAGAAAGGCAATCGAGGGAGCGCTGGACACCGGAAAGCATGTCGTATCCGCCAACAAAGCGCTTTTTGCATCTCATTGGCCGGACATTGTAGAACGCGCCCGGCAGAAGAATGTTCAGGTGCGAATCGAAGCAGCTGTGGCTGGTGGCGTACCCGTTCTCAATACTCTTTCATCCGGGACTGCTTCCGAGCAGGTGCAAGAATTGCGCGGCATTATCAACGGAACCACGAATTACATTCTGACGCAGATGGCAGAGCACCACCTGTCCTACGAGGATTGTTTGGCCGATGCACAAAGAAAGGGATATGCAGAAAAAGATCCTTCGAGCGACGTTCTTGGGCGCGATGCGTGTCAGAAGCTTTCACTGCTCATTGCCTGCGCCTTCGGCAGACATATTCGTCCAGAAGACATCCCCACAATGGGTATTGCGGATGTGACAGCTCAGGATATTGAGCATGCGGCGTCCATGAATCCTCCGATGAAGATCAAATTAGTAGGGCGTGCAGAGCGGGTCAATGGGCAGATTATAGCAAGAGTGGGACCGGAACTTGTGTTGGCAACCTCAACGATCGGTCAGGTGCCTGCGAATTTGAATGCCATCGAAGTGCGAAGTAACTTTAACGACATCGGGAATTTCTATCAGGGCGAAGGCGCAGGAGGCAAACCGACTGCCTCAGCCGTACTGTCAGATATCCTGCATGTGGCACGTTTCAGTGAGCACGGATTTATCAGCCCCTTCGGTCGCCCTGTTCATGAAAGTAAGAATCAGGTTGATGCCAGAAAGCACACGTTCTACGTGCGGTTTGTGATCCGCGATGCCGTGGGCGTCATCCATGACATGACAAAGATTTTCAAGAATTTCGAGATCAATCTCAATTCCATTGTGCAGCTTCCCTACGATGATGCCATGGAAAGCAAGCTTCCCTTCTACATCACAGTGGAAAATACCGATGAACAGACCTTACAGAAGGCACTGGCTGAAATCAGTGCGCTGCCATTCAATGTCATCCAACCCCAGTACATTCGCTTCGAGCGTGATGATCTTTGGAAGAAACCAAAGAAGTCAAAATAGCATTCTTCTTGAAATTTTAGCCATTCTCCTAGTTCTCTGATGAAATCCATAGGAAATATCTACGTGACTGATGAGCGCGATGCCGAGTTTGAAGGGAAATTCGGCGAGTTCTACAGGAAACGCAAAGCACTTGCTGATGCTGGCGTCCATATCACTCCCGATCGCTTTGATCGTACTCTCAGTGCCGAACAGCTCTTGGCTATGAAAGATACGCTTGTGGCTGCTCGTGAGGCGCAAACCCCATTGGAATCTATTCATAGTTCTGCCGGTCGTATTGCAAACATCAGGGAGCACAAACGCAGTGCCTTTATCGATCTTATGGAGCAAACCGGTCGCGTTCAAGTGTATGTGCCACATGCCCAGCTTTCTGCTGATCAGAGCCTTATTTACAAGCATTTGGATCGCGGAGATTACCTGGGAGTTCATGGCATCCCTTTTGCAACGAAAACAGGTGAACCGACTCTGCATGCTCAGCAGCTTGTTTTGCTTGGGAAGACACTGCGTGGCTTCCCCGAAATCGGCACTCCGATGGATATCGAAAACCAATACCGTGAGCGTTATCTCCAACTCATCATCGATCCGAAGGCGAATGAGCGTTTCCGTCTTCGCAGCAAAATGCTCTCAAGTATCAGGAGATTCATGGATGACAGTGGATTCATGGAAGTGGAAACACCGACCATCGATGCATTGGCTACGGGCGCATTGGCACGACCTTTCAGCACTCATCATAACGCACTCGATTTGGATTGCCAGTTACGAATTGCCCCGGAAATCGCTCTCAAAAAACTCGTCATCGGCGGCTTTGAAAAAGTGTATGAAATAGGAAAGCAGTTTCGCAATGAAGGCAGTAGCCCTGAGCACATGCAAGAATTCACATCAATGGAATTCTACTGGGCATACACGAATTACGAACGTCTCATGGAGTTTACGGAGGAGTGGTTCAGAGAGGTGGCTTCACGAACGAAGGGGAAGACACAATTTGACCTTGAAGGACAGATCATTGACCTTCAGGGACCGTGGCCGAGAAAGACCTTTAGGGATTTGATTGAAGAGTTTTCTGGCATCAATATTGATGCATATCCGGCACAAGATGCTTTGGAAGCTGCCTGCAAGCAGAAAACACACCTCGATGTGTCTGGGAAGAGTAATCGCGGCGGCACCATCGATTTGATGTATAAGCGCCTCGTTCGATCAAAGCTGATGCAACCGACCTTCGTGCTCGGGCACTCGGCAGATGACTCTCCGTTAGCAAGGAGAAGCGATAAAAACCCAACACAGGTGGATCGTTTTCAAGTCGTCATGGGAGGGACGGAGATCGTGAATGCCTACAGCGAGCTGGTCGATCCCATTGACCAAAGAATTCGTTTTGAGGAACAGGCAAGAGCCAAGGAGGGCGGCGACGAGGAGGCACACGTCATCGATCATGAATATCTGCGAGCCATGGAGCTTGGGATGCCTCCGATTGCCGGTTGGGGAGTAGGCATCGATCGATTGATGATGTTGCTCAGTGACATGAAA
>DATDWL010000007.1:0-345868 GCA_035289645.1 Candidatus Peribacterales bacterium
TCCGCCTCGTACTCCGCAACCGTAATGCGACATACGATATAAAGGATATTCTCGTTCGCAACATCATCGATACTCCTCCCGGGATCACGGCGACTGTGACGAATGTTGATGGAGCGGTGTACACTACCAATTCCCCCGGCACATTCCATATCGATTCGATTGCGCATGGCGGAAAGGCAGAAGTCTTCTACACTGTGGAGTTCAGCAGGGCGATGACTGGTCTTGCGAACAGCAATGCTATTATCGATGATTTTGATATCGATTTTGGCGTTCGTAACCGCCAGCCAAGTTTTGTGAAGGATGGCATCGGTGATGCGAATTCCGCATATGTTGGCAAGGGAAATGGTGGTCCGCAGCCCGAACGTCGCAACATTGCACTCGACAAGAGCGCCAATGTGAGCGAAGTGGCTCCGGGCGGCACTGTTATCTACACAATCAATGTCACGAACACGAGTGCGGAGACGCTCACAAACCTCGTTGTCTCGGACAGTTTTGATCCGGCAATGCTTTCGATCACGAATGCAAATCAAGGTAATCTGCAAAATGGTTCCGTGACATGGACTATTCCAGAACTCAAAGCAGGGGAGCGGTGGATCGTTCGCTACTCGGGTGTTGCAAGTACATCGCTCGGTCATGGCTCGGTCATTACGAATACCGCAACAGTCGATGGCAGCCAACTTGCAGTCGTGAACCCTCGCCTCCGGAGCGATGTCGTACGTGTAAACGTTGTGAAGGAGTTGCCACAGACAGGAGCTGACTGGAACGACTGGAAGGAACTTCAGAATGGCCCATCGATCATTCCTCATGATGATGTCGGCGCGTTTGGAACATTCATGGCTTCTGCTCTCATGACTGCTGCGATTTTCCTTCGACGCAGATTGCTTCTTCTTGGCGCTGGTGCCGCCACATCATCGGAGCTTTTGCGCTCCATGGGCTGGCTCTAAAGAGCAGTTTTCAATCACCATAGATTAAGAGACTCCGAAAGGGGTCTCTTTTCGTATTCCAAAGTGCTCGAATAATCAGGAATAATAGTTTTGATACACGCATCATCAATTTTTGATCTTTCGATGAAATAGTTTTTAATATGTTTCATACGTACTAATCGTGCACATTCCTTGACGATCTTTCGATTCACCGCGTAGGGTCGGCCTCCTTGCCGCATTTTTTTAATCTTCGACGGCTTCTCCCGCTTGGACTTGCGGGAACACTCATCACATCGGCGTTGCTGATCATCACTATCCCAGCCGCCTATGCAGTTGCGATCTGTGAAGATTCCATCCGTGATTTTCCCGGAGGTCCGGGGAGGAGGCCGGGCGCCACTCCCATTCCCGTTTTCATTCGTCAGACTGTGATGAACGAAGAGGGAGTCTACGTTTTCGCAACGATAGAAGCGCAGCTTGCGGATGTAGCGGGTGATGCCATCAATTTTAAAGTCGATGTAAAAAATAATTCATCATTCGATGTCGGGTTCGTGGAGCTGCAGCATTCGTATCGCACGGTGAGAGAGGGGCCGAAGCTCGTTTCTATCTCTAATGTTGTTGGCGGATCGTACGTTCCAAGCGACCACATGTTTGTTATTGATCGTATACCCGCTGGAAGCACTGTTTCGCTCACGTACACGCTCTACCTTAGTCGCATGGCGGATGTGTCGGTGATGCAGAGCTCGGTCTTGCTCCATGATTTTATGGTGCTCGATCCGCAGAGCCGTTTCCCACAGCGTTACCCAGAAACTGCAATCGGCAGGCACCGAACGACGATCGAAAAAGTGGGCATTGGCGGCAAAGAAGTTGCCTGTTTTACAGGAGAAAATGCGGATCGCTATGCGCTCCCCGGGCAGAAGGATACGGTTACTCCCGCGCAGTCCGCATTCCGAACGCCGTCTGTGCAATCTCCTCCGAGTTCAATCGTTCTCACGCCGGAACAAATTCGCGGCAAGCTCACGATTTCTCTTCGTGCAGATCCATCGTCATCGAATCCCGGTGATACCGTGCGATACTTCGTGTCCGTTCAAAATGCGACGAGTGGCACGTTCTACGACATGCTCGTCGACAGTCGTTTTGATACTAATCTCCTCGATATCCTCGATGCAAATGGGGGAGTTGCGACACAAGCAGGTATCCAGTGGCTCATCGATACATTAAATCCCGGTCAAACGTGGAACACCTCCTACGATGTGCGCGTGGATGATGGAATCGTTCCCGGACGAAGCGTGCCGACAACGGTATCGCTCTTCTCCGGTGATCTCTTGGATGTGCCAAGTTCTGCGCTTACGATGAGTAAGGAACTCCGTGTCGTGAGCGGAGATTCATTTGTGCAGTCGCGTTCGCAGGAGACTCCCTACACTGTGCGAATGCCGCAGACGGGAGTGGCGTTTTGGAGCGTCGTCTTCATCATGGTTCAGGCGTTCCTCGGTGTTGCGATTGCATCGTTGCTTTATATTGCAGCAGCTTGGATGCTCTGGAGGAGAATGGTGTAGGAACTGTGAACGGAATTCTTTTTTCTTGACACTCTTTATTAGCACTCTATACTCGCGTCTGCTAATTGGCTTCGTGGAATGCTCCGTACTCGTTTTCCTTGCTGTAGAAAGTGCCTGAGCGTCGATTCCACTTCGCCGAATTACATCCGATCCGTATTCCTTCCCTTTCATTTATGACGACTCTCCCTCAATTCTCTCTCACCATCGAACCACTCGGCGATCATGTGGCGGTTCTTCCCGATAGTGCCGAACAGATAACAGCTTCTGGCATTGTGATACCGGATACTGCGAAGGGCGAAAAATCGACGATGGGAACAGTCATTGCCGTTGGCAAAGGTGGCGTTGGCAAAGATTCCATCGATCCTTCCAAGATCCTCAAGGTTGGTGATCGCGTGATCTTTGGTAAGTACTCTGGGGAAGACATCGAGCTCAAGGATGAAAAAGGAAAAGACGTCGAAATCAAGCTTATCGAAATCAGTTCCATCCGCGCTATCGTCCGTTAATTCCTTTTTCCTAACTCCAACCCTAACCCCCACTCATATGGCAGCAAAACAACTCCTCTTTAGTAACGATGCCCGCAAGAAAGTTCTCGCGGGAGTCACCAAACTCTACGATGCAGTGCGTGTGACGATGGGTCCGAGCGGCCGCAATGTCCTCATCGAAAAATCGTACGGCGCACCCATGGTGACGAAGGACGGTGTTTCGGTTGCAAAGGAGATCGAGCTTGAGGACAAGTTCGAAAACATGGGCGCACAGCTTGTGAAAGAGGCGGCGACCAAAACGAATGATGCGGCTGGCGATGGTACAACCACAGCCACGGTTCTTGCGTATGCCATCATGGCGCAGGGTCTTAAGCATCTCTCGTCTGGCTCCAATGCGATTTCGATCAAGCGCGGAATCGACAAAGCGGTTCATGCAGTTACAGAAGAGCTCGAAAAGATGAAGAAAGACATCAGTAAAAAAGATGAATACAAGGCGGTTGCGACAATCAGCGCACAGGATGAAGAGGTGGGTGAAGTGATCGCAGAAGTCATTGAACAGGCGGGGAAAGACGGCGTCATCACGGTAGAATCCGGTCAAACACTCGGCATCGAAAAGGAATACGTGGAGGGAATGCAGTTTGATAATGGCTACATTTCACCGTACTTTGTGACAGATACCGCGCGCATGGAGGCAGTGTTCGAGAATGCATCGATTCTCATCACGGATAAAAAAATCGGTTCCATTCAGGAAATTCTTCCTGTGCTCGAGCAGCTTGCGCAGAAAGGGAAGAAAGAGATCGTCATCATCTGCGAAAGTTTGGAAGGCGAAGCGCTTGCAACACTCGTCGTCAATAAACTTCGCGGCACATTCGTTGCACTCGCTGTCAAAGCTCCCGCATTTGGGGATCGGAGGAAAGAAATTCTGCGCGACATCGCCGCGCTTACGGGTGGCCGTGTGATCAGCGAAGAAGTCGGACTGAAGCTCGAAAACGCAACGCTCGAAGATCTTGGAACTGCGAGGAGAGTTGTTGCGACGAAAGAGAATACGATCATCGTGGATGGCGGCGGTGATAAGAAAGACGTGGAGACGCGCATCAACGAAATCAAAGTGCAACTCGAAAACTCTACGAGCGATTTCGATAAAGAGAAGCTTCAAGAGCGTCTCGCTAAACTCAGTGGTGGCGTTGCCATTATCAAAGTCGGCGCCGCAACAGAAGTAGAGCAGAAGGAGAAGCAGCACCGCGTGGAAGATGCACTCAGTGCCACCCGTGCCGCAGCAGAGGAGGGGATTCTTCCCGGCGGTGGCGTTGCGTACATTCGCGCGATGGCCGGACTCGAGAAGTTGAAGGGTGCGAACGAAGATGAAGATTTAGGTATCCAAATCGTACTTGCTGCGCTCTCTGCTCCGCTCATGAATATTGCCGCGAATGCCGGCGAATCGGGTGAAGTGGTGGTGGAGAAGGTCAAATCTGCAAAGGGGAATGAGGGATTCAATGCTGCAACGCACAAGTACGAGGACCTCGTGAAGGCAATGGTCATTGATCCAAAGAAGGTAACGCGCAGTGCTCTCGAAAACGCAGCCTCGGTTGCCTCCATGTTCCTCACACTCGAATGTGCTGTATCCGAAATCCCGAAGAAAGAGGAGCACGCGCATGCCGGGCCTCCGGGTGGAGGAATGGGTGGCATGGGAGGGATGGATTTCTAAGAAATGAATACCAAGAGCCGTCCGATGAGGGCGGCTTTTTTGTGAAGGTGATGGAAGTGCAAAATTTGACCTTAAATCATATGTTTGTGGCACTATGCATCTGGGCAGGAAAGTGACGACAGGTGCAATTTTCGTGCTATATTTACTCAAATGGATATAGATGAAAGTTGTAATCAAGGCAAAGAACTTACCAATGAACATCCTCAGGAGGCAGGCTCGTTTTCGGGTAATCGTAATGGCGTACGCAAAAAATCAGATCATGATTATGCGCACGAATTCTTCCTCTTTGCGAAAGAGGTGTGTGCTGATCCCTTGTGCCATGGATTACACGATGTGGATACGCTGGTGCATAAGGAGCTTACACATCTTACGGAGGAGAGGAGAAATCGTATTTGCACACTTCTCCATACAAAATTGCAACAATCGGCTCATGCAGCCAGAAGGTTGGCTCGTATGGAAGAACTTGTTACACTGGGTCGACGACAATTCCCATGCGCGCCACTATTTACTCCGCCGCCGATAACAGCCCCATCAAACTCCACGAACTCTCTGGAGTCACAGTACTCTGCACTGTTCCCGCAGCATTCTCCGGTACCTGTACCAGCGCCTGCGTTCCGGCCATTATGGAGAATGTTCAGCGCATTAAAGGGGCCGGCGCTGACCGTATTATCGTTACTTCCACGGATCAGCCATTTGCGATCAACGAATGGAAACGGTCAGCCCGATGGGAAAATTCCGCAATAGAATTTGCATCCGATTTCGGAGCGTTCGAGCTCCGTGCCATCATTGGAAAATTGAGCGACGAAGAAGGCAAGAAGAATTTGCCCCCGCTCCTTGGAGAACTCCTTCGTCGTTCGTACAGTGTTTTAAAGGGTGATGCTGTGGTGTGGCAGTTCGTTGAACCCGATACCACCAAGTTCACTCTGGACGTGGAGGAATTAGTGAGAGCAGTGGAGGCGGCTCGTCGATGACTCTGCGGTATACTTGTTGCTATGAAGCGAGGAATATTCATCGTGCTCGAAGGTCCGGATGGCGCTGGAACCAGCACTCATAGCGATGCGCTTGCAAATCGTATCCGAGCGCTTGGCAAAGATGTCATTCTCACGCGGGAGCCGACGGAAGGAGAATGCGGGAAGAAGGTGCGGAAGATTCTGGGGGAAGGCATGTACGAGAGTCCGGATGATCTCCAAAAACTTTTCTGTGATGATCGTGCAGAGCATGTAGAGCGAGTCATAGAGCCCGGAATTCGCGCAGGAAAGATCATCGTGTGTGATCGGTATGTTCCTTCCACTCTTATTTACGGGGAGGCATCGAATGTTCCGCTCCTTACGCTCAAACGTTGGAACGAATCATTCCCAAAGCCGGATCTCCTCTTTATTTTACTTCCGCCATTCGAGGTGGTTCTTGCAAGACTTTTAAAACGGTCAACTGGTGATCCCTTTGAAAAGGAGCACTTCCAGAAGCGCGTGTACGCAGGATACGAACGCTATTCGAAGGAACATTTTGGAGTGATTGTCGTGGATACCTCTGGGGCGAAAGATGCGGTGGAAGCGAAGATTTGGGAGAATGTATCTACTTTTCTCGAGTGAGCCCCGAGCTTGTCGAGGGGCGAATCGAGAGGTGGATTTGTGTAAAACGTCTCTCAACTCGTCCTTCGGCTTCGCCTCGCACACTCGGCTTCGCTCAGGACTCGCTGGAGAAAAGTCTGATAGTATTGCTCCATGTCCGCCCTCCTCCTCGATGGCCGCGAAGCAGCGAAGGCGCTCCTCGATTCACTGAAGCCTAAAATCAAAGCGCTTGATCCAAAGCTTGTTGTTGTGCAGGTAGGGGATGATCCTGCGAGCGCAAGTTACATCAAACAGAAGTTTAAGAGCTGCGAGGCTGTGGGAATGCGAAGCGAACACAAGCATCTTCCTGCAACGACAACACTCAAGGAGCTGATGACGCTCATTGAATCATTGAACACAAATGCCGATGTGACCGGATTCATCATCCAGCTTCCACTCCCAGTTCATCTTCAATCCCATGTTCCCGAGATCATTCGTGCGATTGATCCCAAAAAGGATGTTGATGGATTCGGTGCTTACAATCTTGGCAAAATGTTCCTTGCAACGGAATTCGAACACCTCCCTCCGGCAACTCCCGGCGGCATTGTTGCACTCCTCGAGCATTACAAGATTGCCGTTGCAGGCAAACATGCGGTGATTGTCGGCCGCAGCAATATCGTGGGAAAGCCGATTGCAGTAATGCTTCTCAATCGTGATGCGACGGTCACGATTTGCCATAGCAAAACCAAAGATCTTGCAGCCATTACTCGCGGAGCCGATATTCTGATTGCTGCGATTGGAAAGCCGAAAATGATTACCGGTGACGCAGTGAAGGAGGGAGTCGTCGTCGTTGATGTCGGCATGAACCAAACCCTGGAGGGTCTTGTAGGAGACGTCGATTTTGAAGAGGTGGTGAAGAAAGCCTCTGCAATTACACCGGTTCCGGGAGGTGTCGGCCCCATGACCGTTGCAAGCCTCATACGAAATTGCGTGAATGCAAAAGAGAGGCAAATGGCATAGATTGTCATGTGTCTATGGATGCAATGCCTGATCCTGCTAAAGGTCGAGTGATAAATTCTTGCGTTTCTAAGAAACATCTTTAGAATCTTCCCGTGGGAACCCCCTCTCACCCTTATTTCCGGCCTCTCGGCAAATCCGAGTGGTCGTGTTTGCCCGTAAGTACTTGCTAACGTATGTGTGGAATTATAGCTGCCTCCGGCTACAACAACGCGATTCAAGATCTCTATGAGGGTCTGATTATTCTTCAACACAGAGGACAAGATGCAGCCGGCATCATGACGTATGACAATCAATTTCATTTAAAGAAATCAAATGGAATGGTGCGCGATGTGTTCCATGCCAAGTCCCTCGCTCGCCTCACCGGGCCGATGGGTATTGGGCATGTACGGTACCCAACAGCGGGGTGCTCTTCCGAGTTCGAGTCCCAGCCTTTCTTTGTGAATACGCCCTTTGGCATCGCACTTGCGCACAATGGAAACCTGACGAACGCTGAAGAGCTTGCAACGGAACTCCGCGAAAAATATTTCCGACACCTCACGACGCATTCCGATTCCGAAGTCCTCCTGAATGTCTTTTCTGTCGCACTCCAAAATCAGCGGCCGAAGAATCTGACCCCCGAACATATTTTCAGCGCCATGAGGACTGTCTTTAAGAAGTGCAAAGGAGCGTATTCCGCTGTCGTTCTCATCGGTGGACATGGCATTGTCGCATTCCGTGATCCCTGCGGCATCCGCCCACTCCAGCTTGCGAAGCGAAAATTCGGTATGAAGGAGGAATACCTTATCGCCTCCGAAAGCACGGTTTTCCGCGCACTCGATTACGAATTTGTACGGGATATTAAGCCAGGCGAGGTGCTCTTCATCGACCGCAATAATGTGCTTCACAGCCGCGAGGTGCGCCGCGGGGTATTAAGCCCCTGCCTCTTCGAATGGGTGTACCTTGCCTCGCCCGATTCCACGATCGATGGCGTGAACGTCTATAAGGCGAGGGTGCGCATGGGGGAATTCCTAGCAAGGCAGATCAAAGAAGCGGGTATTCACATCGATTCCGTCATTCCGATTCCAGATACAGGCAGACCCGTTGCTGCAGGCCTCGCCGATAAGCTGAAAATCCGTTACCGCGAAGGTTTTGTGAAGAATCGTTATATCGGCCGCACGTTCATCATGCCCGGACAGCAAATGCGCAAACGCAACATCCAATTCAAACTTCATCCCATTGATCTCGAATTTAAAAATAACTCTGTTCTCCTTGTAGATGATTCCATCGTGCGCGGGAATACGAGTAAGAAGATCATCGAAATTGCGAGGAAGGCAGGCGCCAAAAAAGTGTATTTCGCTTCCGCAGCACCTCCGATCATCGCTCCCGATCCCTACGGCATCGATCTCCCGACGTACACGGAGCTCATTGCCGCAGATCATTCCATTGAGGAGATACGAAATTACATCGGTGCCGATGGACTCTTTTACGGGAGGATCGAAGATCTTCACAAGTCCGTGCGCGTGGGGAATACCAAGATCAGGCGTTTTAGCGAGGGGTGCTTCACAGGGAAGTATCCAACGCCCGAGGTGACGAAGGAGCTCCTCCGCAAGTGGGAAGTACAACGCAATCAAACACGAGAGGAGTTCGAAGGGGATGGAGATGATGCTTCGGAGCAGTACAGGATGATGACGCTGATCTAATGAAAATTCTCCTCATCACGATCTCCGCACGCGGCCATGCCATAGCAGAGGCGCTCGCACGTTCGCCACAGGCGCCCGAAATTATCCATATCTGCACTCAACCAAATCCCGGAATCAAGAAGCTTGCAGCAGAGCAATGCGTCGTGGATTCACTCATGAATTTTGATGCAATTCTGGAAATTGCCAAACGGACGAAGCCGGATTTCGCATTCATCGCACCGGATGATCCAATTGGCGGTGGCCTTGCCGATGTACTTGAGGGGATCAACATCCCATCAGTTGCCCCGAAAAAATCACTCGCGAGGATTGAATCAAGCAAAGGATTTGCGCGCGAGCTCATGCAGAAATACGCAGTCAATGGCAGCCCGCGATTCAAAGTGTTTGCAAACGGAACTTCATCGTCCGATCTTCGGGCGTATATGGAAGGAGAGCTCGATCAAAATTACGTTGTAAAGTACGACGGCCTTTTTGGAGGAAAGGGAGTGAGGCTGAGCGGAGAGCACCTTACATCGATCGAAGAAGGAGTTGCGTATGCGGAGGAATGTCTCCGATCCTCATCACAGGTCGTGATCGAGGAGAAGCTTATGGGGGTTGAATTCAGCCTCATGTCGTTTGTGAGCGGAGAGAACGTCGTCTCCATGCCTGCTGTTCAGGATCATAAGCGCGCGTACGAAGGAGATACCGGGCCAAATACGGGCGGCATGGGCACATATTCGGATACGAATCACAGTCTGCCATTTTTGATGCCATCAGATCTCCATGCTGCTCATGAATTTAACGCATCGGTGGCGCATGCGCTTAAAACAGAATGCGGCAGTCCCTATCGCGGTATTCTCTATGGCGGATTCATTGCGACCAAAGCGGGAGTAAAAGTCATCGAATACAACGCGCGCTTCGGCGACCCGGAGGCACTGAATGTTCTCCCGCTCCTTACATCCGATTTTGTGTCAGTGTGCCAGGGAATTCTTTCGGGAGAGCTTTGCTCGGAGCACGTTCAATTCGCTCATAAAGCAACGGTGTGCCTCTACATTACGCCGGATTGTTATCCCGAGAGTAAGGGGAGGAAAGGGGATGTTGTTGAGTTTCCTACGGCTATTCCAAAAAATGCCCGCCTCTACTTTGGTGACATAGCGGAGTCTCCCGATGGATCTCTGCGGCTTGGAGGATCAAGATCTGCGGGAATTGTGGGGATAGGGGATTCGATCGAAGAAGCGAGACGTATTGCCGTGGCGCTCTGCGAGCAGGTGAAAGGTCCTGTGAGGTTCCGTAAAGACATTGGATCGCCGGAGCTCCTACAGAAGCGTTTAGACGCCATGCGTTCGCTTCGATCGTGATTCATTCTATACGCTCGTACTCCATAAAAAAGCGCAGTGGGCACCCGCGCTTTTCCATTTCCATAGTTTTTAGAGGCACGCCTCGATTCTCACCTGTTCTAAATTATTGATTTCTTCCTGTACAAGGATGTTCACCTCCTGAAGATTCTCTTTTGCTTTGTTGCAGAGTCTTCCGTGAGGATCTGTACTGCAATCCCAATCAACTTGATGTTGCGTGTCCTCGAGCAATGCCATGCCGCGTTCCACACCGCGTTCACTGCCACGTATCTTGCGCAGTGCAGCACCGGAAACGTCACATCCTGCGGAAAGGTGCGTGCGCAGTGCCGCACCTCCGGATCGCGGCAAAGATTCCGTAGCAGAATCGATGCTCTGAACAATGACGACGATAGCTACGACGACAGCAATGACAAATGGAACAATTTCCCAGCCGCTCGCGCCTTCTGTTCGAGTGCTTCGTTTCGTGGGGGTGTGTCGTACGATTTTTCTCTTCATTACTTTCTTTTTTCCGGAAGCAGCTTTCGATGTGCGTTTCTTTGTCATGGGTATGTGTGTGGAATTAAATCTAGGTATTATAGCTCATTCATGGCGCTTCTGTCGAGTGTATTCATCGGTCTACGGTATACTTCACTCATGCATCGCGACTTGACTCGGATCCTCGTTCCGTTTGTTTATTTCATTGCTGGGGCAACCTCCATTGCTGGAGTCGCGACAACGTTTTACTACAAAGAGGATCTTCACCTCACGATAGAACAGGTTGCTATTCTTGGCTCCATTTCCATCATCCCTTGGAGCATTAAGCCGCTCTACGGGCTCCTTTCTGATCGTCTGCCGATTGCGGGGCTGCGCAGGAAGCCATACCTCTTCCTCTCCGGCATTTTTGGCGCCGCAGGGTACTTTTCCCTCGCAACATGGGTGCAGAGCTTTACGGGTGCGCTTATTGCCGTTCTCCTCTCCGGTCTTGGCCTTGCGCTTGCGGATGTCATAGTCGATGGCCTGCTTGCGGAGAAGAGCCGGACGCAGGCAATCGCCGGCAAGCTCCAGAGCGTTTGCAGGGCATCGCTCATGGTGGGTGCTCTCCTCGTTGCGTATCTTTCGGGGGTGCTTGTGGAAACGCTTGGTGCTCGCAATGTGTTCTTCATCACCGGTACTCTCCCGCTTCTCACTACCGCACTCTCCCTCTTCATCTTCGAAGAGGAGATGGATGAATCGGGAATCTTTTCACTCCGAGAGACGTGGCAGAAATTCAAGGGAGCACTTACGCCTGCCATTCTCTGGTCTGCATTCTTCCTGCTCCTTTGGCGATCTACGCCTACGAGCGGCGGTGCATTCAATTACTTCGTGATCGATGAATTTGGCTTCTCGCCGGAGTTTTTTGGACGGCTCACCGTGATCTCGCGCCTGATGTCCATTATCGGAGTTCTTTTCTTCCGTCAATTCCTCATCTCGGTTCCGCTCAAAAAGCTCCTCTTTTGGATCATCATTGCGAGCGTCGTACTCTCACTCCCATCATTTGGGCTTATCTACGGCTGGTACAAGGTTCTGGGTGTTTCTCCGCAGTTCTTTGCCGTGGCTGATGAACTCATTACGGCGCCACTTACCGAGATCGGATTCCTGCCACTCCTCGTCCTTGTGGCTCGTATTTGCCCTAGAGGCGTGGAGGCAACAATGTTTGCCGTCCTTGCCTCGCTCATGAACATCGGACTTGCGGTTTCGGATCTTGGCGGCGCATTCCTCGTCCATCTCTTTGATGTGCATCAGGCAACGGAAGCTCTCCCTGCGAACTACACGAACCTCGACAAGGTTGTTTGGATAGCCGTGCTTTCGAGTCTTCTCCCGATGCCATTCCTCCGATTTTTGCCTGAAACAAGAGCAAGCGATGAGCTCCTTACTTCTGATCCAAGCTCAATTCTTACCGATTCTCTCTCCAGCGCTCCGGGGTCTAAACAGGACATTGCCTAGCTCTGTGTACTATTCTTTACATATATCGATTCAAAAAGTCCGCCCACTTTTCGGTAGGAGACCATTGAAGTCTGTTCTGCCAATGCCCCACTGAGCCTTATCGGCTTAACCGTAGATCGGGGCGCTCATGATCACTGTCCAGGTGACCGCCGCGATCATCACGGCGTGCACGATGGCAAGTGAGATAGAGGATTGGATGTGAGCCTTTCTCACTATCCTCATTGTACGAAAATCTGGCATGCCGGGGCATTGTAGGAACCTTAAAATGATTGTCCAGAAAGTCATCCAGTTCTTGGTACCTTGGAGTGAGATATCGGTTTATTGGCTGATTTAAGCCAAAATTTCATTCGACAGATACTGGAATTATATGTATACATTTTTTGCTCAACTATCCATTTTTTTGGCATGCCTCAGCATAGACTCGATCCATAATTATTGTGGCGTTATATTTGAGTACAAAGAGTGCTCAAAAGGGTCAAGTTTACTTAACTAGGTGATCGACAAGCCATTTCAGTCATCAGGCACTCATCAGTTCCTTCAAAAGGCAGTAAAACTATGCCCTGTAGACCAATGCCCCCTCTTTAATCCTTTCATTCAGCTTAAGGCCAACTTCGTCGCCCTTCTTCACCTTGACTACGCTTTCGTGATCGACTTGGAGTGATTCCACCACCTGCGTGAATTCCTGTTTATTCCGCTTAAGGAGAATCTTTTCTCCAACGCTGAGCGGACCCTTGAGCGCTAATACCCCTACACCGATGTGATCGTAGTAGTGAGTTACTTTGCCGAGAACTGGAGGCATTTTTGGAGCCTTCGCAACAGTCTTCTTTGCCGCCTTCTTTCCCTTCTTCACTGCCTTTACCTTCCTCACTTTCCGCACATTCTTTACCTTTCTTGCCACTTTCACTTTCTTCGCCTTCTTTCCCTTTTTCACTTTTTTTACCATCTTCTTTACTTTCTTTACAATCTTCTTCGTCTTCTTCTTTGGCATAGAGGAGGGGGAAAGGACTTTTTCACGCTACCTGAGTGGCATCTCCTAAGGCAAATCAGGTACCCTGCTTCTGGCTTGATTTCTGATTTGGGGTGTAGCGAAACCGTACGGTCATGCGTGATCTTTAATCCATCGGGGTGTAGCGCAGTTGGTAGCGCGCAGCGTTCGGGACGCTGAGGTCCAGGGTTCGAGTCCCTGCACCCCGACCACATCGGAAACCCAGCGCGATTTGCTATCACGCCCCACCCGCGGCGCGACTTCCGGCACTTCAACAGGCTTCCGCTTTCGCTTCCGAGCTACGGACGGGCAAGCAGTACAAGCTCCGCACGTTCCCTTTCAAAAGAAAGTTCGACCCTACGTTCCTGAGAAATGTTGGATACTCTTCCGGTTTTCCATGGGAAAGCAGAAAGACCTTCATTCGATGTGCCAACCTTGCCGCTTTTCGTTCACGAGAGACTTTCTGCACAGACCACCATTTTGGAATCGCTCAAGGGTCGAAGCCAAAGCTGACAGGCGAATCTCTTTGCCGATCCACATCATAGTGTCACCGACCAAGTGCTCAAGGCATACGAGCATCGTGATCAGGAGTGTTCACCGACTTTACTTGCTGTTTTCGACGATCTAAAAATTCACGATATCGAGATACTACATGGCCAAAACCCTGGCTTGAGAAGAATGTGCCTGATCATGCGTCACTTCTCTGAGAAACCCTTCTCCATGGGAATATCGTTTATCCAAACGGAAGCACTGTTGATATCAGAGAACTGAAGAATCGTCTCGCGGACCTGGCTAATGAATCGTGGTGAATCGCAAACGCCGCCAGTCACGACTTCTCCGCTGAGATGTACGTCGACATGTCCATTTGTTATTTCAAGAGTATCGATTGTCAGGTGAGATTGATACAGCGCATTATAGAGTCCAGTGCCCTCATAACAGTCAGTGTTCCCGAAGCAAGGGGTCGGATCACCGTCTTTCTGTAAAATAGGTAAAAACAGAAGCTCTTGAAGCGCGTCCCGCACGTGTGGAGTGGTTTTGGACACGGATCGGTTAACGGGGACAAGCGAATCGAAACAAGTCGATCCTTCCACCCTTCGAGACCCCTCATGTTGTCCTCCTTCAATTGATACCAAGAACACGGGGACTGTGCCCAGTGATCCGCCGGTAATGTTTTCGTCCTCAGTCTCCAAGAATTCCAGACTATCAACCAGCGCATTCAGAACGTCTTCTGCTTCCTCAAGATTGGTGGATCCGGTTGCGCTCGTGGTATTCGGCGCGAGCCTATCTGTGGAAAGGACAAGACCGAAGAAAACGGGATGCGAAGATTTGATGTAGAACATCAATGCTTTTCCGCCATATCCTGTTTCCTCAAAACTCCGAACAACGAGAACGCCATGTTGGTTCGTGTATGTTTTGCAGTCAGTTGAAGATAATCGGGGCCACGAAGCAGAGGGAAGACCATCGCAGTAACTTTTCAAGAAGTTCTCATCCCGAATCGCACCTGCTCTGTCCCCCCAATACGCATCTCTTTCAGGTGGATTTTCCGCTGCCAAAAGGCTATAGGAGGAAAGGAAGGATGTACGCCCTGGCACACCTGAAAATCCAAGGGTAACGTGCTCGCAAGGATTAGACTCGGTTGCGGCTTCGACGTCATAGGTGCAATTTTCAATTCCTTCAGCAACAGGTCCCCATGCCGAAGGATACTTGAAGCGGATACCAAGCTTCTCGCTCGTAAATGTGGAATCAAGAGTGAGTGCGGTCGCGGGTTTTTGATTCTCTTTCACTTCGTTTTCGACAGTCGCCGCGGATTCGCGCATGTCCGGCTCCGGCATCGATTCTTTTGATTTCCATGTGCACGTGGCAAGCAAACCGGCACCTGCAACAATGAAAATGACCAAGAGAAGATTGCGTCTACTGAACTCTCGAAGGATCATCATAGAGGGAATATACCATGTTAAAGGCACGATTCCACTCTCGCCTCACAGATACATTCTGTGCCAACTTTTCCCTAAGTATTCGGGGGGACAGGTCATTGGTCTTATTCCTCTTCTGTATTTGGCCGAAAACTTTGTTCAAAATCATCAAAATTTGATTTAACAGCATCTATGTGCGCAGCAGCATGAATAGCTTGCTTGACTGTGTTGAGTTGTGAAAGGAGGTGTCCGAGAAACGAGACTATTTCGTCTTTTGTGATTTGCACCCATTCTCGATTTCTTAACAAAACATTAACTCCCTCCTCCTTTCTCTCTGGTTCACCAATGAGTTCGGGGTATATGCAGGGCTTTGATGTCGTGCCATTGATTCATGGAGCAGATTTTTCTTATTCTGATGGAGTATCTGCAATCGTTCTCTTATTGCTTGAATACCATCACCGATGCTGGAATTCTTCTTCCAGGCATTTTTGTAGGCATCAATAAGAGTCGATTCAAATATAAAACGGCATTCCGAAAGCATTGCTTTTGCAAATTCTTCATTAGTCTCTTCGGCAGCAAATTGTATTGCATCGTACAATGCGCTATTTAAAGCGAAATTTTGGTTGGAAGAGATTTCAAGCAAGCAAAAAAATCCTATTACGATCAGCTGTGTGAACCAAGGAAAATGTCCACCTTTGCAGGAAACAATAAAACGAATGCATGCATTGCATAGTGCTTTCTTTTTAGTCTCTTCATAGGAGCCATGTACAATCCCCCGTACAGCATTATTTTTTGAATCGCAGACTTTTCACCATAGGCATTCTCCTCTGCCTTATCCCACTTATGAACGTGTCGGCAAAGGTCTCTTCGCCGCATCTTTTCTCTGAAGAAGTTCTCAATTTTCCCGGTATCGAAGAACGTCTTGTAGAGCAGTCACTCGTTGTGCAGGGGAGGGGATCCGCTATGCGAATTTTCTATTCGAGCGATGCGCCGCTTTCGATGCAGGTGTCGTATTTCATTAATCGAATGGGTGGAAGGAGTTTTAATCCGCTTGAATCACTTCGCATAGATTCTCTGCCTGCGGGGACCAATCGTGAAATGACGGTTGATCTTTCGCGCTCGCCGGCATGGAATCCTGCGATGGACGAGTATCTCCTCCATGTGCGCGGACCGGATGGTGCGACAGTGCAAATTCACGATATCGATATACTTCCATCATCAGCTTTCAAAAGTTTTGGAGCAATGGTTCATCAACTTGCCGTCGGAGAACCAATGCAACTTTCTTCGATCAACTACTTGCACGGGTACCGTATTTTTGGAGTGTCGCTCTCGCTCATTTTTGGCATTTTCATTTTGCTTCTACTCCTCGTTCATGTGCTCATGCAAAAATTTGGAGGCAAAAAATTTGCTGTTTATGCTCGCCGCTCGCCATGTATATTTTTTGCACTCATTGCATTCGCGTTTCTTCTTTACGATGCCCGTTTTTCCTTTGATCTGATAAAGGTCACAGCAAGCGATACGCACCAATGGCTTACAGACCACGAATATAGGCAGCTTGGACCTCTTCATACGATGAGCGATCGTCTGTCGCAGGAGGAAGCTTTTTCCGATCAATCGATGAGCGTTGCGCTTTGTTTTCCTTGGGATGATATTTATCTCAAGCAACTTCGCTATCACCTCTACCCGATTCCAGTGCAGAGAGCGGAGCAGGCGTTTGATTCTGCAACGCATCTCGTGTTCCTTGGCATGGAACATGCTCTCACAGATGGCATGATCTCCTGTCACGGCACTCAGGAACTGCGCGAAGCGAAGCTTCTTGATGATTATGGACGCGGGAGTGCTATCTATCATTTGTCTCCAGAACCTCGCTCATGATTTCCGTTTTCCTCTTCTTCGGTGTTGCGATTCTCCTCACGGCGGAGGGGCGATTGCTTTGTTCCTTGATTGCAGGGACTCATCTTCGTCGATGTGAGCAGTGGGCGCTTGGATTGCCGCTTGGAGCATTCCTCAATGCATTGCTTTACTTTGTGTATACGGTAATTGGAATTCCGCTGACGGCGCTTACAACATTTGGGGGGCATCTCCTCATACTTTTGTTTGCAGGTGTGTTCACAATGAAGATGAAAATGTTTTCTCCCGATAAGAGTAGTACGTCTCTCGACTCGCTCAATCCGAAGCAAGGCTTGGGATTTCGCTCGCTCGAGAAGAGCAATTTGAGCTCAAGATTTTTCAGTATTTTCATGTTCATTTTTGTTCTTTTCATCACTATCAAGCTCTTCTACGGCGTCACCCATGCGCTTCTCCCCACGTATTACTACGACAGCGTCAGTCAGTGGACGATGCGAGCAAAGATTTCGTACCTTGATCATGCGATAGCGTTTGATACCAATGAGCTCAGGGGGATTTCGAAGCCGCAGTATCCGATTTTTCTTCATAGCATTCAGATCACTTTTGCATTGGGACAGGGACAATGGATTGATCTTGCTGCAAATAGCGCGACGCTCCTTCTCAGCCTCATGAGTTTCCTTGCGTTCTTTCTCCTCCTCATGCGCTATGCGGGTATTATGCGCGCCGGACTAGCGCTTGGCCTCGTTCTGACGATTCCACTAATTTCCCTTCACTTAGGCCAAGGATACGGGGATGTCCATGTCCTCACATCTCTACTCCTTGCGGCGGCTCTCCTTTGTCTCACCTCAAAAACAAAAGAGTGGAATCCGCGTCTTCTGCTTCTTTCGGCGCTCTTCATTTCATCCGCAGCATGGATGAAACAGGATGGGATCATTTTTGGTGTTGTGCCATGGATTGCAATCCTTGGCGTTGCCGGGTATTTCCGCGGATTCCGCACGCCGCTGATGAGTAGCATTCTCCCGTCGATCATCTTTGCATCATTATGGTCAATACTCCTTGTTACCAAGGGATTGCCACTGAGTCCTCACGGCGGCGGCGATTTCTCGCTCACGTTCCATGGCGATGCGGTACCAGAAGCTTTTCGTCAGCTCTTTGCCGCCGGATCCTTTGGCGTCCATTGGTATTTGGCGATTGCACTGCTTGTCTTCAGTGTGCCGCTTCTACGGAAGACACGATCTGAAGATTTCCCTGCGTACCTTATTCTCCTCTGGAGCGCTCTCACGTTCTTTGGAGCGCTCATTATCTTCCTTGCAACGCCGAATGTGCAGTTCCTTGTGAATGCGCAAACATTTAGCCGCACGATGATTTTCCCTCTGTCGCTTCTTCTCCTTGCCACATCGATGATTCTCCCGTTGCCTTGCGCACGCGATTCCGATGGCTTGGCATAACCACAGGCATCGCGTAGTATGGAAGCCACTATGAGAATGAAAGCCGCATTGTTCCTCTTCTTCTGTCTTTTTCCGCTTTCTGCTTCCGCTGCTGCGAGAGACATGAATGAATTAAAAAAATTGACGCTCTTTGTAGAAACGCTGCCAGTTCGTTTGGATGTGATTCCCATTGCCGCGACGCATGTTCGGCTATTGCCACTTGTGTTCCATGCAGGATGCGAAGGGGATGTGACACTGGAGTATCTTCGCATTAAGAGGATCGGCCCCGGCGATTCTGCAGATATTCAGGGCGTTTATTTGCTTAAAAATGAGACGCGCGTATCGCGCAGCGGAACCATTGCCTCCAGTGGTCAGACCGTTCTTCTCGGTTTGAAGAATGTCGTGGTGCCTGCGTGCAAATCACTCCGCCTCGATACTGCAATCGATATAAAACGCGGTACCGCAGCAGGAAGTCGTTTTGCGCTGACTATTGAATCAGTAACGGATATTAAGAGCACTGCGGAAGTCACGATGGGCAGTTTCCCGCTTCGCACCATGGAGCCCCCGTCTAAAGTTGTTCCGGCGGCCGTAGGCCAGGCTATTATGACATTCTTGCCCGTTGGAAAAGTGCAGGCAGTTCGCGACGAGACGCTTTCCCGATTTACGATCGAGGCGAGCGGCAGCACACACCAACTTCTTTATAGCATTACTCTTACGAACAAGGGCAGCGCGCGTAACGAAGAGCTCCGTAATCTCTATCTTACGCAGAGCGGTGGCAGATCGCTGACCCCGGTTGTAAAAACGTTAACTGACGATGCGGTTTCGCTTACGTTCACGCAGCCGTACTTTCTTCGACAGGGGCAGAGGGTAAAATTCGAGCTCCGAGGTACCGCGTATCGAACGGTGAAGACAATCGATTTTACATTGGAAGAGTCCTCTGATCTTTATGCGCTGCCAAACCGCCGTTCGGGCAGAACAATTGGAGATCGTGCGCGGATGCTTCGCTATGGCACTGAATGATTTCCTTTCATGAATGCTCCTCACGTATGGTTCTCCCATGATGCATCGTTGGATCCTCTTTGGCATTCTTCCATTCCTCGTTGCATGCACGGGCACGGTTTCCGAGAAACCGAAGATGCAAGTTGAATATATCGTAAGCTCATCCGAGCCGATCGAACCGGGAAAACCTTTTCCCGAGTTTACACAGTATTTTGCAACCGGGACCACTGTCGTATATTCGTACGTCTGGCTAAAAAATTATGAGTCACAGACGGGGACGTACATCGTTCGCATGCGCTGGCATTATCCAAATGATTTCCATCCCCCGATGATGCAGCACACGGTGACTCTTTCCGGCCAGAATGTTGCGCAGTTCTCGTTCCATGACGAAAATGGAATAAAAACAGGACCGTACATGTTGGATGTTCAAACCGGTAAAGATGAAATTATTTTTTCAGGGAGCGGATCCGCCCGTTTTTTTGTCGGCATGAGCGAATCTGCAGCTGCGGAGTACTTGCGTGAGGAAGCTGAGTATAAGCAGAAATGGGAGCAGAATCAGGCGGAGCAGGCCGAAGTGATGGAGAAGGAGCGTAAAGCAGAGCGAGAGCTCGAAGAAAAATTGGGATGGGAGAAGAGGATGACAGGGAGTGACGAGATCAGCGAAGCTGATCAAGGAATCAAGAAACAAGGGGAGGATGAGCTGCCACCCTCTCTCGTTGGAGGGGAATGAAGAGCTTTTAGACTTCTTAGAATAGAAGGTGCTCGTATTTTTCTTGTATACTCAAAACCACGGGGTGTAGGTTCCCCCTTCGCCTTTTGGCTACGGGGGACAAGTAGTTCCGTAATTAGTGTTAAGATGTTCACTGTCATTTATTCCGGGGTGTAGGTCAGTTGGTAGACCGCCAGGCTGGGGGTCTGGAAGTCGTGAGTTCGAGCCTCACCACCCCGACCACTTATTCATCCGTGTTGGCTGCACTTCTGCCTTAAAACCGACTTATTAAGCGTAAATTCTTGCTCTGAAATATTGACAAAATTGAATAATGAAATATAGTAACTTTACTATGGATTTTGATCCAAAGCAGCAGAGAGAGCAGAGAGAAATTTGGGAAATCGTTATCCCTCGCATTGTTCGTAATGTGGAGCCGGGAAAAAATATTCCTTGGAAACCAGAACAATACTCTTATAGCTTTCGACTGGTTATGTTTGAACTTTTAAATGATTTGCGAGTGCCAGATACCAAGGAACTGATGAATCATGTTGCTTCAAAAGTTCTCGAAAGACATTTAGGGCCTAGCATGACAATGATTGCCCATAACGTTCTTTGGGCATCCGGTCTCGAAAATGGTGAGCAATCAGCTCGGGCATTAGAGTTCGCCAGAGAGGCATTGAAGCCGGTTATCCCTGCAATGAGAGATTTGCTCATGGAAATTATTGCTCGCAGAACAATCTGTGCCGTGGGTAATGACGATGAAAAGCGACAGGCTATCGAAGCGAGTAAGACGCATGTAACGGATGATGAAATGCTTGAGCTCTACCAGCGATCTGCAATGAATTCGACCGCTCAAGTCTCCTTGGAATTGATCGAAGAAGCGCTGCCAATCGCGCGGAAATGCAGATCTAAAACTGCCCTTACACTATTCCTTGTACAGAAACTGATTGCAATTCATCGCATCGTCGAAAGTATACCGATTGAGGAGGAATCCGATGAAGAGATGGATGGTAGTAGAAATGCATCGCATTATGCGGAATTGGCGAATGCTGCCCTGAATGAATTGCAGGATCTCACATCTACGAATGATTCAGAGAGTAAGAAAATGTTTGTTACAGGCATTATTACGCTCGCTCGAATTTGCGACATACTTGGAGATTCGGATTCTGCTCACGTGTATTTATGGCAAGCCGAAGAGATTGCTCACAACCTCAATAATTCTGATATTGATGAGTGCGTTGATCAACTGAGGCAATATCTGGATGAAGAGGATTTGGATGATGAGAGCTTGAACGACGAGAGTGAGGAGTAGAAATAGTAAGATCGTTTGTTCTTGTGTTTGAACGAGAAGTTTCATTTGACGTTCTCCGAACCAAACTATACTATTCAATTGAATAGTATAATTATCTTATTTGTTTCCCTTTTTCGCTCATGCCCTCCCATCACCCACTCGAACTCCCGCTAAAAGCGCTAGCGAATGCCAATCGACTGCACCTCCTCCGCGAGCTTACACAAGGGAAATCCCTTACGGTGAGTGAGGCAGCACGGCTTTTAAAGATTACTGTCGCTGCGGCATCCAAACACCTTCTCCTCCTCCACGAAGCGGGATTTGTACAGAGCACCAAGAGGGGACTTCATGTTTCGTATAGAATGAAGGTCGCTGGAATAGAACCTTGGATGAAGGCAGTGCTGAGGGAACTTTAGGCTGCTTTCTACCAATCCAATGGCCACGACACATTCTTCATTTTCATTCGCTTTCTGAATGCCGAAGCAGCCATTCCGCTCAGTGCGATAACGATGATTATGCCGCCGGGACCGGTTTCCGGTGTTTTTTCCGACGCGCTTGCTTTGGAAGAGAGGAGCGATGCAGTGATTGCATGTTGCGGATCCTCGTAGGTGACTGGTGACACATATTCCGGTGCGGGATGTACGGGCATAGGATCGGTATCTCCGCTTACGGGATGAGCGGTTGCGAGTTCTGTGTGGCACGAGGCGGAGCAGCCATCATTATTTATACTATTGCCGTCATCGCACTCTTCGCCGCGTCCGCGATCAAGTACACGGTCGCCACAGAGCGGAAGTCTACAATCCGTACGACAGGCATCGGAGCGAGAATCTGAATTATTGGATCCTGCATCGCACTGTTCGCCGGAATCGACATTGCCGTTGCCACAGCCAACGGTCACGACTTCATTTCGGCAAATACTGCTGCAGCCGTCGCCAGGCAAGGTATTTCCATCATCGCATTCCTCGTTCGCTCTCGTATCTTTCACTCCGTCGCCGCAATAAGGATCATTGCAGCTCATTCTGCAGGCATCGGAGGCGGTGCTGCTATTGAATGCGCCTTGATCACACTCCTCGGGAGATTCCACGGTACCGTTGCCGCAGGTAAGTGGAATTTCGTTAAGGCAGGAGCTGCTGCAGCCATCATTTGCCGTACGATTCCCATCATCGCATTGCTCGCCGCGCTCAATAAAGCTGTTGCCGCACTGCGTGGGGCGAGGACCTCCGCCGCCTCCGCCACCCCCCGATTCCTGCGTACAGGTTGCACTGCAGCCATCATTACTGACGATGTTTTGATCATCACATTCTTCGCTACCATCGATTGCGCCGTTGCCGCAGAGGCCAGCCGCATTTTCGATCTGACATAACGGCGAGCAGCCGTCTCCTGCAAGAAGATTCAGGTCATCACACTGTTCACTCGCCTCCAGAATGCCGTTGCCGCACAGCGGAGCACTTGCAGCTTCGGTCACACAGAGCGCGGAGCATCCATCATGGTCCACTCTGTTCCCATCATCGCACTGCTCGATTGCGGCAAAGTGGATGCCATCGCCGCAGAAAGCGGTCCTGCAGAGGTTTGTACATGCATCAGTATCATTCGCATTTCCATCATCGCAGAGCTCCACGATGCCAAAGCTATTTGGCGATTGAACCACCCCGTCGCCGCATCGTGAAACTATACAGGTATTCGTGCAGAGATCGTTTTCAATTTGATTTCCATCATCGCATTCTTCCGTTCCTGCGAGGATGATCTGATCGCCGCAGCGTGCGCTTTGGCAGGTATTGGTGCAGGAATCGGTCGCGACGGCGTTGCCGTCATCACATTGCTCTGTTCCACCAAGTCCATTGATCGGTTGTACGACGGCATCGCCACAGATCGTGAGTTGGCAATTCGTATCGCATGCATCGGCATCAACAGTATTTCCATCGTCGCATTCCTCGCCATTAGCGGTCTGCACGGCGCTATCACCGCAGCTTACAATCACTTCGGCATCACACGCAGAGGAGCACCCATCGCCGGAAACGAGGTTTCCATCATCACACTCTTCGTCAACTTCTCTTACATTATTCCCGCATACGGAGGGTTCCTGTTCGCAGAGCGCGGAGCACCCATCGCCGGAAACGAGGTTCCCATCATCACAAGTCTCACCGAACTCCGTGTCGGACACGTTGTCGCCGCACCGCGGATTTTCGCATGTACTGCGGCAGCGATTGGGGAGGAGATCATGGTTTAAGATTCCATCGTCGCACTGCTCGCCCAAATCCACAACATCGTCGCCGCAGCGTGGGAGTTCGCAGTTCAAACGACAAAGATCCGGAAGAATATCACTTCGATCGTCGCCCGTGTCACACTGTTCGCCGGAATCGGTGACCGCATCGCCGCAGCGGGGCAGTGCACAATTGCTTCGGCAACGGTCTGCACGCGCATCATCGTTGCAGATGGCGTCGAGCGGAGAGTCGGGACATATTCCTTCATCGCATTCCTCATTCCCTTGGCGAATGCCGTTACCGCAGACGAGAGGAACCTCGATCATGCAGTCGCTATCGCATCCATCAGGATCAGAATCCTGCGCAAGACAATCGCCGCCGTCACTCTTGCATGAGGTTGCTTCTGCAAGTGTTCGGCAGTTAGTGCCATCGAGTGTGCCCCCAATGCAGAGGCCTCCGCTATCGCACTGCTCGCCAGTATCGATCACGGCATTACCGCAGAGAATGAGTTCAACTTGGCAGAATGTGCCGCAGCCATCACCAGCGTCGGTGTTTCCATCGTCGCATGTTTCTGCACCTTCCCTTGTCCCATTGCCGCAGACTGTTTCGAGCGTGCATGTCTCCGTGCATCCATCGAATGGGAGAATATTTCCATCATCACACTCCTCTCCTTGTTCGACAGCATTATTTCCACATATCGCTTCTCTGCTGCACACATTGCTGCAACCATCGCCATTTCCCGTATTTCCATCGTCGCACTCTTCGCCAAGTTCCTGTGTACCGTTGCCACAGATCGCCGAGCCGTACCCGCTGCATGATGCATTGCAGATGCCGTTGCCTTGGCCGTTTCTAAATCCATCATCACAGAGTTCGCCGGATTCTCGGATGCCGTTGCCGCAGTAGCTGCAACCCGGGAGGTAAGGGGCGATCGAGAGATTCGCATTATTAAATCCAAAGAAGAATACTCCCTCTTGGCCTTGTGCTGCTTGCCTGCTTACGAAGTAGACTTCGACGTTGTGTGTGCCCTCCCGCAGGAAGATGCTGCCGTTTCGCACAGATACAGCGCTCTGAATGCCGCGCGCGGAGTCGGCAATAATGCCATCGATCATGATCCATGCATCGTCGCGCGTGAGCCATGTATAGGCATAGAACCCATCCAGCGGCACCGTCACCGTTCCAAACCACTTCGCACTGTGATGTGATACATCACCCGTAAACTGATTATTCGGTCCAAGGTAGGGAGCCGGTTTATTGATCTGCGATCCGATTTTTGTCACCTCTCGCAGGTATGCGTCATTCCACCAGAGATAGGGGTCGAATGTTGGATCTTCGGGACCATTGATCGATGGCGCATCCATACCGTAGCGCCATGAAGGCAAATTAAAGTGTTGCTCCATAAATCCTGTGCTCTGTGAGGCACGGAGAATCGCGCACTGATCAATGGCGCAATTCTGTAGGCAATTCTGCGAACCTGTTTCGCACTGCTCGCCGAGTTCCACTATGCCGTTGCCGCAGGTAAACACAGGATCGCATGTTGCGCTGCACTGCCAACTTGGGCCCTGATCACTCGGCGGGAATGAAGTATCGCAATGTTCGCGCGGTTCGATTGTTTGATTGCCGCAAATCTTTTCGGCGCAACTATCTGTCACGGAATCACACACGAATCCAAGCTCGCAGCCATCCTGTTTACCAGCGCAATCATCGCATGTGCAGGTTTCGTTTATGTCGCATGTGCCGTTATTGTTGCACGTGCTTACACCACATGATGCCTTGCAGGTTCCATCCGAGCAGCACTGCGTTCCGCTTCCGCAGATGACATCGACTGCACAATTTAAACATGTCTCCCCTTGTTCCACTTGTCCGTTGCCGCAGAGATTAGCGTTCCCGATACACCGACAAAGGGAACAGTCTTGTCCAAGAGCACAATCGCTTGTCTGTTCGCACTGCTCGCCGGAAAGCCAATCAACGATGCCATCGCCACAGGAACCAGATCCCTCGATCATGCATGTTGCGCTGCAACCATCACCATCCCGAGTGTCCCCATCGTCACATTCTTCCACTCCGGCATAAATGCTTCGATCACCGCAGCGAGCGAAGGAACAGGATTTGCAGGAATCAGTCGGAGTAAAGTTTCCATCATCGCATTCCTCTATTTGATCCACGCCGTTTGGCGCTTGTACGGTCCCATCGCCGCATGCCGTCGGCCAACATTGCGACGTACACGTATCGGTCTCATCCAAATTCCCATCATCACACCCTTCGCCAAAATCATGGATTCCATCGCCGCAGGTACTAGATCCCTCGATGCTGCACGCTGCACTGCACCCATCGCCATCTTGTGTATTGCCATCATCACATTCCTCCTGATTACCCTGACCGTTTGGAATTTGACGCACTCCATCTCCGCATGAGGTGAGGAAGCAGGCCGATGTGCAGGTGTCGGAATCCAGAGCATTGCCGTCATCGCACTCTTCTCCGATATCGATTCTTCCGTTGCCGCAATCCGCCGTGCACTGCCCCGCTCCCGTATTTTGGCAGCCTGAAGAACAACACGGATCATTTGTCACTGCGCGACAGGAACCAATGCAATCGTTATTTGAACTGCATGATGTTCCGACGCCTCCCTCGCAATTGTATCGGCCGTCGCCATCGGAATCGATGCATGGGCCAGTGCCACAGGCATCGCCTATATGGCTTGGATCGTCGCATCCAATAAGAACCGCTCCATCACCGCGCACGCAGAGTTTTTGGACGAACGATGGTTCACACTGCTCGTTGCACTGTACTAAACCATCGCCGCATTCTGCCTGAACGCATTGTTGCCCGAGGCAGCAGGTATTTTGTCCGGAGCAATCGCTATTGACGATGCAACTCACTTCCTCACACGTGCAGCTTTGGGCATTGCACTGCGTTCCGCCGGTGCAGAGACTTGGGTTTCCGCAGCAGCCGGCTTCCGACGTGCAAGCTGCGCTGCACCCATCGCCGCTTTGCGTGTTGCCGTCGTCGCATGCTTCTCCGGGGTCTATGTTTCCATCGCCGCACAACCCTCCAGATGAGCACGATGCTTGGCATGTTCCATCGCTGCAACACTGTGTTCCAATGGAGCACTTTACATCCGCGGGACACGAGACGCATGTCTCGCCTGCATTGATCTGATCATTGCCGCACAATCCGCCGATTCCAACGTCGCAGCAACATCCTGCACTGCAGAGACCCGGAGTTTGGCTACAGCTCCCCCCTTCTACCGCGCATCCTGCAACCGAGGTGCAAATGAGGTTTCCAGGACATTGAGAGGTACATGCGCTTGCAGAACACACATGATCGATCTGATCGCAGCATTCTCCATTCGAGCAATCACTATTGATTTCACAGACGACGGACTCAACAGCACAGATTGAGCTGCATCCATCACCGCTCTGTGTGTTGCCGTCATCACACTCCTCTCCGGAATCCACTGTTCCATCGCCACAAGTACTCCCGCCGAGAATGCAGCAGCACCCAAGACCGCAGGTACCCTGCGGTAAGCGAGAACAAGTTCCGCCCTGCGAAAGACAATTCGTTAGATCGGTGCAGCTTAATCCATTTGGACATAGATTCCCGGGCTCTGTCATGCAAGCTGCGCTGCATCCATCTCCATCTTGTGTGTTTCCATCATCGCACTCCTCTCCGGCATCCAAAGCTCCATCGCCGCATAATGCTCCTTCGATCGTGCAGACAGCACTGCATCCGTCGCCGGACACCGTGTTCCCATCGTCGCAGGTTTCGTGGTATCCCTCGAATCCGTTTGGATTCTGTATAAAACCATCGCCGCACCGTGTGGCAGTGCATGTATTTGAGCAGAGATCAGTTTGGCTTGAATTAAAATCATCGCAATCTTCTCCCGGTTGATTAACGCCGTCGCCGCAGAACTCGAGCTCGCAGAGAGCATTACATCCATCTCCTGCAAGGGTATTTCCATCATCACACGCTTCTCCGACATCTACTGTGCCATCGCCGCAGAAAGAACGATTTTTGCAATCATTGGTGCACGAATCATTTTGATTCGAATTCCCATCGTCGCATTCTTCGTCATCGGCATTGCCTGCAATATTATCGATACCATTGGGATCGACGATCGTATCGCCGCATCGCTCTAATAAACAATTTTCCGCGCATCCATCGCCGCCGATCAAATTTCCATCATCGCATTGCTCGTATATCAAATCGCTATTTGGTTGCTGCAGAATTCCATCGCCGCAAACGCCGTCGCCAAAATCCGGACTACTCGAAGAAGAAAAAACTTGCGCTGCAAAGTCATCGGGATTCATCCCTCCGTATTGTTCACTCAAAAGAACAACGCCTGTGAGTAGCGCTCCAAACATAATGAGTGCGAGGAGCGGCGCATGCGAGCCTTGCCGTTGGAATTTTTGGGATGTGCTCACAGGTATTTTTTGTCTGTTTGATCAAAGAAATCTGTGTTTTCAAAATCCAATAATTATACTACAAAAACACTATTTTGTGGACTCCGCACCTCTTGCACGCTTACGAAAGTATGGTCAACACTTTTTTGGCTTGAGAAAGCCCCATTTCCATACAAAACCCAATGCATCGATCGTCATTTTGAGCAGCTTCTATCAGCGGCATGATTACAGACATTCCATCACTCCCGGCGAAGAGTGCTGCGTGCGGCTCGTAGAGCGAAACATCAGAGGGAAGGGGAGCGCCTTCTTGGATGTAGGGGGGGTTACTGACGAGGAGGTATGAAGTTGTGAGGTTGAGAGGTTTAGAAGTTCTGAGATTTGATACGTCTTGCTGACTCCCTCGATATACTCGGGATAAACGAAGTCGAAGCACGTCGTGAGGTATTCCATTCGCTTCCACAAACTCAATTCGATCAAGTACCCCATGTCTTTTCGCATTCATTTTCGCGACCTCCAATGCTTCCGCTGAAATATCCGATGCAATAATTTTTACATTCGGAATTTCTTGCGCGAGCGTAATTGCAATGCAACCCGACCCAGTGCCGACATCGATAATAAACGTGTCATCCTGAGTAGCCCCGAATGAATCCCGCAAAGCGGGATGAATTGAGGGGCGTAACGAAGGATGTTCCTTTGTATTTTTTCGAAAAAGATGCGTGAGGATGACGACATCTGTGTCCGCTTCGGTCACCCTCGGTGAATCACACTGAAAATTACTTTCATAAAGTCGTATCACTTCATCAATCAATGTTTCTGTCGCAGGGCGGGGAATCAACACTCTTCTATCAACAAAAAACATTCTCCCGTAAAACTCTTTTTCCCGGAGGATGTAAGCCATTGGCTCATGCGCAATTCTTCGCTTCATAAAGCCATAAAAACAATCTTCCTGCTCTGGTGTCAGAATCATTTCGCCATGGGCAAGGAGCCACGAACGATCTTTTTCCAAAACGTGTGCGAGCAAGAGTTCGGCATCCAGAGAGTCGATTTTTGATTGCTGAAGAATTGCGGCGACGCTCGTTCCCACGCTATGCGTTCGGGATAAAAGCAATCAATCTGATCGGTGCCTCGGTTCCATCTTTGATCTTCATCGGCAATACGCAAATTTTTGCACCGACAGATGGAACATCGTTTGCATTCGCAATATTTTCGACAATATATTTCCCTGCACCAAGTATTACTCGATGGACGGGAAAATCTATGCCGCGAGCATCGGGTGAAAGCGTATCGATTCCAATGCCAGAGATGTCCCGCTCCATGAGCAGCTCCGCGGTGCTGACGTGCACACTCGGAAATTTGAGGTCATTCCGATACTTCTCCAGAGAATTCCAGTATCGATCCCATCCCGTATAAAAGATGATGAACGTGTTTGGCTGAATTCTTCCATGCTCTCCTTCAAATTTTTCTACTGCATCCGGCATGATCAAATACTCTTCATCCGCTTCGCTATCAACGCGAATCACAGCGCAATCTGTCACTAAATTCTTGAGCTCGAGGAGATCGATCGTTTTGCCCTCCTCGTAGCAATGAGCGGGTGCATCCATATGCGTGCCAATGCCAGCATTACATTTGATACCCTGCGTGCGAAAAATATTTGGTGCAGTGCAGTCTTTGTAATCGCACGCGATACTCAAGTTAAAAGCGCAGCCGCCATCCCAATTGGGGGTATCGGATGAAAGCGTATGGGTGAGATCGATGATGGTTGGAGGGGTTGGCAACTTACAGAGAGTATAGCGCCTGACTTATCAATATGAATTTTGATGATTGGCTGGGGAGGAAGGGATCCCTTCGACTCACCCCTCACTTCGTTCGGGGTTCGCTCAGGGTAAACTTCTCTCCCTTCCTCCACAGAGTTCAATGGTATCCGATAGTTTGATGGAAAAAATCAATTCTGGCTGGGGAGGAAGGGATCGAACCTTCGAATGGGGGCTTCAAAGGCCCCTGCCTTACCACTTGGCGACTCCCCAATATTTGAGAAAGATCTGAAGAGAATTATACCAGAAACGCGTCAATCGGTTTCCGGTTCCGCCGAACCATTGCATTTATTCCGCGTACGGCGTACACCATAGTCCGATTTTACTTCGGTCCATATTCCTCTATGAACGCCCACGGCGTACTTTTGCAGGTTCGGCAGAACTGGAAGGCGGGATTAACGGTTGCGCTTGTATCGCTACCGCTTTCGATCTCGCTTGCGATTGCCGCCAACGCGACTCCTGTAATGGGACTTGTGACAGCCATATGGGCGGGACTTTTTGCCGCGATCTTCGGCGGAAGCAATTTTAATGTCGTTGGACCAACAGGTGCGCTCTCCGGCATTTTGGCGGCGTTTGCAATACAAAATGGAGTGGAGATGCTGCCGATTCTCGCTATTGCATCAGGATGCGTGGTACTTGTTGCATATACGCTCCGCTGGGATCGCTACATCGTGTTTATTCCTTCGTGCGTCATGCACGGGTTTACGCTTGGCGTTGCATGTATCATCGGACTCAATCAGCTCAATTTCGCGTTCGGACTCACGGGACTCACCGTACACGAAAAATTTATATTCAATATTTTTGAATCTTTCCGACATATTCCGGAGGCGCATGCTCCGACGATAGTGATATTCGCCGTTGCACTTGCACTCCTTTTCATTATTCCTAAGATTTCCAAAGCACTCCCGGGACCTATTATTGTGGCGGTTATCGGGATTTTCCTTGGATCACTCACCGAGCACTCAGTGCTTCCGTTTTCGCTGCAGACGTTGCTAAGCAAGTACGGCGCGCTCCGCGCGTCGATTGTTCTGCTCCCCGACTTTCATGTGCCATCGCTCGATCTCGTATTCTTCCGCGGCGTGTTTGCGATTTCCCTCGTTGCTATTTTAGAAACGCTGCTTTCGGCGAAAATTGCCGATGGCATGACAAAGACGAAATTTAACCAAGGTAGAGAAGTCTTTGGTCTGGCGATTGCAAACATCGCTTCCGGGCTTGCAGGTGGAATTCCTGCGACGGCTGCGCTTGCGAGAACGGCGCTGAATGTAAAGAGCGGCGCCACCTCCCGCGCTTCCTCCATTCTCAATGCGTTGTTTATACTTTTGATTGCGCTTGTCTTTTTTCAATGGTTTTCGTATCTGCCGCTTGCGATTGTCGCTTCGATTCTCGTCTACGTTGCGATCCGTATGGTCGAAGGCGAACATTTTGCGCATCTTTATTCGTTTGATCGAACAATGTTCTGGCTTTCGCTGATTGTCGCAGCGGTAACGATCATCGAGGATCCCATTATTGGCATTCTCCTTGGAGCTACGGTTTCTCTCCTCATATTTGTGAGGGAGCTTTCGAAGGGGCAGAGCGAGGTGACGATTCACAAAGGCGGGGAACTTGTTGCGCGCGTGCAAGGGACAAAGATCGGGGATTGCGCGCACGAAGGCGATGTGACGGTCTATAGAATTACGGGAGAACTTGCGTACTTTAACGGCGCTGCGCACATGGAGAGAGTGAAGAAGATCAATTCCTGCCACACCATCATCTTCAATTTGCGAAGCCTCTTCTCCATCGATATCGATGGCGCGGCAGCGCTCAAAGAAATGATCGAGGAGCGCGAATTGTCGGGGAGAGCTGTTCTCCTAAGTGGCGCAAGCGAACTCCTCGAGCCGATTCTTTTGCGATTGGCTTGGTACCAAGCAATGCAGAAAGAAGGCCGCGTGTTCCAGAGTACAACCGAAGCGCTTAATTCTCTTGGATTCGAAAATCGAGAGAAGCGAATATCCTAAGACGATAATATGCTTGTATTTCCCGCTCATTTGCGGATAATGGCGGCGCATTTTGCTTCCATTCCATTTTTCTCATGGCTTCCAGCTCCACAAAACTGATCGCTCTCTTTATCCCTGCGCTTCTTCTTATGAGCTGCGGATCGGAGAATGCTGTCGAAGATGCAATGGAGCAGCAGATAGAGGAGGAAACCGGCGGCGATGCCAATGTGGATATCGATGGTGATGCCGTAAGAATCGAAACCGACGATGGTACGTTCGAGACTGGATCCGCTTCGCTCCCAGAGAACTGGCCGGAAGATGTCTCAGTGTATCCGGAGGGGAAAGTGACGTACTCGGCCGTGATGAACCCATCGACTGGCGATTCCGGAATGGCTTTCGTCATCACGACAAATGATTCCGTGGAAGATGTGACTGACTATTACAAAGATCAGCTTCCTGCGGATGGATGGACGATGGAAGCTGCGATGGAGGCAGGGACGATGGTTGTTCTTGGCGGCTCTAAGGGTGAGCGGAAGGTTTCGCTCATGATTACTGGCTCCGAGGATCAAACGAGCGTTACGGTGAGCGTGCAGGAATAGCGTTATTCCACTCGGAGTGAAAGCTCGTGCTACACTGTTTGTTGCTATGGACTTCGAAAAACTTTTCCCCTTTGTCGATCGCATTCCCGGTGCCGAGTTTGGCATGGCGTTCCTGTTTTACTTTGGCATTATTGCATTTGTCATCATTGTAGAGCGTCTCATCCGCCTCCATGTCTTCATCCATATTCCTTACCGCGCATTGCGGTATGCCTTGACGAAGGTATTTATGGCGATTGTGTATTTGGCGCTTCTCTTTTGGCTTGCACAGGAGATTCCATCCCAATACCCGAATATTTTGGCATCGCTCGCGTTTGTGAGCGCTGCACTCATCGTGTGCCTGCAGGATGTCATTAAAGGATTCGTAGGGTGGCTCACCCAATCACAGTACCTTGGCTTAGGGCAGCGCGTAACGATTGGAACGAGTAATGAGCCGATGACAGGCGATGTCGTCGATGTCGGCATCCTCTACACATCGCTCCTCATTGCAAGAACACCGGAGCTTAAAAACGTATCGCAAGTGGGAAAGATTGTCCGCATTCCAAATTCCGCACTCCTTGCGTATCCGCTCATTAACTACAACAGCACGTCTGATTTTCTACGGGTGGAAATTCCGATCAATGTTCGGGATGCAAGGCAGTACGACACTGCAAAATCGATTTTCGAGCGGGTTGTCGAGGAGTTCACGAATCTCTACTTCGAAGCCGCGCGAAAGCAGATCGAACGCCGCGCGAGAAGGTTCTTCTATCCTCCGGAATTCAATGCCTCTGCCGTATTTTCGGAGATTCAAACCGATGGCGTTCACTTTACGCTCTGTTTCCTTGTGCCGATTCGCAGGAAGCGCGTGATTATCACAGAGATTACACAGGCAATCGTGGAGCGATGCAAAGAAGCAAAGATCGAAATTGTATTTGGAGAAGGGGAGTGATTAGTACACCTCCTTCAAGTAGCAAGATTCGCAGTACACAATCTCCGGTCGCTCCGGAGCGTAGCTCGTTTCGATCCCGCTCTTGCACTTCATACACTCGCGCTTCCAGAGCTTGCGCGGGTTTCGGAGCGACATTCGCTTTTGATGTCGTTCGTAGTAGTGAACGCGTGGGATCGGAAGTTTCATCGCACGATACATCAATAACTCCTGCTTCGTGATGCGGTAGTTTCTTCCTGTGACTTCACATGCGAGCACTTCATTACAGATGGAATCCGGAACTTCTTCGATGTTCCAAGGGATATCTTCATTGGCAACAGTTTCTTTTCCCATCGTGAAGGGAAGATGTTTTTGGAAGCCAAGCTTCCGACTCCGAATCTCCTCTTCGGACAGAGGAAAATATTCTTGCGCTGCGGTTTCGTTGTAGGAATATGGAGCAATATTCATAGGAAAAAATTCACCCCACTCACCGGTGCTCATCATGTGTTCAATTATTTTTGGCATAAGTTGTTCGTACTCCTCTTTTGAATACTGTTTATTCAGAATGCAGTATTCCTGTCTTTTTAAGCCAACACAACCAAAGCAATGGCCGGTACTTAAGCAGCACTGAATACAATAGGTAAGATCGAATGATCCTTCCCAGCAATCAACGCAAAAACGAACGTTGTGGACGTTGCTGCCTGCAATTTCAATTTCGTATGCACGTTCGACGTTGTCGCCAAATGCGAAGAAGTCCATGCAATCCTTACACTCTCGTGAGAGATCACAGTAGCGGCAATCTCTGCTATTTGTCATGCCAAAGCAATTAAGACAATCTTTGCATTCATTGATGTAGTTGCCAGATACGTTGTCGTTTTGTTCCCCCGTGAAATATTTTCGAGGATGTTTCATTTTGAGCTGGTCAAAATGCGTGCGTGCCAAAGAAGAATGTTCCGGATTACAAAAGCTAAACGAACGAATGCGTGATTCGTATTCTTCTTTCGTTAGTTGCTCATTAAAAATGCAATACTGCTTTTTCCTGAGTCCAACGCAGCCGAAGCAATCGGCACATCCTCGACAATCGAAGAGAAGCGAACTGTCTCTACATTGTTTGCAGAGCTGGCTGAAAAATACGTAAAAACAATCCTCACAATCGGTACACTCGTAGCATCGTTCACATCGAAAGACCTCTAAGCAATCTATGCAGTTCTTGTTGAAGAAGACACGGTATCCGTACAGTGTATCTTCATTGTGATCGGCCTCGATTGTAAAATAGCAATTCTTCGACCACCCCGTTTGGTTCACATACTCGCAGTTTTGAAGATTCATTACAACATGTCCAAGGAGAGGAGTGGCATGGAGGAGCTCATCCATTTGCTGAAAAAAAGGTCGAGAAAAATCAAAATCACGGCCGTAATCTAATGCATTCCACTTACTCCCATACCAATCTTCATGATGGTAAACAGTGTAAGGGGTTTCGGACGGAAAAATTGAAAGCATGTCACAGCCACTCAAATCGCTTTTGCGTGAGTACAGTGTCCATTCCATTCTCCAAGCTAATCGTCGCTGTAATCGACATTCTGGACACAGTGTCGGCTCTGGAACCTGCATTTTTGCATAGAAGCTACGGTCACGGTCATTCATGATGAATGATGTATTGCATTGCCGGCACTGATGATTGCTTTGCGTCATTTCCTAAATTACATGTTCAGGGCATGATGGAGCAGAGTGAGGAGATCCTTCGCTCCTGTGAATATAATATCAAATCCCTCGACATCAAGGACGTGCTTTTCTCCATTCTTCCCTTTGTATACTGCAGAAAGAAGGACATCGAAGGGTACGGGAGAGATTTCACTAGACTCTTTCGCAATTCCTCGCTTACTTTCGATCGCATCATTTCCAACACATTCCAGTACTAACCCATGTTGCTGAAGGATCACTGTGAGAACAGCTTGAAGTGAGGCAGACGAGGGATGATTTCCCTCAGTCCAGTCCGCAGGAATCTGCGGATCTTTGCCGGGATTGTGGTAATAAAGCTTCAGAGAAGTTATTGGAGAATCATAGGCATCTTGACAGTTATGCTATTATTGTCAAAATAATAAATTATAGTTACTTTCAATAGAAGAAGGTCTATATTTACAATAGAACAAGTATTGTCTATAATTATAGACAACATATGAATACTCATCTCTCACGTTCGAGCACTTCACTTCGTGCACTCCTTGCAAGGCTTGGTCTTGATGATCGGGAAATCGAAGTATATTTAATTCTCCTTTCGATGAAGGTGGCGAAGGCAAGCGCCATCAGTAGAGCTGCAAAGCAATCCCGAAGTCATACCTATCTCATTCTGCGTGCATTGGAGGAAAAGGGACTTGTCGCCGAAATTGAGCGTGGTAAAATTTTGCATTTTGTTGCAGAGCCTCCCGAACGACTTCTCTCGTACCTCAAAGATCGCGAACAGGAATACCACGATTTGCAGCCACTTGTTGAGGGCGCTATGCCTCTGCTTCAATCACTGACGAGCGCATATGTCGGCTCGCCGCGAGTCACTATGCTTAAAGGGATCGATGGCGTGAAACAAACCTATCGTGATCTTCTTCGTCATGAATTTATGGGAATCTATAATCCGCAGGCTTCGTATGATGTCTTTGGAGGGAATGTTGTGACGATGCTCTTTGGAAAAGGGGTGAAGCTTCGTGGTAAGGATTTGCTCGTCAATAATAACGATGCGCAGAAATATCTTCGAGAAGTTCCTCAGAATGAGGGATATGAAATACGGCTTCTTCCCAAATCATGTTCATTCCAGACAGATACCGTCATCTTTGGAGACACGGTGGCTCTCTTTGCATTTGATGATGAAAAAACCATAGTCCGTATCGAAAATAAAAATCTTGCTGATGCATTCCGCGCGTGGTTTGAGGTTTTGTGGGAACTAAGTACGCAAACAAAGAAATAAACGCTCGTCTCTCGACTCGTTCGTTCATCCTCCTACGGCGGACGGATTCGCTCGCTCCCACCTCGGCGGGCAGGCGAGAAGAGCACTACACTATGGGAGGAGCGAACTCCTCATCAAGTGCTCCGCTATACCAATCTTCCTGCGTCACATCACCGCCGCTTTCGTCCCATTTCCGTAGCAGCACTTCCACATCTTTCCTCGGCTTTGCGAATGTCTCGCGTGAATGTTCGACGATTTGCTTCACAAAGTCCTGTTTCGGCGATTCGCAATCCATGGTCATCGCAGAGAACGTATCGCGCGTTTGCCCCTGCACACTCATTTTGATATAGAACTCACGGACGGCGAGGTTGATGATGTCGCGGACTTTGAAGACAGGGGTAAATTCCTGCTCCAAAATTCCCGCATCTTCGGCTCCGACACGGAAGGCAATGATGGTGCCGATATTTCCAAACACGGTTGTGCGCACAAGGTCACTCAATTGTCCCATGTACTGATGCGCGATTGTCAAAGAGAGTTTGTACTTGCGCGCTTCACTCAAAATTTCCGCGAATGTATCGGTGGCAAAATACTGGAACTCGTCGCAGTAAAGGTAAAACGCCTTACGATCAGCTTCCGGCATATCTGCACGCTCGAGTGCCGCTTGTTGAATCTTCGTGATCATCATGGCGCCAAGGAGCGCTGCGTTCTCCTCACCGAGGAGCCCTTTATTCAGCTTCACGAGGAAAATCTTCTGCCCATCCATGATTTTACGGATATCAAAGGTGTTAAACGGCTGTCCGATGATGTTGCGGATCAAATTCGTACTCACGAGCTGCCCAACTTTATTCAAGAGGGGAGTAATCGCTTCGTTATCGAACTTCTCGCTCCACGCGGCAAATTCGTTCACCCAGAAGTTTTTTACGACGCTGTCCTCGATCCTGCTCACGATCGTCTGCCTGTAGTTCTTATCCGAGAGCATCTTCAGAATCGAAAATACGGTTGTGCCTTTGCTATCGAGGAGCGCGAGGGTGGTTTGTCGCAGCACGTGCTCTAGGCGGGGAGTCCAGTTAGCTCCGAAGAGTTTTTTAAAGATTTCGATGAAGCCGATCGTGACACGGAGTTTGAGTTCCGGACTTACAGCCTGCATCGGGTTAAAGGCCACCGGGAACTCCGTATCCATCGGGTTAAAGTAGATAACATCCTTCACTCTGTGCTCCGGAACGTGCTTGATGACGGCATCCACGAGATCACCGTGAGGATCCATCACACACACTCCTTTTCCATCTTTGATGTCACTGGCAATCAAGAGCTCTAAGAGCCTCGATTTTCCTGTACCGGATTTCCCAACGACATAGAGGTGCCGTGCACGATCGACACGGAGCATGCCGAAGGGGACTTGTTCGTTATGGTAGTTTGTGGTGCCAAACGGTATCACATCGGGATCGCCTGCCTTGGGGAGATCGAGTGGTGGTTCACTGCGCCGTGCCATCACGTGGACGATGTGGGGGACGATGTCGGGATCGGGATAGTGGTAGATTCCTGCAGCTTCGGAAATACCGAGGAGAAATCCTCCGCCACTCCGCTTTTGCCATTCTTTGAGCGCCGCCGCTCCTCGAATTTTCCCCTTCGCTGCAAATCCATTGTGATCCACAGTATTAAACTGTGCGTATGCCTGCACGAGTGCATGGAGTTGGCTTTCTGCACGTGCCGCATCGGGAGCGAATGCTGCGAGGCGAATGGCAGTACGCCACTGGCGTTCGGATGTTTTGAGTCGAATGGCTTCGAACTCTTCTTTCCGGAATTCCCCCTGTGCACGCGCCTTGACGCGATCGCGGAGGCGGAACCAACGGCGAATGCGGTTCATAAAAAATTTAAATGTTCGCCTTATATTGAAGAGAAAATCATCCACTCTCGGTGTCATCACGACCTGTGCCCACACAGTTTGCCCCTCGCCTGCCTTACTCATCACGGTAAAGAGCCCCGCTAGTGAATCACCCTCGAATTCCGTGAATCGTTTGATCGGATACAAGTCGCTGCGTTTTGTCTTTAGTTCCGTCATCACGAGCGTTCCGTTTTTTACCGCTTCCGGTGTTGCGTAGTCTTGGAATTGCTCTTCGATGACGCAATCATGGTACAGCGCATAGATTTGCCCAAGGATGAGCTCGTGGAGGTGATCTTGGATATGGAGATAGAAGTAGACGTGCTGCCTGTAGGAGACGAGCTCGAAGCTTACAGACTCTCCGCGAATCTGTTCATGGAGGTTCGAGAGGAGTTGCGCAAAGCGCGTTTCGGTCTTATGGACTTCTTCTTCCCATTGCTGGATACGGACGAGGAGGAGCATGTGGCTATCAATTGTACCCTAATACACTTCTTTGAGGTAGCACTCCTCGCAATACACAATCTCCGGTCGCTCAGGTGAATATGTCGTCTGCATTTCCCTCCCGCACTTCATGCAATCTATCTTCCAAAGATGACGGGGATTGCGGAGAGCTAAGCGCCGTTTGTGGCGTTCATCCGGGTGGAAGTGCGGAATGGGAAGATTGTGTTTTCGGTAAAAGGAGAGTTCCTGTCGTGTGATTTGAAAAGGCCGATGCGTTGCTTCGCACTCGATAGCCCAATTGAGGACATCATCGGGGATATCGGCGATGTTGGATGGTAAAGAGGCTCCCGGAATAATTTTTTCCACGTTGGGAATCTCGTCTCGCTCTTCCTTCCACTGCCACGTTCTCCTTTGCACTTCCTCCTTCGTGAGAGGGAACATTTCCTGTGCAACAGTCTCGTTATAGGCGAACGGTGAAATGTCCGGAGGAAAAAATTCTCCCCACTCGCCGGTTTTTTGCATGTGCTCAATGATTTTTGGCACAAGTTTTTCATATTCTTCTTTCGAATACTTCTTATTGAGGATGCAGTATTCTTTTTTCTTTAAGCCAACGCATCCAAAGAGGTTGCGGGAACTATTCACGCAGAGCACGGTGTAGTAGACATCCGAGAGCCCGTTCACCGGATACATGATAAATGCGCAGTGATTTATTCCCTCGCCTCCTCCCAAATGCTCATAGGACCACTCTGCGCCTGCACCGGCATACATATCCTGCACATGGTTGAGCCGCCATGGGCCATAGATGACATGCTTAATGTCTTCGCTCCCCGTCACATCAAAGCAATTCACAGCGTTCTTGCACTGGTAGAGGTGATCGCCAACCACGTATTCGCATTGCACATGTATTGCTGCGCGGTGGGGGATCGTGAGCCGCATTTCTTCCGAGCGTTGTATACACTTCGCAATGCCTTTGGGAGTCCAATCAATCTCCGCGAGTGCTTTTTTCCATTCTTCCGGATCTACTTTTTTGTTGAAGAGGTGATACTCCTTGTGTCGGAGTCCGTGGCAACCGATGCAGTTCCTGCAGCCGATGAGATCGCTGCAGAAGAAACAATCAGTGCAGTTTTCAAGCTGGCGATCGAAAAAGCAGTGATAGCATTGCGCACAATCGACGCATTCGTAACAGATTTCTGATTTTTGAATGAATGCGGAATCCACAACATCATTGCTGAATTCGCAGACGTAGGAATACAGATCATTCTCGCCGTAATCGCTGTTGAAGTTCATGTAGCTGTTTTTGAGCCCGAAGCAATTATTGTTGTAGATGGAGTTTTCGCAGTTAAAGTTCCACAGAGCGATCATGGGGACGCTTTGCCACAGCTCTGCAAATTGGGGAAAGAACGGGCGCGAGAAATCGAATTCCCGACCGTACTCGATCCCATCCCAACTGTCCCCCCACCATACATCTTGATCGAAGATGCGAAACGGCTTCTCGGATGAATAGACGGAAATGATTTCGCCCCCCGTTGCATCGCTTTTTCGCCGGTAGAGTTTCCGCTCCTGCCGAAATGCCTGTCGGCGCTGCATCCTGCAATCCGGGCAACGCGTGGGTGACGGAATTCCATATTTTTTTCCATCAAGGACAGGGGAGATGTGATCATAAAAAATAAAATCCTCATCAGAAACCTCGAACGGAGTCTTGCACCACTCGTTTGAACATATTTTCTGCATAGCCTTATTATACCTCTTCGGAATGACATTCATCACTCACTCAGTATGGGCTGTTATCAATTCTTTGCGCCTCGATGGCATGTTGCAAGGAGCATTCTCGTGAAATTCCCCGTCGTCATTTTAACTCGTCGTGTTGTGGTGATTTCTACGTTTCCTCCACCGGGTACAAATACATTTTCGAGTAGTGTTCGAAAGTCAGGTAATGCGTATTCGCAAAGATGATACTCATTATGCTCTGCCGGACCGGTGACTTTGGCTTCGGGCGATGTGATGATGAGTACTCCTTCGAACACGAGGGATTCGTGAAGCGCCTCGACGAGGCTTTGGTGAAATTTTCGCTCAATATGCTCAATTCCTTCTACACAGAAGAAGACGTTGTATTTTCCTGATTCCAGATTGGGGGCACGTAAATCTCCCAAAGAAAATTTTCTATTGGTGCTGCCATACATTTGCCTAGCGTATTCGAGCGTATAAGGATCAATATCGAATCCTTCGTAGGTAATACCAGGAGGCAATACATCGGAAGCGTATCCACTGCCACAAGGGAAATCTCCCACCGTATCTCCATTCTGTATTTGTGGAATGCCAAATTGGTAGCGCCCAATATGCCGATCAATAACCGATGCATCTCCTTCGAATTTATGAGCGATCACTTGTTCTCCATTTGGCATCTGGAATGTATGGTCGCGTAGGTACAGCCGTTCATTACTTTCTCCCAAATGAATCGTTGGTCGAGATTGTGACATTGGAGGGCGATTCTATCATAGAGAGAACTCTCCACTCACTCAGAGCGAATCCGCTTAATATACCTCTGCAAGATAGCATTCCTCGCAATACACAATCTCCGGACGCGACGGCTGGTAGCTCGTTTCGATCTCTTTTTTGCACTTTGCGCACTCACGCTTCCAGAGCTTCTTTGGGAGGCGTTTTGCCAATCTTTCGTGGTAACGACATGAGGGACAAAGTCGTGGTATCGGTAATCGCATTTTCCTATAAAAAGAAAATTCAGGTGCGATGATTTTGTAGTTCCGCGCACAGGTGTTGCAGGCGAGAATCGCCGTGAGAATGTCATCGCTGCACTCCTCAATCAAATCAGGAATCTCCGTTAAAGCCATCGTCTCTGTTCTTGTTGTGAATGGCAAATTATCTGACCAACGCCAGTTCTTCGCCAATACTTCCTCCTTTGAAAGAGGATACTGCTCGATCGCCGTTGTTTCGTTGTAAGAGAAGGGACTGCTTTCGAGTGGGAAAAGATTTCCCCACAGATTCGTCCTTCTGAGTTGTTCCAATATTTCCGCCGCGATTTTCTCATATTCTTGCGGAGAGTACTCCATGTTGAGGATGCAGTGTTTTTTGTGTTTGAGGCCGGTGCATCCAAGGAGATGTGTAGAACTGTGGCAGTTATCGCTGTAGAGAATATCGCTGCATTGCCAGCACCAGTTGGAAAAGAGCACCCGAAATGAACTATCGGGAGTGACACAATCCAAGCACCATTCCGGTTTGCCGGTGGCGTGCACGTCGTAGCAATATTTCGCGTCCTGCGTCCAATCGACATAGCGGCATTCCTCGGATCGAAACACATCGAAGCCAATCACATTCTTGCAATTCCAAATATAATTTCCCCGACAGTTTTCGCATTGTCGCATCTTTGCGTGCTGTCTCGGGAATTGCAGTATCCATTTTGCAAATTCCGCCTTCATGTGTTCTGTGGCCGCATATGAACCCATCATCAAGCCCTCGGTGCGCTTCGCAAAATCTTCCGGGCTGAATGATTCATTAAAAATATGATACTCCTTATGACGCAATCCAAAACACCCAAAGCAGTTTCGGCAGCCCTTTAGATCGTATCCGAATGTGCATTGCATACAGTTCACCGAATCTTGAAGATACGAGCAGCCATAAATCTTTTCGCAATCAATGCATTCGTAGCACAATTCGCAATCATGGTTCGTCATCTGACAGTCGACCATGAACTTCGTGAAATTGCAGTTTGTACAATAGTAGGCCTCCTCGATGTGCCAAGTGCAATTAGTGAGATAGCAATTTTTTCCGAACGCAAAGTCGTAGCAATACTCACAGTTCTCACTGCCGGCGGTGTTGTCATTCTGGATTGCAAGCTGCGGAGTTCGATCGCGTAGCATTATCCACTGATCCAGAAATGGAATCCGAGGATCATACGCAGCTCCAGTGGAAAATGGATCCCATGCGTCACTCCACCAGCAACGATTGCAGTAGACGGGGAATGGTGTGGCTTCCGGATATATCGATACAATCTGTTTGTGACAAAGATCGCAGCTTCTGTGGTACAAATTACGTTCATTCCTATACATAAGTCTCCGTTGTCTGCGGCAATCCGGACACAGTGTCGGTGGTGGGATTCCATACTTCTTCCCGTTAAAGACCGGTGAAATTTTGTCGTAGAAGTGCAGATCTTCATCGGAGATCTCGAACGAAGTCTTGCACCACTCGTTCGCGCATGTCTGCTGCATAGGATCTATGGTACAATAGGAAGCAATGTCGTACACATTCCGCATTATTCTACGGCCGGAGCCCGAGGGTGGATACACGGTACTTGTACCGGCTCTTCCCGGCTGTGTTACATTCGGAGAGACGGTAGAGGAGGCTCACAAAATGGGCAAAGAGGCAATTGAGGCATATGTGGAATCCATGAAGGAACATGGTGAAGTAATCGTTGATGACACGCGGACATTTGATGCTCAAATTCAGATTGCAGTCGCATGAATCCAAAGTTTCCAAGTTTGAGTTCCAAGGAAGTTGTACGTCTCTTGCAAAGACACGGTTTTGTAGAGGACAGACAAAAAGGCAGTCACGTCGTCTTCTATCATCCGGGTGATGGGAGAAGAGCGGTCGTTCCAATGGGCAAGAAAAACGTTCCCATCGGTACGCTCAGATCTATCTTGAAGGAGGCGAAGATTGACCCAGACAATCAATAGACTTCTTGAAGATAGCACTCTTCACAGTACACAATCTCCGGTCGATCTGGAGGATATGTCGTCTGTATTTCTTTTTTACACTTCCCACATTTGCGATCAAAAAATCTGTGCGGATTCCGGAGGGACATTCTCCGCTTATGTCGTTCCATCGGATGCTGCCGAGGAAGTGGAAGGCGCATGAGCCGGTAGAAATCGAGCTCTTGCTTAATGATGCGGAACGGCTTCCCGGAAACAGAGCATCGGATCGCCCAATTTAAAACATCATCCGGAATGTCATCGATGGAATCTGGCAGTTGATCTGCGGGAATAATCTTTGTCACTTCCATTGGTTCCGCATTTTCCTCGCGCCAGCGGAATCCTTGGGCAATCGCTTCTTCTTTTGTGAGTGGATAGAAGTCCATCGCGGCGGATTCGTTGTAAGCGAAAGGGAGATGTTGGTACGGCCAAAATTTTCCCCATTCGCCGGATGATTGCATATGCGTGATGACTCGCTCCGTGAGCGCTTCGTACTCGATTCTAGAATACTGCTTGTTTAAGATGCAGTACTCCTTGTGGCGAAGTCCGGTGCAGCCGAAGCAGTGCATACAGGATTGGCAGCTATCGCAGTAACGCATGTCGTTACAGAACCACATGTAGCGGCAGAATGCCATATCACTCGATCCGCGTGAGACGGCACAGTTCCATAATTTCTCGCACTGCGTCCATCCGGCGCTATAGCAGGAATGAATATCCTTGGAATAATTAATGGAGATCGAATGTGTGCAATCCTCCGCATGATCACTATCGAAGCACTCGAAGCAATTTTTGGAATCAAACATGTGATCTCCGGTTACGTTCTCCGTGTGGATAGTATGAGTGGCGCGATTGATAGTATTCCGTCGTACATCTAGGAACTGTTCGTACGCTTTGTTCCATGATGATGAAGAACCATCGAGGAGCTTCGACCGCGCTGACTCGAATTCTTCCTTTGTACAAGGACGGTTAAACATGTGGTAACTCTTGTTCGAGAGATTGGTGCAGAAGAGACAATGATCGCAGGTGCGCAAATTGCAGGAAAAACAACATTCGTTGCAGGTGTAGCACTCCTCAAGTCCTATGCATTTATAGCACGTGCCAAAATAGACGCACTCGTAGCAGAGGGTACTTTTGCCGCTGATGTGATAGCAGCTATCGAGGATATCCTCGACGTCCACGATCCAGTAGCTGTAGTGCAAATTTTCACCACGAACGACAAGTGAGTTGAGGAAACAGTTCTTTGATTGTCGAATGTGGCTGTTGTACTCGCAATTTTCACACTGAAATATGGAGGTTCCTTCTCGCGGAACCTTGAGCTGAAGATCATAAAATTGATCGAAGAATGGCCGTGTGAAATCAAATTCTCTTCCGTATTCTACGGCATCCCACGTATCGCCCCACCACACATCGTTTTTGTAGATGATATAAGGACTATCGCTGGAATATGCACTGAGAATTTTCTCTCCTGTCTTATCACAGGTTCTGGGATAGAGCTTCCACTCGTTCCTTGTTGCCATCAGCTGTCGGAATCGTTCGGTAGGGGAGAGTCCTAGATGCGTCACTCCTAACTGTTTCGCAAATGCATCTTCGCCATCGGTGATCGTATATTCTTCCCCGGTCTTGCTGCAGCGCTGTTGCATAAGTCGCAGTATACATCGTTCACATCGACTCGAGCGGAATCCTTTTCCCATCCGAAGGTTTTGCAGGATCCGTAATGAGCTGACCGCACGCTGCCGCAATGTCATTACCCATGGTTTTTCGCTCCGTGACATCGACGCCTCGTGAACGAAGAACAGATTTAAATCGATCGATTCTTTCTCGTGCGCTTGTTGTAAATGTTTTTCCAGCGACTTTATTCCACGGAATGACATTTACCTTTGCAGCTGCTGTTTTTTCTACATACGAGGCAAGTTCCTTCGCAAGTTCTGGCGTATCGTTCACACCGGAGAGCAGCGTGTATTCGTACGTGATGTGGTGGCGGCGATTCCCATGGATCGCTGCGTACTTGTGGGACCATGCGATAAGATCTTTGAGAAAATCCGGCGTTGTTGTCGGTACGATCTCCTCTCGTTTTTTTTGGTTCGCACTATGGAGCGAAATCGCAATGCGCACGGGGGGCCAATCTTTGTCCGTGAGCAATCGTTCCATATTCATGAGCACGCCGACGGTAGAAACCGTAATGCGTGTGGGGCCAAGATCCGTGTGCGTGAGCCAGCGATGAATCGCATTCTTCACATTTTCGTAATTTCCAAGCGGTTCGCCCATCCCCATGAAGACGACATTGCTGATGCGTTCACTCCCGCGACCCTGCTCCTGTAACTTCATCTTCCAAAAACGATACTGATCCGCGATTTCATCCGCATTCAAATTGCGACGAAGCCCCATGGCGCCGGTAGCGCAGAACGTACACCCCATGGCACAGCCGATTTGCGATGAGACGCAGATCGTCCACTGATCGCGCTTGTTTGCCATAAGGACGGACTCGAACCGAAGATTATCCTCGGTGCGAAGCACGGCCTTCATCGTGTCTTTGCTTATGCTTTCGACCAGTCGCTCGCATGCGATGCTGATCCATGGAACTTGTTCACTCAAAATCTCCTTCATGTCTTTTGGGAACGTAGTGACATCTTTAAATCCCGATGCATTCGATCGGAATGCGGCTTCTTCCAGTTGGCGGAGGCGGTATGGCTTTTCCTCCGGAAAAAGCTCTAAAAATCGCTCTGCGCGAGTAAGTGGCGGCTTCACAACGCTCATTCTACTCTTACCTCTTTCACAAGCCTTTTTTGCGGCCGTGAATGGTCGCAATAACCCGTAATATTCAAGAATTCTTGCGGCTCTGTCAACTCGAGAGTGTTTGTGTATACGAGCACTCTCAGCCCATACTGCGGTGTTTACTACTTCCTTCTCCCTCTTTTTTATGGGAAAAAATTGTGTTTCTCTCTGTATGGTCACGAAGGTCCTCGTGATCGTTGGTGCTATTAACTGGGGACTTGTTGGTGCGTTCAACTACGATCTCGTTGCAGGGCTTCTCGGCGCTGTGCCGATGGCCATGCGTGTGGTCTATATCGTCATTGGCCTCGCAGGCGTTTTGATGCTTGTGAAGCTCGTGAAGAAATGCAGTTCCGGATGCGGCGCAGGCGGATCCTGCTGCGGCGGTTCGTGCGGTCCTCAATCCCATGCGTAATTACTCCATGAAGACTGTTTTTATTTCACTTGTTGGTGCCCTTCTTCTCTCTGCGTGTAGTACGCAGGGAGAAGGAGAGGCGTGGTCCCCTGCGTGGAAAAAAGCATTTCAGAAGAATGCGGAGGAAAGCACGCGTCCTGTCTATACCAAACAGGATCGAAACGGATCGTGTTGGAGTACGGACGATTGCATCGCAGGGCTTTCCTGCGTGGGAGCTGCTGATTCTACTCCGGGTACGTGTCAGAATGTGTGTGCGGCAGACGCCGATTGCGGCAATGGATTTCTTTGTCGATCAGGCAGTTGCCAAAAAGATTGCTCCGAGCTCAACGAAAAGTGTTCTGATCGAAGATTATGTTGCTTCTTCGATCAAAATAGTGATCGTGTGAACGACAGCGCTTGTCGTAATAATGATGCAGGAGAGAAGCGGTGTGCGGTCCTCGTAGAATCAAATATCGAAGGTGGTTCGAGTGCGAGTGAGGAGGTGCCGCTTGAATAGATCATTCATTTTCCCAGTACGTTTATGGGCTGTATTGGATCAAGCATCTTTTCCAATTGATGCTAACTTCTCCGCTTTCTTCGCCTCTTGCAACGCGCGGATGATTTGCTCGATATTTCCCTCCATAATGCCGGGGAGGTTGCTGAAGTTTTGATCAACGCGATGATCAGTCACTCTATCCTGCGGAAAATTGTACGTGCGGATTTTTTCACTTCGATCTCCTGATCCAATTTGCCCGGAGCGAATCTCTCCGCGCTCCTTTGCAAGGCGTTCCTGCTCTGCAGCATAAATTCTGGAACGGAGAATCTTCATCGCCTTCGCCTTATTTTTCAACTGCGATTTTTCATCTTGGCATGAGACGACCGTTCCCGATGGAATATGCGTAATGCGCACGGCGGAGTCGGTAGTATTCACGCTCTGTCCACCGGGGCCGGAGGAGCGATACACATCCACCTTTAGATCTTCCGGCTTTATGATGATTTCCACTTCTTCCGCCTCAGGAAGAATCGCGACGGTTGCAGTGGAGGTATGCACCCTTCCCTTGTTCTCTGTTTCTGGAATCCTCTGCACGCGATGCACGCCGCTTTCGAATTTGAGCTCGCCGTAGACTCCGGCATCAGGAATACGAATGATGGCTTCCTTGATTCCACCTGCATCGGCATCGCTCTTACTCATGAGCTCGGTCTTCCATCCGCGATCCTCCGCAAAGCGTATGTACATGCGGAGGAGCTCTGCGGCAAAAAGCGCAGCTTCTTCTCCACCCGTGCCGGCTCTCACTTCAATGATAGCCGGTCGGTCGTCATCCAGATCTTTGGGCACAAGAAATGTTTTGATTGCTTCTTCCAGTAGTGGAATCTTCTTTTTTGCATCATGTGCCTCCTCCTCTGCAAGAGCGAGGAGCTCAGGATCATCTTTGAGCAATTTCACTTCATCGATTGCTTTGCACGCGCGAACGTACTCCTCGGCGTTTGGAAGAATATCCGAAAGCTCCGAGAGTCTCTTCCCGATACGTTTTAGTTCCGCAGGATTACTCGAGACAGCAGGATTCATCAGTGAGTCTTGGAGCGATTTATGCTCTTTGATGAGTGCAAGCGCGCGATCAAACATGACAGAGTGAATAGTAGCGGAGATAGATTACGGAAGGTATTAGGTATCGCGTATTAAGTATTATGCATCAATATCAATGCATGAATGATCAAGCCTAATACCAGATATCTCATACTTAATACCCATCCTGTGGTACTCTTTTTCTCATGAGACGTTTGTTGATCACTGCAATGCTCCTCATGCCGCTCATTGCTGGAGCTGTGGAGCCTCCTTATTTAGATATACTTCCTGACGCGTGGTACATCGAAGAAGTGCAGAGTTTTCTCGATCAGGGGTATTTGGATGGGGCTCAGACAACATTCCGCGCAGGAGATCGCGCAACGCGCGCAGAGTTCATCAAGCTGATTGTGGAAGTGAATGGAGGCATCCTTGACGAAATTCCAACGTCGTCCGCTTTCGGCGATGTGTCACCCGGTGATTGGTACTTTGGTTATCTCGAAGAATCCGCACGCGAAGGGTGGACGCGCGGCGATGGGAATTGCTTTGTTGCGGAGAATCGTGGGAAAGATGCCGCACGAACCTGTCATGTGCGTCCCAATGATTCCATTACTCGTGCAGAAGCCGCAGTACTCGTTCAGCGCGCGTTTGGAAGAAAGAGGCTCGGTAAGGCTCCCGCGTTTGCGGATAATGCATCAGGGGAGTGGTACACGGATGCAGTGCAAGCTGCGGCTGATCATTGCATTTTGCGTGGTGATGATGGCACGCGCAGCGTTCGACCGTTCGATCCCGTCAATCGCGCAGAAATGGTCGCGATGCTCTATCGCGTGGATGGAGGAGGGGAATATCCCGAATGCTTATGACGGACGGTAGGCGTTTCGCCTCTGTACCTTCCGTTTCAAAAAAGCTACTCTCTTCTCCATGTTCGAAGCATTTCAAATCGGACCATTTCTCATTCGTTCGTATATTGTCTTTCTTCTTCTTGGAGTTATTGTCTCCGTCGAGCTTTTTTTGAGGATCATGCAGAAAGAAGGATTGCGCATGACTTTGTTTCTGCAAAAAGGCGTTTGGTTCATCATCTCTTTTTTGTTCTTTGGACGGCTGTTTGCAATTCTTCTTCTCTATCGGGTGTACCTGCAGGATCCGCTTCGTACATTTGTCATTTGGGATGGAGAATTCAGCGTTATCGGGGGATGCATCGGCATTGTTGTCGCTTTGTTTTTTTGCACTCTGCGGGAAAGGCATACGTTCCTTGCCTGGCTTGATGCATTTATTCCACCGATGACCTTGCTCTTTTCCCTCGATTGGTTTGGGAGATTCCTCGGTGCTCTTTCCTATGGCAAGCCGACGAATGCTCCGTGGGGCGTCATTTTGGAATCCATGAGCGTTCGTTACACGGTGCCTGTGCACCCGGTACAACTTTACTATGCACTGTGGTTTTTCTGCCTGACCATTCTTCTCCTCATGTTCCATCGGAGGCGATTCGCGCAAAGAATGCAGATGAATGGCAATGGCTCCGGCCTGGGAATGCCGACTCTCCTCGGGGTTTTTCTCGGATGCGTCGGGGTACTTTTCCTCGAGTACTATCGTGGAGATTTTGCGGTGACGATTTTTGCAAAACTGACTGATTTTGTTTTTCTGGGGCTCCTCTTTATGAGTATGGGGACTCTGACTGTTTTGGAACGGAAGATATCCCATCGGTATAGTCTCATGAACGGCGCAGCAGTTGGTATTGGCACCGTTGCCTATCTCCTCCTTCGACCACTCATTACCGTGGCATCCGTGGAATGGAGGTTCAGTCAATTTCTTGCAGTCCTTGCGATTCTTGCGACGGTCGTGTACGTTTACGCCTACCGATGGAAGTATCCGCAGCACTAAATCCCTTCGGGGATATATTCAACGGCATCTTCAATGGAGATCCTCTGATTCTTGCGACGCAGATAGCACTTGGGATCGTTGCGGGCATCCTTGTCTACCTTGTTTTTTTTGCAACGCGCGATATTTTGGGTCGAACGGACTCGCTCCTCTTTCAGCTTTCTTCCATTCTCCTCGTCGCTGTCATTCCCGTTGGAGGATTCCTTCTCTATCTTCTTGTTCGTCCGTCTGCAACGCTCAAACAAAAGCGCATGCAGGAGTCACTTGACGAAGTTCTCTCGATTCTTTCCGAGCGAAAGGGAAAAATTGATGCGATTAAGCAGAAGGCGATGAGCCATGTATCGGTACTAAAGAAAATTGATGCAAATGAGAGTGTCAAAAAGGCGGCTCTTCCGGTTATTTCGAACATACCTGCCAATGCTTAGCTATTGGTTTTATCCTAATCCGGGCAGTGCGGATTACTTGAGCCCTAAGGTGCTCATCCTCTTCTCTGTTCTTGCCGTATTTTTCCTCGCATCGTTTGCACTTTCGCACTGGCGAAGGAAGCATCAGAATTCCATCACACGTAAACTGACAAAATCATGGCCCGGTGCACTGCGCATATTTGCCATTGTGGGTGTTGTTCTTGTTGTCTGTAGGGTCGAGGATATCCAGTTTTTCGCTATGCGTATTCTTTGGGTTTTTTGGCTCCTCGCTCTGACTGCGTTTGTTCTGCTGCAGGCATGGCTCTGGAAGAAAATGCATTACACCATTGTACAGAGGATTACCGTGGATGATCCGCGGGCGAAATACCTTCCGGGGAAGGGGAAATAGAAGTATACGATCGTACACCATTCTCTGCAACTCCAGTTTCTTGCAGGCTCATTTTGTCGATGTATGATGGTGTACGTTCGTTCACATATGAGCGCATGGCGCTCATCTCCGGCTTATCTATGCGACCGCCCTTTACTCTCCCATTCTTGGAAGCTCCTGGGCAATGGCATAGCTAAGGCCGGAGGGACGGACACTAAATCATTTCATTTCTCTTCCACTTTGATATCATGGCGAAATCATCTTCCTCAACTCTCATGGATAAAAAATCCCCATCCTCTGGCAAAAAGAATGCGAGCGTTATCCAGAATGCGCTTGATGAGATCGAAAAGCAGTATGGCAAGGGTGCCATTATGAAAATGGGCGATACCGAACTCATCGAAATCGAACGCTTCTCCTCCGGCGCACTTTCCCTTGATCTTGCGCTTGGCGGTGGCGTGCCGAAAGGCCGCATCATCGAAATCTTTGGTCCAGAGAGTTCGGGGAAAACGACGTTGGCACTTCATATGGTGTCGGAAATTCAAAAACTTGGTGGGCAGGCGGCATTTATCGATGCAGAGCACGCGCTCGATCCGCTATATGCAAAACGGATTGGCGTTGATATCGACAACCTTCTTATCTCTCAGCCTGATGATGGTGAGAGCGCGCTCGAAATTACAGAGACATTGGTGCGTTCCGGCGGCGTCGATCTTATTGTCATCGATTCCGTTGCAGCGCTCACGCCGCGCGCCGAAATCGAAGGTATGATGGGCGATAGCCACATGGGACTTCAGGCAAGGCTCATGAGCCAGGCGCTCCGCAAGCTCACTGCCATTGTCAGTAAGACGAGTTGTTCCGTGATTTTCATCAATCAGATCCGTATGAAAATTGGCGTCATGTTTGGGAATCCCGAAACAACAACCGGCGGCAATGCGCTTAAGTTCTATTCTTCCCTTCGCCTCGATGTTCGCAGAATCGATAAAATTGCAGCGAAGAAGTCCGCTGATTCACCTTCGGACACGCAGGAAATCATCGGGAATCGAGTCCGTGTGAAGGTCGTGAAGAATAAAGTTGCACCACCGTTTCGTCAGGCGGAGTTTGATGTCATTTATAATCGTGGCATTAACAGGGAGGGTGATCTTATCGATCTTGGCGTTCGAGATAATATTCTCACGAAGTCCGGAGCATTCTTCTCCTACGAAGGGAATAAATTGGGGCAGGGGAGAGATCAGGCCGTGATGTTCCTCGTGGAACATCCAGAGATTGCGAAGGCGCTTGAAGCTGAGATTCGAGTGAAGGCAGCGTTGTAAAGAAGAAACAAAATACGGGCCTCGTGGGGTCCGTATTTTTATGTTTCGGTAGAAAGCTCCGCTCTGCTACGCTCCCATTATGAGTGAAATCCGCTGCGAAGCTGGCAAATGGAAACTTATCGAAGAGGAAGCCACTCTCCCCGATGGCCGAGTGGCGAAAAAGGTGATTGCCCATCGACCGGATTCCGTTCACATCATTGCCCACACTTCGCCACAATCAATACTCCTCCTTCGTGAATATCGTCCGTTTCTTGCTGAGTGGGTATGGATGCTCCCAAGTGGGTGGATGGAAGAAGGAGAGAAGCCGGAGGCAGCGGCTTTGAGGGAATTACGAGAGGAAACAAAAAAGGGAGCAAAGGAACTTCGGTCATGGATTTCCTGTAGATACGCAGAATCTATCCAGAGTATTCAGCATATTTTTATTGCTACAGATCTCTACGATGCTCCGCTCCAAGGTGACCCGGAGGAACTTATCGAGGTGCACGAAGTGCCTCTCGTACAGGCTGTTACGGATGTGCTCAATGACAAGTACGCTCAACATACGATTACTGCATACGCATTGCTTCGCTATGGCATAGAGAAGGGAATTGCTCCGAAGTCTGGCGCCTGATATTCTCACCGTCCGCTATGTCGACAGATACCATGACATTACCGAGGGCAGCTTCGGGGACTCAGCATTCCCTGAAAACGACTCCCCATAGTACGGAGGCAGAGCAATGCGTGCTCGGTGCCCTCTTCATGGATGGCGATGCCATCATCAAAATTGCCGATCTCCTTCTCCCCGATGATTTCTACGACCCTGCACACCGTGAAATTTATGCTGCAGTGCAAAGTTTGTATCATAAGCATCAACCAATTGATCTTCTGACGGTTTCCATAGAGTTGAAGGATTCGGATCGCATGAATGCCACGGGCGGAAGCGCCTATCTTGCAGAATTAACGACTGCTGTACCAACATCGTCGAATATTATTCAGTACGCACAGATCGTGAAGAAGAAATCAACTCTTCGGAAAATGATTCGTGCAGGACAAGCAGTGACTGGTTTTGGTTTTGATGAAGAAGCGCCGATCGAGGAACTTCTTGAGAAATCGGAGAAGGAACTCTTTCACATATCGCAGACTTTTCTCAAAGATAAATTTACGCATATCAAAGATATTCTTAGCGCGCGGTTCGAGCGGTTTGCGGAAATGCATGAAGCGAAGGAAGATGAGAAGTTTAAGGGCGTGCCGACCGGACTCTATACGCTCGATACGCGTCTTTCGGGGCTCCAGCCAAGCGATCTCATCATCGTCGCCGCTCGCCCCGGTATGGGCAAGACGTCCCTCATGCTGAATATTGCGCAGAATGCTGCCATTCGCTTTGGAAAAACTGTTGGGGTATTTTCACTCGAAATGAGTAAAGAACAGCTTGTTGATCGATTGTTTGCGGCCATGCTTGGGGTGGATAGTTGGAAGCTGCAACGAGGAAAAATGGAGGAGAGCGATTTTCAGCGTATGGGGCCGATTATGGACGAGCTCAACAAGGCGAACATCTTCATCGATGACACGGTGTCTGCCTCCATTCCGGAGCTGCGAGCAAAGGCGCGCCGCCTGAAGATGGAGCACGGGCTCGATCTCATTATCGTGGATTACCTTCAGCTCATGTCGACCGGCAATGCTTCGTATGCTGGTAACCGCGTACAGGAAATTTCGGAAATTTCCCGCTCACTTAAGCAGCTTGGGAGAGAGCTCCATGTTCCAATTCTTGCGGCATCACAACTCTCGCGTGCGGTCGAAAGCCGTCCCGGCAATATTCCGCAGCTTTCCGATCTCCGCGAATCAGGATCCATCGAACAGGATGCGGATGTGGTACTTATGATGTATAGGGAGGATATGTACGAGGAGGATTCCGATCGTCCTGGAGTGACGGATATTTACATCCGCAAGCATCGCAACGGCCCCACAGGACGCATTGAGTTGATGTTTAAGAAGGAACAAATGCGCTTCTTCGATATCGATAAAGCGCATTCCGAGGTGTAGAATTTCCGCATGCTTAATCCAGAGCTTTTTATTCCCGTCCGACCGGAGATTTCCCTTTCGGCGATACTCGTCTATTCGTTCCTCACGTTTCTTGTGGGCATTTTGGCAACGCCATGGTTTGTAAATTTTTTGCGGGAGAATCGGATCGGCAAGCAATTGCGTATCGAGGCGGTGGATGGAAAGGATGCGAGCGTTTTCCGACATTTTCATCAAAAAAAAGCCGGTACACCGACGATGGGAGGACTTCTCATTTGGGGATCGATTCTGTTTACAGTCATTTTCTCGCGTGTGCTGTCGTATCTTGGCTTTGTGGATCACTCGCTTCTGCAACGCGGGCAGGTATACCTGCCGCTCTTTACGCTCGTGATGCTGGGAGCGCTTGGAGCAGTCGATGATTATTGGAACGTCGTTGGGTGGGGGAAAAAGAAAGGGGGATTGGATGTGCTTCCGAAGATCGCGTTTCTTCTCTTTGTCAGTCTTCTTGCAGGTTTTTGGTTTCATTTTAAGCTTGGCTACGACACTGTTCATATTCCATTCGTGGGCGAAGCGACACTCGGGTTTTGGTATATCCCGTTCTTCATGTTTGTGCTGATCGGAACTGCGAATGCCGTGAATGTGACCGATGGTTTGGATGGGCTTGCTGGCGGACTCCTCGTTATTGCATTTCTCTCATTTGGGGTGCTGGCGTGGATTCAAGGACTCTTTATCCTTGCGGGATTTTGCGCCGTGGTTGTGGGGGCCATTGCCGCATTTCTTTGGAATAACGTGCCGCCGGCACTTTTTTTTATGGGTGATACCGGATCACTTCCACTTGGGGGAATACTGGCAATAATTGCGATGATGCTCGATCAGGTACTTGTCCTTCCTCTCATCGGTGCTGTTTTCGTCCTCGAAATGCTCTCTGTCATCATTCAGCTCACCAGTAAGAAGTTTCGCGGCAAAAAGATTTTTCTCGCCGCACCCATCCATCATCACTTTGAGGCACTCGAGTGGGGTGAGAGCAAGGTGACAATGCGCCTTTGGATTGCAGGAGCTTTCTGTGCGTTCTTAGGGGTCATTATCGGGTTGATCGGTTAATGATCTTGATCAGTCGCGAATCATAGTCGATACTCTCCCCAGAATGATCAAAGTCGCCATCAACGGCTACGGGAGGATCGGTCGAGTGGTGCATCGCCAGCTTGTAGAGAGATTTTCCAAAGAAGTCGAGGTCGTTGCCATCAATGCGTCAAGTGATGCCGCTATGCGCGCGTACCTCCTCAAATACGACACGCTTCATGGGAGGTTCGATCAAGAGGTTTCGGTGGATGACGAAAACATGCGTGTGAACGGCTCTTTGGTACGAGTGATTAAAGAGCGCGATCCAAGCAAATGCCCATGGAAAGAATTGAAGATTGATGTGGTCGTCGAATCCTCAGGTAAATTTCGCAGCCGCGAGAAATGCGAACCACATCTTGCTGCTGGTGCGAAAGCGGTCCTCATCACCGCTCCGCCAAAGGATGATGTGGCGATGATTGTTCGCGGAGTTAATGATGCAATCATTCCGTCATCGCTTCCAATCCTCAGCGCCGCCTCCTGTACGACAAACTGCATTGCTCCGGTTGTGAAGGTGCTCGATCAGTGGAAGGGGATTAGGAGGGGACTTATGTGTACGACTCATTCCTACACTACTTCTCAAAATCTCCTTGATAACTCTACAGATAGCTCCAAGCTCCGCATTGCGAGAGCTGCGGCACTCAATATCATTCCCTCGACAACTGGAGCGGCGAAAGCGGTGGGGAAGGTGTTTCCTCACCTTCAAGGAAAAATGGATGGAATGGCGCTTCGCATTCCAGTGCCGGATGTCTCTGCCTCCTATCTTGTTCTTGAGCTCAATGCGCCGGTGACGATTGAAGAAGTGAATTCAACATTACGAGCGGCGGCGGAAGGCGAACTCGAAGGAATCCTCGGAGTCGAGGAAGGCTTGCTTGTCTCATCTGATTATATTTCAGACCCGCATTCGAGCACGGTGGATCTTGATTCTACAAATGTCATTGATGGCACCTTGGTGCAGATTCTCGCTTGGTACGATAACGAATGGGGGTATTCGATGAGGGTGACGGAACTCGTTTCGGTGCTTGGGAAGATGCTATGATGTAGTCATGAAGGACGCATCCCACTCCATCATTTCTCTCGACTATCATTTACGCGTTGCCGGTGCTCCGGATCACCTTCGCCATGTCATAAATGAGGTTGCACGTGCTTCTAAGTATATCGTCCGAGAAGTTTGGCAAGGATCTGCTGGGTTCGCAGGCTCGCAAAACCAGTTTGGAGAGGATCAGCTGCAGGTTGATATTCTCAGTAATATGATTATAGAGAAGCAGCTTACAGAGAGCGCACTTGTTCACAGTTATGCTTCAGAAGAAAAGCCAGAACTTGTGATGTTGCATGAAAATGGTCACTACACGGTGGTATTCGACCCGCTCGATGGTTCTTCACTTGTCGATACCGATTTTGCCATTGGTACAATTGTGGGCGTTTATCCTAAGGGTGACGTTGTCGGGAGATCTCCGCGGGAACAGATTGCCGCCCTCTACATCATCTATGGTCCTAAGACAGTGCTCATCTACTCGCTTGGCGGCGGCAATGGGGTTCATCAGTTTGTATTAAATTCCATTGGAGAATTTGTGCTTGATCGGGAATATCTAGGAGTGGGGGATGATGCGAAGGTATACGCACCCGGCAATATTGCTGCCGCATCGGAAAACGGAGCGTATAAGATGCTGCTTGATCAATGGATCGCACGAAAGATGACTCTTCGCTACAGCGGTGGAATGGTGCCGGATATTCACCATATTTTTGCGAAGGGGAACGGTATTTTTGTGAATCTTGGTGGCGGAAAGTTTCCGCAGGGGAAGCTGCGGCTCCTCTACGAATGCGGACCTTTTGCATTCCTTATGGAAGAGGCAGGCGGTGCCTCATCTGATGGCGCTGCAAGTCTTCTTGATCAAAAGATCACCTCGCTCGATCAAAGAACGCAAATTATCATTGGATCGAAACATGAGGTGGAAAATGCCGTGAAATCACTGAATGGAGAGCGCTCATAATATTATACTATTCAGTTGAATAGTATAATACTGCAGGATCAAGATTTATACGGCAATAACGCCGCCACCCACAATTTCTTCGCTGCGATAGAGGACGAGTGATTGGCCTGGGGAAACGCCAAGGAGAGGTCGCTCAAATTGGAACCGAAGCGTTGTTCCGTCGTGCACCATCTGTCCCCGTACGCGATTACCAAGAGAATGAATTCTCGCATCGAACGTATGTTCGGTTCCCTGCGAAGGTACCCACGAAACCCATCGAAGATCAGAGGCGCTACACGCGCTTCGCATCGATTCCTCTTTGCTTCCAACAATGATCCGATTTGCAGATATATCTTTACGAACGACATGGAGCGGGATTTTAAGGCCTCCGATATTCAACCCTTTTCTCTGCCCTTCGGTGAAATGGTGAATCCCTCGATGCGTTCCGTGCTTTTTGCCAGTTGCATCAACGATGTCGCCGGGATTTGGATCGATGTAGCGATCAAGAAAATCATGCGGCTCCTTTTCCGGAAAAAAGCAGAGATCTTGGCTCTCGCTGTAATACTCCGGCAGCGGCACATGGAACTCGGCTGCGAGTTTGAACACGTCGGTTTTCTCCATAGAACCGAGTGGAAAAAGAATGCGGGACAGCTGCTCTTGCGAAAGTCCATAAAGGTAATAGCTCTGATCTTTTGTTGCATCAACCGCCTCGAGCAGGAGAAACCGAGCAGCACTTTCATCGAATGCTATCCGTGCATAGTGTCCGGTTGCGAGCGCATCGCAACCAAGTTCCTCGGCAAGTGAAAGTAGTTTGCCGAATTTAATAGATCGATTGCAGCCAATGCAGGGGTTTGGAGTAAGTCCATTTTTGTACGACTCGAGAAATGGATCAACGACCGCTGCCTTAAATTCATCTGAAAGATCAATTCTCTGGAGTGGAATTCCAAGATCGTCCGCTACTTTTTTTGCACGAGCGACGGTTTGTGCATTGCAGCATTTGGAGGGAAGGAGCTGGGCAAGCGGCGGCGCCAATGGATCGCTCCAAAGGTGAAATTGCACCCCAATCAGTTCGTGGCCATCGCGTGCAAGCAGGTGAGCAACGACGCTCGAATCCACACCGCCGGACATGGCAACAAGGATCTTCATGCGGACATTGTACGGCGGGTGAAAAATTTCTACTGGTTTATTGCCGTGATTTTAAGGATTCCAACGAGGAGCGGATTCGTTGGCTTTCCCGCAGATTTCCCCATTGGCTCTCCAGAGATGAGAACAGCCGTGTACGGAATAAAAGTATCATCAACAATAATCGTCGTTGGCCTCAAGTAATAAGTTCCCTGTGATTTTTCGACGAGCGGTCCTAGGTTATTGAATGCAGTCCGGCCATCATTTGTCAGCCACGCCTCATAGTGAATATTGTAGGGAGGCGGCAAGTTGATTCTCACACTCGGGAGTGCAGTGCCATCGTCGTATACATTCATTTCTAAAAATCCGCCACCCGACAATTCGCCTTGTGGTAAAAGTTTTGCAGTTGCACTCCAGAGGAGTCGTCCGTGTGGCTCGGATTGAGATCCATCCAAAATATTTGCAACGGTAAACTTGCCGCAACCTACGGTGAGGAGCGAAATAATCGGAAAGATGAGCCAACGATGTTCCCGGCAGATTCTCACCAGGATTTTTATCCTACGCGTATAGTCGAAAGACTATTTATTGATCATGCAGAAAAATGTTGCATTACCACAGTAAGCCCGGCGGTCTTGCGCTTGTCTTTGCTCTCTCGTCTCTTGCTTTTACATCGATACTCCTTGCAAGAATACGGAATTCTTCCGCCTTCTCGGGATACATGACGGAAAGCATAATGAGAACTTTTACCGTTTCTTCAGGATTTGGCGAGAGTGCGATGAAGTGCACATTACGGCTGATCGCATCTACAAATTCTCGTGCTCTCTGTTCAATTCCGGGTGCAATCATCGAAATTTCCGGTCGTTTTATCAGGCGAAGACTGTCTGCAGCGGCGTCCGAAGTCGGCTGCTCGTATGTTGCGGCAAAAAGGGATTCGAGGAGTCCTCGACTGATACTCATATCATTCCATCCATTGAGAATAAATGCCTTCTCGTACCACGAGACTGCGGAATCAAAATCATCCTCCAGTAATGCGATTTCCGCTTTGAGCGCCCATGCCCTTGCATCTTCGGCATTGCGGATCAAAGAGGACTCGATGCTGTTTTTAGCTTCGTCGATATTTCCCTGATTCAAGAGGAGGTGGGTTCTGCTGAGCTCGAGATCTCGTGTAAACCATTCGCCGGAAGATCGTGCATACCAATTCAATGCGGCATCTGGCTCATTCGCCGCTTCCGCGTGCCGTCCAGCTGATGATGTGACGAGGTACCATCCCTCGCGAATACTGACGAAGAGGAGAATGATGGCAGAAATCAAAATAGCTGATCGAATTTTCTTCGGAGCGAAAAGACGGTAACGGCGCACATCGGGGAGAAATTCTAGTGGATTTTGTTTTATGAGAAACGCCATGAGAATCCATAGCGGCATTGCAATTCCCACAAATTGCAAATTGTAATCAATGAGGTTGTGCATGAGTACGCCAGCAATGCTTGTTGTGATTAGTGCATAACCCAATCTCACAGGATCGCTCGAATCAGGAAAGCGTTTCCCGGAGCGGGAAAGATCGTATCCGGCAAACAGCACTACTCCAAAAATCGAAAAGAGGAGTATGGCCGCCGGGAGACCGCGCTCGGAGGAATACTTTAGAAAAACATTGTGTGGGTGATCGGACGTTGCAAGCACATGCTGCTGAAATCGCGGCTGTACAAATCGAAAGCTATAAGGCCCCCATCCGAAGATCGGCTTCTGTATCGTGAGGAGTGCAGCCTGTTTCCAAAAGAGCGCACGTTCATCGACCGATGAACGTCCTTCGGCTGATTGAAAAAGCGCCTTCTCGAGGGCCGGTTGGACAGGGTAGAGAAACGATCGCAATTCATTTGTTCCGACGAAAACGACAAAGCCGATGATGAGAGCCGCCGCAATGCGGCGCAGTGGTTGCACAATGGTCGAGCCTGCCGCCTTTCGTACGAGGAGGAGGAGGGTGAGGAGGGCAATTTGGCCCAAGAACGCAATGATTGCTCCGCGCGAGTAACTGAGGAGGAGGCATCCAACGACAAGACCGATCGGCATGAACCGAAGAAGAAATATTTTTAAACCGTAGCGAAGGAGTGGCAAAGTCCCTCGTTGCAATGCATTTCCGGTTACAAGGAGTGTGATTGGCCACGCAAGGAGAAGAAATTCTGCAAACGCATTGGGCCAATAATCGGTATGGAAGCGAGGATCAAAAAAAGTGCCGACGAAACGGTTTACAGGCTGCAATGCATAGACAAGCACGCCGATGCCGCAAGATAGTACTGCAATGAATGTGAGGAGGAGAAAAAATTGCTCCTCGAACCTATAGCGAAGTATTCTGTAGCGAGCAGCGGCATTCTGAATTGAATCCTCGCGAAGAATAATCCAAAGAAATACAAATATGAGTCCGCCCATCTGCAATAGTTCGTCGAGCCCGTAATTCTGAGTGGAAGAAGTGAGGAGGCTGGTCGCTGTCCATACGAGGAGCATGAGCAGAGCAGCAATAAGAGGTGAAAGGCGAGTTTGTCTCTCTTTCGAAACTAGGCGTCCAAGGAATACCGAAGCGGCACAAAGCGATCCAATGCCGAGCAGGAGCCATGTACTTTCCAGTGTTTTGCCTCCTTTCCAGAGGATCGCACATGCGAGAAAAATAAGGATTGCGCGCTCGCAGAATCGTTCAATGTGGCGGATGCGCATGGGATGATTCTACCGCAGAGACGTGAAATATGGTAGAATGAGGAGATGAATATAGATATTCAAACTTCCATTGAAGGATTCCAAATGGTGACACGGTCTATTGGCATCGTGATTGGTTCCGTGGGTGTCGTCGTAATTTTGGTTGGAGTTTTCCGCGGACTATGTCTCTTTCTCATGAAGTGTGTCCGAAGGAATATTCTCATAGCCGATATTCGAATAGAACTGGGACATTATCTTGTGCTTGGACTCGAGTTTCTGGTTGCGAAGGATATTGTCGAAAGCATTGCAAAGCCATCGTGGGAGGATCTGGGGAAATTGGCGACGCTCATTGTTTTACGGACCGTGCTGACGTTCTTCCTCGCTCATGAAGTAAAAGAGGTGAGGGAGGAACTACAGGAAGAAAATCTCATCCGCAGACTGCGTGGGGTACACCCGGCGAAAAAGGGCGCTTGATCTTGTCAAAAGACTATTGAAGGATAGACTGCTACAAACCGCGGATGATCGCGTCATTTTCCCACGCATCTATGCAAGACTTTCTCTCACTTCTCGGTTCAGGGGTCCAGCTCCAAGGCGCACTTCTCCTCACTGTTATAGGAGGAATTGCATCGCTCATTATTGGAGGAGTTTGCACGCGCATAGTTCTCTCGAGTAATGCAGGGTCGGAGAAGATGCAGGGCATTTCTGCCAAAATTCGAGAGGGAGCACTCGCTTTCCTCGGCACCGAGTACCGTGTGATTACTCCGTTTGTCATCATCATTACCGTTCTCCTTTACATATTCATCGACCGACCGCTTTTTACAATTCCTGCGACCTCCGCAAGTTTTCTCCTTGGAGCATTTTGTTCGGCGCTTGCGGGGTTTTTGGGCATGTACACTGCAACAAGGGCAAACGTTCGCACGGCACATGCTGCATCTTCCGGCATAGCAGCAGCATTGCGAATTTCATATATTGGAGGAGCAACCATGGGTTTTTCGGTTGTTGGTCTTGCGCTTCTTGGGTTCTGCATTGGTTATATTGTACTGACGCGATTTGGTCTCGATTCTGTTCTTACACTCGAAGCGCTGACTGGCTTTACGTTTGGCGGATCGGTTGTCGCTCTTTTTGCGCGCGTTGGTGGTGGAATTTACACAAAGGCTGCTGATGTCGGTGCCGATCTCGTCGGTAAAATCGAATCCGGAATTCCGGAGGATGATCCCAGAAACCCCGCCGTGATTGCCGATAACGTCGGTGATAACGTCGGTGATGTTGCCGGTATGGGTGCGGATCTCTTCGAAAGCTACATCGGAGCAATACTGGCTTCGATGCTCATGGGGCTTACGGTTTCGTGGAATGCAGAATTTAATGCTGCGCTTATTTTTCCTCTCTTCGTTTCACTTGCCGGACTTATTGGGAGCTTCGTAGCACTTTTCTGTGTTCATGCGACGACAAAGGAGGGCGTACAGAAGGCGTTGAAGACTGCGGTACTTGTCGCTTCGCTCGTTATGCTTGCTTGCACGTACGTGTTTGGAAGATTCCTCATCCCCGCCGAAAATATTCTCCCCGTTTTCCTTTCTGTTACTGCGGGACTTGTTGCAGGAATGATTATTGGGTCGCTGACAGAGTACTGTACTTCCCATCGCTTCCGACCGGTGCAGCAACTTGTGAATGCCGCAAAGACAGGTCCTGCGACGGTGATTATCGAAGGCTTATCGCTTGGCTACCTTTCCACTCTCTTCCCCATCATAACGATAGTCATGGCTATGGGGTTCGCTTTTGAACAAGCGGGCATGTATGGAGTCGCGATAGGAAGCGTTGGAATGCTTTCCACACTCGCAACGATTCTTGCAATCGATGTCTTTGGACCGATTTCGGATAATGCGGGCGGCATAGCGGAGATGGCAGGTATGCCAGACAATGTCCGCGATAATACGGATGCACTTGATTCTGCTGGAAATACAACAGCCGCAATCGGTAAAGGATTTGCAATCGGCATGGCAGGATTTATGTGTCTTGCGCTCCTCAGTGCATTCAAACAGAAGGCAGGTCTTCAATCTATTGATGCAACAAGTGTTTCCTCGATCACGGGAATTTTGATCGGAGGTACCGTCCCATTTCTCTTCTCGGCACTCACGATGCGTGCGGTCGGCCGTGCCGCAATGACCATCATCGAAGAAGTGCGTCGACAATTCCGAGAAATCCCGGGACTCATGGAGGGGAAAGCGGAGGCAGATTCTAAGCGGTGTGTTGCGATTGCAACGCATGCTGCCATTTTCGAAATGATCGGTCCGGGTATCCTTGCCGTTGGTTCTCCCATTATCGTTGGTTTCCTCCTCGGCCGAGAGGCAGTAGGAGGCCTTCTTGTCGGATGTCTTGTTGTCTCTATGCTCCTTGGACTTTCGATGTCTAACTCTGGCGGTGCATGGGATAACGCGAAGAAGTACATCGAAGCAGGTCATCTCGGCGGGAAAAAGTCCGATGCCCACAAGGCTGCGGTTGTTGGCGATACGGTCGGTGATCCGTTTAAAGATACCTCCGGTCCATCGCTCAATATCCTCATCAAACTCATGATGATGGTATCGCTCCTCACAGTGACGCTGTATCAGTAGGGTTTTTGGATTGTGGTGCCGATGGAGAGACTCGAACTCTCACAGGATTGCTCCTACACGCTCCTGAAGCGTGCGCGTCTACCAATTCCGCCACATCGGCTCGGTGATGTTAAGTTATGATCAAAATCGACGGTTTGTATCGTACAGGAAGTCACGATAGAGTGTGATTACTTTTCCTCGATCAACCACTATGGAGCGCTCACCATTCACTTCTGCTGCTGCAATTCTTGGAGCAGCGATTATCGTCACTGGATCCATCGTGATGTATGGTTTTTACGAGGTGAAGGCACTTTCCGATGCAATTAGTGTCACAGGCTCCGCGGAGAGGGAAATCACGTCGGATGTTGCCAAATGGACAATTCAAATCACCCGTTCCGTGGATTTGAGCGGACTTGCAGAGGGTAATCGCGCTATGACGAATGATCTCGCCGCTGTGCAGACGTACCTTAAAGAGAAGGGGATCGAGGATGCATGGGTTACGGTTGAGCCAGTTGCGATGGATACCATGTACGATTACAACCAAGGAGGACGGGCATCCGGCTATACGCTCCGGAGGTTTGTAAAAATCGAATCATCCGATACCGCAAAGGTGCGAGCGGCTGCGGAGGGTGCAGGGGTACTTCTTGATCGTGGGGCTCTTGCCTCTACGGTTTCTGTAGAATATTTCTACAGTAAACTCTCGGAGCTCAAACAGCAGATCCTTGCGGATGCCATGGCGGATGCAAAGGCGCGCGCGCAGAAAATGGTGGAGAGCGGCGGCGGGAGCATCGGCAATCTTCGTTCTGCCAGCATGGGTGTGCTGCAGGTGACTGCTAGAAACTCCGTGGAGGTTGCAGATTACGGCATGTACGATACGTCGGCGGAGGAGAAGAAAGTGACCGCAGTTGTGCGGGCGGAGTTTGGCATCCGATAATGCTTCCATAGGGTGCCCTCTGGTATGCTGCAAGTCATGGAGAAGCCTCGCATTGCCATCATCTCGTTCCCGGGCACGAACGGCGATACGGAAAATTTGAGGACGATGTGGCGATGCGGGTTCGATGCGTTTGTATTTCGATGGAATGATGATCGAGAGAAACTTCGGAATGTCAATGCCTACTTCATCGGTGCAGGATTTGCGTACGAGGATCGAGGCAGAGCCGGCATGGTTGCAGGACGCGATTCACTGTTCCAATTCCTCCACGAAGAAGCTGCTATGGGAAAGGTGATTGCAGGGAACTGCAATGGCTGCCAAGTGCTTGTGGAGAGTGAGCTTATTCCACTTGGTACGGGTTTACGAATGTGCATGGCTCGGAATGCGACTCAAAAGAACGGTGAGTGGCGTTCACCCGGATTTTTGAACGAATGGGTGTGGGTGACGCCATCCTGTAAAAAAGATCGATGTGCAGCGTCCGATTGGGAAGGGGCTATGCATATTCCCATGGCGCATGGCGAGGGAAGATTCATCACCAAAGATCCTGATCTTTTTTCCGAGCTTGAGGCGAATGACCAAATTGCCTTCCGGTACTGCGATGAACATGGAGTGGTATCGGATGACCCATCCGTGACACTCAATGGCTCGACGAAGGCTATCGCGGGGATCTGTAATCCTGCAGGAAATGTCGTTGCACTCATGCCTCATCCGGAGAGAACCGTGAACGGAGATCCATATTTTATTTCCATGAGGAAATGGATAGAAAGGAAACATGATCATCAGTTTGTAGAGACGGGCCGACAGAACGTCTCGGCCGAAAACAATCATCTTTCTGTGCGCTCGATGAAATCACTCGAAATTTTCATTGATACGATTATCGTGAATAACGAGGAACGAACGGTGGAGCAAGCGGGAAAGAGGGTTGCTCCTGCTCTCCGTTTAAAGCAGTTTCGCTACATGGCTCCAATGGGTATTGCCGCGGAAAAGATCCTTACAACGATATCGATGTTCAATCCAAATAAAGAAATCGCATATGTCCGTGAGAATGGCACATGGAGAAAATGGAATGCGGAAAAAAGGATATTTGAGCCTGTTCCAAGCCCTTTACAGCATGCCACCTACCTTCGCCGTGATGAGCCTGATGTTGGATCGATTGCGGTTGGAGGGGGAGAGACAGGAGTTTGCTATTCGTGCACCGGTGTTACAGGAGAGCTTCCGCTTCCACTCAAAGAGATTTTTGCGAATCCCCATGCGAGCACCCTCGAACGCTTCACTGTATGATCAAGGAACATAAACACCTTTGTGTTATTGCCCACAACATTCGTTCTCTCTGGAACGTGGGGTCGCTCTTCCGAACCTGCGATGGATTCGGTGTGACGAAGCTTTACCTCACGGGCTACACGGGTCGCCCACCACGAAAGGAGATTACGAAGACCGCACTTGGAGCGGAAGAATTTGTCCCGTGGGAGCATGTGGATGAGCCGATGAACATTGTTGAGGATTTAAAAAAGAATGGATATGTGATCGTGAGCCTCGAACAGACAGATCAAAGTTCCTCGATCTATGAATTCAAACCGACTTTTCCGCTTTGCCTTATCCTTGGGAACGAAATAGCGGGAGTACGTGATGATCTCCTCATTAAAAGTGATGCCATTGTCGAGATTCCAATGCAAGGGAAGAAGGAATCATTGAATGTGGCAGTTGCGGCTGGCATAGCGCTCTCGCTCCTCACTCAGTAGAGGGTCTCCATGAGGAGGTCAACAAAAGGCGATGAGAGCTTGTTTTCGGTAAAGCCAGTGGTAGAATGCGCTGGATTTATGGCAGATGATCAGCAGACACAGGGACAGACTGGTGCTAACCCGCCGCCGCCTCCTCGACCTGGGGACCCCATCCCTTCGGGTGGTCTTGATCCTGCACAAGTGTTTGCGGCTCCACCAGCTCCGCCCCCTCCTCCACCCGGAATGGGTGATCAGTCTGGACAGGGAGGGCAGTTGCCGCCACCTCCGCCGGATTCCGGTATCGCTCCTCCTCCTGTAGGAACACGGGCAGGAACTGATGAGGAAAAAACGGCTCTTAAGGCTCTTGGTTACGATGATGAGGATGTTCGTATTCTTGGTGTTGTCAGTGATTACCGTTTTGGTTCAATTGCTTTTTATCTGACAACTGATCACGTTGTTCCTCCTCAACATCCGGAAACGGCGTTTGATGAACAAGTATTTCTTAAGCTCCTTGCGGGGTCTATTTCTCTTATGCGTGATGAGAAGTGGCGCATTATTCAAGCAATACCAAAACTGAGCCAATTCCAAATCGATGAGCTTTTCAAAATTTTGCAGGAAGAGAAAAAAAAGTTTTCCGAGCTCAGCCCCAAACATCTTCTCCAACTCCAAAAGCTGGAACAAAAGCACAGTGAAGAGTGGAAGGACCTCCAGTCTATGATGGTGCAACAGGGTGCGCGGCAGGATGAACAGGCTCAGGCAGATGCCATTCGAAAGCAGCTTGGGCTGTAATCTGTAAAGCGTATCGGATATTTAGGCTGCGACAGCCAGTATTCGTTGTACGTCTTTAAGTGATTCCGCTCCCATCAAGTTCTTTCGAACTTCTTTCGCCCCATCGAATCCTTTTACATACCCTGCAAGGTGCTTTCGCATTTCTAGGATCCCTCTTCTTTCGCCTTTGTACTTTACCGAAAGCTCGCAGTGCATAAGAATGAAAGGAACCTTTTCCATGAGCGACGCCGGAGCAGAGGCAGTGCTTCCCGTACGGAGGGCGCTATAAATCTCTTTGAGTATCCATGGATTCCCCATTGTTCCTCGTCCGACCATCACGCCATCCAAGTTTCCTACGAGTCGTACGGCATCATCGGCAGAACGAATATCGCCGTTTCCAAGCACGGGAATCAAAGCGGAATTTTTTAGTTCATATATTGGATTCCAATCTGCATCACCCGAGAATTTTTGCTTGTACGTTCGTCCATGGATCGCAAGGCACGCGGCTCCTGCTTGCTCCAGTGCTTTACAGAAGGGGATGAGGGATTCTGAATTTTCCCATCCAAGCCTTGTTTTAACGCTCACGGGAATCGAAACAGCTTTTACGGCGGCAGAGACAAGCTTTGCGGCGAGCTCCGGACGCCGGATGAGTGCAGAACCGTGGCACGAGGAAACAACGCGAGCTGCAGGGCACCCCATGTTAATGTCGATTCCGTCTGCACCCATTTGCTCGATAATTTTGCATGTCGTGATGAAGTGCTCCTCATTGTTTCCAAAGATTTGTACAACAAACGGTCGCTCAATTGTTGGATCAAACTCAAGCATCTGCATGGTCTTTTCAGCTCCATGGTGAATGGCATCCGTGCTCAAAAATTCGGTGTAAACAATCGCTTCCGGGCAAATGGACTTAATGAACTGCCGATACGATGCATCGGTAACCCCTGCCATAGGAGCTAGAGCCACAATCGGCCTGCCAGCGTCTTTCCAAGTGAACATGGCGTTATTATATGGTATAATGATAAGAAATGCAGAAACTCACACTCTTTCTTATCGGTCTTATCGTTGCAGGAACCGCTTCCGCACAGGCACCGATTTCGCTTATCCCAGAGAGCGGCACTCTTGGCTCCTGCAACTTCGTCACTGGACAGATTCATTTTGACTGCATCCCGCTCTACATCGGTTACCTCATTAAGTTTCTCATCGGTATGGCAGGTGGATTTTTCATGTTTGGCATAATGATGGCGGGATACAAGTACATGTTTGGAGCAATCTCTGGATCCGGCACGGAGGCAGGGAAAAAGGAGATTATCGGTAGAGTCGTTGGTTTTGCCATCATCATTTTCTCGTACCTGCTTGTGGATACCATCCTTGAGCTACTAACATAGGGATATGACCCCTCGCAAACAATCATCATTCACGAGCATGAGACTCTTTGGAGAGAAGGCTCAGAAGTTTTTGGCCGATGCAAAATCTCGCATAAAGAGCTCGAAGCAGTCCGGGCAAAAATATTCCCGCAACCACGATCATGAAGCTGCTTCACTTGATTCTTTCATGATTCATCTTTCGATAGGAAGCGTTGTGAAGGCAACATTTGCCATTCTCTGCGTGGTGTTTGCCGTGTACCTTGGCTACCACCTTCGCGATAAACTCTTCCTCCTCTTTTTTGCGATGTTTCTTGCGGTGGTGATTGATCCCGGAGTGAGCTATTTGGAGAGTTTTGGAATGCCGCGTGGTTTTTGCGTGATGCTCGTGTACCTTGTCGTGCTCACCCTGCTCTTCTTCCTGCTCGTTTCCCTCATTCCGATTATTGCGGATCAAATTCGACTTATGGCGAATAGCATCGGCGTGAGCATCGATGAGTTCCTTGCAGATCCGACGTTCCGTATTCCCTTTGCGAGCGAACAGATGAATATATCGCTCAATAGCGTTCTTCGCAGGCTCCTTGCTGATTTTTACACGGGCGGAATTTTGCAGAGCATGCAGCAATTCGGACAGCAGTTTTCGGATGCGGCGCAGGGATCGATTATTTTCGTCGTCGGCCTTGCGGGTTCGGTAATTCAATTTGTCGTGAAGTTTATTTTGGTGCTCGTTCTTTGCTTCTTCTTCCAACTGCAAAAGGAGGGGATTCTTCGCTGGGGGAGAGTGCTTCTTCCCTATCGTTTCCGCCGCTATGCGGATTCGAAGACGGAAGCAATTCATGCGAAATTGGCGCAGTGGATTCGCGGGCAAATTTTCCTCTCATTTTCAATCGCCCTTCTCGTTTTTGTTGCGTTATGGATTCTCGACATGCACGAGTTTGCACTCACGCTCGCAGTTCTTGCATTCTTTTGCGAATTCATACCGGTGGTGGGGCCCATTATTGCCGCTGTTCCATCGGTCTTCATCGGTTTGGCGCAATTCGGTCCGTTGACCGCACTCCTCATCATGGTCGTGTACTACGGCATTCAGTGGTGCGAAAATAACCTCCTCGTTCCACTCATCATGTATCGCGCTGTCGGACTTTCTCCGATTGCCATTATCTTCGCCATGCTTGTTGGCGTCAGCTTCCCGGAAACGATTCATCCGATTCTTGGTGTACTGCTTGCAGTCCCCGTTGCCACGATCCTGAGTATTTTTGTGCAGGACTACAGGGATTGGAGAGGCGAGAGCGATGATTGAACGAAAGGAATAAAAGGAACATAAGGAGAAGGAGCCAAATGAAATAAAAAAACGAAGGGGTTTATTCCTTCGTTTTCTTTTGATTCTTTTCGTTCTTTTTGTTCCCTTTATTCCTTATCTAGAGCTTCGTTTTCATTTCGATCAGTGCATCAACAATCTGTCCAAGATCTTCCGCGTCGAACATGATGGTGGTCTTTCTGCCACCACGCGACTTCTCTGACATTTTAAAGAATTTGCCGTTCGAAGACTCTTTCAAGTCGATATAAAATGTCCTCTGCTTGGCGCGAATTGTTATGGAATGGATTTCCTTGCCAAATCCATCACCGCCTCGCCCTCCGACAGCGCCTTCGGCGCGTGGTTGAGATCGAACGTCATCCGACATCGAGACCGAGGTGGGATCATCCTGCGAGGGTGAACCCGTTAAATCCGCCATGGGATCAAACATAAAAGTAGGGGTGAAAAAATACGATGTTGTCTCTCCTCCGCCACACCTTCCTGCTCCGGGCTTCCGATGTATCTTCACCCTTCTGCGTTCGATGAGCGTTGCGAGACATCCCTAGTATAGTCTACTTCACTGCCCTATTCAATAGGTGGGAAGAGAATCTCTGGATTGCCGATCCTCTTCCAATCCGTTTCGCCCCCCCATTCCTTCCTGCGGCCGATTATAAAATCCTTTCGGAGCATTTCATTGGCGTAGGGTATACCGAGTTGATGACTGATTTTTTGAGCGGTTTCCGGAATAAAAGGGAGGAGAGCAAGTGATAAGTGTCTTAAAGCTTCCGCAATCGAGGAAAGTACTATCATTTTCTTCTCTCCTGCCATGCCCCATGGTTTCTGTTCATCAATATATCGGTTGCAATCGACGGCAATGGTAATTGCTATTTGGAGTCCTCGTGAAAAATCAAATTCATTCATGGCTTTGACATATTCCTCTTGATGAGAGGTAAGAAAATCCGGATTCCCAGGACTCACAATATTGCCTCCTTCCTTTTGGAGGAGAATCAAGACCCTGTTCAAAAGATTGCCAATATCGTTCCTAAGTTTCGAATCGTATAATTTCTGCATTCGTTCCCAGGAAAAATCTCCATCGCGTCCTACGGGGATTTCGTGTGAGAGGTAGAACCGCAGAGGGTCAATGCCATATTTGTCGATAACATCCGATGGTACAACGACATTGCCGACTGATTTACTCATCTTTGCCCCATCACTTGTCAAAAAACCATGAATGAGCAAACGATTCGGCGTTTTGATGTGAGCCGCAAGAAGCATGGCCGGCCAGTTGAGCGCGTGGAAGCGCGAAATATCTTTTCCTATGACATGAGTCACTTCCGCCGAGTCCCACCATGCGCGATCTTCCTGCGGAGTAAGGTATCCAAGAGTTGATATGTAGCTTGTCAGGTTGTCGCACCAAACATACATTACCTGGCTTGGATCCCCCGGGACAGGCACTCCCCAGTACAACGTGTCTTTGGATCGAGAAAACGACACATCTTCCAGACCTGCTTCGAGTATGGAGAAAACCTCTTGCGCTCGATACTCCGGCACGATGCGATAGGTGCCGCTTTTCATATCAAGGAGTGCTTTCAGCGCACTTTCGTATTCATGGAGAGAGAAGAACCAGTTTTCCTCCGTTATTTCTTCGGGAACGGTTTGGTGATTCGGACATTTTCCCTCCACGAGATCGCGTTTAGTCATAAATTTTTCACATCCGCTGCAGTAGAGCCCCGTATATGCCCGCTTTTCTAAGTGACCGCCCTCCTGCAATCGCTTCCACATTGCTTGGACGGTTTCGTAATGCCCCGGAGTAATCGATGTAGACATAAAGGCGTCGTACGAGATCTGGAGTTGATCGAAAAGCTTCTGGAATTTCGGAGCATTTTGCATCACGAGATCTTTTGGATGCAGTCCAAGCTTCTCGGCCGTACGCTGCATTTTTATTCCATGATCATCCGTCCCGATCTGAAACCGTGTCTCATCACCCCGGAGCCGAAACCATCGGGCGCAGACATCCGCGAGCACCTTTTCCATGACATGTCCCATATGTGGGGATGCATTTGGAAAATCGATAGCGGTGGTGATGTACTGCCTTGCCATACATCTGCACTATAGCGTTTTATCGCTCATGGTGTCTCCTCGCATGCCTGCCGCCGGAGTGATAACGGGATCAGTGATGGAATTTTCGGCCGATTCCTCTGCGGGTATTACCTCTTTCTTTACTCCTTGATCTTTGATGATGATTGCCTCCGGAGTTACTTCCACGATTTCGCTAATGGGGAGTGGAAGGGCTTTTCGGAAGAATCGTCGTGGAAATATCCACTCCAGATCAAATGTATCCGTACGAAACTGCACATCGGCGCATCGACCGATACGCTGGCCACTCTTTGTGCGGATTTCCTGACCAATAAATGATCGGTCATCGTTTCGGTACTGATTCAGTCGTACAAAGTCCGAAAGCTCCCCAAGGACATCGACATCTCGTATATGTATCCTGTTTCCCCATGATTCAATGTCCTGTGTCATCAAGGCATGGGGCTCGGGAAAGCCGAATCGTCCAATGATGAATGCAATAATTTTTGCTCGATCAGGATCAATGATGGTTCCCGTGACTATGCCGTGGATGTGGTGATCGATGGAATCGATGACTTCGATTCCCCTCATTGCTGATTGTAGGAGATGCACAAAGATACGGTATAATGAAAAAGGTCTGTGGCAAAGCTTCGCTTGCCATTCAGAAGAAAATGATCTTTGTATCTGTCGGGGCATAGCTCAGTTGGCTAGAGCGCCTGCTTTGGGAGCAGGAGGCCGCGAGTTCGAGTCCCGCTGCCCCGACCATCAAGGTTTTTACCCCGTTTTGCCCACTCCTCGAACTGAGGAGTTAGCGTAACAGAAGCCACTTTGTCACCATCCACCATCACGTTCGAGACGATCATATCGGCGAGAATACGCTTTTTGTCGTCGAGTGCCTTTGTCCAGTAGCGTGAGCCATTCTTTGCGAGTTCGAGAAAGGCGTCGAGATCGTTGTAGCGCTGCATCCCGTCATCGCCGACTTTCTTCTCCCTTTCAAGCAGCGATACGCGTTCCTCCTCCAATCTTTCGAGCTTCCGCTCTTCGATGGCAATGTCCTTCTGCGGAGCCTTCTTGTCCGCGTACTTCATCACGTTCAGTCGTTCCTCACATTTGCCGATCTCGGTCTTGTTCGTGCCTTTGAGCGCGGCGATATGCCGCAGGGCTTCATCGAATGCCTCGCGGTCTTTCTTGAATTCATGCCACTCGGTGACGACAAGGATTTTGTGTTCGCGCTCCGTGAGCTTCACATCCTTCAATTTGATCGCCACTGCCTTGTACACATCCTCCATGCCGATACTGTGCTGCGGTTTGCAGCGCTGGCACGAGAAGCGCGGTGAGAGCGTCCCTCCTGCGCTTCGTGGCTTGTTCGGGGTCATCGTGGCAAGGAGATTTTGCCCATGGCGCAGACAGCACAGGACTTTGTTCGATGGAAGCGGATAGAGGCTATGACGACCCCACGTCTTCGGTCGCATGGCCGTCTCCTTGAACATTTCGGGATTGACCCTCTTGAATTCTTCGACTGTCACAACGATGGGGAAATCCTCGCCATACTGCAATGGATAGACTTTCGTGAGATCGGAGCGACGCGGCTCTTTGCTATTTTTGGGAACCAGCCACCCGCAGTGAATAGGGTTCTTGAGGTGCGTGCCGATGTAGTCCTTGTCGATTGCGACGGTGTACCACTTGCCCTTCTCTTTCTTCCGATGCTCGTAGCCTGCGGCAAGGAGCAGACGGGCGATTTCTTCGTTCGCCTTCCCTTCGAGCTTCCAGCGGTACACGTCACGCCAGAAGGAATGCATAGGCGATGGGACGATCTTGAGGCGATCGTGATGCGTTTTGTCTTCCATCCGCATCACCTCGAATGCGGGTGAGAGCGGCTTCACGCCTTTGCCCTTCATCTCCTGCTCGATCAATCCTCGCAGCACATTGTCTTGGAGGTGATCGGAATAGCCTTTAGCACGGGCAAACTCCATGGCGAGGTGTTCCTTGCCCGAAGAATCGTTGTGGAAGGAGTACATGACAAATTCCATGTCCACGATCTCATGGGTATCGAGCATTTCAATGACCTCTCCTGCATCGCGCATGTTTCGCGAGAGGCGATCAGGATGCCACGCAATGATGCCATCAGGCTTTCCGAGTTTGCGCTTGTCTTTGGGAAGGTCATCGAGGTCTTCGAGTCCCTTGATTGCGCGCAGGAGATTGTTGAACTTTGGACGGTCGTAGTGTCGTGCGCTCATTTTCTCTTTGACGATATGGAGGACATGCAGATTGTCTCTTGCAGCGAGTTCCACGCATTGCGCGAGCTGTGCAGGAATACTCTTGTTGCTGTCGCTTCTTTCGTCGGATTCTCGACAGTAGATCACATAGTTCTGCGCTTTCTTCTCCACGTCTCTCCTGCCGAATGAGAACCGCACGTCGCCGATGTCGGGTATGTCATCGAGGTATTGTGGCATTGGTGTCAGTGTACTGAAAATGGGCTTTGCGGTCAGGCGATTGCGATTTGATGCAGCGTTCTCGTAAGTTCTCTGAGCAGTCTCCCCTTCGCAAAGAACTCTTTGCAGTCACCGAAGTCCTCACCCTCGATGAACATGTGGCCGTCTCTGATCTCGTAGTTGTACGGACACTTCGTGCGTCTGCGTGCGACACCGAAAACATCCTTGGCGTTGCGAACGCTGTGAGCTTCTGTACTGCGCTGCCGTTTCTGTGAGACTTTGGAATCCACGCTCAACGCGCCCGCGCCTCTTGAAGAGGTCAGGCTTTCGGAAAGAATATAAAACCGTGATCAACGCGCAGTATTGCACTCTGACTTTTGCGCGTCAACTAGCGGCAAACTTCGACTCTCTTTGATCAAGAATGCGCACTTTGCATCACTTTGCACTACCTAAACCATGCTCGATCTTCCATAGGGTGCGCAGATAGATGGGGTGAAGCTCTTCCATGAGCTTCATGCCAAACAGTCCAAGCTCAAAGATATTCTTCTCCGCTCGCTCCCGTACCTTCGGGTCAGAAGACTCTGTATCTTTGCATTCGGCGATGACGAAATCCGCGATCAGTTCAAACAAGGGCGCGATCTGATCGAAAGCGTGCGGCTCCATAGCCGCATCACCCTCTCGTAGCTTTTTCAAAAGTTTCTGCTTCTGTGCCTTGGTCAATGTCTTGGGAGTGTGCATACATACATTTTACCAGAGGTCATTCTCATGGATTGCACACCACACATGCCTTGCACCTTTTCTCTGCCTCTTCCTCTTTCGCCCACGCTGCCCGTGCCTCCTCAATGGTGCTATATCGCTCTGCATCTTGCAGGCGTCCTGCCTCTTCCAGTTCTTCAATCGTCACGACATTCTGCGGCTTCTCTTCCTTCACCATACGCCCGTACTCATCAGGACACCGCCTCTCAAGCCACCATGCGGCCGCCTGCCAGCTCTTTTCAGAGGCTTTGAGGATCGTTTCGATGCGAGCGGCCTTGCATTCGACCTCGGCTTTTTTTAAGGCCACAGAAAACACAGATTTCTCGCTCTGCCACGTTCGGAAGGTTTCGTAGCTGATTCCCTCCATGGCGCACGCATCTTTGAAGCTACAGCCCTTTTTGAGCCATGCGCAGAGGGCTGCCTGCATCTGAGGACTGAACTTCGTCTTTCTGCCTGTGGAGTGTCCCTGTGTCTCCATCAGACACATTATACGGCACGAAAATGGGAATGCAGAGGAACGCAAATTCTGCTATAATTAAGAGGATGCTCTCAAAGAAATATCAAATTATTGTCGCTCTAGCTGTAATGATGATTGTGCCTCTGAGCGTGTCCGCGCAGACTCAGCAATCATCTAATTCTTCGCTGTCATCCATTGCAGAAGAATGCAGTTTGCCGAATACGAGCCATGATTCGATCAACACGACAGAAGCAAGAGAATGTATCACCCAAAAGGCTGCGGAAAAACTCCGTCCAGATTACTGCGCTGTCTTCATGGATAGTCAGACGAAAATCAATTGCTACCTCGGAGTCGCACGTGCAAAGAAAGACCCAAACGTATGCGCTGAGATAAGCAGAGAGTATGAACGAGGCGAATGTTTTAGCAGGATTGCACCTGAGTTCGATGATGTAGAAGTGTGTCTTCGTTCAGAGAACGGCGGATACGCGCTTCCGACATGTCTGACCGAATTGGCGAAGAAGAGAAAAGATCCCTCTCTCTGTAATCGCATTCCTACCGACTTTGTTTCAGAAACGTATCTAAACGAACAATATGCTCGGATGCGTGCGGAATGCTTCGCTAGCGTGGCACAGGTTGGTGGAGTCGCTTCTGGCTCTGTTATAGATTTAGACAGCCAGATTGATACATGCATGCGTATCGAAAACAATGGAGCAAAAGTGGAATGTGTGAGCAATATCGCACACCAGCGCTCTGATGCATCTGTCTGCCAGAAATTGGATAATGATGTCCACAAGGCTCGATGTATAACGGCATTCATCACCGAAGTGCCCGCATCTGCTGCCTCGACCTGTGAGACGATCCAGAACGATGTTCTCGAAGGATATTGCCTTCTCCAAGGAGCATTTGCAGGAAAGAATGCAACCCTTTGCGAAAAAATATCTTCCGGGGGAATCCATTCTTATTGCAATGCAGCAATGGCATCAAGAACTGCAGATGACAGAGCTGTATGCACTCATACAAATTATTTCAGCTGTCTCCTCAAACTTTCACGAAGGACAGGAGAGTCGCAAGTCTGCGATCTTGCGGAAAATGATGACGACAATTTTGCCTACACCTTTCGAAGAGGACTTCCCGCAACAGAATATTGCAAACTCCATGTCCCGTTCTCTTCGCAGTGGATCTCCATGTGGTGGAAGATGCTTATCACGCTCTTGCCATGGGGGCTGTTGCTCACGTTCTTTATGAAACGCTATGCGTGGAAAGCTTCGCTTATTGGAATGGCACTTGGAGCCTTACTCGGTTTTGCTCCTCCGTTCGAAGGATATTTCGGAATGCTACTTCCATGGTTCTGGCCGATCTATCCGATCCTAATCGCAACACAAAAATTCGTCTCGCTTGTGTCTTCCTTCCAGCTCGATCTGCTGAGAGATGTGGCTTATCCCACTATGACGACCTATATGGTCATTGCGAATGCAATTCTGTATGGATTCGTCTTTGGCCTTATTGCTCGAAAGAAATGGTACTTCATCCTTCTCGGACTTGGACTGCCCTTTGTTGGTGTGATTTTTATCGTCAGTCTGCTAAGCAGATGATTTGATAGATTTCCGTTGAGGAAGGAAACGAATTGTACGATGCTGTAAGCGTTCGAGAACGGGTCAGGTTATAGCAAGACATGGAATGCTTCGGCTCATCTGTGCCAAGTCCTCTTCCGTGTAGGGCGTGTAATTTGGGTTGAATGCACGGATGACCTCGACGTACCGCTTACCGAGATTTCCGCTCTCCCTGTGGTACTCTCTCAACCGTTCGAGTTGAGCTGCCCAAACTCGACCAACCTAATAACGAATGAAACGTTTGGAGAATAATAGTCACTCGCAGTGGGACGAGAAGTTTATCCTGAGTAGGCAAAGCGCAGCTTTGCCGTAACGAAGGAAGTCCCGCTGCCCCTGCATTTTCTCATGTTTCATCTTTACCTTGTGGTTGGGTTGGTTGGTTGTGTTAAATTGGCACTTTAGTCGCTGTATATTCGCTTAAATACGTAATGATTAAGTTGACAAAACCAATAAAAAATTACACAATAATCTACCTCCATATATGGAGATTTATGCGATTCTGTCTATCAGATCGGCAAAACAATGGTTTTCTATACTGTCGATAGGGTTCGAAAACGTAACTTTCCCATCTGTCAAAGTTCTGGTAAAAAGAAGGTTGTTCTTCATTTCGCCCACCACGCCACTATGTCCACCTCTTCATCCGCTACTACTGGAGATGCCATCAAGCTTCAGCTCAGTTTGCAGGATATGGTCTCGGATCTTTTTTTGGTTCTCACGGAGAAGGAACGGGAGGTCGTGAAAAGGAGGTTTTCGTTAACGGGGCAATCCCGCCAAACACTGGAAAAGATCGGAAAGCATTTTAATGTGACTCGCGAGCGCGTTCGGCAAATCGAGAGCATCGCACTCGGAAAATTGCGCCGCACAGTCGGTACGACACGGCTAGATGAAGTAAACCAAATGGCGAAGGGCATTCTTCGCGCGAATGGAGGTGTGATGCTGGAAGACAATCTCATCGCTGCAGTTCTTAAGAGGCTCCCGAATGCTACAAGCATCGAGGGGCAGGTATTGCGCCTTTCCCTTACGGTAGACAGCGAACTTGTCTTTAACGGCAGGAGCACGACACTCAAGCCTTTTTGGCGATTTACCTCATTGCAGCTTAAAGATGTACAGCTTGTCATCGAAAATGCGGTGAAGATTTTCAAACGCCGCGGCGGTTGCATGCAGGAGGGGGAGGTCGTTTCCGCAGTGCAGGCAATGAATCTATTCCAAGATCGAAGGGCAAGCGATGAACTGATTCTTTCATGTCTAACAGTTGATAGTCGCCTGAAGAAGATTGAGGATGGATGGGGACTGACGGAATGGAGATTTGTCCGCCCACGAAGCATTCGTGACAAGGTGGAAATTGTTTTGAAGAAGGAGGGAAGGCCCCTCCACTTTGTGGATATCGCGAATAAGATCAAAGAGGCTCATTTCGACCACAAGAATGTCACGATTCAGGCGGTTCATAACGAACTTATTCGTTATCCTCAGTTTGTACTCGTTGGACGCGGACTCTATGCGCTGAAGGAATGGGGCTACGAACCTGGCACCGTTGCGGATGTCATCGAAAGGATCTTGCAGGAGAAGGGTCCGCTTACAAAGAAAGAAATCATTGCCGAAGTCGGGAAGCAGAGAAATGTGAAGGTAGGGACTATTTCCCTCAATCTGCAGAAAATGCCGTACTTTGTGCGCGTTGGACGAGCGGTGTACGATTTCGATTCGAAGAAGAAGAAATGAACAAAGAGGGAAGAAGTCATGAAAGCTGCCCTCAGTATAGTGTTGGTTCTGGCGAGAGTCAGCCTGCATCTCCTCCGCCTTATTCTAGTCGTGGAAGACAGGATGAGCCTCAAGCGAGAGGCGTAACGCAGGATACCATTGATCCGCAGGAAACAATCAGGAGGTATATCCAAAGGAATGCTCTGTCGCCTAGGCGATAACTTTTGCCTTTACATCCGTGGAACCAAACCCTCCACGACTTTTTCCATTGAGTTCAATTTCTTCCCATTCGGCAGTATCAACTTTCACAAACAGACCCTGCGCAATTCGTTCGCCTCTCTCCACTATCACCGGTTCGTTTGAAATGTTCTGTACTTGCACTTTGATTTCGTCTTCAGAGCCGCAGTAATCCTGATCGATGACGCCGATTGAATGGGGGCATACAAGCGCCTTTTTGCGGGGCAGGGAAGAGCGGGGGATAATAAGAAGAGCATATCCCTTCGGTACCTTTACAATGATATTTCCGGGAACAAGAGCTATGCAACCCGGCTCGACGATTGTTTCTTCCCTCGTCAAAAAATCAAAGCCCGTTGCACCTTCGGATTCATACCGAGGGAGAGGAAGAGATGTGTCGATGCGGGTAATGGAAACTTTCATGTGGAACGATGGTTGCGGGGGCAGGATTTGAACCTGCGACCTCCAGGTTATGAGCCTGGCGAGCTACCGGGCTGCTCCACCCCGCGATATGTTTGTATTGTAGGGAAAGATTATGGAAATCAAAACGATTGGCGCAGCTTTTGAATACCATCCGGATCGAAAAGATACATATTCCAGTGTTCGATGACAGGTATGCGTTCAAGATATTGGCGGTATGCTGCTTCCTTTTCTTCCAAGAATGAATGCTGTACATCCTCCGAGTATGTTACTTCCGATGTCTTCTTCGCCACAACGAGCACCTTTTCTCCCGGATGTATGTAGCCCAAGTTTTCTTTGGCATACTTATCACGGTATTGGTACGAACGGTAGTAAGAAAGCAGAGCCAGTCCATCATCTATTTGGTCCCTCAAATCGCGGTTCTTTTGCGAAAGACCCTTTAATGTTTCCTCGAAGAGTAGGTTTCTGTAAAACGATATCGAAAGTCCAAACATCATTGCGGAAACAACAAAAAGTCCGATGAGAATCGTGATTCTTTTGCTGAGAGGAGATATATCCTGATGTGCCATATACGTTCAGTATAGCGAGAGAATCGTGCTGTCAGAATATCAGGAATATTGTTCTCAATGTGTACGCTCCTCTGCCATTACTCTGATACTCTAGTCTGCAGGTATCCATGAAAATTTTTTGCTCTGGAATAGGCGGTATCGGACTGTCTGCGTACGCTGCATACCAGAAGGCTTCTGGCCACGAGGTTATTGGATCAGATCGCGAGGAAAATGCACTTATCTCTGATTTGCGTAAACAGGGGATTCCTATTGCCATAGGACAAGATGGAAGCGCGATTCCAAAAGACACAGATCTCTTCGTCCACACATTGGCGTTACCAAAGAGCCACCCAGAGCTTATAATAGCGGTCGAGTGCGGTATTCCTTGCATGACGTATTTCCAGGCGCTTGGAGCACTGACGAAGAGCCACATGGTTATTGCGGTGGCAGGTACTCATGGGAAATCGTCCACAACGGCTATGGCGGCGAAGGTTCTTATTGACTCCGATCTTCATCCCTCCGTTATTCTCGGCACCAAAACTGCGGATCTCGGCGGACGAAACTGGTTGAAGGGAGATGGGGATTTGTTTCTTGTAGAGGCATGCGAGTACTACCGATCGTTTCTGCATCTTGCGCCAACAGTCCTCCTCGTGACGAATGTCACCGGTGATCATTTTGATGCCTATAGAGACATGGAGGATTATCGGAGCGCGTTTCGTGAACTTATCGGAAAACTTCCAGTGAACGGCGCACTTATTACTCACTGCAGCGATGCCGCATGCGCAGAGCTTACAAGAAATGCCCCCTGTTCAGTCATTGATGCGGATACGTTCCCTTTGGAGCCACTTCTTGTCCCGGGAAAGCATATGCAGAAGAATGCACAGCTTGTCCTTGGTCTTGCGTCGCATTTGCGTATTCGTACAGCCGAACGATCTTTGCATACCTACAATGGATGCTGGAGAAGGAGCGAAATAAAGGGAAAGAGTGCTGCCGGTGCACTGATTATTGATGATTACGGCCACCATCCAAACGAAATCAAAACGACACTCGAGGGAATCAGGGATGCGTATAGAGGTAAACGCCTGATTTGTGTTCTGCAGCCCCATACTCATGATCGCGTACTCAAGCTCTATCATGAGTTTACTCAAGCGCTTGGGGCAGCGGATTTAGTCATCATCCCCAATATTTTTGAAGCCCGGTCCGATCGTGATAGCGCCAAAGCAGATCCTCGAAAGCTTGCCGAAGACATCGCAATTGGATCATCGGTAGAAACGCACTATGCAGAATCCATCGAAAATGCAGAATTGATGTTGAAGGAAATTGTAAAAGCGAACGACGTGATCGTCACCATGGGAGCGGGGGATGTATGGAAAATTGCGGACAGGCTCGTTGCTCGTACGTAGCTTTCGCGCACTTACACGCCTCTCAATCCTGCTTACTTTACTGCTGGATTGATATGGACCATCATGCATTTTTCCTTCCTGCCGTTAAACTTTATAATCTGTTTCTGCGCGAAGGCGACAATACCGTCCTTTTCTGCATGGACTGTAAAATCCCTTCCGATGTAGGCATTTCTCCCAGGACGGAACTTCGTCCCTTTTTGACGAACGACGATACCTCCAGCACGAACGGTTTGCCCTCCAAAGAGCTTTACGCCACGGCGCTTGCTATTACTGTCCCGGCTGTTACTGGTGGAGCCACCGGCTTTCTTATGTGCCATGCCCTAAACTCTAGAGAAGTTTATTGACTTCTTCAAGCGTAAAACGTAACCTTTTGCAGCTCCTCATATGGCAAAAGTGAAGAAAATCATCAAGGTGGTCAAAGTCCAAGCAATGGGCGGTGCCGCTACGCCCGCACCACCACTCGGTCCTGCACTTGGGCAAGCAGGCGTGGATATTGGAGGTTTTGTGAAGCAATTCAACGATCAGACGCAAGATCGTAAAGGAAAACTTTTGCCGGTCGTTATTACGGTATTCGAGGATCGCTCGTTCACCTTTAAGGTGAAGACTCCTCCTGCCGCTTCGCTCATAAAGGAAATGATCAAGCTGGAAAAGGGGAGCGGTGAGGCGAATAAGAAGAAGGTGGGAAAGATTAATCGAAAACAGCTTGAAGAAATTGCGAAGATTAAAATGGAGGATTTGAATGCAAACGATCTTGATGCCGCTGTACGTATTATTGCCGGTACGGCAAAAAGCCTCGGTGTTACCGTCGAAGGCGTTTAACTTTACCCACTTCCTATGACAAAAAAGTATAAGGAAAAGGCGGCCATGATCAAGAAAGCCGAGTATCCACTCGAGGAAGCAGTCGCCCTCCTCACGCAGCTCAGCACGACAAAGTTTGATGGTTCGGCAGAAGTGCACGTGCGTCTGAGCGCTGACCCAAAGCAGGGTGATCAGCAAGTGCGAGGGACGGTTACGCTCCCCCATGGTACTGGCAAGTCTTTGCGAATTGCTGCGCTCGTCCCGGAGGATCGGGCAAAGGAAATGCTGGATGCAGGTGCTATTTTGGCCGGAGAGGATCATCTCATCACATCAATCGAAAAGGGAGAGCTTGATTTCGATGTATTACTTGCCATGCCTCAGTGCATGAAGGGTTTAGGAAAAGTAGCAAAGACACTCGGACAAAAAGGCCTTATGCCAAACCCCAAAGCAGGCACGGTAACGGATAACCCGGTAAAGACAATTCAAGAACTACAGAAGGGCAAAATCGAGTTTCGGAACGATAAACAGGCGCTCATTCATTCGGTTTTCGGCAAGATCTCCTTTGGAACAGAGAAACTATCGGAGAACCTTCGAACATTGCTCCTTGCTATCAAAGAAGCAAAGCCATCTGCAATCAAAGGCGAATATCTTAAAACGATTACGATCACACCGACGATGGGACCATCGGTACGGGTGGAGGTGGGGAGCATTTAATCTGTCTTTTCCACTCCATGAAGCTTTTAGCCTTCTGCAAAAGGTTTGTTCTAGATATGATGCGATTTTCGTAGCGCCTTGATTGTACTGATTTTAAAGTCACACAGCGCTCCAACGGAAAGGAGAAAGATAATGAACGAGATCGAAAACCCGATGTAGGGGATGATCTTCACGAGGGAGAGGGCAAAAGTACCCAAAGTAAATTTACCGATGCAGAGAATCGTGGAATCAGTCTTTTGTAACGGCAGAAAGATATTGGCAAGGAGCAAGCCAGAAAGAAGCGATGCAAAGTAGACGAGTGTTCCCCAACCAACAATGAAGATGACCGCAATGGGAATGCCAAAAAAAGTAATGAAGAGAAGTGCCGCAACAAATGGCGGCAACGTGAGCGCTAAAAATGCCATGACGAAGGATCGCAGGTATTCCTTCCGCTGAGTGATATTTTCGCCGAACTTCAGTGCAAAGTTCCGTAAAAACATTATGAGAATCGCTCCAACAAGGATATGGGAAACAAGCGATGCCATGCGAATGCCAGACAGTATTGATGACCCTTTTCTCGCTGAAGAATTTCCAGTCATCACCTCTCGAATAATTTCTCCTCGAACGACCCCTGCCGGAATTGCGCCTGTTATACCCTCGGGGAGCAACAGGTGAAGATTACCTCGTATATCGGCATCGGCAGAAACAGCGGGGTCGTGTCCTGTGCGGATATCAACATCTTTAAGGAAAATTCCTTGCAACTCGATGTGCGACCCCATAAGGCGTACGGAACTATCAAATTGCCCATCAGCAGAAATTCGCTCTGCTCCAATAACAACATCGCCCGAAATTCTGCTGTCCGGTGAAATAATGACTGTAGAGCCAAATGCAATCAGATCTCCGCGAATGTCATCATTGATGATGATAGTCTCGCCAAAGACATGAAGATCATCGCCGATCGGAGCATTTAAGGTTACGTTCCTGCCGGCGAGAAAAGCATCTTCTCTCGCTCTCGCGTTAATATTTACATTTTCTCCTGCAAGGTACACGTCACCTGCCACTTCGGAAGTCACCTGCACAACTTTCCCCAGCGCATATGCGTTGCCGCCCGTTGCAACATCAATCGTTTCATTCGTTTGGAAGGTGGCTGCGGAGACGGAAAGCGGCAGAAGAACAAGGAGACATCCCAAAGCGTACTTTTTCATTATGTGGTGGGGAATGAAGGAACTGGCTCCTATAATACTAGGGAGAATAACATTGTCCATGTGTCGAATTTCTCCTAAAATCGACTCGCTCATCAAGAGTAGTGAGATTTGATCTTTCGTATTGCTCGATTCGTTTTTGGCCCGGTAGCTCAGTTGGTAGAGCACTCGCCTGAAGAGCGAGGTGTCACCAGTTCGACCCTGGTCTGGGCCACCATTTTGTTTCTGTTAACTGAAATTAGGGATTTCTTGAGGAAATAATACTCACATAACCATCGTGTACATGTAATTCTAATAATCGGAGTTTTCCCTTTTGTGCCTGAACCCGTCGCTCTCTCGCTTCATTTCTTCGTCGTCCAGCATATCTTCCGCTTCGAGCAAGGCATTGCGCGCTTTTTTATGCACGAAGATAAGTTCGTCGAGTTTAAGATGCAGCGCCTTTGTATCTCGATTTTGCGTATTTTGAAGAAGGAATACCATGAGAAATGTAATGATGGTCGTACTCGTATTGATGACCAATTGCCATGTGTTGGAAAAATCAAAAAGTGGACCGCTGATAAACCAGAGGAGCACAAATCCACATGCAAGAAAAAAACTCCACTGAGATCCGACAATTTTGCCGGATTTTAATGCGATTTTTCGGAAAAATTTTGATAGCAATTTATGAAGCGATAGTGAACGGTTCTGCGAATACTGATCAAAATTAGGCACTGCAACTTCGTTCATTCTGGTCAATGGTTTCATTTTTTGTATTTGTATGTTTTTCACTTATGTATTATACCATTATTTCTCTACTAAATCCATTCTCGCTGTAGCGCTACGCGCATACCTAATCTTCAATAAAACATAAACTTCAGGTACAATACTATGATTTATGAACAAAAACACAATACGGCATATTGGGCACGTGGCAGGAGTAGTTTTGTTTTCAATAACTCTTGGTTACGTCATAGCTCCTGCAGTACCTTTTCCCTTTACCTATACCTTCGCACAGTTTGATAGTGAATTACCCGATGGTGCGGGAGCTGTGCTCTGCGGAGACTTTTTCTGCCAGTTTCCCGAGACGTGCGCAGGGTGTCCATTCGATTGCGGGGCGTGTATTGGTGGCGGTGGCGAATCTCTGTGTTCCGATGGCGCCGATAACGATTTCGATGGGTTCACGGATTGTATCGATCCCGATTGCGCCATAACTGCGGCATGCATTGGTGGATCAACGGAAATAAATTGTACAAATTCCATTGATGATGATTCCGATACTGCTGTTGATTGTCTTGATTCTGATTGTTCAGGTGATATCTCCTGTTTGGGAGGCGGTCCCATAGAAGAAACAAATTGCGCGGATAATGATGACAACGATGCCGATACATTTATTGATTGCGATGATTCTGACTGCGATGAAAATGCGGCATGCATAGGGATAGGACCTACATCCGAAATAAGCTGCGTTGATGGGTTGGATAATGATAATGATTCATTTATCGATTGCAACGACTCCGATTGCAGCAATGATGCTGCGTGTACCGGAGGAGGGGTTTTAACCGAAACGAGCTGTATAGATTTATTGGATAATGATGCGGATACATTCATCGACTGCAACGATTCCGATTGTGATGATCATCAATCATGCGTCGCTGCCGAAAGTAACTGCAATAATAATCTTGATGATGATGCCGATGGCGCCATCGATTGCAACGATTCCAATTGCACCAATTCACCCTCATGCACCTCTGGTATGGAATTGCAATGCAGCGATGGATTGGACAACGACAATGATGGTGCTACCGACTGCCAAGATTCAGATTGTGGGTTTCACAGCACCTGCAACGATAAAACCTGCAGTGCAGGAAAAACCTGCGAAATTCAGCCAAATACATTTGATTGTGACACAGGAGCAAAAAAATATTTTGCTGCTTCATCCTGCACGGAGCAGGGAATATCGGGCGAATGCGTTTTTTGCGGTGAACTTCTGTGTGGAGACGTTAAAGACAACGATAACGACGGAAAGTTTGATTGTGATGATTCCGATTGCCAAGGTGATAATGCATGCCAATCGGATGATTTTGAGCTCCTCTGCGATGACACTATGGACAACGACAGTGATGGAACAATTGATTGCAGCGACGAAGATTGTCATGCAAGCGCTCACTGCGCAGGAGAATCAACGGAATCATTCTGCAGCAATGGTCTGGATGATGATGGGGATGGGGAACTTGACTGCAGCGATCCTGATTGCGCAAGCGACCTCGGTTGCGTAGGAATTTGTCCCCTCAGCCAGCAATGCGAACTTTCGTCGCTAATTCTTTGCCCCTTGGGGACAATCAAGAATTATACAAGCACTTCCTGCATGGCCACTGGCCAGTGTGTTTACTGCAGTGAGACAAATTGTGCAGATAGTGTCGATAACGATACAGATGGTGGAATTGATTGCGGTGATTCAGATTGCATACATAGAGTTGAATGCGGACTCCAGTTCGAAGCAGAATGCGCCAACAATGTCGATGACGACATTGACGGTTTTGTAGATTGTTTCGACAGTGACTGCGAAACGAAGCAAACATGTACCGGAGGAGGCCTAGAGAGCAACTGTACGAATGCAATTGATGATGATTTCGACGGCGCCGTTGATTGTAGCGATGCAGACTGCTCCACAAAAAAAGCGTGTGAAAATATTTGTGGAAATTCATTGTGCGAATTGAGTGAATCATGCGTTACATGTCCGGTGGATTGTAATTGCGCGTTTGCCGCGGAAACCGAATGCAGCGATTCGCAAGACAACGATACGGATGGCAGCACTGACTGCAACGATATTGATTGTCTCTTCAATACCGCTTGTATGGCATTGGATGATGCCGGAAATGAAATTTGCAATGATTTAGAGGACAATAATAACAACGGAAAAGTTGATTGCGCAGATCCACTCTGCCTGAATGACGGTTCTTGCGTCGTTTTGGAATTTTGCGGAAATGGGAAATGCGAACTCAGTGAGAATTGTTCAACATGCGATCAAGATTGCGGATTGTGCCCACTTACCTGCGGTGACGGCATCTGCACAACAGGTGAAGGATGCCTGAACTGCGGTACGGACTGCGGCATTTGTCCATCATGGTGCGGCAATGGAGTGTGTAAGGAGTCGAATGGTGAATCATGCGAAACGTGCGAGGCCGACTGCAATGCCTGCAATACGTCTCCGGTAGTCATAGCGGATATCATTCCACTTCGTTGCGAGAATCAATCGTGTTGCGGAGATTCCATTTGCCAAAGGTACGCGGGAGAAGATCATGCGAACTGTCCGTCTGATTGCGTTGCGGTTGATGTGTGCGGAGACAACGAATGTTCCAAGGAAGAGGATTGTGGTAATTGCAGTGATGATTGTGGAATATGTGCACCAAAAAATCCCTCCCGAATCACCCTGCTTCGTCTCCGTGAACAGGGGAACTATTTTTGCCGCAGCGAAGATGGGGCATTTTATATCTGCCCGGAAAATGATTTTTGCGATCAGTGCAACAGCGCCTCCGAACGGAGAGGTGATTGTTCGATGTGCATCGTTGATGATGATGTCACTCAAAATGATCTTCAAAATCGGAGCCAAGAAATTCCGAAAAAGGTTCTCGCATACCATGCGGCTGCACCACTAGATATAGAAGCATTCCTGCCCGATTGGTTCGTGGATGATTGGCGAGATTTTATCGATGCTGCCAGCGAAGCAGTGGCGCCGCTAAAACAGTATCTACTTTCAGTACCACTTGGCTGGTGGATTCTCATTGGAATATTTATAGCTGTACTCCCCGTATTGCGAGTGAAGCTACGGGACGTCGAGGATGAGTGGTAAACACGATTTCTCCCAAATATTGCTATTCGCATAATGCGAAAAATATGATAGAATAGTTAGATTTATGCGTCAGAAACACATTCTCGTTCTCCAAGCCGGCATGTGCACTGTAACGCTTGCAACGCTCGCAGTTGCGCCAACGTATGGACGAGTTGAATCTCTTTTTGCTCAATCGGTGCCTTCGGTGAGTAGCAGTTCATCCATGACGAACATTGGCATGAGTTCATCTTTCTCAACTCCATCGACCAGTTCCTCTCCCTCGAGCTCTATGAACTCGGGGTGGTCATCTTCAAATTCGAGGCAATCATCCAGCACAAGTTCTCCATCTTCAAGCTCGGTCTCGAGTGCGTCTTCACATTCCTCATCCAATAAAGACCAATCGAGTACTTCCTCCAGTGCTTCGGGCGAACCGCTTGAATTCTGCGGCGATCGGATTTGTAATGCTGGAAGGGGAGAGAATTGTGGAACTTGCGCTTCAGATTGCGGACTATGTGTTCCTCTGGGGCCTGTATGCGGCGATCATATATGCGATGGCGAAAGCGATTGTCTTCTCGATTGTCCCATGTCAATGGATGAAGAAGAAATCAGGAAATTGTTTGAAGATCCAAAACCTGCATCGATCGATATGGATGTGATCGAACAGGCGCAGCCTGAATCGATACAGAGTACTATCGAGTCGCTGTCCGCGATCGTGAATGGAGACCGAAGTTTGCAGGAGCGCCTTTCGAAGAGCGGCAACGTGCAAATGACAGCATCTTTGCTGCAGGGCGATAATGTGCGGGAAATTACGCGATACATACGAGAACTTATGGATGCCCTGCGGGAAGAGGCGATAACCATGCGCCAGATAGTTTTAAATGATGTTTTCCTCAGTCCATCAGTCTCGCGCCTCATGCGAAAATTGCCACAGCGCGAAGAGCTCATTAAGGAAGCAGAGAAAGGAAATCTTGTCGCTGTTCAGGCACTGCTGCCGGAGCCAAGCCAAACGCTTGAGAAGCGTTTGAGGGAGGTAGGGCAATACGACAGGCTCCTTCGTCAGGAATTCCCCGATCTCTTTGTCCAAAAGCAGTCGTTGATTTTTCCGCCATCGGCATATGCGGATGAAACAAACGAAGATCCCGCCGATGCAAAAGAAGGATTTGTGGACTCCGTTTTTTTGCGAAAGCGCATGGAGGCACTTGGCATTGATCCAAGGACCGGGTTGCCATCGCTTGAACAAGATATAGAAAATCTCTCATCCAGGAAGAACACTCTGGCCGGCATTATCGGCATTGTGGAATCGGATGTGGGCGATTCGCTCGATGAAGCCAAGCAGGGTGTAGAGGAACCTTCGACGAAGAGTTTGATCAATATCATGGGAATTTTTGCATATATTCGATCAACTGCGAATTTTGATAATTTGGAACAAACCTACAATGCGGCGTTTTCCAGAATGAACACGGGATTTGGTAAGATCCAATCTCTCTTCGCATGGGGAGAGATTTCCCCGCGAGCGGAAGCCGCGGGAATTCTGGGTGCAGATATGACCGCTGCGCTTTCGAGTCCGGATCTCGAAGCAAAAACGAAAGCTGTTCACACTCTGATGGATTCACAGGAGTATGCGGTGCAGGAACTATTACAGCAATTGCCGGATGAAGAGAGAGAAACCTACACACAGAATTTCTCCCGTGTCTCCGACGAGGTAGATCTTGCCCGTAATGCAGACGACCTCGAAAGAGTCATCGATTCCTATTCATCTGCACTCATGATGCTCGAAAGTGATGCGCGATCACAGCAGGGAATTATGAAGAGAATGGTATATGGCATTCAAGATTTCTTCGGTCGTTCTTCGTAATACATAATGTTTCTCCTCCCTACATCTCCAAAGGCAGAGCGAGGTACACTCCGCAAAAACCATATGGCCGCGGATGATACCCTAGCGGCATCCGAAGATCTTTTGTTTGAGTTCTTCGATTTCTTCGATCGTACAGTCGATGACGTCTATTCATACATCAAGCACCGCACAAGAGTGCCGGAAATTGCCGAGGACATCACGCTGAAGTTGTATTTTTCGCTTTTACAAAGACAGAGATTTTTCTGGTGGAGGAATGCAACGCAATTGCCTGATCTTTTTTCTCTTGCGGATAAATCCATTGCCGGCGTCGTCCAATGGCAGGAAGCTGCAAACGGAAACGAGTATATGAAGGAAATAGCCCGTTACATGCCGGGTGAAAACGAGGAAGAAATGATGGAGCGGACAGGTTTGCTCCTTCGCGCACTTAAGAGGTTACCGCTCAGGGAACAGAAAATGGCTGTAATTCGATTCTTTTTGCGATGGCCAGCTGCGAAAACTGCGGAACTCTTTTCCATGAAGAAAGATATTGTCGAAAAGGCATACGAAATTACTCTTCATCACTTTATTGCTCAACTCGAGAGCGAATCTTCGTTCAAAGAACTCAGCGTCGAAAATGTCTTAAAACGAATTCACTGCGGTACGCTTTCGGAATCTGATAAGGCGAAGATGAGGCTTATCATTCTGGAAAAGTTCCGTGCTGCCCAAATGAGCAGCTTGCGCTATGTTATGCCTGTTGCGGCATTTCTGCTTGTGGCAACCAGCATTACGGGCGGCATCGGTTATGGCACTGTCAACCCGGTATCGGCTCAGAGCGGTATTCGCACTGTTGCAGCGGCACAAGTGCTGCTCCTTGGGGAAAAACAGGATGTTCGGGATACGATTCTTTCAGCTGAAAAGAAGAGTCGCGCGCTTGCCGCAGCGTTTGTAGAGAAGGATCTTGCGCATATTTCCATCGATCTTGCGAAGCCGGCGGTGAAGCAGCAAGTGGAGTTGGAGCAAAATGTATATTCCACGATCGAAAAACTGAAGAAGGAATCGCTCCTTTCCCGTGCATTCCACAAGGCGTTGGCGCTTATGGTGAAAGCAGAATAGGTATACTGGGGTCATGATTGATTCACATTGCCACCTTACTGATCATTCATTTGCAGATGACCTTTCCAATGTGCTTGATCGTGCACGCAATGTAGGAGTCACAAAAATTGTCACCATTGCAGACTCGATCGAGGAATCCAGACGTGCCGTAGAACTCGTAAAGCTGCATTCGAATCTTTACTGCACAGTTGGTATTCATCCCCACCATGCAAAATCGTGGAAAGAAGGGGATTCCGAAGCGCTTCGGACGCTCGCAAGAGAGAGTCACGTCGTTGGTATAGGTGAAATCGGCCTCGATTACCACTACATGCTGTCTCCAAAAGAAGATCAGATCTTGGCATTTCGCGAGCAGCTTGCACTCGCAAAAGCACTGGGTCTTCCGGCTGTTATTCATACACGGGAAGCAGTCGAAGATACATGGTCGATCGTTTCCGAAATCGATCCTTCAAAAATTGTCATCCACTGCTGCACCGAGGCATGGGTGGATATCCAAAAATTTGTGAAAAGAGGATCGCTTCTCTCTTTCACCGGCATTGCCACTTTTCCAAAATCAGAGGTGATCCGCGATACAATCAAGCACTGTCCGCTTTCTCAAATAATGATCGAGACAGACGCTCCGTATCTTGCCCCCGTGCCGTATCGTGGCAAAAGGAATGAGCCTGCATTTGTGATCGAAATCGCTCGAGTGGTTGCCGAAGTAAAGAATTTGTCACTGCGGGAAGTCGATGACGTAACATCGCTGAATGCGATGGTCTTCTACGGCTGCTGATAATCGATGTAGCCTAGAGGTCGTACGAGAATACCGTGCTTGGATTTATAACTGAAAATCCTAGCTTTGCCTTTGTTGCAGCACTGATTGAATCACGTTTTTTTAGAAGCCGGCATCCAAACAGCTATCACTTGCAAAGGCTAATACCGGCAGATGACGAGACAATTTTTTCAAATCGAAGCGCTCGACAGTAAAGCCATCAACGATCTCCACGAAAACATCGAAGAACCCATCGTTGTTACGATCAGTGAAATTGAAATTCCCTATGTGATCACCGTATGCTGGGAAGATATCGACTTCAAGATCGCCATCGCAGTTCAGATCGCGCCCGATTTCTAACCCAGCTACAGCCGAACCTGGATGATATTCAAAAAAGTAATCGGCGCTGCTACCATCAGTATTCGGTACGATTGTGCTCGTGAATGATGAGGGAAATGTTGCGTAAGGAAGAGTTTCATGTAGCCTACGTACTTCATTCTTCTTGACCTCGCCGTCACCATTCTTATCAATCCAAACACCGACAATATCCGATGGTTGGGCGCCCACCACGACACCTAAAACGAGGCCGAAGTCGTACGTGTCGTCTTCGTCATTATCGAAGGCAATAAGGCCATGACCGGCGATCTCCACGGTCCAGCTGATATCCGGTCGGCCGTTGTCATTTCGGTCGAACTCGATAGTCGCTGCAGAAGCTATGAACGGTATAGCAAGCGCGAGTGTAGCGGTTAAGATTCCAAGGGAGAGGGAGTAGCGGATCATGATTGAGGTGGGGGGGGGGAGGGGAATTCCCTACTGTTCTATCTTTGAAGAGCGGGACTGTCAATTTTTCAGTGGGACGGGTCACCAGAGATCATATCTTTTGGTAGTAGATATTCACCACTGAAAATCTCGTTCCTCAATCGGAATGATGCCTAGTGTATCAACGAGACGTTTTGCCATGATCGTCGTCGCTGTGCGCTCGCGATTGTACTTGTCGGTATGGCTTTCGCCTGCGCCCAAAGCCGTGACAAGTTGCGTTGTCTGAAAACGCGTGTCGGCATATCGCAGGACTGGTACATCGTCTGGAAATTCTCCGTAATCACGCAAGAGTAGTTCAATCACTTTTGCCGTGTCTTCCTGACCGTTCGCTATCTTTGCAGAATACGGATCAAATCCTCCGGTATCGAAAAGTGGACGGAGCTTCCACACCATCATCGAATTACGTACAACCGCAGGAAGAATATCGAGATCCGCCTTGATGAGCACTGGATTACCACTCAAACATTGATTTCGAACACGCGAAAGAATTTCTTGCACTTCACTGCGAATAGCATCATCATCTTGCGCTAAGAATTTCAATGCTCTCTTCGGTGCATATGGAGCAGGCGTATCACGCACACTCAGAATCGGCACGGGAGCATCAGACAAAGAACCCAATGCTTCGGGATTGCTAGGAACAGAATCGAAAGACGTTATGAGCAATGTACCATCAGAAACTCTTGAGCCATGAAGAAATTTCAGCCCTCCATTGAGTTTGCGAGTCCAGTTAGGAATTGAAGATGGACCAGAGACAAGAACGGGCACAACGGGTATAGAAATCTTTTCGCGATTGGACATGACTGCTTTCAATGTGTCTGCTTTTAGTCTCGTATCTGCATCGGTATCGATAACGATCAAGATGCTATCAAGAGGAAAGTATGGCTGTATTTTTTCCCTACAGCGCTTAAGAAATTTCGCAATATCCTCTTCGGTTTTATTGAAACAACGCACAAGAAGATGCTGACCATTCGTCTCGGGAAGATCGGGGCGCAGATCACCAGAAACAAACACGCGCTGAACCAAATCCTCACGCCCACCCGCAGCTTCAAATGCTGCTTTCATAAGTTTATATTAAACTTTATATAGATCTTGTCAATATGGTGTCACGGGCCGGGATTGAACCGGCGACCCCGGGCTTATGAGTCCCGTGCTCTACCAACTGAGCTACCGTGACACATGCTGGTACGTTACTCGATGAGAAATGAAGGAGCGCGGAGAGCAGTATATGTGACCATAACCTTCTTAACAAAGTACTCCGGCTTCTATTCCCGGCTTAGCCCTTTAACGGTTTTGTGCACATCATTGTCACATTCTCTCAAATCATTATGAACGAGACTGTTTATTTGCATTCCTTTGGTACACTTTGAGTATGAGCGCTAACGAGAGAGATGGCGAACAAGAGGGAAATGAATCTTTTGATAAAGCTCTACGAATTAAAGCAATCATCGGGCAAATTCATGCTTTTTATAATTTCAGTACAGATTGTTTTATTAATTTTGGCACATTTGCTGTGAGGATCATCGCTAATGGTGTTAACGATGAAGAACTGGTCACTTTTTTGGATTCGCGTTCAAATGATGAACTTATTACTGCATCCGTTGGTTCAGCAATTCCAATGAATATCGCAGTCAGTTCCATCAATGATCTATCTTCTGCCGTGAATAGCACGGATCAAGATGAAGAACGAAACCGAGTCATCGAACTATTGAGAGGACAAATTGACGATTTTCATGCAAAAGGAGTCTCTTGCTACCTTGATTTTGACACGGGACAGGAATCAATTCCACTTAATACTGAAAAAACTGAAATTGATCGAATTCTTGAGGAATACTCTTTATATGAACTTTCCCAAATTTCAATTACTCCGGATATTGGTGAAGGCCATTTTTTGGACGATGATGAGGTGATTAGCACAAACAATGATCCTATCACTCAGTTTTTTAACAAAAAACCTCCTGAGGAATGGACTAACCTAAAGGGGTTGCTACATGCGTTACTTGTGTTTAAGGAAAAACTTGAAGAAAATGGAGCTTCATCATTTTCACTCGAAAATGCCATACTGGAGTTTTTAAGTCGCATCCCAAATACAATTGATGAAAACTATGCAAGAGAAATGATTGTTCCGTTTTTAAATGCAGGTGATCTTGGAAGTGTGCCATGTGAAGCAGGGTATTGTCTCGAGCGATCGTGGCATAAAGCACTTTTACAACAGCATTCTGATCCACATGAGCTTGAACGACGGAAGAACTATGGTGAATTTACTCAAAGGACTGGCGGAATACCGCCACAACCTTTGTTCATCACAAGTTTTGTTGTGCTTGAAGAGACTGTTGGGAGATGGGGGGTTGATGGACTGAGAACATACATTGCCGCACTACCTAAAAATATTGATGGGGATGATGTATCTTACAATGTACTGACGGAAATGAACAGATATGGAAGCACGCTAGAAATTCGGACAATGGGATGGAATGCGCTTTCAAGTCGGGCGAAGAAGCAATCCACGACCTAGTAGGTGAACAACATCACAACAAGGAGTGCACATGGCCATGCAACATTCTGCTACGATTCCCATCATGAGGATTGCCCTCGTCCATGAACTCCTTACGATGCGCGGCGGTGCGGAACGGATGTTTAAAACTGTTGCCGACATGTTTCCAGAGGCACCAATCTATACTCTTCTCTACGATCAAAAGAGGCTAGGGGATTGGTTTCCACGTGAACGCATCTGCTTTTCGAAGCTTCAAAAATATGCATTTCTGAGTACGAATCATCACTTGTATTTAAAGAAATTTCCTCATGCAGTTGAATCATGGGATTTTTCTGAGTTTGATCTTGTGATCAGTTTTTCTTCGGCATTTATCCACGGCATTATTGTGAATCCGCCAACAAAGCATTTAAGTTACATCCATACTCCGGCGCGGTATTTGTGGGATCGGACGTTTGATGTCCAGGAACGTGCATCAAAGGGGATACTTGGATCCCTCAAACAGCGGCACCTTGAACGAGTATTTCACAGGCTCCGGCAATGGGACACATCAGCGAGCGATCGAGGCGATCACCTCCTTGCTGCATCCAAAGCAGTGCAGAGGAGAATCGAGCTCTATTACCGCAGGGAATCAAGCGTGCTGTATCCGTCAGTTGATATCAATGCTTTTCCGCTCAGTACAGGAAGACGCGAGGATTTTTACGTTGTTGTTTCTACACTCGTTCCCTACAAACGGATAGAGCTGGCAATTGATGCATGTAATCAACTCAAACGCAGGCTCATCATTATCGGCGATGGCCCACATCGAAGAGAACTTGAGTGCATGAGTGGTGAAACGATCAGCTTTCTTGGATATGCTACTGAGTCCATTGTGATGGATCATCTGCAAAAGGCGATGGGATTCCTTTTTCCGGGAGATGAGGATTTTGGCATTGCACCACTTGAGGCCATGGCTTGTGGAACTCCCGTGATCGCCTACAGCGGCGGCGGTGCGTTGGAAACAGTGGTTGATGGGGAAACTGGACTCTTTTTCCGTGAATCGACGGCATCTGCACTCATGAAAACAATTGAGGCATTCGAAAAAATGGACTTTCAACCGGCTCGTTGCAGAGCACAGGCGGAAAAGTTTTCAAGAGTGAGATTTGAAGAAAATTTACGTCAGAAAATCGTGGAGATGTTCTAGGTGATATCATCAGGCGTTATCATACAAACATTGCCTTCTGTACTTGTTCTGGAACTGTGAGTCCCAAGTGTTCGTAAGCAGCAGGAAGAGTGATTCTTCCTTGCGGGGAGCGCTTCAGGAAGCCAATTTGGAGGAGGTAGGGCTCGTAGACATCTTCGAGCGTCTGTTCTTCCTCGGCTGTGGCAGCAGCAAGAGTGGAAACTCCTACGGGACCGCCTGCAAATTTTTCAATAATGGTACGGAGAATCAAGCGATCAACGGCATCAAGTCCGAGAGGATCGATATCCAGTGATCGCAGCGTGCTTTCCGTCCTTGCAATGTTGATTGCGAGTTCACCGTTCGTTTGTGCGAAATCCCGGATTGATCGAAGTATTCTGTTTGCAATGCGCGGCGTTGACCTGCTGGAGGAAGCGATTCTGCGAGCAGCCTTCGGCTCGATCGACGCGCCAAGGAGTGTTGCAGATCGTTCGACGATGCGAGTCATTTCTTCCTCGTTATAAAAATTAAGTTTGAACGTGTGTGCAAAGCGGTTCCGGAGCGGAGAGCTTACAGAGCCGATTTTGGTTGTGGCTCCAATGAGCGTGAAAGGCTTCAGATCAATCCTCATTGATCGCGCCGAAGGGCCTTTTCCAATCATGATATCGAGCACGCAATCCTCCATAGCGCTATAGAGCACTTCCTCGATCGCCGGCCGAAGCCTGTGGATTTCATCGATGAAAAGTACATCACCCTCCTGCAGATTCGTGAGGATCGATGCAAGGTCACCGGGCTTTTCGATCGCGGGGCCCGTTGTGAGTCTGATCTGAGATCCCATCTCTCCTGCGACAATGTGCGCCAGAGTCGTTTTCCCGAGTCCCGGAGGTCCATGGAGTATGACGTGACCGAGTGGTTCTTTTCGCTCCCTTGCGGCCTGCATGTACACGAGTAAGTGTTCTTTGATTTTTTCTTGGCCAACGTATTCCATGAGTCGCTTTGGCCTTAGCGCTTGTTCAAATACATCCGAATCAACGGGTGCGGTTTCGGCTTGAATTGTCTGCTGCTTTCGTGGGGCGTGCTTGATTGCCATTTATGCTGAGGAACGAAGTATTGTGGATGATTGTACACCACTCTGGAAGCAACATATATCTACAAATATTTATATCATTCTTACCCAATTCTCCCATTCTTCAATACCTCCACAACACTTGGATCTGCCAGCGTCGTCGTATCTCCAATCTCCTCTTTATTTGCAATCGCTTTTAAAATGCGGCGCATGATTTTACCCGAACGGGTTTTAGGAAGGCCATCCGCAAATTGAATGACATCCGGTTTTGCAATGGGACCGAACGTCGTGCCGACATGCGCACGAAGATTTTTGATGAGTTCTTCGCTTGGCGTTTGCCCCTCCTTCAATGTAACGAATGCGTAGATTGCCTGACCCTTGATTTCATGCGCAATGGGAACAACCGCGGCTTCCGCAACGCCGGGATACGAGACAAGGGCGCTTTCGACTTCTGCGGTGCCGATTCTGTGACCGGATACCTTTAGCACATCATCAAGACGTCCCGTAATCCAAAAGTATCCATCAGCATCCTTTTTTGCGCCATCGCCAGAGACATAGATCGAATCTCCAAATTGACCAAAGTACGTCTTCGTATAGCGATCTTCATTCTTCCAAACACTGCGAAGCATCCCGGGCCATGGCTTGCGGATGACAAGATTTCCTCCTTCGTTTGGATCTGCTTCTGCTCCATCATCACGGAACACAGCGGCATCGATACCAAGGAACGGGAACGTTGCGGAACCCGGTTTAAGCGTTGTTGCTCCGGGGAGCGGAGTAATCATGACTCCTCCGGTTTCCGTCTGCCACCATGTATCGACAATCGGACAATGATTGTTGCCAATTATTGAGTGATACCACTTCCATGCTTCCGGATTGATCGGTTCGCCAACGGAGCCAAGAAGTTTGAGCGAGGAGAGATCGTGTTTCTTTGGTAACTCATCGCCTTGTTTTGCAATGGCACGGATGGCGGTGGGAGCGGTGTAAAACTTCGTCACTTTGTGTTTTTCGATAACCTGCCAGAAACGATCCCATGTGGGATAACTTGGAACACCTTCGAACATCACGACCGTCGTTCCATTGCTGAGCGGACCATAGACAATGTAACTATGCCCGGTAATCCAGCCGACATCGGCGGTGCACCAGTACACATCATCCTTTTGGATATCAAAAATAAGTTTATGCGAAAGCGTGGCATAGACAAGGTAGCCTCCTGTCGTATGAAGAACGCCCTTCGGTTTCCCCGTTGTTCCAGAGGTGTAGAGAATGAAGAGTGGATCTTCGCTGTCCATGGATTCTGCAATGCACTCTGGTGATGCGTTTTTCATTTCTTCCTCGTACCAGAGGTCTTGCTTGGCGTTCCACGCCACTTCTATCCCCGTTCGCTTTACGACAATCACATGTTTGATGCACTCGCAACCCTCACTGAGTGCTTCATCAGCATTCTTCTTAAGGGGAACGGTTTTTCCCGCATGGAAACTGCCATCACTCGTAATAAGGATTTTTGCCTCGGCATCCTGCACGCGCGTACGGAGCGCTTGTGCTGAAAATCCTCCGAAAACGACAGTATGGATTGCTCCGATTCTCGCGCACGCAAGCATGGCGATTGCAGCCTCTGGAACCATCGGGAGGTACATGCAAACGCGATCGCCCTTCATAACACCTTGATTCCTCAAAACGTTTGCAAACTTTGATACCTCACGATGGAGCTCACGATAGGTAAATGTCCGGACGGAACCATCTTCCCCCTCCCAAATAATTGCCCTTTTTTCAGCTTGAGTATTCAGGTGCCGATCGAGACAGTTTTCGCTGATATTAAGCTTTCCTCCAAGGAACCACTTGGCAAATGGCGGCTTCCATTCCAATACTTTCGTCCATGGCTTTTTCCACAATACAACTTCGTTTGCTACTCTCCCCCAAAATTCTTCCGGTTTTTCGATCGATTCCTTGTAGAGCGCATAAAACGCATCGACGTTTTTTACATGAGCACCGGCTGCAAATTCCCCTGTGGGAGGAAAAAGAGAGCCGGGGGATGCGTTGAAATCGGTATCCATAGAATGGAGGGGGATTATGAAGAATATTTTAATGACATGACTTCTGAATCGATAAGTGAGTGCATGGTATTGACGCATGCAAGCAGTTCCTGGAATTGGCTCTGATGATCATGGAGACAGTGCTGCTCCCACAAGCGCACAATTACTTCGGTCAACTGGAGAAATTCCCTCAACTCTTCCACGCTTTCATTTTGATTTATCCATTGGATTCGTGCCGTTTGAAACGCACTGAGCAAGTTGTATGTGCGGTTAACGGTGCGATACAACCCATCGAGGAGCAATTCTTCTCTGCGAATATCGATGGTATACAGTCTGTCCTCGGGTTCATAAAAATCAGGAATGCGACGAAGAAAGCTCTGCGCCTGCCTATACGCCGTCTCCAAATTTTCCCAATCATGAGATTGCATGCTCTCACCCTTTTCTACCGTGAGAATGATGGAATCAAAATCCTTGCGAACGATAAAAAACCCTTCGCGAATGTTATGGAACACGTCTTCGAATACTAACTTGTGAATTTGGCGAAGCGCAATATCCTGCTTATGAGAAATAAGTTTTGTGACAAGAACGGCAAAAATAATAAGTGCCAAAATGCTCTCCAATATTGCAAGAGGCTTCGAAAGTCCCTCGGGGGTAATATCGCCGTATCCGGTCGACGTCGCCGTAACGAAACTAAAATATATACTATTCCAAAAACGGATAGTAGCGTCAGTTTGCGTCAGTTGCCCCGGACCTTGTCCCGGGAAATAGCTAAGGAGAAAATACATAACGCCGATGCTGAACGAGAGGAAAACCCAAAGAACAAAAAGCGACTGGTACGAAAGACCCACAATCCCGTCTGCAAGCCGCGAAAGCGGTCGTAGTTCCTTCAAAACCAATGGGCGGTTCTTCATGTGCATTTCTGATGATTATACCACAATTCATGTGGATTTACGATACAATGCAACCCCATGAAAAATGCCATGATTATCCTGATTTTTACCCTCCTCTCTGCTTGTACAAATCAAACGGATGTAGGACAGGAAGGGGACATACTGGATATCGCTCAACATTGGGGATGGGAAACCGCATCGGTGTACGACGGCGAGGTGAATGTTCTTGGCGAGCTCCCAGGAAAGTGTCTTCAAAAACCGCTTCATGCAATTACATTTCTGCATCAAAACGACAGACTTATGGTTGTACGGTGGCTCGATGTAGATACCGAGCGAATATGCATGTCGGAGTTGAAGCAAAGCCTCTTTCGGCGCTTTTCACTTCAAGCTGTCGATATCGTCGATGATCGCATTCAGCCAGTGCAATCTTTTGCTATAGAGATTCTTGCCTTCACTGATCCAAGCATATTTTCCAATCGAATAATGATCGCCGCAGTAGGATCAAAAATCTATGAGTTTCATGTGTCGCAGGAACAAACAGATGCAGTAATGGAACTGTTACTCGCTATTGCTCGAATCGACTGATTGTTCGTCGAGAACAAGTGCACGAACGAGTTCTGGAACCTTGGCGATGGCTTCATTGATTTTCTTGCGCTCCTCATCACTTGGTGCGGAAAGCACATAGTTGGAAAGATTGGATCCAGGTTTCTGCTTACCAACGCCAATGCGTATACGGGGAAATTCTTCGCCAAATTCATCGACGATCGACTGCAGTCCGTTATGAGTGCCTGCGCTTCCGGAGTGGCGAATGCGGAGTGTTCCCGGTTCCAAATCGATATCATCGCAAATGATGAGGAGAGACTGAGAAGGATCCAAATCGTAGTAATCAATCACTTTCCGCGCACATTCCCCTGATCGATTCATGAATGTCGTCGGCTTGATCAACATCGTTGGCGTTGCAATAATGCGCGCTTCGCATTGGTCGCATAAAAATTTTTGTTTCAGCAGCCATTTTCCGGTTCCGCACTGTTCTGCAAGTAAATTAACCGCAGTAAACCCTGCATTGTGACGGGTTTTTGCATATTCCGCTCCGGGATTTCCGAGGCCGATGATAACGAATGATGGCTTCATTTTACGATTCGGCTTGGTGGTTTTTTGCAATCGATTGACCTTCATCTTGATCCAATGCCTTCATTTGCATTCGTTCTGCAACGATTTCTGCAATAATATCTTTTACTTGAGCGCTGTCTTTAAGGTTCTTCGTGCGCAAGCATTCAGACTGGCAGGCAAGAATTGCAGATTCTACGTCCCGGGGACGTTTCACCTTCTCGATCTCCACTACCGAGCCGTTTCCGATACGTTCAATCGTAATCGTTCCATAGTTAAGGATTGTTCCCAGGATGCCCTGCACTTCGTAACTCACACCTTCGATGGAGCTGTAATCAATACGGGTAGATTCACGATGAAACCACCCATGCCATTCGATATCAATAACAGCACGATCGGTGATGAGCAGTGCATCGAGGTAATAATCTAAAAAATTCCGCATCCCCCAAAATAGGATGACAATGTCCACGAGGAAAATCGTGACAAAGACAGGCTTGATAGGTGCCATGTAGAGAAGCACCCACGAACCAAGGAGCGCGAGTAGAGGAAGAGCAAGTTCCACAAAACTCAGCATCCAATGTTTATGAACGAGGAGGTACATCGGTTCATCGTCTTCGAGGTGCCGATGGAAAAGTCGTTCGAGCATTGGCGATATTGTATTCGTTCTCCTTGTTCTGTCGCGAGCGGAAAGGGGATACATGTGGTATAATATCGCCAATGCGATGGAATAGGGAAAAAATTGGCTCCGAGCACCCGTACAGGAGCGCACTCCACAATATTTTTGATGTCCTTCTTAATGTTGTCATCATTGTGGCGATTGTCGCTATCATTCGCACATTCATCGTTTCGCCGTATCAAGTTGAAGGGAATTCAATGATTCCCTCACTCGAGGATAAGCAATACATCATTATCAATAAAATTGGCTATATTGTCGGAGAGCCGCGGCGCGGGGATGTCGTCGTTTTTCGCCCGCCAAGCGACAGCAGTAAGTACTACGTTAAGCGAATCATAGGAATACCGGGTGATGAAATTGCGATTCGCAACGGAAAAGTATTTCTTGTCATCGAGAACGAAGAGCATGAATTATCGGAAGAGTATCTTGATGAATTAAACGCTAACCGAACGTTTCGTGCGCCTGTCGGATCCGGGGATAGGGCCGAAGATCGCTACATCGTGCCAGAGGACAATTACTTCCTTCTTGGCGATAACAGGCAAGGCAGTCTTGATTCCCGAAGTTTCCGTAATGAAATCGGAGAGCCGATTCCTTATGTTGATCGGGAATACATAGCTGGGCGCGTATGGTTTATAGCGCTCCCGATTACAAAGAGCCATGCACTCGAAACACCGGATTACGGTGTGGATGTACAGGAGTGATTCCTCGGAGGTGGTGGAAGTGCGTTATGAAGCAAACTGTGGTAAAATATTCGATGTGGAGAAAAAAATAATTGCCATTACATTACTGATTCTCTCGGCATGCTCCCGTTCGAATGATGATGACAGCATAAAGCTGCGGGCAGCGGAGAGCGGACTACGACTTGTTGTGGAACGGACGAAGCAAGATCCGGAAGCACTGCCAAGCCCTGCAGCAATTTCCGGCCTTGTTGCAGGTTCGATTCTCGGTAAACCGATCTTGGAATCTGAATATGAAGAAGGATCCACACTGCCGGATGGGCGCGCTGCGGAAGATACACGACTCATTCAAATTCTTGTTCAGTTGCTCGATAAAGACATCCAAAATGTTCTCAATAGCGCGAGCAAGCGCGAAGACGGACTTGATGCATATATCAATGCGATAGAATCCACCGCGCAGAAGGGCGAGATACGGCTACGCGCACTTCAGGATACATTGGAACGAAGCGAGGACGATTCTTCACGATTTGAGCGCAGGATTCGAGAAATCCAAAACGAAATAGAGGATGTCATTGCAGAGGGCAACACTACACAAGTGAATGTTCTTACCGATGAGCTCATCCAGAAGCAGCAGCTCCTTGCCGAAGCGGATGTGGATGTTATCGTTAATACGCATCTTATCAGTGCGTATGAGGATGTTCTTGAGCCTATAGAAAATAGGCTGAAAGCAATTCGTGCGAACCGCGATGCCTTGATAAAGGGAGTAACAATTACCGATATGCCCGGCGTGGAAGATTTAAAGATTATCGAATATGAAGATGGCGCCATTCGCGTTCGGAGCAGCGGTAGAAGCTTCTTTTAAGGAGAAAACCGGGATTTCTCCGGCGACAAATAGTCTGAATGTGAGTACACTGAGCGCATGTGTGGAATATTCGGATATGTTGGGAAACGGGTAGATGCGGGAAGGATAGTCGTTCGCGGAATTAAGAATCTGGAATACCGCGGATATGATTCATGGGGGGTGGCACGAATCATCGATGGCACGATCACGGTCGAAAAGAATACGGGCAAAATCGGCGCGGTGAACCCCGAATCCTTTGCCGATGTGTGCTCTATGGCAATCGCTCACACGCGATGGGCAACCCATGGAGGAGTCACTGTGGCGAATGCTCATCCTCATCTTTCCTGCGATGGTTCAATCGCCGTTGTTCATAATGGGATTATCGAAAACTATCAGGAGCTTCGCGACGACCTGCTTTCCAAGGGTCATACGTTCGTCTCGGAAACAGATACCGAGGTCATTGCTCATTTACTGGAGGATGAATTGAAGACGGCAAAAAGCTTTGCAGAGGCTGTGCGAAGCGCATGCCTTCAATTGAATGGTTGGTATGCGTTTCTTGCGATGAATATTGGCACGAACGAACTTGTTGCCGCGCGATTCGGTTCGCCTCTCATTGTCGGCATTGGCGATGGTGAAACATTCATTGCCTCGGATATCCCGGCGTTCATGGATCATACGCGAACAGTAAATTACCTTGATAATGGAGAGATGGTTGCCACAAACGGCCGCGACGTCCTTTTTACATCCATCGAAACTGGCAAGGAAGTGAAGAAGCGGAATGTCGAAATCACATGGAACACAGAACAGGCGCAAAAGGGTGAATACGCGCACTTTATGCTGAAGGAAATTATGGATCAGAAGGAGACAATTCGTCGTGCAGTGAACCAAGATGAAGAGCAGATTATGACGATAGCGCGCGCGATTCAGGATGCACAGGGAACATTTCTCAGCGGTTGCGGCACAGCAGGAAAGGTGTGTATGGCGGCTGAATACTTCTTCTCGGTCGTCGCGAAGAAGCATGTGAACTATGCTCCGTCATCCGAGTTTCCCTTGTACCATCATTTTTTACTCCCCGAATCGCTCCTCATTGTCGTTAGTCAAAGCGGAGAAACGGTCGATGTACTTGATGCCATGCAATCCGCGAAGAAGAAAGGAGCAAAGGTCCTTGCCATTGTAAATGTGGAAGGATCTTCCATTCACCGTGCTGCCGATTACACGCTTCATATTAATGCAGGTCCCGAGAGGGCAGTCGCCTCTACCAAAGCTGCAACCGGGCAAATGGCTGTTCTTCTGCTTATAGCCTACGCACTTGCAGGGAAGCTGAACGAGGGAAGGAAGGTGCTTCTGGAAGCGGCAGAACAGATTAACGATATGCTTAATCCGCGATACCTCACGCACATCGAAGGTATTGCAGATCGTCTGCGCAAACACGAAAACCTCTACATCATCGGGAAATCGTGGAACTACCCCATGGCGCTCGAATCGGCGATTAAGATTCAGGAGGTTTCATACGTTCATGCGGAGGGATTTGCCGGAGGCGAATTGAAGCATGGCCCCATTGCGCTTATTCAAAAGGGAACACCCTGCATAGCGCTTCTTGGAGAGGACGAAGTGAAGATGGGAACGCTCAATAACGTCATCGAACTTCGCGCGCGCGGTGCACACACGATTGGCGTCGCACCGGTGAAGAACGAAGCATTCGACGAGTGGATCAAGGTGCCCAATGCCGGAACGGCGCAAGCGATCGTGAATATTATTCCCGTACAAATCCTTGCCTACTATTTGGCGATTAAAAGGGGACTCGACCCCGATATGCCGCGGAATTTGGCGAAATCGGTGACGGTGAAATAAGAGTCAGATTCTCACTCATTCGAAACTGGGTGGATCTGTTTTTTCAATTATTTCTCTTCTGGCGGTATTCCATAGTAATCAAAAAGCATTGCTGCAATTTCTCGGAATACTGGTGAGGCAGTGACTGCGCCGTAATCCTCGGTGCGAGGGCGGTCGAATTTAATGAGCATGACGAATCGAGGATCATCCACAGGTGCATATCCGGAAAATGTTGCAATAAAGCTACCGCTGCCGGTTTCCTCGTAACCGCCACCGGGACGTGCAATTTGAGACGTTCCTGTCTTTCCTGCGATTCGGTATCCTTCGACTTTTGCGCGCTTTGCATACCCCTCTTCAACGCCACGTACGAGCATTGCGGTCACAGTGGCTGCTGCTTGTGCTGTTACGACTTGCTCTAGGATTTGCGGATGGACGGGGTGGACAGTGCCGTCAGGATCGATCCAACTGTCGATGATTGTCGGTTTCATGAGTTTCCCTCCATTGGCAAGAGCCGATAGCGCCGTAACCATTTGAATTGGCGTTGTCGAGATTCCTTGTCCGTAAGCAGCCGTTGCAAGAAGGGCATCGGACCAACGGCGCCAGTCAAGAATATTCCCCGGCTTTTCATCTTCAAGTTGTATTCCTGTAATTCGTCCAAAGCCGAATCGCAGAATATAATTTTCGAAAAGTTTTTTCCCAAGCTTCCTGGAGATGCTCGTCATGCACGTATTCACGGAGAAACTGAGGCAATCCGTCATGGTAATTTCTCCGAAAACGTTATCTCCCGCATTTTTAATAACGTACTCATCAATTTCCACCGATCCAGTGTCCACATATTTGTCGTCCGGAGTTACCTCGCCTTGATCGAGTGCAATGGCCATTGTAATGGGCTTAAAAACGGATCCCGGCTCATAAATTTCTTGGACTGCTTTATTCACGTACGCGCCAACACCAATGCGATTTTTATACCGCAGCCATGTGCAACCGGAGGGGATGACAGAAAGCGTTCCCCCAGATCCCTCCGCAATGGTGCGAAACGTTGTCGTAGGGCTCTTTCCGTCCGCACAAACAGGGAAAAGTTCTATGCGGTTATTTTCGCCGAGGAAGTAGTAGTATCGTTTTAACTCTTCTAAATCAAAAAGTTTTTCAGCTTCAGCTATCTGCTGTTGAAGCTCATGGGAAAGTCTGGCTCTTCCTTCGGAAGTAAGATCATTCAAATATCCACGAATAACAAGTGAATTTGTTTGCGGATGGTAAATCTCGACAACAATTTTCGGTTCTTCTTCCGGACGCATGGTAAAAGGCAGCTTTTCGTACACGCCGCTGTAATTATTCCCATCAAAGAGGGGAGCATTTGCCATGACGATGATTCTGCCTGTGCGCGGATCCATGATAAGCGCCTGTCCGCTGTCCGCCTCGTATTCATCGACGGCTTTTTGGAGAATTTGTTCAACCTGCTTTTGGAGGTAACGATCAATCGTAAGCACGACGCTCCGGCCATCCTCGGCTTGTTTGATGCTTTGCTCATTGGAGAATATTTGCCCGCCAAATGGGTCTATGACGGTATTAATCTCTCCGTGCTGTCCGCGCAGCTCGTGATCAAAAACACGCTCGATGCCGTTTTGCGGCTGCTGCTTAACGGTCAGTGAAAGACCGGGTGGTGGCTCCCTCACAAATCCAACCACTTGCGATGCAACGGTTTCATCCGGATAAAATCTCCAATGCTCGGCAATCAGCGCAATACCACGCAGTGGGTCAACAAGTCGATCTGCCGCTTCCTTTCCGCTCGTTTTTTGCAATCCTGCTTTATCCGCTGCGGTCTTCTCGCTGGATTCCACTTTCAATTTGCGAATGTACTTCGACACATCCGGCGGAATCTTCCTCATGATGGGCACGTACCGCAATCGACGCCTCGCAAGCAAATCACGAACTGCTGCAGGATCAAGCCCAAGAACCGGAGCAACAATGCGAGCGACCCTCTGGCGCTCGTAATCCGGTATTTGCAAAGGATTTGCATACACTAATTGTTGATCATTCATCGCGGTAATTCCTGGAATCCCAAACGTTCGTATTTGTTGAAGTTGAGCCTTTGTTGCCCCGTATAGCAGTGGAACAAAATTAATAAATTCTTGATTGATTCGCTCTTGAATATCGTCTGCAAACTTCCGCACATTCTCCTCAAATGAAGAAATTTCCAAAGGTGATAGCGTTTCGAATAATTCACTTCCTGCCACTTCGGGAATGGTTTCGCTCGTGGGTGGCACTACGACTTTTTTGGCGGGATCAAAAGCGCTTTTGTAGTATTCACGCAGCTCACGCGGACATTCCTGTTTCCCGCTTCTGCAGATCAGGTCATTTTCTTTCGTTAAAAGCGTTTGAGCCAAAATGGACGCAACATGCTGTTTATCTGGCGTTACGAACGGATCAACATACAAAAGATCTAGCGTCGTATTCGTCGCTAAAAGATTAAGCTCTCCCGTTTTACTATTTCTACTAAAAATCTCTCCACGCTTTGCAGGGAGCTCTATGCCACCATAATGCTGTGCTCTCGCAATGTCTTCGTATTCTTTTCCGCGAATAATTTGGAGCTCAATGAGTCTCGCTATGATAATGAGTAAAATAAGAAGAAGCACACCGTGAATGACCTCGATACGCATCTGAAAAGCCCTCCTTTTTGTCACATCGGAAAGTGGCAGGGTAGGCGCGAAAAGTCTTTTTCTCTGACGACGCATGCGCCGGAAAATCTAGCACAAATCGCCAAAAACTGGTACAATAGAGAGATTTGAGAAACTTTCAGCAAGAACTCACCGGCAAGGATGGAGAACAGTTCCTCCAGACTCTGCATGCGATCGCTGTACAGGAAGGAATTTCTGATCTGCATTTTTTTCCACGCAAGGATGATGTTGAGCTTGGCTGGCGCCAAGATGGCATCATGCGGAACGTTATGAATATATCCTTGAGCCTGTATGCGGATCTTGTGCGAAGAGTAAAATTTACTGCCCGCCTCAGCCTGAATACAACCGCCACTCCGCAGGACGGAGAATATGCATTTCCGAATGAAGGATATGACATAAAAGTGCGCGTATCATCGCTTCCGACAAAATTCGGAGAAGCATTGACACTCAGAATCCTTGATCCAAAACGCGGCATAGTTCCGCTGAAAGAATTGGGGTTCCAAGAAGATGTTCGGGATACGCTCTCTACAATTGTGGAATCACCCAATGGCATCATTCTTGTAACAGGACCCACAGGCTCGGGGAAAACAACAACGCTCTATTCTCTCCTTTCGACTCTCGTCGGTACCGGTCGAAACATCATCACATTGGAAGATCCGATTGAGTATCAACTTTCCGGCATTCTCCAGAGCCAAATTGATCATAAACATGGGTATGATTTTTCTCTCGGCCTTCGCGCCCTCCTCCGCCAAGACCCCGATGTCATACTCGTAGGAGAAATCCGCGATGCAGAAACAGCGAAGACAGCTGCTGATGCCGCACTCACCGGTCACATGGTGTTTGCAACTCTTCACACGAATTCCGCGATCGAAAGCATTCCGCGCCTTGTCAGTATGGGTGTGGAGCCCTACCTACTCGCTCCTGCACTCCGCGGAATCCTTGCCCAGCGACTCGTCCGCAAGGTATGTGCGTCATGTAAAGGATTGAAAAAAGATTGCGATATATGTCATGGAAGCGGATACAAAGGGCGCTTTTGTCTTGCGGAGCTGCTGGAGATCGACAAAGGAATACGCGACCTCATTCTTGCAGGGAATCCGCAGAAGGATCTTGAAGCTGCAGCAAAGAAAAATGGCTTTAGAACGATGCGCGAGCGCGGAGAAGAGATCGCAAAAGGGGGTACCACGACCAGAGAAGAAGTCATGCGGGTGACGGCGTAAAAAATTTGATTCCACTCTTCTGGTAATTTTCTGGTACGATTGAATCCATGCCCGATGGCGTGGAACCACCATCATCGCCAGAATCACATTCTCCGCTCGACGGAGTCCTTCCGCCGAATCAATCATCTGCAACTCGTTTGGTGCAATCAGATGGGAGGAATGACGAGCTTGATGTGGAGAAAAGTAAGGATCTTGGAGGGCAAAAGAGACTCCTTCTCATCATACTTTCTGGCTTTGGAGCATTTCTTCTCTTCTACTTGTTTTTTGCATTCTACCTTCTTGCATCACTTCCTGATCCTGAGGGCGGTGGAGGAGTGCTGAAAATTTTTGGCAACCTCCTTTACGGCGGAGTGAGTATTCTTTCTCTCTCTGCTGTGATTCTCCTCGGGTTGCGAATGCTGCGGAGCGGACAAAGCCCCGATGAACTTCCAAAAGTGTTACTGCGACCTGGTATTGTTGTACTTTTTATTGTTGGCCTTTCCATTCTCGTTCTTATCCAGATTAACGGATCAATAGCACTCCATGTTGATATTCTGGAACCGAAAAACATCCAAGGCCTCACAGCGCCGGTGAGCGTCACGTTTGGTTCCGATTCGCTTCGACGGATTTTACAGAATCAAGGAATTTCCCCGAGGGAATACAAGTGGGATTTTAACGGCGATGGCACGATTGATGCCGAAACGCAGGAGCATTCGGTGACAACGCTGTATAAGAAAAAGGGAACATATGTCATTCGTGTAAAAATACTCCTTTCCGACAGCACGGTTCGGGAGGCGATAGCACGACTTGTCATTCCGAATGCAGTATTTTCGTTAGAACCGGCATCACCGGTGCTCCAGGAACGCATCACATTTGATGCCTCCAACCTTGTGAACGATCCAGAGACAATCGAAAACATCGAATGGGATTTTAACGGCGATGGCACAGTAGACGCCAAGGAAATCACCACGTTGACGCATTATGCCTTTGGTGAAATCGGCACATTCCAGTCACAGGCGACTATCCAATACAAAGGGGGGCTTCGTGAAACATTTACAAGAGCGATAACCGTGGTCGAGGAACGAAAACAGCCGTTCGAGATTGCTATTCAGACCGAAGGATCACTCAGCGACTCGGCTCCGTTTGGCGTTTTGTTCGAAGCGACAGTAACTGAAGGCACACAGCCGAGATCAATTGATTGGAGAATTGTGAACATCGAAGAAGAACATGATGAAGAAATAGGCGACAAAGTATCCGGTCAGCGCATAAGCCATGTATTCGATACACCGGGGGAATTCCGTATCATTCTTTCCGTCGCGGACAGTCGAGGAAGAATCGCCACAAAATCGACGGTTGTGGAAGTAATGGAGCCATTGGAAATAAAGGATATAGTCATCAGCGGTTCTCCAAAGCCGGCATCTGGGAAGGCAGAAGGAGTTGCACCGCTCGATGTCCGGTTTGCCGCTACGACCTCTGCATCATTCATCACATTTTCGTGGGAGCAGGAAGACGCAAGCGAGGTATATTCCACCGATGGAGAATTCCATGCATTGTACGAAGACGAAGGGACATTTCGCGTTATGCTGATTGCAAAAGATGAACGTGGGAGAACGCAGAAGATACCGATCGAAATCTCCGTTGCCCCCCCAAAATCACGCGTTGCGTTTACTGCGGTGCCCCCAACAGGGACATCTCCACTCAATGTCACATTTGATGCATCGGAATCATTTGTTCCAGATGGTAGGATTACGGGATTTGCGTGGACATTCGGCGATGCAGATACACGGGAAGAAAAACCTCAGCTTCTTGGTTCCAAAGTCACCCATCGGTACGAAATGGAAGGGACGTTTACGGTCATTGTTCGCGCACTGACGGAGGACGGCCGTTCATTTGAAGCAAGGAAAACCATTGTTGTTCGATCTCCAATTCTCAATGCATGCATTTTTCCCAGCCGTACTTTGGGAACTGTTCCCATGGGAGTTCGTTTCGATGCAAGTTGCTCGACAGGTACGATTCAGAAGTATGTATGGACATTCGGAGACGGCGCCTCGAGCGAACAGCCTGTACCGCACCTCGATCACGTCTTCGAGACCCCCGGGATCTACACCGTTCTTCTTGATATCACGGATGGAAAGGGTAATTTTGATCAAACGACTGTGACAATTACCGTCAACCAAAAATGAAGAGACGCTCGCTCATCCGCTTGGCAGCTTTCCTCGCAATGTGTGCGATTCTCGTTGGAGCGATTCTCCCTATTTTTTCAGCACTGTAGATTAACGGACGCCTGAGTTGCGAACGGCTCCGATGCTTTTAATGGCTGATCGCGGAGGAGAAAATATCCTGCTGAGGCAATCATCGCCGCATTATCTGTACAGTATGCCAACTTCAGTGGCATGCGGAGCGCTATGCTCTGAGTACGAACAAAATCGAGAAGCATTTCCCTCAATCGTGAATTCGCAGAAACTCCTCCGACAATATGCAGCTCTCGAATACCGCTGTGCATGTGCATTGCATGCTGAAGTCCCGAAAGAAGGTGCGAGCAAATTGCAAATTCATATCCTGCCGCCAAATCCCGACGCTCGTCTACGGAAAGAGCAGCAAATCCTCCTCGATCTCTCATTGCATACTTCAACGCCGTTTTTAGTCCGGAAAAACTAAAATCACATGTCTTCTCAGCGTGAAGAGGCTGGGGGAAGGTAGCGTAATGGGGATTCCCTCCTACTGCCATGCGAGAGAGAGCAGGACCTCCGGGATAGGGGAGGCCGAAGAGCATTGCTCCTTTGTCGAATGCTTCGCCTGCGGCATCATCACGTGTCCTGCCAAGGAGTTGCTGCTTTGTATGGCTCTCTCTCAACCAAATTTCGCTATGGCCGCCGCTCACGCTGAGCGAAAGAATCGGGAAAAAAATATCTTCGCTGCAATCTAGCCATGGGGACGAAAGATGTCCCATGGTGTGATGTACTCCGACAAGTGGAATTTTGACGACCGATGAAAGGATGCGTGCCACAGTTGTGCCAACAAGTAGTGATGTAAGCAATCCGGGTCCGCGGGTAACGGCCATGGCATCTACTTGATTCCATGAAAAACCCGCCTCGGAAAGCGATTGTTGAATAACAGGCACGATGCATTCAAGCTGTCTCCTTGCAGCAAGCTCCGGAACTACCCCTCCAAATGCAGACTGCTCGGCGGCTGAGCTTGCAATAATATTCGAAAGAACCGTTCTGCCATCGACAACGATCGAGGCAGAGGTCTCGTCGCATGAGGTTTCGATACCTAGAATATTCATGGAAACTATGGTATACTACCTAGAAACAAACACCATGCTGCACCGCCATCACGCCTCACGGCATCTCCTTGGGTTTTTGAGCGGGGTAATTCTCGTCGGCAGCGTGCTTGGAGGTATGAGCGGACGCATGGGCCATGTTGTTTTTGATCAATCGAACGCACTCGGTATGAAGAATGTGCAGTCCATTCTGAGCACAGAAAGAAAAGAACGACTGAAGCAAAGTTTCATGAACCGCAGGGAACGTAGGAATGATCGTCGACAGAATACAAGCCGAGGAACGGGGGATGTTGGTAGCGTCGTACCAATGCAAATCAACACGTTTTCGTTCAAGGGGAAAAAATCATGGGACGTGGCGCTGAATACGTCGACACTTGTGTACGACCGACTTGGGATAGCAGCGCCAATTGGAAAACCATCGCCGGGAAATTGGATATCGCGAAATTGGAGGGCGCTCGAAGATCAAATGCAGTACCTCCTTCTCAACGGCCTTGCAGCGTATCCTCACTCCCCGAAGCCGGGCGAAGCGGGTAGCATGATCGTTGCAGGACACAGCAGCCCCCCGACAATGGATGCACTCGGGAGTCCCTACGAAGAAGTACTTGCGTCGCTCCCAAATGCCAAAATCGGCGACATTGTTGCCATATTTGATGGCAATGGCCGCCACTATAATTACACGGTTACACAAACTCAAATCGTACCGGCAACGTATACAAAACTATTGTTTCAAAATACCTCAAAGAAAGAGCTTGTCCTCTTTACGTGTTATCCCGTTGGCACGACAAAGGAGCGATTCGTTGTTTGGGCGGAACTCACCGAAGGAGACTCAGTCGCTAGCCTCCAAAAATAACCGCCACTCCGCATGAAAAGGGAATATACTAAATAGCGTGCAACTGTTTCCCACACGCCAAATTTTTTTCGAAGCAGGACCGATTGTCGTCCACTGGTACGGAATGATGTACTTAGCAGCTTTTCTTATCGCCTGGCTGATTTTGCCTGTATTGGCTCGCAAGCGAGGCGTACTTCTTCGATCGGAAGATGCAGGAGACCTCCTATTTGCGGGTGTGCTCGGTACAATTATCGGCGGAAGACTTGGTTATGTTCTCTTCTACGCACCGCTGTACTTTGCTGAAAATCCATTGGAAATATTGATGGTGTGGAACGGGGGAATGTCCTCTCATGGCGGAATGATAGGGGTAGCGATTGCTATGCTCATTCTCCATACCAGATTGAAGGATAGGGTAACGATTTGGCAACTCGGAGATATTCTTGTCATCCCTATTGCGATCGGTTTGGCATTCGGCAGATTGGGGAACTTCATAAATTTAGAACTCTACGGGCCATTGACCAACCTCCCATGGGGCATCCTTATTCCCGGCAAAGAAGGATTGCATCACCCTACACAAATCTATGCCATGGTGAAAGATCTCTCGATCGCAGGTATCTGCCTTCTATCGCTGCTGCGATCAAAAAATGATGGCATGACACTTGGATTCTTTTTCCTTCTGTATGGAATACTTCGCTTTCTCCTTGAATATATCCGGGTAGAAACGGCATCTGGGTTTGATCTTGGCTTTCTCTACTTTACCCGCGGACAAGTACTGACGATTCCAGTAATCACAATTGGACTCATCATTCTGTGGAAGAAATCCTTTGATCACGGTAGGCTTGATACATCGCAGTAGCTCATCTCCCGTTTTTGGCAGGAACTGATGACGAAGTACGGGCAGCACTTGCTCAGTTTTCCATCGGTCTTACGATTGAAGAAGCGCGAAAAGTCGCTTCATTCCTCCACCGAGATCCGACGATCGTCGAGGCGGTGATCTGGGGAATCCAAGGTTCCGAGCATTGCAGCTACAAATCGAGCCGACGATTTTTAAAACAATTCATCACGGAAGGAAAACATGTGATCCTCGGTCCAAAGGAAGATAGCGGCATTATCGCGATAACGGATGGCCCACCGGGGAAACGGTGGGGGTTTGTCGTTTCGCACGAAAGCCATAATAAGCCTTCTCAAATTGTTCCCTACGAGGGGGCAGCAACGGGAGTAGGAGGAAATGTACGTGATGTGTGTTGCATGGGGGCGCGGGTCATCGGCGCCATGGATGCTCTACGACTCGGTGATGGTGAGAGCGACGAATCGAAAACCATCGCACGGGAAGTTGTTCGTGGCATTGCAGGGTATGGCAATCCTCTCGGTATCCCCAACCTCGGCGGCGATGTCGTCTTTGATGCTGCGTACAACAAGCAATGCCTTGTGAATGTCGTGTGCTTCGGCATTGTTCGTGAGGACGAAATTATTCACAGCTTTGTTCCGGAGGAAGCAGGGCGCAAGCACTATGACATCATCATCGTCGGCAAGCCGACCGATCGATCCGGCTTTGGCGGTGCTGCATTTGCAAGTTTAACTCTGGATGAAAAGAAGAAGGAGAAAAACACAGGCGCCGTACAGGAGCCGAATCCATTTTTAGAGCGCCATATTCTTGCATCTACCTACGCGCTATTTGATTGGCTTGCCGAAGAGAAGCATCTTTCCCGCATTGGCTTTAAAGATCTTGGTGCTGGAGGGGTGGTTTGCAGCTCCGTAGAACAAGTTGCGGATCAGGGGCTTGGCGCCGATATCGAGCTCGATCGCGTCCATACCTCTCTTCCTGATCTTCCTCCGGAAGTCATCGCCTGTGCAGAAACTCAGGAGAGGTTCTGCTTCATTTGCCATCCATCACTCACAGAACACATTCTTCATCATTACAACGCTGTCTGGGATCTGCCGTCGATTGCAGAAAATGCTCGCGCATCGGTGATTGGGAAAGTGACTGAAGAGCCGATCTACAGATTAAAATTCCATGGCGAAGTTGTTTGCGAAGCAAAGGCAACCGATATCACCTGCGGATTGACATACGACAGGCCGATTCGGGAAGTTACTCGTAAAACAAACGAACCGACAATCACCATTAAAAATCCTCAGTCGGAGATTCCTGCATTCTTCCGCGCAATGCTGTCTCATATCAATGGAGGATCCCGATCGCCGATCTTCCGCCACTACGATAAGAATGTCATTGGAAATACCATCGTGGAACGCGGCGAGGCGCACGCGGGAGTTATTATGCCTCTACAAAATCTTCGAAGTTATGTTCACGAGGGAGCACACAGGAGTTGGGATGACCTGACGGAAGAGGACAAGTATCGGGGCGTCGCCGTCGCATGCTCTGGCTCTGGCCGGTATGGCAAAATTTCGCCATATCTCCAAGGGGTGAATGCAACAATTACATGTCTCCGCCGACTTGCGGCTGTCGGCGCAAAGCCTCGTGCGATCACCGATTGTTTGAATTACGGAAATCCAGAGGACCAAGAGAAACTGTGGGATTTTTCAGAGGGTGTGAGGGGAATAGCGGAGGCTGCAAAGTATGTCAGTATCGATCACGAGCCCGTGCCGATCATCAGCGGCAACGTAAGCCTGTATAACGGAGATATTCCTCCGACGGCCATAGTGAGTGCGATCGGCGTTCTGCAGGATGCGCGAACCGCCGCTCACTCCATCATCCAAAAATCAGATGAGATACTTTTCCTCGTTGGGGAAAGAAAAGATGAATGCGGAGGATCACTCTTCTACCACACACTTGGAGAACTTGGCGCCAATGTTCCGAATCCTGATTTTGAGGAAACGAGGAAGCAGATCGCTTTTGTCCTTGATGCAATGGATTCTGCGCTTGTCTCACACTGCAGCGATATAGGGGAAGGAGGATTATTATATGCACTCTTCGAAATGCTTGTGCCCTACCGGCGTCAAGATTCGAATATGGGAATGGATCTGACGCTCATCAACATTATGAATGGCCTCTCTCCGGAGAAGGTGCTTTTCGGCGAAACAGGAGGATTCATTCTCTCGGTTAATCCAGAGCATGCAACACGGCTTCGCACAGGAGCGGATAGGCACCGCGTTACCCTCTCCGAAATAGGGCGCTCCACGCGTCACGGACGTATCCGCATTGAAGGCTTGATGGATGAGGATCGTGCCGCACTCGTTTCCATCTGGCAGAAGCCTCTGGAACAAACGTTTGGGATCTAATACTTGCGGCTAAAATCATTGCGGGAATCGACAGGAAGTGCTTTGATTTCCCCCTTTGATCCTCCGACCTGCCATCCTTGGCCTCTGCCTTGCAATGATTATTGTTTCCGCCATTGTGTTTCTTCCGCTTGGCCGAAATGATCCAAATTCCTCGCTTCCGCCTCGACTCTTTCCCGCGTTTGCACCGGAGGTAAAAAGGGAGCGAGCGGATGATCTCTTACCGGAAACTCTTGTAGAAATCAGTAAGACACCGCGAAAAATCGAAATTCTTCCCGGAGGCACTGTGGAGTACTCACTAACAATCAGAAATATCAGCCATGATCCACTCTACAATCTTGTCGTCGAGGAACGATTTGATGATGCAATTTTGACAGCAAGTAACATCGGCTCCGGGTCATTGACGAAGAACCGCATTGCTTGGCTTCTGCCCCACTTGGCTCCGCAGAGTGATGCTATTTTTCACTATGAGTTAAAGACAGAAAAGGAAAGATCGTACTCTTCGATCCAAACGACAGCGTATGTGTTTGGAGATGCATTGCTTGATATGACGAGCGCTTCGCGAATGGCGTCATCGGATATCGCAATCATAGAACTCCCTCAATCAGGAGTAGAACTTGGACAGGTGCTCCGATTCTTCATGTCATTCTTCGAGTGATGCATCGTGCGAGGGGTTACCCTCGCCCACCATTACTTTTGCCGGACGAAGCACTTTTCCATGAAGGAGAAACCCTTCCTCGTGGACCACCAGGATAATATCCTTCGCTCCCGGACCTGAATTAACAATTTCATGAAACTCTGGGTTTGCGGCGAATCCAAGCGCTGTGATCTGTTCGACGGAAAAATTCTTTAAGACATCATCAATTTTCGCAAGCAACTGAACGCAGCCTGCCGAGGGATCGTGTGCAATCATTCGAACAAGATCATCACGAATGGAAAGGACTCGCAGAAGGAGTGGGACAATGGCAAATTTTCGAAGTTCATCGCCCTCACGCTTAATGCGCTCTTTAAAATTGAGGAGATCTGCCTGCGCCCTTGCCGCTATATCTGTAAGCTTGGCTAGCTGCACCTGTAGCGCAGCGTTATCGGCACGAAGCACTGCCATTTGATCGTCAGCCGGTGGATAGGCAGGGGAGTCATCGGCCATGCCTGCGTATCGTAATTGGTTCCTTCCTGCTTGTCATTATTTGAGGGAGGAATTACACTTCACGCCTTGCCACGAAAGTGACAAGCGAAGAGGTATGGCGCTGATTATACATCTGCACAACCATACCTCTTTTATTAACTCATTTACTCCGTAAGTTTTCTCATCACATCGGTTGCTCCACTTGCACCACTCGAGGAGGTTTTTTCTCCCATAGATTTCTCAATTTTTTCTTTATGATCAGAAATTGATGGGCCATCTCCTCTTTGAATCTTCATTTCTTCGATAATCTTCTGCACGCTCTCCACTACAACCATCTGGAAGTTATCGTAATTCTTCACTCGAAAACCGGATGCTCGCGCATGGCCGCCGCCACGGAAGAGTTTTCCCGAGAGGGCACTCACGTCGATCATTTCATTGGAGCGCATACTCGCTTTAAGTCCACCCTCCTCCACTTCTGTAAAAAGAGCGTAGACATCGGCATCGGGAATCGTCGTGAGGAGTTCATCAAGGATGCCATGTGTCTCTTTACTGGATGCACTCATCTCCTGCAGGTCTTCGCGACTAATGGACGACCACACAATTCTTTCCTTTGCGTTCACTTGTATGCGGTTGAGCGCACGACCCCAAATTTTTAAGGTCGAAAGCGGTTTTGTCTTATAAATAAATTTGATGATTTCTTGCTGCCTTGCTCCAAGATCAAGTAGCTCTGCTGCGACTTCCAATGATTCTGGCGTGGTATTTGGATTTTGGAAGCTCCGGGTATCCGTGATGAGTCCTGTAAGGAGAAGCGTTGCGACATCCGATGTCACCTTGGACTTCCACTCCGGGTCCTGCATGAACCATCGGTACAATACCTCGGTGGCGCTCGCGGCAGTCGGCTCCAAAAGCATAACGTTTCCGAACTTGGTATTACTGATGTGATGATCGATGTTCAGAATCGGCACCTTGCGGAAAAATCGCTCGTGTTCGGAATAAAGCGATCCAAGGAGTGAAAGTTCCGCAGAATCGACGACGACGACACCATCGTACGGAAACGGCCCTTCGGCGAACGACATATCGCTAGCATTCAGCATGCCGCGCTTTGGAGTTACGATAATATTGACCTTATTGTCTTCGATTGAATAGCGAAGTTTATCGATCTCCACACCCTTGCTACAATTAAGAGTAATAATGGCGTCCTGAGCGTCCTTGAGCTCCTGCGTGAGTTTTTCGTATCCCGGAAGGAATTCCAAGGACTCAGGGAGCGTATCGGGGCAAATCACTGTGCACTGCTTTCCCATGGCAGTGAAGACGTGATAGCAGGCAAGCGCAGAGGAAAGGCCATCCGGGTCTACATTCGCATGCGGAATAATGAGCAGTTTTGTCCGCTCATCAATGAATTTTTTGGCCTCCGTTTGAGCTTTATTGTGCATAGGAATGAGTAAATTTGAGGAGGAAATGCATCATGTTATTATACAATAATTATCATATTTAATCAAATGCTGCTAAAGGACTCATTGTAACGCAGAAGGCGTACAGTCGGCTAGGGATAGATGCAGATTTACGGTATAATTGCCTGATGTTAAGAAAAACACTTCTAGGGCGCATTCGCATTGGAGCAATACTCCTTGGATCGATTACAGGAGCCACTTTGCCGATGGGGAGGGCAAATGCATTCAAACTCAATACTTGCTGGTCTGGCATTGCTTGTTTGAACCCCGGAGAACTCTTTGTAAACATGAACGACTCATTCTTTTATATTTCAGGACTTATAGCCTTGGCAATTTTTCTCTTAGGCGCATTTCGCATGGTGATATCAGCCGGAAATGATTCAAGCCTTCAGGAAGCAAAAGGACTTATGAAGGGCGCGCTCATCGGCATTGCGCTCATTGCGGGCTCATTTGGAATCTATCGAACAGTAGTTTTTTGGCTGTATCCATAAGAGAGTATTTGTTTCTAATTTTTGATCTTTCGCTCTACTCTAGATCGAGAGATTACTTTCCGCGTGCCTGTAGCTCAATTGGATAGAGCGTCGGCCTCCGAAGCTGAAGGCTGTGGGTTCAAGTCCCACCAGGCACACCACTCGATCCTGGCACCACCTTCCAACGCACCTCTGGCTCCAACGTTCCATTGATGGAGAACCCCGCCGCACGCTTATGACCGCCGCCATCGAACTTCTTCGCCATGGCGGAAACATCAACGTCATCACGGAGCGTACGGAGTGAGCCTTTCACCTTCCCATCACGTTCGCTCAGGATGAGTGAGAACTTCATCCCGGGGATAGAATTCACGTAATCGATTGCTCCTGTGAGCTCCGAAAAATCCGCACCAGTGGCACGGAAATCACCAGCAGTCACAGCGGAAACCGCACCGCCCTCCTCTGAAATCGAAATTTTTTCGAGCATTCTTCCCCAAAGCTTGAGCGTGGAAAGTTTTGAGGATCGAAAGACATCGTGAACGATTCTGCTTTGATCTGCTCCCGCACGCAGCAGCCTTGCACAGGTTTTGTAGACGCGCGGAGTGGTATTACTGTGCATCATTGATCCGGAATCCGTATAGATACCGGTGAGAAGACATGTCGCAGCCTCGCGTGGAATATCAAAATTCAGTGCATCGGCAAGATCGACGATGATTTCCGCAGTCGAAGACGCCTTGGAATCCACAAAGCTCATTTGTGTAAAATCCGAACCCGTGTGGTGGTGATCAATTTTCATGGTCGTTACACCCATCGCCTTCGATTTCTCTGCATCAAAGAGATCGGGTAATTCTTCGAGGAATCCAGTTTGCTTCGCATCACCGGAATCAAGGGAAATGAAGAGGTCTCCTTTTACCGGGATATATGCATGCTCGATCGTACGAACGAGTGGGAGATAGAGAAATGAATCAGGAGCTGAGTCCTTGCAAACTGGAGTTATTGCTTGAGAAGGGAATTTCTTGCGAAGGATGATAATGAGCCCAAAAAGGGATCCGAGTGCATCACCATCGGGATTGCTGTGGCACATGCAGACGATGCGCTTCGCATCCTCTATCGCATGAAGTACCAGTGAAGTTTGATTAACATTGAGCATAGGGAAGGGGAGAATGGTAATTACTTTTCCCTCTCCACACAACGGAGCTCACCTTGCTACACTCCAAGAATCATGGATCGATATTCCGTTGTCTTCTGCGGCACGCCCGAATTCGCCTGTCCGTCGCTTCTTGCATTGCATAATAATCCACAATTTCGTATCACTCAGGTCATTACCCAGCCCGATAGACCTGTGGGAAGAAAGCAAGAAATCATGCCACCTCCGGTGAAGAAACTCGCACATTCGTTAGGAATCGACGTTCTTCAGCCAGAGAACATCAACTCACTCATCAGTGCCGGAAGCTCCAAGCTCGCCACTCCTGATTTTCTCGTCGTTGTCGCCTATGGCCAAATTCTCTCAAAGGAGCTTCTTGCATGGCCAAAGAGAGCGGCTGTAAATCTCCATGCATCGCTTTTGCCACTCCTGCGTGGTGCTTCTCCTATACAGCATGCTATTCTTCATGGTGAAGGAGAAACGGGGATTACTCTCCAACGAATGTCAGAGAAGCTTGATTCCGGGCCCATACTCGCCCAGAAAAAAATCGTCATTAATCCGAGAGAAACTGCAGAAACTCTCTCGCAGAAGTTGGCAGTGATCGGGGCATTACTACTACAGGAAACACTCGTTCAGCCATTGAAGGAATATCCGCAGGATGAAAGCGCTGCCACCTATTGCGGTAAATTGTCGAAGAGTATGAGCATGGTTGATCCGGAGCAGATGACCGCTGCGGAAATTGATCGTCGAGTGCGCGCACTTTCGCCGTGGCCCGGTGTCCGTATCGTTCTGAGTGGAAAAGAGATTATTGTGATGAATGCATCGATTGATCCTGATCCAAATGCATTTCCACTTTTCTGTGCAAAGCAAAGTACTCTGTACATTGCGCTCCTCAAATCAGCAGGAGGCACGGCAATTACAGGAAAGGAGTGGATGGGACAAAATCATAAAAAATAACATCCTGATAGTAGGTCAACTCTCATTCGAGACCGTTTGATACGTCTTTATGGTACAATTTCAAGAACCTTAGGAACTATTATCACTCTTACTCAGAGAGTGCTAGAATAGAAACGAAACAGGAGGTTCATCTCATCGTTTTAATAGGTACATACCCCATTCCTCCATGCATCCATTTGATCGCTTCACCCCGAATGCCAAACTTGCACTCCAAATTGCGGAGCAAGAGGCGAAAAATATGAAGTCTGCGTACATCGGTACGGAGCACTTGCTTCTTGGGGTCTTAAGCATTCCAAAATCTCTTGGTTTTTCGATCCTCACCGGTGCCGGAGTGACGCAGGAAAATGTTCGGATACTTTTACGTGCAAGCACGACCTCGGATATCGAAGGGAAAAATACCAAGCACGGTCTTTCGACATTCCTTCATACGGTCATAGAGCAGAGCGTCATCACGGCGCATAAATTCCGGCATGCAAACGTCGGTACGGAGCATCTCTTATACTCACTTGTTTCCGGTGAAAGGAATGCAGCAATACTGCTTCTTGAAAACATGCAGGTAGATCCGGAGGATCTTAAAATGCACATCGAGGAAATGTTCGGTCAAATTAATCAATTTAAGCAGCAGAATAGAAACTTGGAGTACTCGCTCGAAAATTTCTTCCAAGGTTTACAGGGAGCCATTGCTGGAATGCAGCAGGGGATGCCCGGAGAGCCGGAAGGACTTCAGCGTAAGAAGGCACAGGGAAAAAGTAAAACGCCCGTACTTGATTACTTCACAACCGATTTGATCGAGAAGGCGAAGAAGAACGAGCTTGATCCGATCATCGGTCGAGAAACGGAAATTGAACGCGTCATCCACATTTTAAATCGCAAAACGAAGAATAACCCCGTCCTCATTGGGGAGCCAGGGGTAGGAAAAACTGCAATCGTTGAGGGATTGGCGCAAAAAATCCTCCGTGAGGAAGTGCCAACCTCGCTCTTAGCAAAGCGCGTTCTTATACTCAATCTTGGCTCGATTATTGCAGGAACAAAATACCGCGGAGAGTTCGAGCAGAGATTTGATGACATCATCAAAGAAGCATCCGAGAGCGAGAATGACATTATCCTCTTCATCGATGAAATTCACACGATTGTCGGAGCGGGTTCCGCAGAAGGGTCGCTTGATGCTGCGAATATTTTAAAGCCTGCGCTTTCCCGCGGTTCGCTCCAAGTTATTGGCGCAACAACGACGGACGAGTACAGGAAGAGCGTAGAGAAGGATCGCGCACTCGAACGAAGATTCCAATCCATTCTCGTCAACGAACCGACAACGGAGGACGCCATTCGCATTTTGCAGGGCCTCAAGAAGTCCTACGAAGAATTCCACCATCTCTCTATCTCGGATGAAGCAATCACTGCTTCAGTGAAACTGAGCAAGCGTTACATTACCGAGCGATATCTGCCAGATAAGGCCATCGATCTGTTGGATGAAGCGGCAGCATGGCGCGGCATAGCTGCCGAAGGGGAGGGAGGAGGAACGAAAAATTTGAAGAAGGAGTTGGAAAAAATCGAAGGGCAAAAAATTGCCGCCGTTAAAGACCAGAAATACCACAAAGCTTTGGCACTACGGCAAAAGGAAGAAGAGATTCAAAAGCAGATACAAGACGTTCGATCACACGTTGATGGCGATCGGCGCACGCCGGTCGAAATTACCGAAGATGACATCATGCATGTTGTCGGAAAGATGACGGGTATTCCGGTAACGAAACTGATGAAGAGTGAAACAAAGCGGCTCCAATCCCTTGATAGCGTTCTCCGCAAGAAGGTAATCGGCCAAGACGAAGCAATCGACAGAGTCGCCCGCGCTATGCGCCGATCTCGTGTCGGCATCAGTGATGCGAAGCGTCCCATCGGCACGTTCCTCTTCCTTGGCCCCACGGGCGTCGGCAAGACGGAGCTTGTAAAGCAGATCGCACTCGAAGTCTTTAATCGTGAAGATGCGCTCATCAAAATCGATATGTCCGAGTTTATGGAACGCCACAACGTTTCAAGGCTCACAGGGACAACAGCTGGATATGTCGGGTACGAAGAAGGCGGCCAGCTGACGGAAATCGTTCGAAGAAAACCGTACTCTGTTGTCCTCTTCGACGAAATCGAGAAGGCACATCCGGATTTCTTCAATATTCTCCTTCAGGTGATGGAAGATGGCTGTTTGACCGATGGAAAAGGAAAAAAAGTCGACTTTACGAATACGATTATCGTCATGACAAGTAACGTCGGTGCTGCAAAACTGACAAAGCAAGCTGCCAAGATCGGCTTTAAGCTTTCGGATGATTCTGCAAAGACGGAAGAGCAGGAGTACGAAGAAAAGCGTCAGGAGGTGCTGCGTGAACTAAAGGAAATGATGCGTCCGGAGTTTTTGAACCGCATCGACCATGTCATTGTCTTTAATCCTCTCCATCAGGAGGATATTCGAAAAATTGTGCAGCTCCATATCGACCGGCTAGCGGACCGCCTTAAGGAACAAGGCTACTCGCTCGATGTCGCAAGCAAAGTCATTAACCTGATTGCAAAGGAAGGTTTCGATCCAGAGTACGGCGCGCGGCCGATTCGCCGCAAAGTGCAGGAAGAAATCGAGGACGGAATTGCAGAGCACATCTTGAATGGCGTCTTTAAGAAAGGCGATACCATTCGCGTCGTGCTTCATGGCGAAAAGAAGATCGATTTTCTACCCGTCCATGGAAAAGCTGCAAAGCCGGAGAAGGTGACGGAAAAGGAGAATATGAAACTTTCCGCTTAAGGATGCAATAGTTCCGTGTCGTGCTGAGCTCGTCGAAGCACGACGAAAAAACCCTTCGACAAGCTCAGGCTGACACAGGGAACCTCTGAGTAATGTGTCATGCCATGCTCTTCGAGACATAAACATCATGAGCCTCTGATAAATTCTCTGTGCGGTTGAAGCCGCAGGCGTTAGTACTCGTTGAGTCTCGACGCCCGCATGTGCGGTATTGGCTTTAAGCTAGCCGAAAAGCGCCAACGGAAACCCAACGAGGATTGCGATCGGGGATATTGCCAAGATGATGCCACCAAGCACCATGCCGTACAGAATGTCGTAGGTGACATGGCTAATGAAATGACCAGAACGGTGACTGCATTCCAATCTATTGTCGAAGCGTTCGCGCAGCCAGAACGTTGTCCACAGTATCACGAGAGCGCCAAAATACGCGTGCAGTAGCAACCCCTCACGATGGCACCTGAGTTGTCCGAATGGCTCACATGGGAGAAACGGCAGAACGATCAACAATGAGGCGATCAAGGTAACGCCTCTCGACGACCGCAAAAGAACCGGCCATGTAACGAGCGCCGCTCCTACAATTACCCCCGCCGCCTTGACTCCGCTGCCGCTTCGTCCCCACAATACGTCGTAGTACGGCATGTCGAGGGCAGCGATGACAACCATCCAAACAAAATTCAGTGACGATGTAACGATGGTATGTGGGAAAGCGGAATACGCATATGTCAATACGGCGACACTCGACAGCCACCGAATTATCTTCCCCCCTGTGTCCGTTGACGTTGGCAAGCGTGGCACGATCGCAGCATAGCATCCCCCGGACGGGATATGTCAAGAACCTCCTGTCGTATGAGAAGTTTCACCGGAAGTGCGACATTTTCCGGTCGAGAACAATCAGGGGTTGATCCTACCTCTGAGAGCTGGGGCGGGGTAAACGCATCATCATTCATAGGGGATTTATCTCCTCATTATTCAGAAGGTTCCACAGAGGTGTTACTCGGATATTCCTGATGGAATTTTGCGATCCAAATACGTCGCAAGAATCCTCACGGCGGCCTCTGCATGGTTATCAGTAGAATGTGCTCCTTGCGCGATTCTGCTTGTTTCACGCTCATCAAGTATGGAAAACGTACATGTCGGGTATGCATCTTGAAGGAGCGTGAGAACTCCATGCACGCGCTCTGCTTCCTCGCCCTCTCGTCCGCTCATGAGGTACGGCATCCCAACGACAATTTCTCCTATCTCGCGCTTAAGAATCAGTGGTTGCAGAGCGTGGATGAGTTCCTCGGAGGCGATGTGGTGAATTGTTTCAAGCGGCATCGCAATGCGGATTTTGGAATCAGCATATGCAACTCCTGTGTGCTTACGGCCAAGATCAAGCGCAAGATAGTTCATAGTGTCATGCTGAGCGAAGTCCGGAATGAGTCCCTGACATGACACTTACTTTTTCCCGATTGCAGCGATGGATCTGCTCATCAAACTCTTCTTTCGCGCTGCATTCTTCCAGTGGATAATATGGCGCTTCACAGCCATATCCACAGCCTTCATTGCCTCGGGGAGGGCTTTTGTAGCTTCATCCTTTTTCCCTTCCTTCGAAAGGGTATGGATCTTCTTCACCATTGTCTTCATACGGGTCTTATACGGCGTCCTGCGCTCGGTTCGTACAGTTGCCTGCCGCATACGCTTCATGGCTGATTTGATGATTGGCATGGCCAAAGAATAAAGGTTTTTTGTTGTGACGCAAGCAGAGAATGCCTAAAATAGTGGTCATATGCCGCTAGACACTCAGGATTACATAGATGCAATTCAACGGGAATTACCTGATCATCGAGTTGCTCAAACTTTTGATATCGAGAACGACGACAAGGTAATTACCATAAACGGCACCCCAACTGTTGCAATATCGACATGTGGGTTCCATATTTTAGGATCAGTAAGCCCAGTAACGAGAAGGTATCTCGAGGTACTGCTCACTCCATTATATGAAGAAGCTCAACCTACTCGTTCTCAATTTGATGCAAATAAACTGCGGGAAGATGAGGTTCTGGAGGAAGTAGCCTGAATATTTTCTTTTGATCGATTGAAATTTGCCATCACAGGCACTCAATCGGATCGATGTCGACGATGCCATTTAGTACTGGCACATTTTTGAGCGATTCCCACACCGCTCTCCCCCTCACAAACACATGCCAGACTTTTCCTCCACCAAAGAGCGATGGAGTCCTGGAGATCTGGTACCGAGCCCCCGGTGCCTCTTCTTTCCTCTTGAGTCCTTCCACAAACTCTTTACTCTCATTTTCCGCATTCTCCTGCGAAAAAACAAATCGCACCATCTCGGTGTCCGGTGGATAGTGTGCCTTCTCGCGCTCAGTGAGTTCCTGGTCAAGATACGTACGCACATCGTGACGCGCTGCAAGCTCTACCTCGATTGCCTTAGGACGGAATGTTTGGATGATGACCTCGCCGGGATTTTTTCTCCCCGATCTTCCCGTGAGCTGCGTGAGGAGTTGGAATACGCGCTCTCCTGCACGGAAGTGGGGGAGCGAGAGGCCAATATCCGCGAGGAGGACAGCGGCAAGAGTGACACCCGGGAGATCAAGGCCTTTTACCACGGATTGCGTACCAAGGAGGATGTCGGCTTGCCCTGTTTTCATCTTTTCGAGGAGTGTGCGCATTTTTTCCGGACTCGTGAGCGTATCCGCATCCGCTCGGAGGAGCCGTGCTGCGGGGAAAAGTTCGCTGATGAGTGATTCGATGCGCTGCGTGCCGGCGCCTACTTGCCGTAAATTTGCAGAGCGGCACTTAGGGCACTCCGCGGGAACATCCATCATTTCACCCGTATGATGGGATAAGAGATATGGACGAGTGCCACGGAAATGCACCGTATAGGGAAGATGATTTGCGGAATCTTCGAATCTGTACCTGCACTCCATGCAGAGGAGTGATGTCGCAAATCCTCGGCGATTGAGGAACAGGATCGTTTGTTCTTTGCGCTCAAGCCTCGTGCGAATGGCATTGATGAGCGTGGGAGAGAGCGGGTAATAGCGGCCTGTCTGCACGGCTGCAAAATCAACAATTTGGACCGATGGAAGCATTGCTCCACCGTACCGCTCGGGGAGCTCTACGAGCTGATATATGCCATTTTTTGCCTTGTACCACGATTCGACAGAGGGTGTTGCGGAGCCAAAGAGGACTTTTACGTCAGGAGATAGTGACTGTATTACGTCATGCTGAGCGAAGTCCTGAGCCCCGCCATAGCGGGCGAAGGACGCAGTCGAAGCACCTCGCATTAACTCCAATGGTAATTCTTCCATTCCTTGCGACGTGCTTCGACTTCGTTCCGGCTTCGCTATCGCTTCGCCTTCACTCCGCTCAGCATGACGTGTGGAGATACTCATCCTTTCCGCCACTTTCCCTGCATGGTACCTCGGCGATTGTTCGTTCTTGTACGTCCACTCGTGTTCCTCATCCACAATGATGAGACTGAGGTGCGGAAGTGGGGAGAAAAGCGCGCTACGCGATCCAATCACAAGCCGAATGGATCCCTCGCGACAACGGCGCCACATTGCCCTGCGATTCGCGGGAGTGAGTCTGCTATGGACAATCGCAATCGATTCCCTATCGATGAGTTTTTGGAATCGCTCGATAAAGTTTTCAGTGAGCAGAATTTCCGGCAGAAGGAGAATTGCTGATTTTCCACTTTCGATGGCATCGCGAATAAGCGCAGCATAAATCTCGGTTTTCCCGGATCCCGTGATACCGAAGAGGAGTGTGGGACGAGTATCAGCCTTGATCGCTTTGTATGCAGCCGCTTGGCGGGGAGTTAATGTGATATCCGATGGGAATAAAACGTCATGCTGAAGGGACACGCCCTTCGTGACGCTCGGCACTGATGCCCCTCGCTCCTCAGGGTGACACAAATGGCTCATATCGATGCGCGATTCCACATCGCGCTGCTCAATTAATTTTCGTACAACATTTCTTTCCACTCCCACGGCCTCTTTCACCTCCTTCCACCGCACCCAATCCTTCCCTTGGAGGTAATCAATGAGCTCCTGCTGCTTCTTTCCTAATTTTCTATCAACTATACTATTCAATTGAATAGTATAACGTAAGAATTCCTCCCTTTCAGGGAGTAATTTTTCCCATTCGCCGCCAGGAAGCCACAAGCCAATCGATTGCTTAAGTGGGCACACGTAATAATCGGCAATCCATCGCGCAAGCTCAATTTGATTCTTCGTGAGCAGTGGTTCTGCACTCAGTACTTTTGCAATTTCTTTCACATCGTAATCACCCTCCGGCTTTTCATCATGCAGATCAACAATGATCCCTTCAACAAGCTTTTTCCGAAGCGGTGCCTTCACCAACAATCCAACCCTAGCCCTAGCCACATCCCAAACTCCAGAATCAGCCCCAACCTTATAGGTGAGTCCATTCCCAATGCCAGACTGCCGGGTATTGAGGATGACCGTGGCGTACACAATATTGATGCTATCACTGTTCCATTTTGACAGCGTTCGTTTTACTTGATATTTTGACAATGATGGGATCAATATTGAATCCACAATCAGCTGCTGAGCTCACAGAAAAAGTTGTGAATGATTTGGAAGTACATCCGGATATTAATCTTGCGTGGACGGCCTTTCGCGCACGTATTCTTTCGCAGGAACAGGTGTTTCATGCGCTAAGGGATCGACGCACGCGTTTTCAGAAGTTTTGGGATAGTGTTGTAGGGCAGTTTTTTGATGCAGGGAATATTGACGATGATACCTTTTAATAATCCGGAGGGAGGAAAATATGGAAATTACTTTGACAGCAAGAAATTAGCACTCTAAAATGGTGAGTGCTAATTCAATATTTCCAATTCTCACTATGGCAAAGGCTATCGGAATTGATCTTGGCACCACAAACTCCTGCGTCGCCTTCATCGAAGGCGGCGAACCGACGGTGATCCCGAATACCGAAGGTAACCGCACAACTCCATCCGTCGTTGCCATAAAAGATAACGATCGCTTGGTTGGTATTTCTGCAAAAAGGCAGGCTGTCACAAACCCTAAGAATACGATTTTCTCCGCAAAGCGGTTCATCGGACATACGTACAAAGAGACGGAGAAGGAAGCAAAGGCGATGCCGTTTATGGTGAAGGAGGGGAAGGAGGGACGCGCTGTCATTGTGCTCAACGGTAAAGATCACCAGCCACAGGAAATTTCCGCCATGGTGCTCCAAAAACTCAAGGCCGATGCGGAAGCCTATATCGGTGAAACTGTGAAAGATGCCGTCATCACAGTTCCTGCGTACTTCAACGATTCGCAGCGGCAGGCGACGAAGGAAGCGGGGGAAATAGCAGGACTCAATGTACTCAGGATTATTAACGAGCCAACCGCAGCAGCTCTCGCCTACGGACTCGATAAACATAAGGATGAAAAAATCATTGTCTATGACCTTGGGGGTGGAACATTCGATGTCTCGGTCCTGGAACTTGGCGATGGCGTCTTTGAAGTCGCAGCGACAAACGGAGACACGCATCTTGGCGGCGATGATTTTGATCAGACGATCATTGATTGGCTCCTCACCGAATTTAAGAAGGATCAGGGCATTGATCTCTCCAAGGATGCAGTCGCAGTGCAAAGACTCAAGGAAGCTGCAGAGAAAGCCAAAATTGAGCTCTCTTCCTCCATGGAAACCGACTTGAATTTACCATTCATTACCGCGGATGCAAGCGGACCTCGGCACCTTAACATCAAGCTCTCGCGCGGAAAACTGGAATCACTTGTTGCGGATCTTATCGCTCGCACCGTTCAACCATGCGAACAAGCGTTGAAAGATGCGGGAATCAAGAAGACCGAAATCGATGAGGTCGTCCTCGTCGGCGGCATGACGAGAATGCCGGCCGTGATCGCAAAGGTGAAGGAACTCTTCGGCAAGGAACCGCATCGAGGCGTGAACCCGGATGAAGTCGTGGCAATCGGTGCTGCAATTCAGGCAGGAGTGCTTTCCGGTGATATTGATCGAGATCTTGTTCTTGTGGATGTCACGCCGCTTTCGCTTGGCATCGAAACGCTTGGAGGCGTTGCAACGAAGGTTATCGAACGGAATACGAAGATCCCAACGACAAAGAGCCAAGTGTTTTCGACTGCAGCGGATAATCAGCCCTCGGTGGAAGTACACATTACGCAGGGCGAGCGCGAAATGGCGTCCGATAATAAATCCCTCGGACGCTTTATTCTGGATGGCATTCCTTCTGCTCCGCGCGGCATTCCTCAGATCGAAGTCACATTCGATATCGATGCAAACGGTATTTTGAACGTGAAGGCGAAGGATAAGGGCACAGGGAAGGAGCAGCACATTGCAATCAAAGGTTCCACCGGCTTAAGCAGTGATGAAGTCGAAAAGATGAAGAAGGATGCCGAGCTTCATGCGGAGGAAGATAAAAAGAAGCGGGAAACCGTGGATGTGCGCAATCAAGCCGATTCACTTGTTGTGAATCTGGAAAAACAGCTGCGAGAGCACGATGCCAAAATTCCAGATGATGTGAAGAAGACTGTAAATACGGACATTGGAAAAGTGAAAGATCTCTTGAAGGATGAGAAGGCATCAACGGAAGATATCAAGAAGGCTACGGAAGAGCTTGGCACGCATGCGCAAAAGATCGGGGAAGTGATCTACAAGGCGGCGGGAGAGAGTGCTGATGGGAGCAAAGGAGGTAACGAAGGGAAAGGAGGAGATAATGTTGTGGATGCGGAGGTTGTGGATGAGAAGAAAAATTCATAATTGGGGAATTTTTTGTCCTCATCCGCGATCAATGTAAGACTAGTCGACGGGATTCGTCATCACCAACCATAGCGTCCGAAAGAAGAAACATTCGTGCGCATTGATGTTATCCAGTTCTGTACCTAGCTTTCTCTTTTCAAAATTATATTTTAATTCACAGATTCTGAATGCTTCTTCTCCATCCTGACCAAGAACTCCAATTATCAGAGCACGATCTACGCTACGAATGTAAGCCACAAATCGAATATCTTCATAATAATGTCTCACATAGGTGGTCAAAATTTCATGCTGTAAATACTCTGGCAATTGATGTGTGACATCGTACTCGGTTTCATTCGTTTCCATGGCACAACTTAATACCCATTTGCTCACGGATACAACAAAATTCTCACAATCCTCTGTAACCATCAAATCGCTTCACCCACAAGCAAAGCGAGCTCCACCAATCGATTCGAATACCCCCACTCGTTATCGTACCAACCAAGGACTTTCACGAGCGTTGCACCATTTTCCGTTCGTACAGACGTGAGCGCAGCATCGATGATGCAACTCCGCGCATCTCCGACAAAATCTTTAAGCACGAGTGGGCGCTCCTCGTAGCCTAAAATGCCCTTTAGCTCTCCTTCTGATGCTTTTTTAAATGCTCGGTTCACTTGCTCAAGGGTCGCCTGTTTTTCCACGCTTACGGTCAAATCCGTGATCGATCCTGTGGGAGTAGGAACGCGAATAGCGATACCATCGAGTTTTCCCTTAAGCACAGGGAGAACGAGGCCAACCGCCTTCGCGGCTCCGGTTGTCGTTGGCACCATGTTCTCTGCGGCGGCTCTTGCACGACGAAGATCCTTATGCGGGAGATCGAGGAGATTTTGATCATTCGTGTAACTATGAATCGTCGTCATGTATCCCTGCTTGATCGTAAAGTTTTCATGGAGAACCTTCGCCATTGGTGCCAAGCAATTTGTGGTGCAGGACGCATTCGAAATCACATGCATGGCTTTTGGATCGTACGACTTTTCGTTCACACCAATACAGAATGTACCATCCACCTCGCCTTTTGCAGGAGCGGAAAGAATCACTTTCTTCGCACCGGCTTCCAAATGTTTGGCTGCGTCCTCGCGCTTTGTAAATGCACCAGTGCATTCGAGGACTATGTCCACCTTCAACTCGCGATGGGGGAGTGTTGCTGGATCTTTGCATGCTGTGACGCGGATAGCGCCATGTTTGGTGGAGAGAAGCCCATCCTTGTAGCAGGACTCCCCGCAATCAAAATGGCCGTACGTGGAATCGAATTCGAAGAGATGCGCCAGCGTGTGCCCATCGGTCAAATCATTAATGAGCACAGCCTCGATCTCCGGATACGAAGTCTGAATGATGCGGAGTGCGAGCCTTCCGATTCTGCCAAATCCATTGATAGCAAGTCTCATAGCTTAGAGTGTAGCTGCGTGATGCTTTTGCATCAATAAAACATCAAGTTCTTGTATGGGGCTTTCTACAACGAGCACTCCGCCTACCTTCCTTTTTTTAAGCACGGAAAGAAGCTCCTTCCACTTCGCGTCACTTTCGCGGAGCGGTAAATGATGCCTTTCGCCTTTTGGACCGTATGCGATGCCGGAGAAGTGCATATGAACATTCTTGAGTGATTCCTTCCCCAAGTATTCCGCATAGAGATCGAGGATCTGGTTCCATTCCTCTGCGGAGTTCCATGCACCATTTGATCGCGCATGCATGTGCGCGGAATCGATGCAGGGGTAGATACCGAATTCTTTACTCAACTTTAGAACCTCATCGAGTGTTCCAAATTGCGTCGGTTTTCCCATAGTTTCATACGCCAAGTTCACATTTGGGAAGTATCGAGTTTTATGCTTGAGGATTTCATCGGTCGCTTTCCGTACATTCTCGTACGCCTTTGTGGGATCCATACCAAGGTAAAACGCAGGATGAACGCAGACTGAGACCGCTCCACAGATCTGCCCCATCGTAAGTGCCGCGATGATTCTCTTTTTGCTCGCGGCGAGGACCGCACGATCCACGGCGTTCAAATTCACGTAATACGGTGCATGAACCGTGAGTACGATTCCTAATTCTTTCGCTTTTATTCCGATTGCTTCAACATGTTCGACATTTTTTGGCACCATCTGCACCCATTCGAGCTCCATCGCGGTGATGCCAAGTTTGTGGCATCGCACCAATCCTTTGAGTGTGCCTGCGGATGCAGGAGTGGAAGCAGGGGTACCGGGGGAAGCAAAGTGAATCACAAAAAAAGCTTACCTCTTGCCGCTAATCGCTCATAGCCAAAAATATGCTGAGAGCTGTAAGCTGTCAGTCGTGAGTCACATCGCTAAAACTATCGTCGATCAAACTCTTGGCACCTCAAAAGGTGCACAGGCATATCACATCGTCGTGACTCTCACCGATGCTGGCTTTGATGCGTGGTGGGTAGGAGGGTGCGTGCGCGATATGCTTCTTGGAAGAATCCCCGAGGACATCGATATTGGGACAAATGCAAAACCAATTGATATCAAAGCATTATTTCCTAAGTGCAATGGCGAATCAGCGACCCTTGGCAGCATGCGCGTGATACGGGAGGGGAACACATACGAAGTGACAACGTTTCGCGAGGATGATGCAGTGAGTGATGGCAGGCACCCTGAATCCATCATTTTTTCCACGAGAGAAAAAGATGCACTCCGTCGCGATATCACGATTAACGCGCTCTACTATCATCCGATTTCGCGGGAACTCTACGATCCAACAGGCGGAGAAGGGGATTTGAAGGAACGATTGATCCGCATCATTGGCGATCCGGATACCAGAATCAAACACGATGCTCTGCGGCTCCTGCGCATAATCCGGTTCCGCGCTCTGATTGATGGTCAATACCATCCGGAGACATATCAGGCTCTTCATCGAAATGCGAAGCTCTCTGCCATACTCTCTGGATCCAGAATTTTGAGTGAATGCGAAAAAATCCTCATGGGACCACACCGCGACCGAGCACTCGAAGATTTATGGGAAACGGATATTTTGGAATCAATGATTCCCGAGCTCCATGCCTGCAAGGGCGTCGCGCAGCCTGCCGATTACCATCATGAAGGGGATGTGTGGGAACACCTATTGCGAGTCGTCCGTTCGTTCACCAATGATCATGGTATCGATATCCGCATCGCTGCGCTCTTCCATGATTGCGGAAAAGCAAAAACATTCGATCGCAAGGAGCGGATTCGGTTCGACGAACACGCATCCGTCTCCGCTGATTTGACGAAAGTAGTGCTCGATCGCTTCCAGTGTCCAGCCAAACGCCGCGAGAAAATTTGCTGGCTCGTTCGGCATCATATGATGATGGGAGCGTTTTATGATCCGAGCGGGAAACAGGAGATCGCAGAGGAGCGCAAAGCGCATTGGTATTACCACCCATGGTTCACGGAGCTTCTCCAGCTTTTTTGGCTTGATATTGCTGGAACCGATCCTTCGAATTTTTCCCATTACGAAGCCATCGAGAAAGATTTTCACCGATTCCTCGACACGCATCCTCGGCCGCCAAAGCCGCTCTGCACCGGAGAAGATGTCATGGAAATTCTCGGTATCGGCCCGGGAGCGAGGGTGGGAGAGATTTTAGCCGCACTCTACGACAAACAAATTAAAAAGGAGATATTGACGAAGGAAGAAGCGAAGAAGTTCATCACATCGAGGAAATGATAATGCAAGAAAGTTTCTTCTTCGTTCCCCTTCGACAAGCTCAGAGTCACTCCTTGCCGACAGGCAAGCAGGCGCTCAACATAACACTTATCTTACTTTCCTCATGAGGCATTCTCCGGTGTTGCTCGAACATATTGTGTTTTGTCTTCCGGGATCATCGTGTTGATGACGGGATCATTGAGCATGGTTTCGAGCGCTTGCGACTCTGCTATATGCATCTTCAAAACTTCCTCGGTGAGAAGGAGCTGAGACCTCTCGCGCTCCAGAGTTCTTAATTTGTACCCCTTGGTCGCATTATAGTTTTCGTTAATAAGAATGAGCATGGCAAGGAGAATAATGAGTCCACCTGTAACGCAAAGGAGCGTCGCCGTACTCGTCGTTACCATTCTCCCTAGCGAAGTCCTACGGGTAGGGAGAGGGGATGCCGGTGCATGGAGCGATAACATTATTGCTTTTGGAGGATACGAAACACGGCGCTTCTTGAGCGCGGATTTCGTTGAATCTCCTCCATAGTCGGCTGTACGGGCTTTTTCGTCAAGAGCGTATAGGAAGTAGGTACAAGAGCCGTTTTGAATACTCCACTTCCCGGAATACCGGCAAGTTCTTGGAAGCGCCTCTTCACCATGCGATCTTCAAGTGAATGATAACTGATGATCCCGAAGCGACCACCGGGCTTAAGAAGTGACGGGCCATAATCAAGAAGAATCGAGAGCGCACCCATTTCGTCATTCACTGCAATGCGAAGAGCCTGAAAAATTTGTGGAAGTACTTTTTTTGCCTTCCATGAAAATACTTTTTCGACTGCCCGTACAAGATCGGAGCTTCGACCGAATGCTTGCGGAGCCCTCCTCGCCATAATTTCCTGTGCGAGTGTGCGCGCAAAACGCAGTTCACCGTATTCCCCAAAAATTCTTACCAATTCTTCTTCGCTCGCCCGCTCGAGGAGTAGAGAAGCAGGTTCTCCGTGCGTTTGATCAAAACGGCAATCAAGCGGGGAATCCTCGCGAAAGGTAAAACCACGCTGCGGGTCATCGATATGCGGCGAACTCAAACCAAGATCTGCGAAAAGAATATCACACAGAGGGAGATTGAGTGTTGGGAGCTCACGAAAATTCACATGGAGAAATTGTACGTTCTTCTCAGCAATATTCTTCGTTGCCTCCGCAAGGTTTTTTTCATCGGCATCCAAACCTATGAGCTTTCCTTTTGATCCAATTTTTTCGGAAAATGCTTTCGCATGGCCACCTAAGCCCACGGTGAGATCAATGACGGTTTCTCCAGATTGTGGATGGAGATGATCGATTACTTCCCGAAGCAGAACCGGCGTATGGCTCACGGAAACAGTGTATACACACTCCGACAAAAAAGATTGAAGAATCTCGTGATCGTCCGGGCATCAGGTGGCCGTACAATGACCACCGACGCAACGGGGATTAAGCGATGCACACAATGAAGGCGGGCAAAAAAACGGCGGAAGAGGGGAAGTGCAAAGAGAATCATAATCACTTATTTCATCCGAAACTGCATCGGTATCGCTGATATGAATAACAACGCCGCAAATAAAATCATCATGAACTTCGCTTCCACATTCAACCGTAGGAAGCAGAGTAATACAATCAGCATCGCCAGAACACGATCGAGACTGAGATGCATCAATCGCATCAAAAATAGTTTCGATCTGGGTTTCGCAGGGATCACAGTATCCAACCGGCGGAATATCTTGTTCGGGCGTATGCAGATATAGCGATTCAACGCTTGGACGAAAATCTCTGAAGGCGATTCGGTATCCGGTTTTAAACGAACATGTTTCGTAGCGATCCACGGGGATTTCGGAAAGATAATCGGGGACGAGAGGATCTAGGCTAACACACTCCGGATTCCCCACTATTCCACGACGACAAATTTCGATGGGAGTTTCGGTGAGGCCGCTCACCACATCCGTCTGATCGATAAGATGGGAATAGACCGCCTGGCTGATTTCCCGCATAGTTTTTAACCTTTCCGCATCATAGGCAGCGGTGAATTGGTGCATTGGATTTATTGCAACAATCACAACACTAGCAAGTATCCCTATCATCCCTATCGCGAGCATAAGTTCGATGAGGGTAAATCCCGCTCTGACTCTTGTAGCCTTTGATGTTTGATTACCTTCCATAGGATTACAGAGAGATACAGAAGCTATGGCGGAACCACATGTTTTGGCGGAGGGAGTGAGATTCGAACTCACGATCCCGTAGAACGGGATAACGGTTTTCAAGACCGTCGCCATAGACCACTCGGCCATCCCTCCATCCACAGAATATCATGTTGCTTTGTGCGGTACACTGCGGAACCGCCCTCTGCGGCACCGGTTTTACGGTTGGATGGTTGCTCATGCCAATGTTGCGGTTCAACTATATTTGGATTTCTTGCTATAGTGCCTCTGTCCTTCCCAAAACCACTATGAATGGAGACGGAATCGAATACGCTGACGATGATATTCTTCCCGTGCGGCGGCTTATCCGTATGAGAGCTCCATCACTTGCGATTGGCCTCGTTCTTGGTGTACTGCTTTCATTCATTACATCCCGATTTGAACAGGTATTAGAGCACAATATTCGTGTTGCATTCTTCATTCCATTCATCGTGTACATGGCGGATGCCGTTGGAACACAAACTCAAAGCATCTATGTAAGAGACCTTAAATCAGGAAAAGCGCAGTTTCATCACTATCTTATAAAAGAGACGATCATTGGATTCGTCCTTGCACTTACATCCAGTATTATTGCGGCAATCATTACGTGGGTATGGCTTGCTTCACAAGAACTCTCTCTCGCTGTCTCGCTTGGCACATTCGGCGCAGTACTTTCGGCACCGCTCATTGCACTCCTCGTTGCAGAGGCTCTTCAGCTCGAACACTCGGATCCTGCGGTCGGCGCCGGCCCTATTGCCACGGTGATTCAGGATACGGTCAGCGTTGTTATTTACGGAATCATCGCAAGTCTCATTATTTTGTAGCAGACAAATTCCCCCGGCCCCGTGTACACTACGCGTGGCCAGTAACACCACGGAGAGGTGGCAGAGTGGCCGAACGCACCGCACTGCTAATGCGGTATACGGGTAATACCGTATCGAGGGTTCGAATCCCTCCCTCTCCGCCACTGATACAAGTGAAAGAAGACTGCAATATCGCTTATTTTCGAAGGGAGGAATGAGAAGTTTACCCTGAGCGAACCCCGAACGAAGTGAGGGGTGAGTCGAAGGGAATCCCTCCCTCTCCGCCAAAGCAACATTGAAATCCTCCTCAGAAGATATCAGTGTGTTGCCACTGCTTCCACCGGATCAGGAGCGCTCTGTACACTAGGTTGCCTCACATTCCGCTGGTACCGCGTAACAACTTGCGACACCTCAGCAGCCACGTTTGCGGAATCAGGAATGTATCGCAATGTAATGTGTTCGCCTTCACCTTCTTTTAATCTAATCGTCACTTTCCCAAAAGGAAAAATGTTCCAAAATTGGGTTTCGGAACTCACCGAAGCAATGTTTTCGTGATGGATCGGCATAACGCGCTGGCGCAGAATCGTCGTTTGATCGACAAGAACAACACGGTCGGTTGTCACGTAGATAAAGTCATACCACCAATCAATAAAAGCACGGAGGATAGTGAAAAAGACGAACACAAACCATGTTGCCGCAAGCATAATAACAATATATTCCATCGGTGCCTGCATAATCCATGCAATGACACCGATTCCAAAAAGAAGAATCGTGTAGAAAAATTCACGAAGACTCACGAAGAAAAACGCAGCACCATGGTAAAAAATTGTCATCACTTCGCATTCTCCTTCGCAATGAAACCGCTTCTTGATTTTGCCGATGTCGGTCTCGAGTGCGAGGAACTTCACAGTAAAGAAATTGTAACATACCGTTTCTCCGCATCCTCAAGGCATTTATGTATTCCACTCCGTGTGAAATGTTCCTTCTCTATCTGTTCGTTCGTAGCCATGCGCTCCGAAAAAATCTCGCTGAGCCTGTGTAAGATTCTGTGGAAGTCGATCCCATGAATAACTCGTAAAGTAGGAAAGTGATGCACTCATGGCGGGGAGAGGAAGACCGGCGAGGATGCCCTTACTTAGAACGCCATTCCATACAGCAAACTTTTCACGGAACTTCTCCATGAGTGATGGAGAAAGTATGAGGTTTTTTAGCTGAGGATCCGTTGCAAACGCATTCGAAATCTCGCGGAGGAGCGCAGATCGAATGATGCACCCCCCCTGCCAAATGCGATTGATCTCCGCAAGATTCAAATTCCACTGATACTCGTCACTCGCATGCTTCAAGAGCGCCATCCCTTGCGCATACGCACAAAGTCTACTCAGATACAGAGCCGCTTGAACATCACCCCGTTCAATCGAGGGCGTCTCGACAGGGACTCCATGCATCGCTTCCCATGCTTCTCCTCGTTCCTCCTTCATCGAGGAGAGCACTCGAGCATCCACCGAGGCAGCAATGGTCGGCACAGGAACACCAAGATCGAGCGCAGCCTCGATAACCCACTTACCGGTTCCCTTTTGTTTTGCCGCATCTTGAATCACATCAATCAAGTATTCGTTCGTTTCGGTATCCTTTTTCCGGAAGATCTTCGTTGTAATTTCTAAAAGATAACTCTTCTCAGCCGTATTCCATTCAGCAAATGTCTCCGCAAGTTCTGCATTCGTAAGCCCGGGGTGGAGGTACGAAAGAAGATGATATGCCTCTGCAATCAGCTGCATGTCCGCATACTCGATCCCATTATGGATCATCTTCACAAAATGCCCCGAACCTCCGGCACCGATGTACGTAATACATTTACCGCCCATGCCATCCTCTGCTGCCATCTTTGTGAAGAGCGACTCAACAATCTTCCAAGCCTCTTTCTCTCCTCCTGGCATCATGCTTGGACCATGGAGAGCGCCTTCTTCTCCGCCAGATACTCCCATTCCAAGAAAGTGTATGCCTTTAGCCTCGCAATCACGGAATCTCCGCTCAGTATCCTTGGAGTGGCTATTGCCCGCATCGATGATGATATCTCCCTTTTGGAGGAGGGGAGTAAGACTTACGATCATCTCGTCCACTGCATCTCCGGCTTTGACCATGAGGAGAATGGGTCGTGGAGTGTGGAGTGAAGAAACGAGAGCGTCGAGCGAGTCACATGACTTGATTGCCCCCTCGCTTTTATGGGCGGCCATAAATTCATCTGTCCTCTCCTGTGTACGATTAAACACAAAAACTTCCGCTCCGTTACGCGCCGCATTGCGCGCAAGGTTCGCACCCATCGTGCCGAGCCCAATGACGCCAAGCTGCATACGAATAGCGTATCACATATTTACCGTGTTAAGCGCTTTCTTGATTTTTGAGTCGACTTATAGAGCGCAGCGCGAATTGCTTCCATTTCCTTTGTGAGTTCAATTCCTACACGCAATGTCTCATTTGATATTCGATGGAATGCATCCGCCTCAAATCCATACCTCCCATATCGATCAGCCTCACAGACAGCAATTTCAAGAGTTGGTGGCAGTTTGCGTACTAGTATGTTCATACTTCTGCTGAATTCATGCCGAAGCCTCCTCAACGCTTCTTCCTCGTCGCAAAGCAATATCCCATGATGCTCTTCTCGTGAATTAAATGCGAGGTATGCACATGCATCATGATTTGGTTCATGCTTTGCAGCATCGCCTACATATACCCTATCTCTTGAATCAAGATTACTAAAAAACATAGTGGATGACTATGGTAGCTCGCCTCCAAAGTGTCAACGATACCTCTTACTTTTTCTGCACTGCTTCCCAATCCTTCAAAAACTTTTCGAGTCCGGTTTTCGAGAGCGGATGCTCCGGGAGTTTCTTAAAGAGATCGTAGGGGATGGTACAGATGTGAGCGCCAAGCATTGCAGCTTCTGCAATATGCCGCGGGTGGCGGGTCGAGGCGACGAGCACTTCGGTCTTGAATCCATAGTGGCTCCATACCTCCATAATCTCGGCAATAAGCCCCATGCCATCTTCCCCCGCATCATCGAGTCTACCGATAAATGGAGAAATGATGGATGCTCCGGCCTTGGCGGCAAGGATTGCTTGATTCACAGAGAAAACGAGCGTGACATTCGTCGGAATGCCCTTTACAGAAAAATGTGCAAGCGCCTTGAGCCATTCGCCATCGCTCCCTGTGACAGGAACTTTCACAACCACATGCTTATGCCACTTTGCGTACTCTTCGCCTTGTTTGATCATGCCGGCGGCATCGGTTGCCGTTACCTGTGCAGAAACACAGGGAACAAGATCGCACATCTGTAACACGGTCTCCTTAAAATCTTTACCCTCTTTAAGAACGAGTGATGGATTCGTCGTCACGCCATCGAGGATTCCCCACGATGCGATTTCCTTCACCTGTGCAACATTTGCCGTGTCGAGGAAGAGTTTCATCGGTACTATGATAGCGCAAATGGAACATGAGGTCATCACACTCCTCCGGCAATTCATTGGGTTCCGCACCGTTGCAGGAGAGAATGATGAGAAGAAGAAATGTTTGGAATGGATACATAATGCTTTCCTCGAGCGCCCCGCGTTGCGGGGTGTCGAGAGGCTGGCTCTATCTCTCGACTCGCCTCTCGACGCGGCCTCTCGGCCGCGCTTGAGGAAAGCCATGTGGGGAGATATTGATGGAGCTCCCTACCTCTACCTTCCGCACCCCACACCAAAACTCCTCTGGTTTGCACACATTGATGTCGTCCCCGCGGATGACCATCAATTTGATCTCATTGTGGATGACGATCGACTGATCGGAAGAGGAACAGCGGATATGAAGGGAAACCAATTGCCGTTCCTCATAGCGTATCGCGATGCCCTCCGTCTCGGCATGGATCCTGCCATAAGCATTTTATTTACAAGTGACGAGGAAACTGCGGGACAAACAATTCCAACATTGCTTGATGCCAAAGTCATCACCGGGACTCCCGTGGCATTCACTCCAGATTGCGGCCCAAAGATTGTTTGCGAGCATAAAGGAATAGTTTGGGCAGATCTCGTGTGTACAGGGAAAGGGTGCCATGCTGCATACCCATGGGCAGGAAAGAATCCGATTTTTTTGTTAATGGAGGCGCTCGCAAACATTAAAAAGAAATATCCGCCGGAAGAGAAGGAAGAGTGGAGAATGACAGTCACTCCGACCGACATCAAAGGGAGTGATGCGCGGAATCAAATTCCGGAGAGCGCATCGTGCAAGCTTGATATCAGATACACGGCGGATACTGCATCCTCACCCGAGGATGCCATCCAGAAAGTGAAGAGTATTCTTCCGCACGGATGCGTCCTCACGGTTCATCAAGCCGCATCGCCGCTCAACACAGATCCAAAACACCCAATGGTACAACTCATGAAGCGCCTCGCAGAGGAAGTGAGCAAAGAAGCCATGCCAATATTTCGCGAACCGGGTGGCACCGATGCGAGGTACTTTGGCGAGAAGGGGATCCCTGCATTTCTCTGTGGAGTAGAAGGAGGTGGAATTCATGGAAAAGAGGAATGGGTCTCACTTTCCTCGCTCCTCAAAAACTATGAATTGAGCAAGAGGCTGATTGCTTATACGCTATCCGATGATGGTGCGGCCTGATTCAAAAACTCTCATTGGCAAAAATTCCAAGGATGTGCCGATGTCTCTGCAACGAATTTTGAAGGAATCGTCGGTTTCTGATTCAATCTGGATTGGAGCGAAGGAGGCAGCCGCACTCACAAAAGATGAAACGGAATCATTCGAAGCGGCCCACACGATCATCCGGCACATGGCAGTGAAGATGCCGAGAGCCCACTCCTCCGGCCATCCCGGGGGACCTCTCTCCGCATTCACCTTTGCATACTTCATCACAAAACTTCGAGATCCATCTGTCGATCAACCATTACGATACTCGGCAGGACATCTCTCAGTCCTTGCCTACACGCTCCAATATCTTTTTGGGAGAGACAGGAATGATGTTCGCTTGAGCAGTCTTCAGAAACTGATTGAAACATTCCGAATACCAAACGGGCTCCCGGGTCACGTGGAAGCCGGCATAGGCGATATTCCCTTTGGCACTGGTCCGCTTGGGAAAGGCGTGAGTAACGCACTTGGTGTAGCTTTTGGATTAAAACTCCAGAAGAAATCGGGGCTAGTGGATGTTGTTCTCGCCGATGGCGATGCAGAGGAGGGACAGGTAATGGAAGCATTTCGCCTTGCCGCCAAACTGAAAACCGACAATTTGATTGTCCATGGCGATTGGAACGATATCCAGCTCTCGGGTATTCCCTCGAATACTGTTGCCCCGGATTTTGCCTCGATTGCTGTAGCCGCCGGATGGCAAGTGATCGAAGTGCAGAACGGCAATGATCCCGCGCAGGTGAAGGCTGCGATCATCAAAGCGAATGCGTTAACGAAGAACGGAAAGCCGATTTTCATCTGCTACTACACAACGATGGGCTCCGGTATTCCGCTGATAGAGGAGGGGAGTAATTCGGGCAAGAAGAATTTTCATGGCGCACCGCTCAGTGATGCAGAAGCGGTGGAGGCGATCAAATCAATTCCTGATCTTTCGGAGGCTACGAAAACGTACGAACCCTATCGCGATGCGGAAAAGAGGCGGTACGAAAAAGGACAAGTGGAGACTGATGTATTGCTGGCTCTATCACTCAAGAAGTATTCACGCACGGTGACGAAGGAAAAGGGCGCTGCGCGCAAAGATCTTGGCGCAACACATTTCCTCAATATGATGAAGGTGGATGAGCGCATCATCGTGCTCCATGCGGATCTCGCGGGCTCAGGAGGATTTGAAAAAGTGGAAAAGGAGTTTCCCGCACGCTGCATCAATGTGGGAGTTGCAGAAGCGAACATGTACATGATGGCAGCGGGAATGCGTCAAGTGGGACTTCTTCCCGTGACCTACACCTTCGCTGCATTCGGAACGAACGAGGCAAGAGCAAACGCCAGGCTCATTGATGTGAATTGCGGCCATACGCGGTGTGCGATTCTTAACGACTGCACTCATACGGGCTTAAGCGTCGGCGAAGATGGAGAAACTCACCAAGAGCGGCATTACTTCAATATTCCCTTTGATCATACGGAGGTGTGGATGCCGGCGGACAGTAATCAGGCGGGTGCAATGGCGGAGAAGGCCATGGAACTTATCGCCGAAGGACACACAAGCGTGTACATCTTCTCTCCACGGAGTGGACACCCTCAGCTTTTAAGTGGAAAAGGAGAGCCAATATACGATGCTTCGTACCGGTTTGATCGCCAAGCGACAATTGTCTACGGCAATGGTGATTCATCGGATGCCGCCACCATTCTGGCAATCGGAACGTGCGTCCACGATGCCATCGAAGCAGCAAAACTCATCGAGGAACGGGAGAAAAAATCCGTTCGCGTACTCAACGTTGCATCGGTCCGTCCATTCGACAGTTCCGCCATCATTAAGGCTGCGATCGAAACAGCCCGAATCATCGTGGTCGAAGATCATTCATCGGAGGGGGGACTTGCGACTCAGGTGGGAGATTGCATCGCGGATTTCGGCTTGCCATGCACGCTCCGGAGGCTTGGCATCAATCGATATTATCCATCCGGCTCTGCCGAAGACTTAAAATTAATCGCAGGTTTGGATGCGGAAAGTATTGCCGATGCCGTACAGGATGAGCTCCGAACGGAGGTATGCGGCGGGGACGATGTCTTTGCCTCCGTTCTCCACTCTCTCCCTCATCATTGCGCACACAGCAGGTTTGGAGCGATGGCAAACAAGTACATCCAACAATTAAAAAATGAAAAGGGATATCTGGAATCTCTCCAGAAGATGTGGAGGCAAAAAGCATGTCCAACAGAAAAAATTCCCTCACTCGACGTCCTGCGCGAAAAACTTTAATAGGTCAATCCCCGAATGCGGAGCGAGTTCGGCTCGCCTTGAATAATCACTTCCGAACCGTAGAGCTGTCCGCTTCTGCCATAACCATAGAACGAACCGACGCCGTAAAGATCAATCGGTTCATCGAGCATGATCTTAAGAGATGTCCCTGTTCCAGTAACGACGTTTGCAACAACATCCAAGTCAACGACTTCGCCTTTCTCCAGCGGAAGCGGGGGATCAAACCGTACAAACATTCGATCAAGCGCAAGCCTGTCCGCTATATCCGTAAACCGCGCATGGCCTTGAGTGCTGCGCACATACAGCCCGAGGACATCGCCATCTTCGGAGGAACCTGCGTTGCGGAATTGAATCGCATGGAGCGTCTGATCCTCGGTCAGATCGACCGCAAGACGCATTCTGCCGATGACCTCATGATTCGATCCATCCACCCTTGGCTCCACATCGATCGGCAAGTACGACACGGTGATCTTCCCCGTATTACCCGACGATATGCTCATCCGTTCACCGACAATGGGGAATTCTCCTGCGACATCGGCATCCGCAGTAATATCCTCCGGTGACATGATGGAAAGAGTATGACGTCCGAATGCTAACGCCGTAGAGCTCACAGCAGCATAGAAGTCGATAGTGACTGACTTGCACGCAGCAATGACGTAGGGTCGCCTAAATCTAATTTGGGCCGTTTTATCGCGACTCAGAACCCTAGATCGCGATACACGCTCCCCATTAATCACCATGTACACAGCCGAAAGATCGGAAGGGACTCCGGCACCAGTATCGTGGACAGTAATATCATCAATCGTGATTGACTGGATGCAGGTTGCGGAAAATACAGCGCGCAGCATTGGAATGCGCGAGGAACCCCTCGGTACAAAATCGTTGACTGTATTAAACGCATCGCGGGCAACGCGCAGTTCTGCTTTAACCTCTTCTCTCACCGAAGGAAGCTGCGACCCCGGACGAACAAGATCCTCATTGCTGCACGCAAATCCAAAGCGCTCGCTCAATCGTTGATTGATTCTCGAAAACAGTATAGCATCGCCGGCAAAGCGACGCGCGACGCGCTCACATACCCTCGATTTCATTTGCGCCTCCGGGCTTTGATTTGAAGACGATTGCTGCCAATAATTCCCGGCACGGAGAGAATGCGAAGACGTTGCAGGCGTACTGCCAGAACTTGCTGGCCCCCATACGGGATGAACGGAAGCGGCAAATACATGAACGCTTGCAAGAAGCAAAACAGCGAAGATGGCAATGGAGATGTTTCGATGTATCACAGACATATGCTAGCGCATTTTCGTGGTACCATGCATCCCATGCGGCAGGGAATTCTCGTTTTTGCACACATCGCTCTCCTCCTCGTTCCACGTACGGTCTTTGGTGGGGAAACATCGCGATTTGTCGATCTTCCGCGAGCGCATCCAGCATTCGCAGAAATTGAATTTCTGGCGGAACGCGGCATCATCCAAGGGAACCCCGATGGCACATTTCACCCTGATGAGCTTGTATCTCGCGCTGCTGCGCTCAAGATGATTATCGCCCCCATCGCACCGCTTGAGGAGTTATGGAAGAACGAGCGCAGCAGTTACAAAGATGTTTCGAACCTCGATTGGTTCTTCCCCTACATCGAGTACGCATTTGCAAACCTCCATGTTATAGATGGACCCCCTGTAACATCTATTTTTGTTCCGGGGAGAACTGTCATTAAAGCTGAGTTTTTGAAGATGCTCTTTCTTGCTGATCAGGCGCCAATCGAGGAATTTACGACGATCCGCGCACCTTTTGCGCCGGATGCCATCAATATGGAGGAATGGTACATCCCGTATCTTAAGTATGCGGTGAGCGCGTCGCTCATTCCGTTTGTCGGAGACGGCAATGGAGAACCTGCGCAAGAACTCACTCGTGCGGATGCTGCAGTGCTCGTCGCGAGGTACATTCAGTACAAAGAAGGGGGCAGGACGCAAGAACTCGTTCAACAGACAGAAAATGCGCTTGTACGAACACTGGAAAAATTAGGCATCGACGACATTCGCGGCGCATCACTCCATTCCGTTCGCGCGCTGCTCACCTCCTACGGTGCAAGCAAAATCCATCCTCTGGATCCGCTTGTCCAAGGAATGGTAAAAATTGCGGAAGGTTTCTGGTTTCTTCTCCTTTCGTGGCATCAGGTCGAAATCCGCGAATGGCAAGGAGCGCTCCAAAACATCCTCACCGCTGCAACTCGTGCAGAACAGGCGCGTTCGATTCACGGGGATCTCGACAGTCTTGCTCTCAAACTCGAAAAACTTGCGGAAGCAATCGCGATCGAAGCGCACACTGGATTTATGGGCGGCAGATAATTATTCTCGAATGGTGAGGGTCGCCGCTCCGCGCGTTGCAGCATCGGGAAGCAGCGCTGAGGCAAGAATCGGAAATGGTGTGTTTGGAAGCATCCATACCTTCAGCTCCTTCTGAATTTCCGGAAAATGTTTGGAGAGCGAGCGACCGGCGCTACCGCCAAAAATGATGATCGAGGGGTCCAGAAGATGCGTTATATTCACCGTGAGCCAAGCGACTTCGCGAAAGACCTCCGGCTGCAAAAAACTGCACACCGCTCCCTCCAAGTAATCTTCCGGCCGTTTGGCCGCGGCACAGCGCTTGCCCATGGCGGATCCAGAGAGAAATTGTTCAATATCGCCACGCTTATCATCGGCGTCGTACGGCGGATGGCCCGGCTGCAGCAGCATATGGCCGATCTCCGCAGCGAACCCATGGTGCCCTCGAAAGAGCTCTCCATTCATGACAATGCCACCGCCCACTCCCGTTCCCATCGTGATGCCGACGACGATGTCATGCCCCTTCCCTGCACCTTCGATTGCCTCCGCAAGTGCAAAGCAATTCGCATCGTTATCCACAATCACTTTGAGCCTGAGTCGATCTGTAAGAGTCTTCTGCAAAGGAAATCCTTCCGCACCGCCGATATTTGGCAATGACACAATCTTCCCTGTGTTTTTCTCCACCAGTCCCGGAACGCCAATTCCTACCGCCTCTGTCCCCTCCGTGCGAAGTCCATTGATTGCAGAAACAAGATCCTCGAGGATTGATGAAAAATCTCGATCAGCGTTGGTTGGAATTCGCACTCCCTCCTGTTCTTCCATTGTCTTTCGATCGTACCTCGCAATGGCAGTCTTCGTGCCGCCGAGATCAACGCCGATGATGGTAGAGGAGGACATTACCGACCAGCATATCAATATTATTGCGAAGCGCCATCCCGAAGATCCACCCATGGAAAACGGAGCGTTTTACTTGCACGCGACTCAGCATTCAAATCTATCGACCGCATAACAACAGAAGCGGGTCTTTCGATGTAAGATTTTGACGCTCTACGTGTATCCTGACTCACCACGTCACCGACATAAGGCAACAAATTTCCTTCTGCATCCACTGCCTCCACGGAAGACACTGGATTTTCGTACACAAAGCCATCCGTGCCATGCGCGAGCCTGGTATTTCGAAAATCAATAGTATCAACTGTATATATAATCTTCGATTTTGATTGCTCACGGGGTGTTGGTATTTCTTCTTCTCTCAACTCCAGAAAGCGAACTGCCTTATCCGAAGTCTCCTGTCGTTCAGGACTGGCAAAATCTGCTACTCGACTTGTCCGTATCGGCCAAGCCGTACAGGAGAGTGAAACGATGATATCGGGTGCTCCATACTCATTGCTTGTCGGCGGTACATTGATGAGTTGAAGGGCATTATTTCCTTCACCTTCTCGCTCTTCAACTACGATTGGAATCCGTGTGCCATTCGGGTACACCGCGCTTGCACTTGTGCATTTCCATGATTTGAGCTGGAGAGTGCCTTCGATGAAAAAGAAAATTGAGGCACTTGTCGGTGATCTCTTTTCCATCTCTCCAAAGAGCGCGCCACTCGATGCGGTAAATTCTGGCGCGGTTGCATTGCCAAGATACATCACTCCGGTGGAGACAGTGTTGATACTGCTTTTTTCTGAGCTTGCTCTTCGTATCCTTTCGTAGACTTCCCAAAACGGTGTGCCCTCTCTGGGCACAGAACAGCGGGCGTTTAGCACTATAGGCGGAGTATCAAAAATATTAATTCCCGTTTCTCCGAATCGACGGAGTTGCATGAGTATTTCTTTGGCTGATCGCTGTTCTCCCGGCTTCCACCCATCTGGCAACATCCATTGCGAGCCATTCCACCGTTCACTGTCAACAATGATCTGTATGTTTCGCACAATGGTCTTTAGTCTCATGCGCTGCTCCGGTGAATACATTGGATTATTTGGATCAATTGTTCCAACTGCACGACCGCGCAAAAGAAGCTCTTGCATCGCGCCATCACGAACAATAAAGCGCCTATCAGCCATAAGCTGAATCAATGATGTAACATCCATGCTCTTCATACTCTCAGATAAACTTTCTCCCTTCTTGGGAATTTCTTCACTCGCGATTACAAGTGCATCGGGGCTGAGAAGATGCTGGAAATGGGAACGGCTCTGATCAAAACCTCGTACCAATGCTCTCGATTGCGGAGCATTCTCCGCACTCATCGTATTCACATTTTCTGCTCCAGCGAAAAAAGCGGCGGCGCCAGCAACGGCTCCGTAGAGGAGCCGAGCTGAATCGGGTTGTCGCATAGACATGGGATACGCTTTCCTCTTCTTACTGTCTAGTACAGAAAATCATACTCGCAAAAAAAGCGCTGCATTCGCCAAAATGCAAACAACCGAGAAGTTTTATGGCAGCGGATAGGGGATTCCAAGGTACGTAGCTTCACCCAAATTTACCTCAGTTCCGGTATCTGGAATACCCGGACTCTGCATGAGGACTACTCGATCAAGGAGTTCCGGCTTAAATTGCAGCGCCGAAAAATCACCGTGCTGTGTCACAAGCGTTGCAACCATTTTCATAGCAGAGAGAGGGTTTTTGCTTGCTTCCAATCCATATGATTTTTGAAGATCGAGCATAAATTCCACATCCGCAATAGAATCAAAGAGCGCCCCGATGCGCCCGTTTTCGGTCGCAAGTGCTTGGGCAAGATTTTTGAGCGAAGCATCAATCTCTTCGATCGGCGCATCCGATGTGAGAATGGAATCGAGAACATCGCCCACAATGATCGAAAGATCTTGGTAATGAATGGTCAGTTCCCCCGCGATCGTGGAAACTGTCGTCTGCGGCATAAGGACACTTCCTGTTTCGTCATCAGCTAGTACGGCACCCGTGCCAGAATCATCCTTGAGCACTTCCGCATCTGTGCGCACTGTGTCGACCTCCCGATCCATAAGCGCGAAGAGATCATCTTGTAAATCTTTCGTAAGGAATGGATTCATGGGACGAAGATTTCTTGCAATGAAAAGTTCTGGAAGGTTCGGGATCTCTTCTTTAATATTCTCGAGCTTTCGCGCGATGCGGCTCCGTGTTTGCTCTTCGATTCCTTTACCATCGAAATACGTGAGCACTTCGTCGCGCGCCTCCAGCACCAATTCTTCCGCCGATGTAGAAGATTCAAATGCGGTACGGAGAATCTCGAGTGCGGTATCGCGTTGATCAAGTTCCTGAGAAAGGATATCGGCAATACTTGTGGCACGGTCACGGACAAATGTATCGATCGACTGTTGCAGCAATGTCGTAGCAGTAGCAAGATCCGATTCAAGCGCCGTAAGATCAATCGTCTTCTGCTCTGGTTCAGTTTTATCCGACACAAAATTTGTCAGAAGCTTCTGAGTCAGTGATCGCGCATCTTGGAGCTTTGTAGAAGCAGAAAGACTGTCCTCACCGCTCAGTTTCCCGAGGATGAATATGCGTTCCTCGATCGCTTGCAATAGCCGCACGGCGCGCCGCTCGAGCGTGAGCGTACGCAGCGTTTCGGCGCCATCACCGAGAATCGGATTTGGGTATCCCTTTCGCTGGCCATCGAGGAGCGAATGAAGCGGTTCCTGATCATTCTCCACGGGGTTGCCAAAATCATCGAAGAGGATGCCGGGGCCGATGAGCGAAGTGGGCATTTGATTCCGTTCATCCGAACGCACAAAGTAGTTGCCGCGGATCACCGTGTACTCCTCGTTCGTTTCTTTACTCCTGAATGTCGCAGCAATTTGGTACTCCTGCCGCTTGTCTGCACCGACAGCATCGGGGTTCCGAATCGCATAGATGTACTCGCCGAATCCCGCCTTGCTGAGAGTCGGATTTGCTGCGTACGCAGGATCAATGGGAAGAACCTTAATGAGCTCGGAGAGTGGAAAACTGATTCTGCCGGATCCGCGTTCTGCGACTTCGATATTATTTTCCCCACTTTCGAGCGAAAGCACACCCTTCCATCCGATCAAATTTCCATCGATGTCATACACCCCGCCGCCACAGCGCGATTGCATCGAATCCACAACACCATCGTCACCAAGCTTTACCGTGCAAGAGGCAAGTGACGGCTTTTCTGCTTCGTACCCCCACACATGCAGAATGCCGTCCGGTGTTTCCATTCGCGCGGTCGGCTGCGGGTAACTGCCATGGCGCGCCTTGTATGCTTCGATCACCTTGGTGAGATACTCCATGTGCTGTAAACGGAGCTCATCCGCTGTCGGTTCGCTCCTCGTGCATGCACGAACGAGGAGAAGAATGAGAACGAGTGCCACAAGTCCCGCACTTCCTGTGATGATGAGGCGAATGCGCGGATTGAGTGCGGAAAGGTTGAGATTCATACGTTTCGGACTATTATATCATATATTCGATGCCAAAACACCCTCCATTCACCGCGCACATTGTGAAGGGATCGGGGAAGGGGAGTGCCCAAGGCTTCCCGACGGTGAATCTTGATCTCACGGATATCCCCGCAGATATTGGCGAAGGAATCTATGCCGGAAGAGTTGCGGTTGAAGGGAAAATTTTTCCCGCTGCGATTCATTATGGAGCTCGACCTGTGCACGGATTACCGAAGAGTTTCGAAGCGCATCTTCTTGAGGTATCTGGTATTTCGTATCAAGTATTAGGCACAGTCACTGTAGAACTTGTCGAGCGACTGAGAGAGGTGAAGAATTTTGAGTCGGAAGAAGAATTGAAGGAGCAGATTGGGAGGGATATTGACCGAACGAAAGAAGTCCTGAATACGTCATGCTGAGCACGCTTTTCTCGAGCGAGTGAGTCTCGTCCGTCCGCCGCAGGCGGATCGGACGAGCGAACGAGTCGAGAGACAGGATGCCGAAGCCGAAGCACGTCGCAAGGTTTTCGAATATGACTCACAGGTCGCGAGGTGCTTCGACTTCGCCCCTCGTCGCTTTGGCTCCTCGGGGCTTCGCTCAGCATGACGTATATACATGACGTATATATGTGGGGCGTAGCGCGCTTCACTCCTACGGAGTAAACTCGTGAACAATGAATGACCTCCTCACTCGCGCAGTCGCAAAGATAATCCCCGCAGATCTTGCGAAGAAGAAAGTTGAAGATGGGAAGAAGCTCCGGGTTTATTGGGGCATCGATCCCACAGGAGGAAAAATCCACCTCGGCCACACGATTCCCATGCGAAAGCTCCAAGCATTCGCGGATGCAGGTCACCACGCGATACTGCTCATCGGGAGCTTTACCGCAATGATCGGGGATCCATCGGATCGGGATTCCATCCGGCAGCCGCTAACGAAAGAACAAGTCGAGGAGAACTTTAAAACGTACAAAAAGCAGGCTGCCAAAGTGATCGACTTCGACAAAGTCGAAATCCGCTACAACCACGAATGGCTGGAAAAACTGAGTTACAAAGATATCATCGAGCACGCGAGCCTCTTTACCGTGCAGCAGATGGAAGAGCGCGCAATGTTCGCTGAGCGCATGAACAAAGATAAGCCGGTCTCGGTTCATGAATTCCTTTACCCTCTGATGGTTGGCTATGACTCGGTGGTTCTGGATGTCGACTGCGAACTCGGCGGTTCGGATCAGGAGTTCAACATGCTTGCCGGCCGCACAATGCAACGCGCATTCGGGAAGCGAGAGAAGTTCGTCCTCACGACGCCGCTCATCGAAGGAACAGATGGGCGCAAGATGAGCAAATCCTACGAGAACTGCGTCTACTTGGATGATGAGCCGAACGACATGTTTGGGAAGATGATGTCGATCAATGATGATCTGATGGCAACGTACTTCGAATGCTGCACGGATGTACCGATGGAGGAAGTGCGTGTCATCCTGAGCCCGTCGAAGGATGGCACATGGGCGCGCAAAGCCAAAGCCCGCCTCGCACGAGAAATCGTGACGCTCTACCACGGCGCCGATGCTGCGGAGAAGGCCGAGGAAGCATTTGTGAATGTTTTTTCGGAGAAGGGGATTCCGGAGGACATTAAAGAAGTGAAGGTGAAGAAGGGGACACTGCTCGTTGATGTTTTGTTAAAGGAGGGGCTTGTGTCATCCAAGAGTGACGCGAAGAGATTGATCGAGCAGAAGGGAATAAAAGTGAATGACAAAGCTGTGGAATCGATGGAGGAGAAAGTAAGTGAGGGGATAGTGAGGGTGGGGAAGAGGAAGTTTTTAAAACTGTATCTATAGATGCCAAACCTCCTCACCAAAAAATGTGTTCCCTGCGAAGGCGGTGCTACACCTCTCACGCGAGAGGAAGCCGCAGAACTTGGTAGACAGACGCCGGAGTGGGAGATCAGTGACGATGGGAAGAAGATCACTCGCACAATCAAATTTAAAAATTTTAAGGAAACATCCACATTCTTCAACAAGGTTGCAGAAATTGCAGAAAATGAGAATCACCACCCAGACTTCGAGGTGCACTGGGGATCGATGACGTTAACACTCTGGACTCATGCAATCGGAGGATTAAGTGAGAATGATTTTATTGTTGCAGCAAAAATCGATGCCGTATTGCGCGGATAAATCCGACATTATTTGCGACCAGTCTTCGCAAGCTCTTCTTTCATAAACTTTTCAAATATTTCCATGACGATATCTTGAGGTGTTCCATATCCCTCACGATCCCTTTTGTGCATTGAATCTGTATAGCGTACTGCAGCAAGAAGCCTGTTGTAAAATCCTTCATCTCCCTGCGTAAGCAACTCCTCCCATTGATCAGCCACATTTTTTTCGAGGATCGTGGCAGTATGGGGAAAGAAATATTCACATGGATCACTCCACAACGTAATTTCGGATTGATTGTCCCCTCCCTCTTTTCTTGTGATGATGAGGTGAAGTGCATGTCCCGGATCCAGCTTATTTTCTTCGCCGGAAGCGGTAATAACATGAAAATTACTCTTTTCCTCTAATTCACTGTTTGCTGAATCTGTACCTACTCGATGTGCCTGTTGTCGATTCTCCTTTAGTGCCGAACTCATAAAGGCATACATCTTCACTGTATCCAAATCCGCGTGTGAGATGGATTCGAGAAATGTGTGACCATTCTCCTGTCCAATCAAACCAAGTAGCTCACGAGCAGATTGCGATGCTACGTCGTCTTTTACTCTTTGCTCGGTATAACTGATCCGTGATCTAACATCTGTGACAAGATTATTTCTTGCTTCCGGAGCAGATTGTTTATTCGGTATTTGCCGTAACTCCTCTACGTATCGCATGAGGGGATCAAATCCCTTTTCACGCGCTCGGCCATTAACGCAGTGTTCTATTCCTGCACAGATCGCATGGGGAAGACGAAGAACGTTGCCACCAACGCGAAACTCATATGAATCTGATTGGTGTGGAACTTCGATCTTTTGGCGTAAATTCATAATGAATTGAGGAATCAGATCATTATATCATTTTTCTATGAACATATAAAGAACCCCTAGTTGTGACACCAGGGGTTCCCTCCGCTTAGGGGGCTTCGTTGAGTTGGCAGTACCCTCCAAGCTCAATCATCATCCCACCACTGCATAACCCATGCTATGCATTTCTTGGAATATTATTTGGGACCAAAAAAGCGGCCATGAGTGATTAGCCTGTCCCCTCATGGCCGCTGCCAGAAACGACGGCAAAGCCGTTTCCAACGGAAATATCTTCTTACCTACGTACTATTTGTTCAATAAGATTCTTAGTCATTTTTATGAGAATTCAAACCTCATTGAATAAAAGCTGAGGGCTAGTCTTTCGACTAGCCCTCTTCTCGTTGTTGTCCGCGTACCGCCCCTCCGTGCAGGAGGGGGCTGCGCACTCGCGCCTACTTCGTTGATCGCGTATTACGCACGCCTGCGTTCATGGTGGTCATATAGACCTCCGGGGTGAGTGAAGCACAAAAACAGCAACTCCAAAATCCTATACCTCCACAAAATCATATGAAAGGAAATAAGGAGGAACTATTTTTGCTTCCCATGGAACTTCTTATGGATCTCCTTTAATTGGGGATTTGTGACGTGCGTGTAGATCTGGGTTGTGGAGAGATCCTTATGCCCCAGCATCTCCTGTACCGCCCTTAAATCCGCACCATTGGAGAGAAGATCGGTCGCAAAGCTGTGGCGAAGGGTGTGGGGCGAGGGATCGGTGACGATGCCAGCTTGAAGCGCGTACTTCTTCACGATATTTTGAATACTGCGAATATTGAGGCGAAATTTTTGGGGATCGCTGTCTGGCGAATCTTTGATGAGCCGAATGAAGAGAGGGGAGCGTTGTCTGGAATTTGTTGATGGATGAGAATTTTCACGCTCCTTCAAATAGTCTTTAAGTGAGGTTACCGCATCGTCGGAGAGGAAAACAACCCGTACTTTTCCCCGTTTTCCCCGGACACTGATCTCGCGAGTCGAAAAGTTCATATCATTGCAATCGAGCGATGCAAGCTCCGAGAGACGCATGCCAGTCGAAAAAAATGTCTGCAGAATGGCGCCATCGCGCTTACCACGTATGGTTTTAGTGTCGGGAGCCTCGAGTAATCGATGAATTTGATCGCCGAAGAGAACTTTCACCTGTCGCGGATCCTGCTTAAACCGTGTCACACGGTCTGGTGGGTAGACATCAAGCTCTTCTTCCTGCACAAGGTACCGTAGAAACGCCCGAAGAACGGTGAGCCTGTGGTTCTTTGTCCTAACAGTCAATTCCTTGCCATAGACATCCTTAAAGCGGTGTAGGTACTGCTTGTACTGTTGAATCGTGCTCTTTTCAATTTTGGCAGGGGAGGCGAGTGTGGCAGCTCCTGCAAAATCTTTGAGCTGATGATGATAGTTCTTCACGGTGAGTGGAGATTTGCCAAGTTCTGATTCGAGCCATAGGAGGTACCGGTCGATTGCCTGATTGAGAGGGGAGGGGCTTCTTGAAGCCATTTTGTACTCAGTGTGGAAAAGATAAAACTTCGTATAATGCATTTTATACGAAGTAATAAAAGTAATCAACAATTGATACAGCAAAAGAGTTGATAATCCTCATTTTTCACTTCTAATAAATAAAGTACCGATTCATAGTGCATGAGCTTGAGCTGTAGCTTCTTACACTCAGGCAACGCCCCCTAGGGTTCCACGACTCTAGGGTGGCCTTTATTCAGAAAATTAATGTCCTGTGAGTCAAGTACCGCAGAGTAGAGGATTTACTGATTCATAACTGCATACATCAATATTCCTACAGCCTCACGCAGTGCAGCAACAATTTCGAACGGCACACCTGCTTGGCGCTCAGCAGGATAGATTGCCATCGGCACTCCCAATTTCCAGGCTGTCAACCGTATGCGTGCAAGGTGGTATCGATCGGAGATGCCAACGATCGATGTACAGTCTGTAAGATGCGGCTGAATAAATTTAATGTTCTGCCATGTCGATGTCGCATCATCTTCGAGCGAGATCACATCGTGGCTCACGCCCATGCGGAGCGCGACATTGCGCATGACTGCGGCTTCACTCGCTAAATTCCCCTCTCCAACTCCTCCAGTGAAGAAAAGACGCTGCACACTCCCCTCCTGTAGAAGGTGAACTGCTGTTTCCACCCTCCGAGTGATTCCGGGGCCGGCCTCGCTCCCCTGCCGTACGGCGGATCCAAAGACAACTGCACAATCGACCGGAAATACCGCATTTCCCCCAAAATTCATCAGGATAACGAGGATCGCAATGAGGTAGCTTGCAACAGTAAGACCAAAACTCATCAGGAATATTCCAAAAAGTATGCGAATAATTCTGCGAAAAATACTCATAAATCCTGGGGGAGAATGACAATATTACTTACGAGCGAAGGAATCGATTTTCGCCATGGTGGCCAGACCGAAATTTCCACGCGATCAACCTCGGGAAAATTCTGGATGATGCGCTCCGCATCGCCGGTTGCTTTGCCGCGTATCATTTCGCGCACGCGTTCGGTAAATATTCTCCCGGAGGAGGAAATGGGGCTGAGTACCGAACGCTGCTTACCTGTGAGTTCCGCTGTAATCTTCACCCACTGCAATGCATCGTCGTACTCTATGACATGAACGGAAATGCCATCTATTACCGCACTACCCGTAATGAGTTCCCTTCCATCCTCGACGTGATCAATGAGCCGCGGAAGAAGGAGCGTGAGCAAATCATCTTTGCTGTACGCGAGGATGGTGTAGGTGAGCGATCCTTCGACCGGAATCGATGTCACCTCCTGTCCAATGAGGTGCGTTGGCATCACAAACCCGCTGAAGCTCATGCCAGTGAGAACATCATATTGCAGAACCACATAGGTATGAGCACCTTCCTCCGATCGAAGTGAAATTTCCTCATTCGCTCTCTCTTTTGCAAGCGTGATGAGCTCCTGTTTTAATTGTTTCTCGGCAAGTTCCAGATCTTTTTCCTGCAATTCCTGCCCGTACTTCGTTATTCCACCAACAGCGGCATCATTATTTCTCGCATAAATGAGTTTTCGTTCTTCGAGCGAAAGACCCGGGATTTCCCATTTGATTCCCGCGGGAACATTGCCTCGATCACCAATAATTTGGCCGTAGAGGTCTTCTGGTGCTGCGCGCGCCCTTACTTGGATGACGCCCGATTCCACCGCAGTCGCTGGCGGAATTTCCACCGGGGCATCTGTTTTAAAAATCATCCCTGCTTGGTTTACCAGTCTTGTTCCTGCGCGAAGAAAATACGATTCTTCCGATTCGTTAATCATGGTCATCATCGTCTCTGCGTTCTCTCCGAGGAATTTTTTACTGATCTCAGTAAACTGAAACGATTGATGTACCGATGTCCTGATCGTCAGAAGCGGCAACATGTACTTTGGATCTGATTCCAAAGTCGAGCCGGAAGCGACAAGAACGACATTCGCGGTGTGGCTCACGAGGCTAAGTGCCGGCCAGATGCGAATGCGCGCCGAAGGAATAGCAATGAAGAGCACCGTGCCAAAGAGGACAATGCTCAAACAGAGAAACGTCGCCACGCTCATCCTATGGACGGAAATCGCCCGAAGCCGCGGGAGGTAATTGAATACCGCTTCCTGCCATCGCTCCGCGGAAAAATGCCTCACCGCCTTTGTTCCATTATTGCTCTTACCGAGAAACGATCGCAAAGACGCTTTGGAATCGAACACCGTGCAGCCTCGATCTTGCGTGGAAAGGAGAATCACCCGTTCATGCGCAGCCACGGCAATGCGGCTTGCATATGGCTGAATGAGCGAGAGAAATTCCTGCCGTGACCGCACAGAGGCGCTCTGATTCCATCCTTTCGGGAATACAATGAGAAGCGAACCCCCCTCGTGCACAAGGAGCAGCGGTTCATCCATGCGTTTTGCAACATCCGTAAGGGATTCATTTCTCTGCACCAAAAGAATTGCAAGACGACCGTCTGCATATTGCATCGACACACCGTCGCCGGAAATTTTTTGCGAAACAAACGGCGGCACGATAACTTTTCCCTCCTGCTGCTCCGGGGGTTCTGTCATGGCTTAAATTGTACTCGACACTCGTTCCACTCGTGAAATCTCATTCCTTCCTGTTGGAGATGAATGAGAATAGGAATTTTATGCAACAGCTGGCTCTGTCTCCATCAGCGGTCGGAGCGATGGAAAAGGCGCCTCCGCCGAGAGGAATTCCAACATTGCTCCCCCACCGCTCGAAACGAAGCTATAGCCTGCCAGTGGGAACTGGTAGCGTGTATGAAAATCCAAGGTATCCCCTCCTCCGATCACCGAGAATGCCCCATTCGTTGTAGCAGCGATGACAGCTTCCGCAATGCGCTTTGTTGCATGAGAAAACCGATTGAATTCGTAAAGCCCCATGGGACCGTTCCAGATAATCGTCCCCGCTTTTGCAATTTCGTCACAGTAGCGACGGACTGTAATGGCACCAATATCAAATATACTCATATCCCCCTCGATATCTTCGAGCGGAAGATCGATTTTTGGAGCTTCTTCCGAAGCCTCCGAGGCAAGTACCGCATCTCGCGGAATATGGATATCCGCCATTCCTTCTTTTTCGCTCTCGAGCATAAGCTCCTGTGCGAATTCCACTGCATTGGATTCAAACTTAGAACTGCCGATATCGAAACCCCGCGCAGCGATAAACGTATTCGCAATGCATCCGCCAAGCAGGATGTGATCCGCAATCGGGAGGAAGCGCTTAATGACAGGAATTTTTGTTTCCATCTTCGCACCGCTAATAATTAGTACGACTGGTCTTTTTGGACTTGTGATCACATGGGAAAGCCTTGTGATTTCTTCCTGAAGATAGAATCCAGCATACGAAGGCAAAAGACGGGGAACACCGCATGTACTTGTCTCCTCGTATGCATGGAGCGAAGGAAATGCCTCGTTAACAAAGTACTCCCCGTGCGTAGCTAGTTCTTTGGCAAACGCAGAATCGTTCCCCTCTTCCCGAGGATCGAAACGAACATTTTCGAGGTAAGTGAATTCCTTCAGTTTTGGACAAATGGATTGAAGATGAGCGGCAATCGGAGCGGTTCGAAGATTCTCCACTACCTTCCCCTTCGGACGTCCTACATGGGTCATGAGCGTTAATTTCGCCCCGCGATCAACAAGATATTCAAGCGTCCGAAGAGTGAGTCGTATTTTGTGATCATCTTTTAAAACGCCATTTTGATCGAACTCGACATTATGGTCGACACGGACAAGAACTCTCTTCCCCCTTATTTCCGGCATTTGCTCAATACTTCGCAATTTCATGCCAAAAAGATACTATGTTCTGTCTCTTTTTTTAAGGAGGGAGTACTTGACTCATATCAATTTGTATGATTTGATAACAACCTTTTTTATTTCAACCGCCTTGTCCATGCGCATTCAATCCGTCGCCCTCGCCCTACTACTTGCAGGTTCACTCTTCGCACCTCTTACGAGTAATGCTCAAAGCGCCACAAGCGATGGTGGAGTTGTTACAATCGAGCAAAAGCATGTCGACTACCAATCCGTGCAGCGTCTTGGACAGTGGGGACTTGCAACGCCTGTGGGCGTGATCGAAGGAGAATCCGAGCAAATCGATTTAAAAAAGAAGCCGGTCGGAAACTACGTTCTCACCGTGACTCCTCCGGCAGGTGCACAGTCAACGATCGACGTGTATCAGGATGGCACACTCGTCAGTACCTCCGCGGATCAGCGCACAGCGAACGGCAAAATGGTGAGCTCTGGCGGCACATTGAAATTCGTCATTACGTACAGCTTCATTTTCGTTGGCAATGTATCCATCGGTAGCACCCCCTCGGGCATTCCATTCGAAATCAAGGCTCCGGCAGGCGTGATACTTAAGGGAAGAACTCCCGCAGAATTTCCAAAGAGCGTGGAAGGCACGTACGCCGCGTACTACATATTGCCAAAATCTTGTAAGCCGGTTCAGCCAATTTCGCGCAAGCTGGAAGCGAATAATAGAATCAACTTCTCGATGGAATTTAACTGTGCCGCGCTCACCGGAGGAACAAGTTCTTCTGCTACGTCCGCCTCTTCTACGTCATCCACATCATCGACCCCGAAGCCAACCCCGAAGCCCTCCACAACTCAGAGCCCCGTCCGCGTTGCGCTCAGTGCCGCAGCATCCGAAGTCACCGCTGGCGGCACTGCCCGCTATACCATCGCCGTTTTAAACCGCGGCGAGAGTGATCTGAGCAATCTCTCAGTCAACTTCCAATTCGATTCCGCTGTCCTCGAGATTCAAGGTGCACGAGACGCGGTAAGGAGTGGCAATTCTCTCGTCTTCCCCATTAACTCACTCCCGAAGGACGGTAAATGGGAAACAACGTTCACCGCCACTGTCGATGATTCTGTTGTAAACGGTGCAAATATTTCCGCAACAGCAACGGTCTCTGGTGACAGTATTAACGATGTACGAGCCTCGCAGCGAAGCGCTTCGGTATCGTTTGGCGTCATCAAAGTGCTGCCGCAGACAGGAGTCGCAGCGACCGATGTTCTTATGCTCCTCGCCATCATCTCTGCATTCTTCCTCTCGCTCATGGTAGCGGGAGTAGAAGTAGCAGTAAGGCGGTAGAGCAGAATATCTCCGATCAAGACTGAAAAACAATTCGATGGATGTTCTGGTGGGTCGGGTGGGGATTGAACCCACGACCAAAGGCTTAAAAGGCCTCTGCTCTACCAACTGAGCTACCGACCCAATGATGAAAGGAGCAGACACAGTGTAACGTTTTTAGGCACAGTGTGCATGAAAACTGACGATTTCCGATAATAAACGTTATACTTCGAATGCCGTTCCCCATCACATCATGCTGCTTGGCATCATCTCCGACACACACGAACACATCGAAAATATCCAGAAGGCGAAGAAGGTTTTTGCCGAGAAAGGCGCATCCCCCATCATCCATCTTGGGGATTACTGTGCAGGGCCTTCTGTCCGCGCATTCGCCGGTGCAAAGATTATCGGCATTCTGGGAAATAACGATGGGGATCACTTGCGCATCGAACAGAACTTTAAGCAAATCGGAGGAGACTTCCGATGGGAATTTTGCGTGCTGGAGTTCGATGGCCTCACGATTGCCTGCTACCACGGTACGGTTCCAGAAATCACGGAAGCGCTCATTGGGTGCAAAAAGTACGATGTTGTTCTCTCCGGACACACGCATGAATCTTCGCTCGAAATAAAGGAGGGAGTGCTTGTATTAAATCCGGGAACTGCACACGGCTTTGGGAAGGCGGCAACAGTGGCGATACTTGATACGGTAAAAAAATCGGCAGAGATTATCGAATTATAGGCATTGGCGTAGAATAGACTCGATGAGCACGGACCCCACACAACAGTTCTACGAAACCCATGTTCGGGAATATGAGGAGCAAACACTCAATTTGGTACCACAGAGCTTGCTCAAAAAATTAATGGATACTCTGCCACCGAGCGGTACGATCCTCGATGTAGGGTGCGCCTATGGCCGGGATTCAGCATTCCTTGCCGAGCATGGGTTCAAAGTGACCGGGGTTGATTACGCTACAGCATTGATTGAACGCGCAAAAGAGCGAGCTCAGCACATCAACTACCTCGTTGCAGATATGCGTAAACTTTCATTCGATGCCGGTTCCTTCGATGGCATATGGGCATACATGAGCCTTCTGCATTTACAAAAACATGAAGTCCCGGCGGTGCTAAAATCCTTCGCACATATACTTACACCAAAGGGTGTGTTTGCTCTCGGTATGAAGATTGGACGAGGTGAGGGATACATCAGCGACAAGCGCTACGATGGTGCAAAGAAATTTTTTGCAAACTTCGAGAAAGATGAAATGCATCGACTGCTCAAAGAAGCTGGATTCGAAATATTGGAGAGCATCATTCAAGAGCGTACGTTACCGTACCAAGATTTTCCTGTTATGGAGATCCTCGCGAGAAAGCATTGATCTACTTCCCGTACTTTTCATGTACCTTCCTTGATTATTCGCTCCTTTTCAGTCGTCGGACGAGTTGCCATTTGCTGCGCATCAAGCCCTCCATCAACCGGGATGATAATTCCAGTTGCATAGGATGCTGCATCCGAAGCAAGGAACGCATACCATCGTGTAACATCTGCAACAGTAGCAATTCTTCGAACCGGAATTTGGTTAATAATTGCCTGACGGGCTTCCGGATCCGATCGCAATCCAAAATCCGTTAAAGGAGTTTCGACTAATCCGGGAGCAACAGCCGCAGTTGTAAATCCTCTTGGAGCTAGTTCGATTGCAAGCTGGCGAGTGAGTGCATTAATAGCACCTTTGCTTGCGTCGTAGAGCGTATGGTCAGGCTCAGAGCGCGTGCCATTCAATGATGTCGTAAAAAGAATCCGTCCTCCTCTCCTCTCTTCTATTCGGCGACGCACAAATGCCTGCGTCACTGCGATAGCACTCCAAACATTGATATGCATCAGTCTGTCGAAATCCCCTCTTGTAAGATTAAGAAATGACGGCTCGCGAAAGGTACCAAGATTATTCACAAGTACATCTATTGTTTTAAGTTTTTCCCATGCTTCGCCGACGAGTCTTTCCGCTTCGCCATCTCTGCTCAAATCAGCTTGCAGATAGTGAGTGCCGTTTAAACGTAGTACCTCTTCAGCTTCTTCCGAAAGCTTTGAGCGAGAATGTTCCGATGTAAGAACAACCTTCGCCCCATGAGTAGCGAAATCCCTCGCAATACCTAAACCAATTCCTTGACTACTGCCAGTGATGAGGGAGGTCTTGTTTTCAAGCATGGCTTGCTTTAAAAAAAGGAGGCTACGGTATCAAATACTAAGCCAAAAGTCATCCATTTCATTCTCTTGTTCGTAGGAAGTGCATTAGGCCCCTTCCTCTCGCAGAAGCCCAAAACAAACCAGAAGCAATGCCGGCAACGAATACCAGAGATCTTGGTACTGAATCATCACCTGCGCGAGGTTGCTCTGCTTCATTAAAGGCATGAGTATTTCCCTTGTACCGAGCGTGGGATCAAGGAGCGGTGATCCCGCAACGAATGTGAGGAGGGTGATAATGATGAGTCCCGCCGTTGCAAAGCCAAAGAGCCCCGTCGCAGTGAGCGCGATAACGGAGGAGTGGCTCTTTCCATACTGAACGCTGAATCCTCCTTTCAGTGCCACTGCGATGATGATGGCCATAAAGAGAATGAGCCGACTGAGCGAAATGGTACTGACATTGAGTGTAACACCGAGAACCTTAAAAATCCGGTACACGGGTTCCGCTTCGCCGGAAAACCGCATGAAGAGATTCCCCAGTCCCTGTGTCGCAAGAACCGCAATGTAGACGGCAATGAGGATTGTAAGGGTCTGGTGCTTTCCAATGATGAAGCTGTACGCCGTAACGACCGAGAAGAAGAAGGCGATGAAGAGGTCCCAGCTGAGGGTGAGATCCATGTACTACATCGTAGCGTGGTGCAAATTGCGCTACAAGGCGAGAATCAATGCGGAAATACGAAAATGCGAAAATTCCGTCATACCATGCGCCCATGCTCTACAATGCCCATGCAATTTTCTTATTTTATCATTTACGTATTTTCGCATTTGCACGATGCGCCACGGCATTCTCCTCATCAACAAAGCTGAGGGCTGGACGAGTCACGATGTTGTCGCCAAGGTGCGATCCCTCTTGCACGAAAAAAGTATCGGACATTTGGGAACTCTGGATCCAGCGGCGCATGGTCTCCTCGTCCTCTTTGTCGGAAAAAAAGCGCTGAAGACCATCGAACTTTTTCATGAGCTCTCCAAAGAGTACGAGGCGGATATCCTCTTTGGAAAACGAAGTTCTACCTACGACCGCGAAGGCGTGATCGAAGACGTACCGGAGAAACCGGGATTCAGCATTCCACCCGAAGCCAAAATGCTCGAGGTGCTGCGCACGCGATTCATTGGAGTGATTCACCAACGCCCTCCGGCTCATTCCGCAGTCCATATCTGCGGAGAGCGAGCATACGAACTTGCACGGGAAAATCCGGATATCCGCATCGACATGCCGGAGCGCGAAGTTTCGGTGAGTTCCATTCAGCTTCTTTCGTATGCATATCCCCATGCGAAACTGCGCATTGCCTGTGGCAGCGGCACGTACATCCGCTCCATAGCCAATGATCTTGGTGAGTTCCTCCATGCCGGTGCTTACCTTGCAGGCTTGCGGCGCACACAGATCGGCCCGTGGCTCCTGCGTAATGCCGTGACAGTGGAGAATTGTTCATTCGCAAACATCATCCCACTCAAAGACATTCTTTCTTCGTTCCCGCGACGTGATCTTACCGAGAGCGAGTGGCTCGATGTTCAGCACGGAAAAAACATCCGCTGCGATGTACCGAGCGGACCGCACATCGGGTGGTACGAAGATCTACCTGTCGTCATCTTCGAACAATGTGCAGAGGGGGCTCATCCGCGAAAAGTGCTCTAGTTTCTGGTGTGCAAAGCGATCAAGAAAACGAGAAAGGAACAAACCTATAATGATCGACATACGCCGATTCCCGTATCCATCTCCTGCACATCGCAGAACTCTCCATCGGGGCAGAGTACTTTCGCAATGCCGCCGCACGGTTGTTTTGATCCTTGGAACAGTGGCTCCTCATCCACCTCTTCGCCACTGCCCTCAAATTCAACGCTCCGAAGCATGGTATAGAACGCGTCCCTCAGTTTTGCGGATTCCACCCCCTTGGGACCAAAGGTAAACAAAATCGCATCACCCTCCTCCTGCAACACATACACGCGATGCGCACCGCTTTCGACTGATCGGATGCCATTTTTCGAACCAATGCGGACAGGTATGCCTTCGGGAAGATCCGGCATCGTGCTGTGCTCTATTGCGATGAATGGAGATTCTTCCGATGGATACGTAAAGGTGAGTCGTCCGCCACTGATATCACTCTGCCAGACAATCGGTGCTTCGAGCGAAAGCGAGAGCGCACTGACGGCATACCGTTCGATCTTGAGTACTGTTCCGATACTCTCCGCATTCCTCACGGCATTCACCTGAATAACAGGGAAAAAGCGCGGATGGGTATTCGGCGACAGCTCTCCTTCCACAACGACCACGCCCTCTTCGAAATCATTCAGGCGCACCGTTTTACTCTCTAAAAAAAATCGCGGTTTATTCTCGACGGAAAGAATATGCGTTCCGCGACGATAGAGCGATGCTCCTGTGGCGGAAATCGTCCCCGTCGCTGTGTATGGGCCAAAGAGTGTCGAAATATCATCGGGAACCTGCTCTCTGGAGCATGCGGAAAAAAGGAGGAGAAAGACGAAGAGAAAAACACGATTCATCGGCGCTATTGTAGCATGGAGGAAACGCTGAGGTTCTGGGATTCTGAGGTTCCTTTCAGATCAGAACCTCAGAACTCCCAAACTATTTACCTCAAAACTCACCTTACTTCGTCGAAATCTTCTTCCGCATAAATGCGGGCACTTCGAGTTCGTCTTCGGAATACTTCACGGCGTTTTCCTGCAGGGTTTCGGCCTCCGGAGAACCGGATTCCATTCCTTGTCGCTGCGACATCGATCCTTTGATCGCACCATGAGGAGATCGGACGGACTTTGGCTGCGAACGGAAGACGGAGGAACCTGCGGGAAGCAGAGTGCTCTGAGCGGCATCTTCGAAACCCGTCGCAATGACCGTGCACTTCACAGTGCCTGCAAACTGTTCGTCGATGACAGCACCAAAGATGACATTCGCCTCCGGGTCTGCGGCTTCGGTAATGATGCGGGCTGCTTCGTCGACCTCGAACATCGAAAGATCCGGGCCTCCGCAGATATTGAAGAGAATTCCCTTCGCACCGCTGATCGAAAGATCAAGGAGTGGGCTGTCGATTGCTGCGCGTGCGGCTTCCGCTGCACGGCTGTCGCCCGTACCAAACCCGATTCCCATGAGTGCGGTTCCTGCATCCTGCACAATGGAACGCACGTCGGCGAAATCAACGTTAATAAGGCCGTGGACTGTGATGAGACTCGCGATGCCTGCAATACCCTGATGAAGGACATCATCGACTACTTGAAATGCTTCGGTAAGCGGCGTGGTTTTATCGATGAGCGAGAGAATCTTGTCGTTTGGAATGACAATGAGCGTATCTACTTTACCGCGGAGACTCTCGAGTGCTTCCTCCGCTTGCTTCTTGCGGCGCAGACCTTCGAAGCTGAATGGCTTTGTCACAACGGCAACAGTAAGTACTCCCATGGAGCGCGCCATTTCCGCAATCGGCGCAACTCCCCCACTCCCCGTTCCGCCACCAAGACCAGCCGTCAAGAACACCATATCCGCTCCCTGAAGCGCCATCTTAATTTCATCCGAACTCTCCTCCGCCGCCTTCTTCCCAATATCCGGATTTGCTCCCGCACCAAGCCCGCGCGTCGTACCACGACCGATGTTGAGCTTCTTGCCTGCCGGATTATGGTAGAGAGCCTGCGCATCAGTATTCACAGCAACAAACTCCACCCCCTGCGTCTTCATTTCTATCATGCGCTTTACAGCATTACTGCCACCTCCTCCGATACCGATGACGCGGATCGTTGCGCTGGGAATAATATCGGGAAGCACTTCCTGATGTTGGCTGTCATCGCCGACGCCTCCCTTGCGGGAACGCGTGCCAGATCCTCCTGCAGGAGAACCGCCGAAGAGCGATCCATCGGAAGCGGGCGTGCCACCGCTACCGCTATTCTGCTTGGAGCCGGAGAAGAGACTGCGGAGTGTATCGGACATGGGAATGAGGGGAAGAGAAACGAAGAAGAGAGGTAAATGATGTCTTAAGGAAGAAGGTTACGAACCCAAGAGCGCACCGTGCCGTACGCGCGCTTCACGTTTAATAGCTTGCCGCCGCCATAGAGCCTATCGCCTTCGCGTGCTCCCCAGACGAGCGTTCCAAGGGCCGTTGCATACGCCGGATCATCGACCTTTTCGATGACGCCGCCGATGTCGACAGGGAACCCCATTTGGACAGGGAGACCAAGAACTTCCCGAGCAAGATCGAGCGCACCAGGAGCCTTCACGGCGCCGCCGGTGAGTACAGCGCCAGCCGGCAACATCCCATCGCGTCCGATTTGCTTGAGTGCTTCCTTCACCATGGAGAAGAGCTCAAAGTACCGAGCTTGCATAATTTCCGCGAGGTACTTTTTACTCACGGTCTGCGTATCGATTTTAGAAACCGAAGAGAGGTCGATCATCTCGCGCTCGTTTATTTCATCCGGGAATACCGATCCATATTCAATCTTAATGCGTTCTGCGGTGTCGATACTTGTGCGAAGTCCAATCGCCACATCGTTCGTTATCGTCTCTCCGCCGACAGGCAGGGACATGGAATGGAGAATTGTTCCATCCTCAAACACGGCAACGCTCGTGCAACCCGCTCCGACATCGATCGTTACGACGCCAAGTTCTTTTTGGCGCTTCGTTAGCACCGCTTCGGAAACCGCAATGGTCGCAGGTACGATGGCATCGATATCCACGCCCGCCTGATCCACGCACTTCTCGATATTCTTCATGTGCTGGACCTGCCCCGTAATAATGTGGGCGTCGACCTCGAGCCGAATACCACTCATGCCGACGGGGTTTTTGATTCCCCTCTGCTCGTCCACCGTGTAGCTCTTTGGCTGCATGTGGAGGATACGGCGATTCGCCGGAATACTGACTGCTTGGGCAGCTTCCAGTACGCGTGCGATGTCTTCGATCGTGATTTCGGGTCCGGAGATTGCAATGACCCCTCTGCTCGAGAACGACTCGATGTGCGTTCCACTCATACCAACGAAGACGTGGTTAATCGGCACACCGGACATCCTCTCGGCATCCTCCACGGAGGAAATGATGTTATGGATTGTCTCTTCGATGTCGATCACCTGCCCCTTGCGCATACCAAGTGATGGAGAGATACCGACTCCAATGATATTCGGAGCCTGCGTTCGATCCTCCACAACGGCCACAACGGTACGGATCTTAAAACTACCGATATCCAGACTTGCAAGTACACGTTCCTGAGGCATGGGTGGTGAGGGAAGCGAAATGAAGGAAAAGGCGACATCGCCTGCTGCAACGGCGAAGTCTACGTGATGCAAAATTCCTTCGCAAAACACTCTCGACGATACTATTTGTTCAAGAATAATTTATTGATCACATAAAGTATTCAAATATTATCTCTCTACGAAGCCAAAATCTGTAATTTTTGTTGATCAAATATGAGATGAAAATTCTAAAAAGCAGCTTTCGAACACCGGCAGTGTTCACGAACGAGCAACATAGACTTTGGAATAGGAGCACTGTCTGAACAAGTATTAGATTCATGCTTCGATAAAATTTTAATGGAAAGCGAAACAATGACTTCTGGATGGGGAAAATCCCCATAGACTCCTTTGTCTCCACTCAAATATTTCCCCAAGGCAATCACCCATTTTTGAATAAGGATTGTGATCAGTAATGTGAAAAATTTCCTTAATCGAGGAGCGGTAATTGTTCCACTGTCATCTTGTCCCCCACTCCCTGTTCATCATCTGCGGAGGGCAGAATGGATTCTCCTGAGAGGTATGTCCGCATGAACTCATTACTTTGAACCAGTTTTTTTAAGCGCGATCGAAGAGTGTAAAACTCCATCTCCATGAAAAACCTCTCAACCGAAGAAAGATCCGTCCCCTTCCCGGCAAGCGGCTCAAGATCCAGGTCAATCGGTGCATCGGTTACAAGTCTTGCCATATCCCTGCAAAAAAACGCGCTCTCACGATCCGATTCGAGCTTTGAGCGGCTTGTGCCCTGAATGTCCTCAAGGTGCTCGTACACCGATTCCAGAGTCCCATACTTCTTTAAAAGCGCTTCACCGCTTTTTGGACCAATCCCCTTTACCCCCTTCAGATTATCGGAGGCATCCCCCACAAGTCCTTTATAATCCGGCACCTGATCCGGCCGTACGCCAAGTTTCCCCTCCACTCCATTCGCATCCAAGTACTCGGGTTCTGCATATCCTTTATGGGGAATTGCAATGCGAATTGCGTGGTTAGCCATTTGGAAGAGATCCCTGTCCCCTGTCACGATGATCACTTCCCACCCTTCTTTTGCCCCACGAAGTGCAAGTGTTCCGATCAAATCATCCGCTTCGTACTCTGGGTTCGAAACTGTAGGAATCGAAAACGCAGCAAAGCATTGGTGAACCCTTGGGATCTGCGTATAAAAATCGTCGGGAGTTTCCTGCCTGCCTGCTTTGTATGCATCATGGAGTTTGTGTCGATGGGTTTCCTTTCCTTCATCGAAACACGCAACAATGGCATCCGGCTTTTCGCGCTGAAGCATCGTGAGGAGCATAGATGCAACGCCAAAAACCGTATTGGTCTGCTCCCCCTTACTCGTACTCAAAGAGCGCTGAATCGCCCAAAATGCCCTGTGCATCAGATGGTTTCCATCCAGGAGAAGGAGCTTCTTTGACATGGTGTAAAGGTACACAAGGGTGAGAGTTAGGGCTAGGGGCTGGATGAGGGTTAGGAGCTGTGGCTTGGGTTAGATTCTGACCAGCCCTAACCCTAACCCATCTCTCCATCCCGTCAACACTTTCATAAGTCGTCAAAATGTGATATTCTATCCAGATACCTTGAATCCAACACATACCACCAACAAAGAGCCATCCTTCTGCCCAAGCTACGATAACAAGATTTACCGTAAGTTCAGCACGCGTACATTGGAATCAAAGATTGAAAACAAATTACTTCTGCAGGAAGAATTAGGATGGGTGAAGGAAGCAAAAGTTCCTCTCCTCTGTATTTCCGGCGGCATGACCGACGAACAGGGCGGAACGGAATTTGAGGAGGTGATCGGCGGAATCATGTCCCTGAATACCGAACTCATCGTGCGAGGCATCGGCTCCGAGAAGTACGGCAAAATGTTCACACAGCTCGAACACGAGTACGGACATCGCATCAAAATCCTTAAAGACGAAGATGACATAGTCCGAAAAATGTATGCAGCAGCGGATATGAGTCTCTTTTTTGCCTCTGCAGATGAGGTTGAATTAAGACACTGCCTCGCCTATGGCTCAGTGCCGATAAGCCCGGAGCAAGACCTCCTTGCCGACTATAACCCTGTGCAGGAATCGGGCAATGCGTTCATCGCCTCTCCGCACACGCCGTGGAACTGGTTCGCCGCACTCGTTCGCGCAACCGAAACCTACAAACTCCCCTACGACTGGCGCACGATACAGAAGCATTGTATGGAGACGGTGAACGGAGAATAGAACGAGGGAGGTTAGGGCTGTAGGGCAGTAGTGAGTTATTGAAGATATGCTGAATTGAATTCATCACAATATATTGGTTACAGCCCTAAAGCCCTATCGCCCTGTAGCCCTAAAGCCCTAACCTCTCTAACCGCCCTTCACCATTCACTCCTCATCCCTCAAACACTCTAGTACACTTTGTTCATCTTCGGGCCAGTAGCTCCAGCCTCCGCCACTTGGCTACGGCCGGCGAGCAGTGGTTCGTTATCTTCCTTCCATCATGGTTTCTGTGGGCCAGTAGCTCAGTGGTTAGAGCACCCGTCTTATAAGCGGGCGGTCGGTGGTTCAAGTCCCCCCTGGCCCACCATCGAAATTTGCGCAAACTTGCGCAAAATTAAAATAAGAGTTATAATATCTTTATGACTGATAGAATCAACAAGCGGCCCGAAGATGCGTCTACGAAGCCGGAGGAAGTGAATCCGGATGGCGAAGAAAGTTTGCCAGGTCGCAGAGTTAATAGAGATATCAAAGGCATAAAAAAAAGGATCACACGTGTAACAAGAGGCAATAGTGAACCTGCGTTGCACGAAGAGAATGTTGAGAAAAAGGGGAAGACATTTTCCCTGCCCGAGAAAGAAGAGATGTCGGTTCGCCTTTCCGCAATGCACGATGAGCAAGGCCTCCCCGAACCATTCCGGAAACGCTTCTATCCCTTGTTGCTCGAGCATGCGGGGAAGAAATGCACCAAAAATGAAATCATCCAAATATTCCTTAATGCAAGCTTGGAGTACGGGCGAACACTACCGAAGTTTGCGCTCAAGGACGCCGTGCTCAAGTATGTTCCATTCTTGATTGAAGCCATCGTGGACGACCTGCCAATCGGGACTGCCGATAAATGGTGGGATAGTATTGCAAATAAGTATTGCAAATAAGTTGCAATTTTGTCACCCAGACACCACCAAGAAATATTCACCATCAGTAGCACCAAGAATTGTTATATCCCAGCGAAGCCAGACAAAATCTCGCCTATCGGCGCGGCAACATATTGACGTACTCCTCGAGAGTTCTACTATCCATCACCTGTGAATAATTTCTTGCAAACCAATGCCGAAGAACCAACACTCCCTACGATATTTACCGGAGAAAACCGTTCGGGATTGGAAAATCATTTGAAAGATAGTTTCTATCGCGAGCTCATGGGAGATAGAGATTCATTATTTGGAAATTGCGGTATTGATTTAACCGAATATCTCCATGTGGTGGCGACCCATCCAGCGCGCTGTGATGACGCCGTGATCTATCAAATCTTTTCAACCGAGATCAATAAGCGTACCGATGAATGTCGGCGCGTACTTCTCCATCCTGATGTAACAATGGGTAGCAATTTTGAAACAATTGAAACGGAAGTGCGGGAGAATCTCCTGTCATCACCGAACAGTCTGCTCGGATTTCTTCAGTCGAATGTCGATTCATTTCCCGAAAACGTGATCCTCCTTCCGTGTGTTCAGGATCTAACAAAGCACCTTCACCTCAAAAATTCCCATTGTTCTGTAAAAGCACTATTGCCAATTTCTGCTGATGGCATTTTGGAAAGAATTGCTGAAGATCGTATGGAAGCGCTTGATGAAATTATGGAAGAACTTGAACAAGAGCGTCGCAATCATCCAAACAGTACGTTAGCCATCGGGTGTGAAAGGGGAAGTCGTTGGATACTGCGCATGTATCGTCTCACCTTTCAACCGGAAGAATATTTCATCTCCCGCATATTTCCCGATGAAAAATCTATACCAGAGAATGTGACAATCAGCCATGCATACCGTCCCAATGACAATGCGGGGTACGAAAAGGAGCCCCGCGTCGATGATACGGTAAACCTGCAGCCATGGAATGATTTTACGGATGAGGATGTGAAACGCTTCAGAGATATCATCGTGGCGTGTGCAGAAAATAACGATGTGTGGATACTCTGCCGCCTCGCAGTAAACAACAAGGGAACATTGATCGTATCCTTATATTTAAAACCTCATGAGGAATAGCAGAGAATTTTAAAGGCGATATTTTTTTATTTGTTATCCTACAGATATGGATAAACCTCACAATGAAGATGGAAGCGCTTACAATCATGTCGAAGGAGCCCTGCCATGCGAGGAGACCTCACCACAGTTCACTCCAGATCCTGTCCGTGGAGAAATGCGCTCCGAAATTTTTAGAGCGTTAGCAGATTCTGCTCCTCTATTGAATGCACCGAGAATTCCAGATCTCATTACTCCACAAGACAAATTTCGATATGACCGCCGTCGAAATTATTTAGGTAAATCAGGAGCAACAGGTGAAACGATTTTGGATGTATTGACGCGGATGTGGAGGGATGTACTTCGCTCGACTGCAAGATATGATTGCATTAGTGCACCGGTCATAGATGAAGAAAATCGCCATGATGCGAACGCAAAAATGCGTACTATGCTGATATCACCTAATCGATGTACGATCGATGAGACTCATGCATTGTTCTATAAGCCAGTGAAAGGCAGAAAAGAAAATGAGAAACTCTTAGAATACGATAATCTTTTAACGGTGAGCTGTGTAAACAAACCATATCTCACCTTCCTTGATGTCACTATGTCTCAAAAAAAATGTGATAGGTATAAAAAAATATTGAATGGAAGCAGGCTGCTCAATCTTTTTCATGAGCACATTCGAATGCGCATGCAAGGTATAACGATCGTCATTGCACGAAGATATGATTATGACGAAGCAGAGCAGACTATTTGGTATGAGGCATTGGAAACTGCCTATGATCTCGGTGAGATGCTGGAAAAATCACGCAATTATCGGCTTCATGGGGCTTCGTGAGCGGGTTATAGCCGTGTGAAATACGCACAATGACGTTCTTCTACCTCCCTCCCCTCCTCCCCCCTCTAAACCCTCTACCTCCTCCCCTGCCATCGGAACGCGAACCGCGATGACTGGAGAAACGTCGCTCTGGACGCTCAACCTCTTGTGGCATATTTGCGGAGGGCGCCCTCTTTGGAAGCACCGGAGTCGGGGTACGCTTAATCGAGATGCGAATAAGCCGTTCGATAGCGCGGATATCACTTTGTTGATCGGAGGTGGCAAATGAGATTGCAATTCCCTCTCTCCCCGCTCTCGCCGTGCGGCCAATTCGATGAACGTAATCCGAAGGATCATCTGGAAGATCGAAGTTAATGACGAGCGTAATACCGACGACATCGATCCCACGGGCGGCGATATCGGTAGCTACGAGCACGCGGTACTTGCCACGCTTAAATCCTTCCAAGGCCTCTCTTCGCTGACCAAGCGAACGATTCGCATGGATTTCTGCAGCAGTGTAATTGGCGTTTCGTAATTGGAGCGCGATTCTCTTGGCACCGTGCTTCGTGCGGGAAAAGACGAGCGTTGCACCTGTATGCTTCTGAAGAAGCATTTCGAGGAGTGCAAATTTATCGTTCTTGTGGACAATGAAGACCTCTTGCTGGATTTCCTTTACGGTTGTTCCTCCGGGAGACACTTCGATCCGGAGCGGAAGACGCATTTCTGCATTCGCTAGCTTGAGGATTTCCGAAGGCATCGTGGCAGAGAAGAGAAGTGTCTGCCTGTCTTTTGGCACGTGCCGCAAAATGCGATCGATTTGCGGACGAAATCCCATATCGAACATACGATCCGCTTCGTCGAGGACGAGAACGGATACCTCCCGAAGCGTGATTGTCTTCTGCTCGAGGTGGTCGTTGAGCCTGCCGGGTGTTGCAATGACGATACGTGGATTTTGCTTAATCGCCATTCGTTGCGCATGTATGGGAGCGCCACCAACGAGGACTGCGGTTCGAATGCCAAGAGGTTGCGCAAAGATCCTCAATGATTCCTCGACCTGATACGCAAGTTCACGCGTCGGAACAACAACGAGTCCCCTGCCCTTTCCCTGCGATAGCCTCTGGAGCATGGGTATGCCGAAAGCAAACGTTTTGCCGGTACCCGTTTGTGCTATTCCCACGATATCCTTACCTTCGATTGCCGAAGGTATGGATTGCTGCTGGATCGGCGTCGGCACGGCAAACCCTTTTTTCACAAGGATTTCAAGAATTGCTGGTGAAATTCCAAGTGATTGGAAGCTCTGGGCGGACGGAATGGGAGGAGGATTCGTCAGGAATATGTTTGGAAAAAACGTTTTCTACTTATGCTTTACTTGCGTGAAGTCGAGTTCGACAGGAGTTTCGCGATCGAAGATGAGAACAAGCACTGTCACCTTTCCCTTGTCCACATCCACGCTATCCACAGTGCCTTCGTAGTTCTTAAACGGACCATCGATGATGATGACAAGGTCCCCGACTTGGAAGTCGCTCTTGTACTTGGCTTCCTGCTCGCCAATCCTTCGCTGAATAACGCCGTATTCATCCGGTGTCACGGGAACGGGAATATTTTCGGAGCCGACAAATCCCGTGACATTGGGAGTGTTTCGCACCACATACCAGCTGTCATCGGTCACGACCATGTCAATAAGCACGTATCCGGGGAAGAGCTTCTTCTCTTCTTCTACAGGCTCTCCCTTTTTAAAAATGATTACCTTCTCCTTCGGCACTTGAACATCGAAGATGAGATCCTGCATACCCATGGATTCGATGCGCTGACGAAGTGCCTTTTCCACAGAATCTTCATACCCTGCATACGTATGGAGAACGTACCAATTTCGCCCCGCTGATGGATCTTGTTTTCCCATGGTTCTGAGTATCAAATGATGATTTATGTAAAGAGGAGGAGGAACGAAACACCGCGGCCAAGGATGTAATCCACGATGCCGTAAGCAATAGAGGACGCAAAAGTGAAAATAATCGTAATAATGGAGAGCCGCACGGCTTGGTGGCGCGTGGGCCAGCGGACATGCCGCAACTCTGCAATTGCGCCTTGGATGTACGCGGTAGTGGATGCGACGGGGTTCATGTGTGAACGGATTATACTCCGAAAAAGCCCGGAGGGCTCTTCATACTGGAACAGTAGATATCCTACGCAAAAATGTCTTCCGGTGCAAGGGGCATGGTCCGTTTCTTTGGAGAATTTCGAAGTGTTGCGGCGTGCCGTAGCCTTTATGATCCCCGAAGCTATACCCCGGAAATTCGGTATCGTACGAAGTCATGAGACGATCTCTCGTCACCTTGGCGAGGATGGAGGCTGCAGCAATCGAGTCCTCCGACTGATCGCCGCGAATGATCGATGAGTGCGGAATGTCGAACCAAAAATGATCACGACCATCGATGAGGAGATAAGTGGGAGTAATAGTGTTCATGAGTTCTGCGAGCGCCTGATGCATCGCAGCTTCGGTCGCGCCAAGTATGCCAATGGCATCGATCGTTCCCGCATCCGCCTCCCCTACCCCATATGCGCACTGCTCTGTGAGAAACAAAAATGCGACCTCACGCTCCTCGGGAGTCATCTGTTTAGAATCCGTAATACGGGGGAGCTTTTGTTTTTTGAACATCGCTCGATCGAAGATGCAGGCGGCGGCAACCACGGGTCCTGCCAAGCATCCTCGACCGGCTTCATCGATGCCGGCAATTACCGCAGCACTCATGATGGGTGAATTGAGCGCAGCAATTCTTTTGCAATCTCTCCTTCATTCCATGGAATCTGACCATTTGCCGTCATCATCGTCGTCACGCCTGCCATTCCCGCAAGAAGCACAATGTCCCCTTCCATCGCCTGTGCGAGGATGAACTCAATTGCCTCGCGGCGATCGGGGACTTTAAATGCTACTGCGTTATTCTGATCGATGCCGGACCAGAGTTCATCCATAATTTTTTCGTGCGGTTCGCCGTATGTTTCGTCACTTGTCACAACGAGCACATCGGCATGATCGCTGCAGATTTTCCCAATCAGAGGACGCTTCTCCGGCATACGGTTCCCGCAGGAACCAAAGAGGACGAGTACTCGTTTGCATCCCGGAATCGTTCGAAGAGTGCTAAGAACACGTTCATACGCCTGCGGTGTGACTGTGAAATCGATGAACACTCTGAACGTCGCTCCTGTTTCGATCTCCTCGAGCCGTCCGGACACACCTTTGAATGATGCAAGAGCTTGGACGCATTCATCAAGCGGAATTTGAAGTGCGCTTGCACAGCAAATAGCACAAAGAGCATTCTGCAGATTGAAGAATCCGGGAACAGAAAGTTCAAGCTCCACGCATCCGCCAAGATCCGTATGGAGAAGCGCGCGAGATCCTAATGCAGTAGCCACTTCATCGGTAAGCCAATAATTACCGCTCGTCATTCCATAAATAATCGTCTCGTCAGATGGAATCGAACGATACTCATCAAGCGTCGGATCGTTGCCATTCAGCACTTTGATGTTGCCGCCACGGAGCATGTGGAAAAGCTTCCCTTTATCTCTGCGGTACTGCTCCATCGTCTTATGGTAATCGAGATGCTCTTCCGCCGTATTCGTGATTGCAGCGACTCTGGGGAAAATATGATTGACCCTTCCCTGCACGAGGCCATGGGAAGAAACTTCGATCACGGCAAATGCGCACCCGGCGTTCACCATGCGTCGCAACATTTTTTGGAGGATGAACGGACTCATGGACGTCTTCTGCGTCACATTGAGCTCTACAACATCACCAATGCAAAACGAGGTGGTCGAAACCATCCCCACTTTTTTTCCCGTCAATTTGAGGATGTGCGCAATCATCGATACCGTCGTCGTTTTACCATCTGTTCCTGTCACGCCGATGATGATAAGTTTGAGTGCGGGGAATCCATAGCGAAGTGCCGCGCAAAAGGCTTTTGCATTATGCCACGCAAGCCTGAGCAGAGAGCGCTCGGGGACAATCTTTTTGAGTGAGCGAAGAAGTGAGTTCACAAAAGAATTGTACAGGAAAGAGAAAATCTCCTTCCCCTCTATCCTCCCCTTTTCTTCTTATGCTTCTTCGCCTTCTTCTCCTTCTTTGGCCTGTCTGCGAAATAGAGATCGGTAAGGAGCTTTTGAATCCATGCAAACCCCATGGAAACAACCTCGACAGGTTTCATGAGGAGCTCTTCTAGCTCTTCGGAAAGATCGTTGAGCCTCTTCATCACTTGCCGCAAATCCATCACCACAAAGATGAGGTGATAGAGAAATACCGCAAAGAGGAAGGCAACGATCCCCACCGAGATCGTCGTCACAAGCAGAAGGACATCTCCAAGAGTTTGAATCATGGAGAAGAGCTTATATCATGGAAAAGACCATGCGCAAGATCGCACGATATTTATGGCTTCTGCCTCGCACAATCGCGATCATCATCGTGAAGATCTACCAACAAACATTCTCGCCGGATCATGGAATACTGAAGACGTTCTACCCCTATGGGTTCTGCCGCTTGCATCCTACGTGCAGCGAGTACGCTAAGGAAATGCTCGAACGAAAAGGATTCATCGTGGGACTCCTGTATACCTTTGGAAGAATGTTTCATTGCGCACCATGGAGCGCGACTCATGAGCGACGCCTACAATCCGCTGCACGCGCTATGCTACAATCAGACCACTAATTTCTTCCATTCTCTATCTATGATCCATATGCAAAAATTTGTCGCAATATTGGCAGCGACAACAATGCTCGTCACCGTTTCTGCATTCGCAGAGGTGAATGAGCCAGATAATTCATCATCGTCTTCTTCATCATCCACTTCGTCCTCGACTTCTTCATCTTCGTCTTCCTCATCGGAAGGACCAAGAAGCAATCGCGGCGTTGGCAAGAAGGCACGGATGCGATCAAAAAATTTGAACCGTGGAGTTGTGAGCGGCAAACTTGATCTTGCTTGCATGCAAACGGCCGTCGGCACGCGCGAGACATCGCTCGTTACCGCTCTCACGACAAGGAAAGATGAGCTCATTGCAGCATGGGGCAACACGGAAGCGCCTGCGCGCAATGCCGCTATAAAAGTTGCATGGAAGACATTCAAAGACTCCCGCAAGAACGCATGGAGGACATTTAAAGATACCGTGAAGAACACCTGCAAAGTTATGGATCTTGGTGAGGATGCAGGACAAGGAGATGGCGAGTAAGACGTTCACAAAACCGCAGCGATGGGGGCACCTCTCATCCTGCGGTTTTTAATGTATGAGACGTTTATGAATATACATAAATTCCATAGCCTTGCAGCCACTGGTGCAATGGGACAAGATTGTTCTTCGTATCATCATGCAAAAATGTATGAAAGCCCATTGTGGCCGGTATACTCAAATTTCTCTCCTGATTGTCGATAAAAATGCACTCATCGGCGGTGCAATTGACTGCTTTAAGTGCAGATTCGAAGATCAGCGGCTCATTTTTACGGGCTCCAACATGAGCTGATAGAATCAAAACATCAAAGATTTGATCCAGTTTCATTCTTTCGACAATTGCCGTAAATCTCTCGCTGCTGTTATCCGTGATGATGCCGATGATGTATTTCCCTTTGAGCGCCGCACAGAGCTCTAGCATCGGTTCATTGATGGAAATAGTCGCAAGCGCCTCGGGCAGAAGATTAATATCCAATTCCCGTCCTACGCATGAACAAAAGTCCTCCCACATTGTAGAGTGCTTCGCTTCGCTTAGGAGAAGATGAGCGTGGTGAAATCGGTAACAACGATAGAGATCATCGAACGAAAGATTGGGGACGACTTTTTGAATATTACGACACACAGTTCCAGATCCATTGCTATCGGTCGTTAGAACGCCATCCAAGTCGAAAAAAATTGCTTTGATCAAAGTAGTCATAGCGTATCAGGAATCTGTCCGAAGAGATTCAAAACAATGACAATATCGATCAAGCCGAATGCTTCATCCTGCGGTGGTGGCGATGTGCAACATGATGATCGAACCACTCCATTTTAAGGAGTGCGAGGATTGCAATCGCTCCCCAGAAGAGCTGTACGACAAGTGATGGAAAATTCGCCGTTTCGATTGCGGAGAGTGCAAGTCCCAATGCTCCCAGAATATTCATGACTTCGTACCAGATTCCGACTTTCATGAATTTGAAGTTGATGAGGAAGAAACTAATGATGAGCACGGCTGTTCCAAGCCAGCCTGCTAAGGAGAAAAGCGTCATAGCACGTACTGTACAAGCATTTACCTGCTCAACAAACTCCTCATTCAAACAGTACTAAGAAAAACTGTTTCGCAATTTTGGAGCGGGTGAACGGAATCGAACCGTCGTCACCAGGTTGGAAACCTGGGGTAATAGCCATTATACGACACCCGCACGCATGCCATTTTACGCGATGAATTCTTCGTTGTCACACACGAAGAAGGCGCCTTTCGGCGCCTCCTTCATCACTACCGTTGATGAGTCTAGTCTCCAATGATCGGCTGGAACTTATTCATATCGATCTTCTTCCATCCACCCCAGTTGCAGGAAACAGTCGCTGTCGTATTCTCGCCAACCGGACACGAGGTCGATTGCCCGCAGGCAACATCACCACAGGGAGTTCCTGTGCAGACAGGCACGGTCGAATCGATGCTGACAGAGGGTTCGTTCGAACACGTACAGCTTCCGATTGTGGCAGTCTGCACGCTGACACTGGCGCCAGAGACACACGAGTAGCCATTGAGGTAGCTTTGAATGTGATCGCTCCAGTCCTTTCCGACTTTGGCGTACCCCGCAGAACTACATGCCTCCTCGCAGCTCTGCTTACATTTGTAGCAGGTGACCTCATGCTGCGAAGCTGCAACATCGCAGCCATTGGCGCAAGAAGAGGGACACTCGTTCTTGTACGTTCCGCTCGGGCAGTTCACAACGGAACATTCGAAGCATCCGCTGCTATCTGGAATCGCGGTCGAACCGCTCGGGCAGTCGCTCGCGCTCTCCGCGTGTCCCGAGGGGCAGGTCGTGCCTGTCGTCGTTCTTGTAACGCACTTCTGGCACTTAGTGCCATCGTTCAAGGTCTTCACGGATTCGCAGGTTCCGTCGCAGGAGCTTGAACAATTTGCAGAGCTTCCGCTCGGACATTGCTCCGAAACTTGGGTTGCAACCTTGCAGGAGTAACAACTCACGCCATCATTCCGCGTGCTTGATTTATCACACTTTCCTTTTTCCGCATCTTCGCAGGACTTTTCGCATGCGGCGATATCCATCGAGGGTGACGGACACTGCAGAGTCGTCGAAGTGCGACTCTTACAGACGAAGCATCCGCTCCTCTCCTTTACACATTGCCCCGTCGAACTCGCACAGGTGAGTGCGCACGCCCCCTCGCTCAATTGCCCGCTCGGACACTCCAAGGTCTTATCGCGGCAGAACCAACACTCCCGCCCTTGGTAGGGCTCCTCGGTACATTCTCCTGTGCAAACCTCCGTACAAGCGTCTTTCGTTTTGTGCGCAATATCTGGGCAACCCGCAATCTCCCCTTCATCGTGTTCGCAATCCTCGATTTTCTCATTCGTGCACTCGCCTTTCGAGTTGCACGAATCCTGCGTGCACTGGTCATCATCGTCGCATTCAGCATCGGAATGGCAACCAGATTGTTCAATGCGTGCCTGAGGACACACGTAGCATGCCAGATTGCCTTCACTCTTTGGATCCGCCAGAACGCATCCGCGGAGATCCGAACATTCGTTGTTACATGAATTCCTGTCGCTGTACTGACCATTGGCGCATGCGGGACACTTGGCTTCGTCACGGGTCTTTGTCACTCGAATGGTATAGCGCGTCACATTACCGATACGCTGCCGCAGGACCGTAACAATATACTTCTCGCACTCTTGAAGCTTCGGAAGTTTTGCAAGAGCCTGACGCACAAGCTGCTCGATGATTTCTTTCTCTGAACCCGCACGCGGTGGCGGAGGAGGCGGAGTTGGGAAGATATCGTTGCCACCCGGACCGAAGAACGTCGGCGGACCACCGGCAAAAGGATCGGAACCTGGAGTAAAGAAACCTCCCGGAATCGGTGGAAGTGGCAAATTTGGATCAAAGCCTGGCAAGGCATCGATTCCGACAAATGGATCTCGAATCGGATCGCGGAAGAGTACGTCGTTGCCGTTGTTACCGTTTAAACGAAGACCGAAATCCCCCCCTGTAAGGCCGACGAATGAATCTGTCGGTGCCGTGCCAAAGAACGGCGGAGGGTTGAAGGTAAGGCCATCGCATGGACCGCCGCTCTGGAGACAATTATTCAGTGCGGAGAAATCAGCAATCGAAAGTGAATCATCTCCATCCATGCCATTCACTGTGAGCGGTAAATCCAGATTTTTTGGACCATCGAGCGAGAGATTCCATTCGTTAAAATCCATGGCATTCACCACTCCGTCATTATTGCCATCGAGAGGCGCGCAGAGATCGGCATCGCCATTGCCGTCAAAACAATCGATCGCATATCCCATGGTGAGATCGGAAACTTCGATCGAATCTTTTTTCTCTTCATCCATGCAGAAGAGTCCGAACCATCCGCAGAATAATCCTTCTTCCTTTTTTTCCTCATCATCATCGCCACCAAACTTCAACCAATCCATGAATCCCCTCTCGGGCGGAATATCCTCTTCTTCATCGGTGTCATCGTCATCCATGGCAGAATCTTCATCTTCAGCATCATCACCGTCCAATCCATCATCACTCCCACTTCGCGGTTCGCCCGATTCGAAGCCATCGAGGAAAAGTTTTGGCTCAAATGCAGGCAAGGCAAGACCAGTCGGCTCATCCTTCTTTTCTCTGCATAACTTCTCACATTCTTCGAGTTGCTTCAGCAGGTAGTCCAAGATAACTTCGTGCGCCGCAATGCCTCCCACAAGATCCACAAGTTGTTCGTTGAGAGCCGTGATTCTCTCGTTAACTCTATCAATGGCATTCTGCGCATCGTTTTTGGCATTCTCCAATTCCTCTTTCATCTTCTGCTTAATGTCGTTCAGTTCTTCCTGCACCTCGGGATCATCAAACGGTTTTCCCCATTCATCCGAAAGTTCTTGGGCCGAAAGCTCGCCAGATTTATACGCTCCCCATAATCGCGCATTTCGCACGCGCATAGCAGCCTGATCAGAAGAATCGAATCTGTGCCCTTCGGATTCCGCAGAGCTCTGCGGATTATTTAACTCATCCAGCGCTCGCTCTGCTGCGCTCCTAACATCCTGCGCCGCAGTGAGATCGCGGTAGAGAGCATCAACTTCGGCCTGAGCTTGCGCTTGCTGCATCGTAAGATCATTGAGTGATTGCTCCGTTTCCTCGATCTGTGCCATCAAAGGATCGCAAAGGTGACACACGGGCGGCGGAAGATCGAGATCGACAAAGATATCGAAAAAGCTCTCCACTTGCACGGGACCCGTGGAACGAAGATCGAGCGGCAGCATTTCGGTCGGGATGTCTCCCTCTCCTTCCCCTCCAGATTGTGAGCCGTTGCCAAGACCATCGAGGAAGTCATCGATGTCCGCAAATGGATCGTCCGCTGAATCTTCTTTGCCGAAGAGATCGTCAAAGAAATCAAAGAGATCATCAAAGATACCCCGCTCCGCTTGTCCGATACCGTAATCCTCTGGAATATTCACATCCTCTTCCTTACATCGCTTGTAACAATCAAGGAGCTGCTCCTTCAGTTTTGCAAGCGCTTCCATCAATCGATTGAGCTCTTCCTTCGCTGCCTCCTCTTTTCGGATATATTCGTCACGAAGAGCTTGGAGTTCTTCCAAAGATTTTTTCGTCGTATCAATCTTTTCCTTCAATTCATTCTCGATGATCTCCTTCAGCATCGCGAGATCATCCGCAATTGCCGGATCATCAAACTCCCTCCCGATCTCCTCCATATACTCTTCCGCTGACATCCTGCCTCCTTTGTATGCTTTATACAGATTCGCATTCCTGCGCTGAAGTGCCGCATGGGTGCTGCTGTCGTAACGACGGCCGTCGCTTTCGATGAAATTTTTTGGATTCTGTAATTCGACGAGCTGCGCATCCAGATCCTTCAGGGTGGATTCCAGAGCGGCAATGGTTGCGTCGGCGAAAGGGAATACGGCCGCATATCCCGCAAGTTCCGCATTCACTGTATCGATCTGCTGCTCTACATTTTTGATTTCTTGCTCAAGTGCCTTGCAGGGATCGCATGCAATGTCCGGAACCGAAAGATCCGAAAAAATATCAAAGAAGGAATCGATCTTTGGAGGAATGTCCGGAGATTCTTGCGCCGATACGGCCGGTGCAAGGAACACCAAAAATGAAACAAAGAATGCGCGTAATGCGGTATGCATAGAACAGAAAGGAAAAGGATGAGACAACGAATACTGTACGATCAGATTCGTCCGACACCTATTGCAAAACAAAGGAATTTGCAGCCGCAAGCATATGGAGAATTCTTAAGTTATCGCTCCAAAACACTGAGAAACGCCTCCTGCGGGAGGACAACCTTTCCCATGGCCTTGAGGCGCTCCTTTCCCTTCTTCTGCTTCTTGAGCAATTTATCTTTCCGGCTACGGTCGCCGCCGTAGAGGTAACCGGTGACATCCTTGCGCATAGCGGAAAGCGTTTCGCGCGCCACAATCTTACCGCCGATAGCCGCTTGGATTGGCACTTGGAAAAGTTGTTTTGGAATCACCTCTTTCAGTTTTTGGCAGATTCGTATGCCAACATGGTGCGCTTCGTCCTTATGGACGATCGTGGAGAGCGCATCGACAACGTCGCCGAGGAGAAGAATATCGAGCTTCACAAGATCCCCTGCACGATAGCCGATCGGTTCGTAACTCATAGAACCATATCCTGATGTGATGGATTTTAGTTTATCGAAGAAATCAAGCACGATGCTCTGGAGAGGAATTTCGAAGTGAAGGAACGCCGTTTTTTCCTCTAAGTACGTGAGAGAGAGATAGATTCCTCTTCGCTCCTGCACAAGTTGCATAATGGGCCCGACGCTCTCCGCCGGAGTGATGACTTCGAGCTTCACCCATGGTTCACGTACCTCTGCAATAAGACTTCGATCGGGAAAATCCGCAGGATTACTTAAGCACGCAACCTGCGGCTCATCGGGTTTAAGGAGGCTGGATCGCACTACCGACGCCGGGTGTGCCGAATTGAGCTTCACTTCGTACGGCACGCTCGGTGCCGTGACGATGAGGTCGCAATCGTACTCGCGTTCCAGCCGTTCCTGAATGATATCGAGGTGGAGTAATCCGAGGAACCCGCAGCGGAAGCCATTGCCAAGTGCCGAGTTTTGCTCGGGAGAAATACGAAGCGATGCATCATTGAGTGCGAGCTTTTCCAATGCATCGCGAAGTTCCGGCAATGTATCCGCCTCTGTGGGATACAGTCCTGCAAATACCATCGGCTCCAATACCCTGTACCCGGGAAGAGGTTGGAGATTTGCAGAAGAGGCAAGCGTATCGCCAACTCGAGCATCAGCAACGTCTTTTAGTCCGGTGACGATGTAGCCGATTTCCCCCGCACAAAGCGACTCCTCCGAAATATACGCAGGAGAAAAACTCCCGACATCGGTCATGATGATTTCTTTTTTTGATCCCAGGAATGTCGCCTTCATGCCCTTCTTCCATTCTCCATCAACAACACGAACAAAAGCGACAACCCCACGATAGGTATCGGCAATGGCATCGAAGATGAGTGCCCGCGTGCTAGTGGCGGCTCCACTGCTCGGTGCTGGAATGCGGCTCACGACCGCTTCGAGAACGAGATCGACATTCGTTCCTTCCTTTGCGGAAATCGCAATGATGTCCTCTGCTCTGCATCCGATGAGTGCCACAACTTCCTTCGTTACTCTTTCGACATCGGCGGCAGGAAGATCAATTTTATTGATGACGGGGATGATTGCAAGATCATGCTCCAGAGCGCTATAGAGCGTAGCAAGAGTCTGCGCCTGAACCCCTTGCGTTGCATCGACGAGAAGGATGGCGCCTTCGACCGCCGCAAGCGATCGACTCACTTCGTAGCGAAAGTCCGTGTGACCCGGCGTGTCGATGAGGTTGAGTTCGACCCCTTTATAGCACATGCGTACGGGTTGGAGTTTGATCGTGATGCCCCGTTCGCGCTCGAGGTCCATGGTATCAAGAAGCTGCTCTTTCATTTCCCGTTTGGAGACGGTGTTCGTGTATTCTATCAACCGATCAGCAAGAGTTGATTTGCCGTGATCAACATGGGCGATAATGCAAAAATTTCGTATATCCATCGGAGGGAGTGTACGGATGGATCAGCCTCTCGCAAAGCGTTCGAGCGCCTGTTTGAGCGATGATTCTCCTTGTTCGACGAGTTTCACATTCTGCTCACAGAGCGACACAAGACCTGCACGCAGTGCATCCCAATCGGTATCACGCAGAATCGCATTGCCGAATGTCGGAAGCGTTTCGCTCGGACATCCACACATTCGTGCGAGCGCATCGAGCTTATCCCCTTCCCTGAGTCTGAGCGCAACAAACGGTATCCCGCAACAGAGCGCAGCGGCAATGATACCGTGATAGCGCTCGGTGATGACACAGGTAGCGCCGGCAATCTGACGAATGACTTCGTCCATCACAAGCGATTCATGGAGCGGCGCACGAAGCGTTCGCGAAAGCAATTCGGTAAGTTTCCGTTCACGAGGATCCTGCGGATGCATGGAAACAATTTTCAGTTCCGCTCCTTCCGCAATAAGTGCATGGAATTCTTTCACCACGTTGTCGAAGACAGTCTTGGTCCACTGCGAGGATGGCCGCGGAATAAGAACAAACACTCGCTTCGCTCGGATGTATTCGCATTTATTTTGCAGGAGAACTATCGATGGATCGAATGTCTGAACCACCTCCGCATTTTTGCGCCATGGAAGGATACGCTCCGCAGATGCCGTATCTCGCACGGATATGTACGATGCTCTCCGAACTGCAAATCGCGCAGCAAACAAAGCAAATGGATTCGTGAACGGACCGATGCCTTGGAACGCAAGGAGAATGGGACGCCGACAGACCGAGGCAAAGAAGATGTGCATAAACCACACGAAACATGCATGGGGCGATTCGGCATCCGTAAACAAACTCCCGCCACCGAAGACCATTCCATCCGAGCGGATGAGCGCATGCACCGTCCTCAGCCACCGAAACGAAAGGAATGATGTCGGCCCCGCCGGAAAACGCGGCAACTCGGAATGAGTCGGAAACGCGGAAAGCACTTGCCACTCCACGGCGGGATAGCGCCGTAAAAAATATTCCCGCAGAGATTCATCCCCCGCATTCCCGACGCCGTAATTTCCCACGAGGAGATAGCGCATGGTGGGATTGTGATGATTTCCGGGACACTTTCAACATCGAAATGTGATTCTCCCATTGTCTACGGTCTCCTTTTATTCTTTATTCTCCGCCATAACCTCCTCGATCGGCGCGGCCTTCTCTGCAACTGCTACCTGAAATTCATCTGCCTTTGTGAAGCGCTCGGATAGCCGAGCAGACTTTCCCGTGCGCCCCCTGAGGAAGAACAACTTCGCACGGCGGACATTCGCCACCTTCACTACATCGATTTTTACGATGTTCGGAGAAAGGAGTGGAAACACCTTTTCGACACCCACCCCTTCCACCACGCGCCGAACGAGGAAGCTGTTATCCGTTGGGGTCTCTCCGCAATGCAACGAAATGACAAGTCCTTCGAATATCTGCACACGTTCCTTCTCACCTTCCTTTACCTTCTGATGCACGCGAACAGTATACCCGGGACGAATCTCGGGAATCTGACGCGCAAACTTCTTAGCCTGTGTACGAAGCAGGGCCTGACTCATAGATAGAGAATAGCGGGGATCGAGCGCCGTTGCCAGGAATTTTGCCATAAAATCCAATGTTAATCAGAGAGTCCTCCCTCTCGATTACCAATAACTCATCGTACTGCCTCATGCGTGGCAATGCCGTCATCGGTGCTTTATGCACTCCGATGCCATCTATCTCCTTGCCTCCTGCATTTCCCGGTCGATCACATTAAACGCAACGACATGAGTGGGTGAATCGACGGTATCCCGGATGAATTTATCCTTCAAATTAAGCCGATAAAGAAAGTCTGGAACGGAGAAAATGGAATACTTCACGCTTCGGAGAGATGGGTCGTGTGCAAGGAGTTGCTCCACTGCATCCCTCTTCACATCACCGACAATCAAAAGATCAACAGGGTCGCTCTCGCCGACAAATGATCCCGCAAGGACGAGGAACTTGAGTCCATTCAGCCGCTTAAGTTCCGCAACGATTGCCGTCTCTCCTTGGACGGCTTTTCCAAACATACTCCGAAGATCCGAGTAGAGCACAAACTCCGGATCGACCCGAAAGTATTTTTTGCGGTTCCTCGTTCTCGATTTTACAAGACCGATCTTCTTGAGATTTTCAAGCTCCCGGCGAATAGAGTTAATTTGCTCAGTTAAAAGACGTGTCAGCTCGCGAATGAAGAACTCCTGATCCGGGTGGAGGAGAAAGGTCGAGAGAAGCTTCACTCTCGTTGTGGAACTGAAAAGCGCCTTTAAAGCATCATTCGACATAAGAGGAAAACCGGAGGGGGAATCACTCAATCCTCTCTATGAGGATCAAACGACAGAATGTTCACAAATAGTATTCATCTTTTTTTTAAAGATCAAGAATAGTATTCAACAGTACTTCTTTACAAAATTTCGAAGAGTTCTGGCACATACATATGCATAAACTTTATGAACAATGATTATTATCTGAATACATTATTTGTTCATATAAAACTGAGTCATGCCACTGGATCATCCTCTGCAAGAGGAAATTGGGGGTGTTATAGATGCGAAAAATGATGTATAATCATGAGATTTAATCATTAAAAAAAGTGCTCAAACAAAAAACAATTCTGGCATTCCTCCTGCTTTCATTCTTCATCCTTCCAGAGATGATGGATGGGGCGAATTGGGGAACGCTTCAAGGTCGCTTGGGGGGGATCGCTGTGGAAATTTTCTCCATCCCAACTGCAGAGGCTCAAACTGTAGGCGATACGGCCTCTAAGTTTATTGGAGGAATTCTCGAAATTACGACAGTCTTAAACTGGGTTGCACTCACATTCGTTCAAGAGCTCTTAAACCCGAACGTTATCTTCGGCTGGCCGGGTGCCGGAGGCGTACGACCACTCGAAATTGTCCTCAACCAAATATGGAGATTGTCCCGCGATATCGTGAATGCCGGCTTTGCGTTCATGCTGATAGCGGCAGGTGTCCTCCTCATTCTCAAGGGGGATACCACCATCATTAAAGAAAAATGGCAAAAATTCGTTCTCTCTGTGATCCTTGTGAATTTTTCCTGGTTCTTTCCTCGGATCATGCTCGACATGGCGAATGTTATGCAAGCTGTGGTGTACCAAATCCCCTTTCTCATCCAGGTCGAAGGAGCCGTTCCTGCCTGCATCAATGGCTTTGATCCGGGCCCAGATGCGAAACCCGGGACAGCCGATGATACCCCAAGACCATGTGATTTTGTCTGGAAGGTGTGCCTCTTCCCTCTTTCGAACATCCAATGCAAATTAAATCCCGGAGATCCGAGGCCGGATATGAAGCCGGGGACACTCTTCCCGCATAAGGGGAGACAAATCGGCAACTTACTTGATATCTACTTTGCGGATTGGAGCGGCGTAAGGGCGGCCGGTGGAATCACTGTGGCAGGAACCACGCGACCAATAAGCGGAGCGGCAGTCGTTGTGAACGGACTCGCAGTGAACTTTGCGCAGCTTCCAAATCTAGCGCGTGTGGAGTTTGGCCGCGCCGCCGGCATTGCCGGTGCAGTTCCGGGGGCTGCTGCGAAGGCAGAAGCATACCTTAAGTTCTTCATCTACCTCGCTTTCCACGCCATTGTGAGCGTCGGCATCGGTATGATCCTCATCTCGATGGCTGCGGTTCTCTTCATCCGCATTGCCGTCATCTGGCTCTGCATCGCATTCATGCCATTTATTTTTGTAGGATACGCATGGAAGGGGTCGCTCGGCGATATGGGATCGGAGGGTTTCCCCAACATCTGGCAGGAATTTATTCGCTGGTGTTTCCTCCCTGTATTCATCGCGGTGCCACTCGCCATTGGCTTTACACTCCTACGTCAACTACCGCTCATCTCCGGTTTTGCCGCCATGGATACGATGATCGAATTCGGCGGCATACGGGAAATTTTCACGGGCATTAATTCACTCCACGAACTCTTGTGGATGCTCCTCACACTCGGCATCCTCTGGATAGGAACATTTAAGGTAATCGAAAAGAGTTCTAGCTTCGCCGGTGGCATTGTCACAACGATCAAAGGCGTCGGCGAAAGCTCGCTCAAGACGCTTGGCATGGGTGCTGCCCACGCCATTCCATTCCCGGTGCCCGGAACCAAGGGGACTACAGTTGCCGATGCTATCAAAGGCATCAGCGGTTTTGCAAAAGGCAAGGCAGTCGATTTCCGTGGCAAAGATGCCTCGCCCACATTCACTCCACTCCCCCCGCAGGAAAGAATCGATACTGCACAAAAGCAGCTTCGCGACCATGTGACGATCGACAATCTACGAGAGCTTCGTGGCATCCTCGGCGGCGGCGGAACCACAGCGCAACGACAAGAGCAGGTGGCGAACTTCCTTGCTCGCAACGCATCACTCTCGCCGGACGAGGCGCGCGCCATTGCCCAAAATCCACGCGAAGCGCAGGAAATGATCGAGTCAGCTATCGTCAATAATGGCAAAATCAACGATGAAAATCTGCGAAGAGATATCCTTAGCGATCTGCAGCGGCTCAATGAAACATCAACCCACGGTACGCTTGGACTAAATTTCAACCTTCCGGGTATGGGACAAAATGAAGTGAAGCAGGAATTTAATGAATTCAAATCATTTGTCCAAAGTAATAGCAACGTGACGAATGATCAGATTGTTTCCGCACTGCAATCTGCGGTTGCAAGCGGCAATACATTTGCAAAAGATATCGCACAAGCAGCACTGAATCAGATCAATGCCAATACCGATGCAAAACAGGCTGTTCGCAATATGCCAGTCTAAAAAATAATACGTAATTTCTATGGCACTTGATGCATCATCCATCGGCCCTGCAGCGACTCCACCGGAAATGGAGGCATGGGAGATTGCTCATGTAGAACACCGCAATCTCGCCTCGAGCCTTGCATCTCTCCTCAACCCGGATGACAAAGATCTTCAGTATGCACTCCTCAATGTCATCAAGGGGATGAACGCAGATGACCATAAGAAAATCGAATCGTGGATGATCCGGATCAAAACGCATGGAGATCTGATTGCTCTGCGATCCCGCGTACATCCGAACAACGAAAATATTGTAAATCTAATTAAGAAATCAAAAGGAGATGTCGAAGAGCACTTTGCTCTGCAGTCGCAAATGGTCAGCATCGTTCTCGATCGACTCGCAAAGAAATCAGTAGAAAAGGGAGGAGCCGAACTTGCTCCATTTATTACACCGGAGGAAGAAGCGGTTATGAACCATAAAACCCCCTTTCGTTTCGGCAGGGCAACACTCCCTACGAAAAATCGTTTCGAAGGAAAACCCATTGCGGATCGCGTGGATCAGGTGGTGCAATGGATAGCGGAATTTGCATCAGGCAGCGGCGAGCTTGTACGGAGAAAATCAGCAGCGCTTCCCGATTTTCGGGATGTAGACTACGCGCATAAGACACTCGCGGAGGCGTATGCAAAAATCGATCCGAAGGCTTCAGCCGAAGAAAAGGAAGCAAGAGTGCGCCATTTAAAAATGCTCAACTCTTCGCTTACGATGATCGAACGGAATGTTGATCCGATCGGTTATGCGCAAAAATTTACCGCAATGAATTCAATGGAATTCGCACTTTCACACACAAAGGAAGGAACGCGAAGTCTTCTACAGAAGTATGGATTCCTCGATAAAAATGGAAACCCGAGGCGGGATGTCCTGGCACGTAATAATGCCCGCTATGGCAAAAGTTTTAATATCGTTCGTAATGGCGGAAGAATTGCAGGCATCGGCGTTGCCGGCACCCTTTTTCTCATTAGTGCCATGGCAGTAACGAAGAAAATTTCGGGAAAGCAAACGCTTCGCGGACATGATTACCTCCTAACTCTCGGCTATGGCGGTGGTGCACTTTTACTCGCTGGCGGTATCTCGAAAGGCAGGAAATTGAGCGAGGAGGAAAAGGAGGCGGCACGAATGAAAAAGGAGGCTGCGAAAGATAAACTTTCCATGAGTCCCGCCGAAGAAAAAAATTTGACGATGATTGCTAGCGCTTCGACGTTGCCAATGAATGGAGAATTCACAGATGCATTGAATCCAATGGGTGGAAAGGAAAAAGCAGGTGTAAGTATTGCAACATCCATGCATGAGGCTTTACAACGCCATCCAGAAAAGAAAATGCTATTGCAGGAAACACTCGCTCAGAAACGCAGCATCGATCAATCGATGCTGCAGGATATTCTTGGTGAAAAATCGCCGGCATACTTCGCTATGACGAAAGAGCATGTGCTCACCGAGCACAGGAACATAGTGATAAAACAGATGCTTGAAAATAACATCGAGCGAGAAGAGAACCTCCTCGCGGTCGTTACCGCACTGGAGTACCACGCTTAGGATTTTTTCTTAAACTCCTTCGTAAAGGCCTCGAGGACATCGCCCTCTTGGAGATCAAACGAACAATCAATACGGAGGCCGTACTCTTTGCCTTCCTTCGCTTCTTTCACATCCTTGTCGATATGTTTGAGCGAGGTAATGCGGCCGGAGCCCACGTCCTTCCCTTCGCGCATCAGACGGAATGGCACGCGCTTTAAGACGCCATCCGTCACCATACCGCCAACGACTTGATCGGATTTCTTGCGGAAGAAGAGTCCTCTGATCGTCAGGTGGCCCATAACGCTCTCTTCTTCCTCGGGTTCCACGAGTCCAAGGAGAAGCCCTTCGATATCTTCAAGGAGTTTGTAGATCACATCGTATAAGCGCACTTCCACTCCGTACTTTCTCGCGATTGCTTCCACGTGCGTCGAGAGCGTCACGTTAAATCCAAGAACGATGCCATCACTTGCGGCGGCCATCATCACATCGCTCTCCGACACGTTCCCGACCGCGTTATGCACAACTTTGGGGATCACGCCCAAGGTCGACCGCTTAGTATTTGCAAGCGCATTCTGAATCGCTTCGATCTCGCCAAGGGAATCCGCCTTCAGCACTATTTTAAGAATATGCATTTTTCCTTCGGTCAAACGCGTAATCAGATCCTTCAGTCCGCGCTTTCGTTCACTGTCACGCACTTCCTGTATATGTTGCAGAACCTTTTTCGCCTCACCTTCATCCGGAACCACTTGGAGAATGTCGCCGGTTTCCGGCACCGCGGAAAGCCCGGCAATGCGCACGGCACCCGATGGTCCTATGATTCCGATCCTCGTCCCATGTGAATCCTCCATAGATTTCACCCGACCGGATGTCACGCCGCATACGATAATATCGCCAATCTGCAGCGTTCCGGCGTTAATGATAATGGAGGCAACAGGTCCAAGTGAAGAATCGAGGTGGCCTTCGATCACCGTTGCAACGGCGGGGCGGAGCGGATTTGCCTTCAGCTCTTCCATCTCGGCAAGGAGCTGTACATGTTCCAAAAGATTCGTTATCCCCTGCCCTGTTTTTGCACTGCAAAGCACGACAGTGGTCGTACCACCCCACTCTTCGGGCTGCAAACCATGCTGAGCAAGTTCCCCCTTCACACGATCGGGATCAGCACCCTCGCGATCAATCTTATTGAGCGCAACAAGAATCGGCACTCCCGCATCTTTCGCATGGTTAATTGCTTCGATCGTCGTTGGTTTTATGCCTTCGTCCGCAGCAACCACAAGGACGACAATATCTGTGATTTGGGCGCCGCGCGCTCGCATGGAAGTGAATGCTTCATGGCCCGGCGTATCCAAAAACGTGATGGGCTTTCCTTCGAATTCCACTTGGTACGCGCCGATTTTCTGCGTAATACCGCCTGCTTCGCCGCCGGCGACATTCGTTTTTCGAATGGCATCCAAAATAGCCGTCTTTCCATGATCAACATGCCCCATCACGGTGACGATAGGTGCACGAGGTCGGAGTGTTGCCGCATCATCTTCGCGAAGGAGCACCTCCAGATTTCCTGCAAGGAGGTTTTCGGCCGATGCAATCGTCTGCGCCTTCTTTACGGTTATGTGGAGCTCTTCGGCAACGATTGCCGCAGTATCGAAATCGATATTTTGGTTGATGGATGCAAGGACGCCGTTCTTCATGAGCGTCGCAATAATTTCCGGCACTTGAACGCCCGTCTTTTCGGCAAACTCCTTCACGGTAATGATTTCGGGGAGTTCTATAATCCCCTCCTTCCTCTTAATCTGCTCCTGAACCGCATGCCCCCTCTTCTTCGGTTCCCTGCTTGTCCGCGATCCAGATGGCCTTCGCGGACGGGAATGATGCTGCGAGGGAAGCGTTACCCTTGCCGCCTGCGCACGAACTGCTGCATCGGTCACGCCTTCGAGCGAGAGCTTTCGGAGAACATGAACCTTTTTTTGCTGGTCTTCCTCGGGTGCTCCCTCGCTACTCACGACTGCTCCCCCTTCTGCTTCTGTCGGAGGTGTTGACGGTGCAGAGGGTACGGTTTCGATTGATTGCTCCGACAGTTCACCCATGTCTTCCTCCTTCAATTCGATGCCATGTTTCCTCGCAAGGAAGCGAATCACGCCCATGGCGATTTGATCTGGAATCTCACGATCCGTCGGTTTCACACCAAAATCCACTTCCGAAAGTTCCTTACGGAGATTCTGGCCGGTCATGCCTAATTTCTTTGCAACCTCTATCAGGCGCATGGGTATAGCGGAAAGCCGCGCTGACTTTAGCAGAGAGTTCCCTGCAGTGAAATGAAAAAATGCGCTACTCTACTCTTCCATGGCAACGGAACACCTCATCATCGAGTCCGAGCGACTAGATCAATGCGTGGCTCGATTCCTTGGTTCATCACGGTCACAGGCGGCAAAACTCATTCAGGAAGGATGCGTATTTTTCAATCATAAGAAAATGCTTAAAGCATCAAAGATGGTAGCACCGGGAAGCACGGTAGAAATTCGAGAGAGAAAAGTGGAGGCCATGGCTCAGAAAACTTCTCCACATATTCATACGATTGATCTTCCCGTCCTCTACGAAGATGCGCACTGCCTCGTCATTCATAAACCGGCAGGGTTCACGGTACATCCATCGGAAACATCACACGGACAACCAACCATCATCGAAATTCTCCGCGCGAAGCATGGGAACACTCTTGATCTCGTCCATCGGCTCGATAAGGAGACCACGGGCTGCCTCCTCGTATCAAAAGATACGAATGCACATGCAAAACTCCAGCAACAGTTTGTTGATCGGACAGTGCAAAAGGCATACCTCGCAATCGTCGCCGGAGTCCCCGCGGAAAAAAGTGCGATGATCGAAGCGCCGATTGGACGATCGCTTGTGAACAGGGTGAAGATGTCACTCTTTAAAACCGGTGAAAGTAGAGATGCGCGCACGAGCTACGAAGTGCTCGATTCGGCATGCGGCGCATCACTGCTCCAATGCATCATCCACACGGGACGAACACACCAAATCCGCGTTCATCTTTCGGCGATCCGACACCCCATCCTCGGCGACACAAAGTATGGGTCATTGGAGAGCGGGAAACTCTCGAAGGAATACGGCATTGCTTCGCTCTGTCTCCACGCACAGACGCTTTCATTCGTTTCGTCGGCAGGAAAAGCAGTGACAGTAAAGGCGCCGTTGCCGAATACGTTTCTGGAGAGCATGGAGAAATTTCATTTAAAGATTTGAGTAATGAAGGACTCTTCAATTGAATGAGGTTGCTCAGCTTCAATGATGTATGAGTAATGTTGATTGGTGGCGCGGCTCTCCGAGCCGCGCAGGCGTGTCAATGTATTATCGTAATGTCACAAACTGGATCAAAACGAACTCAAATACCCCATATGAAATTATTTAACGCTTTTCGATCACGTATCGCAGCACATCCAAAATCTTCCCCTCAGCATTCCTCGAAACAACGGTAAAGCGATTAAGACCCGTCTTAAAATTCCCATATTCTTCTTTCGCAATGTAGTTCCACGTGACTTTTCCCGGCAAATAGAGAGAAAGCCTGTAGCCATTGATGCTGATTGTCGATGTATCGGAATGCGTTTCGCCTTCTATCAACACCTCCGATTCAGTTGTGACGTACAAAGAACCATCCGCAGTTGGTGCGATCACTCGTAATGATCCCTTGGCGAGGTACGTTGCTGTATCATTCGAAACTTCCTCGGTATCCGGAATCGCTGGAACTGCTTCCGCACGCCAGAGAATGACTATTTTGACTCCGGCACTCAAATTGCCGGATCGATCGACGGCAACAACTTCGAACGTGTTCTCCCCCACCTTGATGTTTCCAAGATCGCTATTCACAAGGTACGACCACGGTTTCCCCGGCTGATATTTTTGGAGACGGTAACCGTTGACGATAATTCCCACCGCATCATCCGATGCAGTTCCCGTGATTTCGAATTCCTCATCGGAGACAAGAACAGGCTCGAGGGTATCTACCATATCACCGATAGTGATTGCAGCCGGTGCCGTAATCGTTGGCGGTTCCGGCGGCTTAATATCACGCCGCAGCGCAATGCTCTTCGTACCGATGATGAGTCCATCTTTATCTTCTGCTTGTACCTCGATCGAAAATTCTTCCTCGTCTGGCAGTGCGATTTCTTTTTGGAATAATCCGTTCGTCACCTCGGCTATGTAGCCGTTCACTCGCACAGAAACCGCACGCGCACCTGCTTTACCCTGCACCATGACTGTTTCGCCGGCAAGCAGTGCTCCCTCTTTTGGCTCATCGACGACCAATTCCTCTCCATTCACAGTGACAACATCCGAAACGTCCTGAGGCAGCGCACCTTCGATTGGCGAAGGAACCGTTCCACGTTCGCGGACATAAATGGCAAATTCTGATTCTGATGTCGCCATATCAAGGATACTGCGAAGGGAGTAAGGATCATCGTGAGATATGGCGAGTGCGCTCAGTGATGATGATGAGTACACAAGCTGTTGACCTTCGCCTGTAATGAGTTCGGTCGATGCCCGGCCGATGCGAACGGTGGAAATAATTCCTTGTTTGGTATTCGCAAGAACACCAAGAAATTCGGATGCATCGGATGCACCAATGCCAACAATTGCCTGCGTGCTTGGAGGGATTGCATGACTTGCGAGGGAGGTCACGATCGCCCTGACCACCGTTGTCCCCGTGCCGCTTTTCACAAATGCGGTTCCCTTTTCGAGAGTGACTACAATGGTCGATGATTCAGCCCCTTGAAGCACGCTCTCGAGCCGAAGTGCGCTCCCGTGATCAAGCGTGATATCGGTGCCATCGAAGAAGCGAAGCGACGCATACGAAGCGCTATCGGTAAGAACCGAATCCTCCTCATAAAGTTTTAATCCTGATTCCGCGCGCTGCGTCCCTTCTTCATCCTTCATCACCACATCAACACGCCCGCGGCCATCCACACTCAAGATTGTCGCTACGCGACGCATTTCTCCTTCGTCCGAAAACATTCTCAGCGCGAACCACACTCCCAGAATACAAACGATCGCAAAAATAATCGCAGGCGCTCTGCGATTCTGACTTGGCGTTTGGGATGCAGTCACTGCATACGCACCATACCGTCGACGTCTGCGGGAGAGGAGCATAGGGAGGAACTCTAGTATAGCAGTGGGGAAAGGGGAAAATGAATGTCTTGAGAGTTTAGTAGGTTTCGTAGGTTTATTGGGTTTATTAAGTTAGGTACTTTCCTCCATACCCTTCCCTACTTCCTTTACTTTCCTTACCACTCCAACCCAATTCACCAAACCTACCAAACTCCCACAACTTCTCACCAACCTCACCCTCCTCACCCCCCAAACGGATCCCGATACTCCCCCGCCTCGCCAAGCTCCTCCTCGATTCTCAGGAGCTCGTTGTATTTCGCCGTTCGATCACTCCTCGAAAGTGATCCCGTTTTGATTTGTCCTGCGCGGAGCGCAACGGCAAGGTGCGCAATAAACGTATCCTCGGTCTCGCCGCTACGGTGGCTGATCACCGCATTCCATCCATTCTTCTGCGCAAGCAGAACGGCATCCACGGTTTCCGACACTGTCCCGATTTGATTGAGCTTGATGAGCACTGCATTCGCTGCGTTCCCCTCGATTGCCTTTTTGATCCTCTCGACATTCGTCACCAAAAGATCATCACCAACGATCTGAACATGATCGCCAATCGCTTTCACTATGCCGCTAAAACCCTCCCAATCATCCTCAGCATGGCTGTCCTCGATGGAGATGATTCCATACTCTTTGCTGAGTTCTGCATAATACTGCGTCAGTTCCAACGATGAAAATACTTGTCCATCCACCATATACTTTTTGCCCTCACAGAATTCCGATGCGGCAGCATCAATGCCAAGATGTACTCTTCCCTTGTACCCTGTTTTTTCGATTGCAGCATGGAGAAAATCAAATGCCTCGCCACTATTTTTCACGTGCGGAGCGAATCCTCCCTCATCTCCTACCGCAGTAATGTGACCTGCCTCCTGCAAAAGTTTCTTGAGGGCGTGAAAAATTTCCGCACCGGCGCGGAGCGCTTCTGCAAATGTCGGAAAATCAACGGGAATAATCATGCACTCTTGGAACGAGAGTCCGGAATCAGCATGCTTACCGCCGTTCACCACGTTCATAAGTGGCACCGGAAGAAGATTTGGATTTTTGATTCCAAATTGATCTGCAAGCGATTGCCACAGTGAATGCTTTTCCGATACTGCTCGCGCCTTGGCAACAGCCATGGAAACTCCAAGGATCGCATTGGCACCAAGTTTCGCTTTATTGGGAGTGTCATCAAGCTCAATCATCATACGGTCAAGAGCACGCTGATCTGCGGCATCCTTGCCTCTGAGCGCAGAAAGAATCGGCCCGTGAACATTCGCAATTGCTTTCAGGACAGATTTCCCTCCATAGCTCCCCTTGCCCCCGTCACGGAGCTCCAGAGCCTCGTGCGACCCCGTGGAAGCACCGGAGGGTACAGCCGCACGTCCAATGGAACCATCACCGAGGATGCAATCAACTTCGATCGTCGGATTTCCCCGGGAATCGAGAATCTGGCGCGCATGGAGAGATTGAATAGTAGACATACCGACCCATCATACGTCTCCATGCTCAATTTTCAATTCTCAATTTTGATCGGCTTCAAGACAAGCACCACCTTCTCGCCATTCGCCGGGTCTCCATCATTCCAATCCCCCATTGCATCCATGAGGAGATCGAAGGGGTAGAGGTACGCTTCGCCGCGTTTTGTTCCCGGATCATTCGTGATGAAGTAGCCATCATCTGTATATCCGCGTAGAACCAGCATGTGGTAGAGCGGACCGGGTGCATGAAAGAATGGGTTATTGAGCTCTCTTCCCGCAGCTGGGACTATGATGATGTTCCCAAGTGCAAGTTCTGATTTAAGAAGATCAATCGTTGGATCTTTCACGAGTGACACAGGAATACTTGGATCGATTTCATGGATGAGCGCCATCACTTGCTCTGCCGTCTGATCAACGGAGAAGCCAAGAATCTTTTCGTTTGCCCGAACAAGATCGAGAATGCCAGCATCTGCATCTTCTGGATCCAGAATGGGATTCCCAAAGACGTAGCGGATTGCCATGAGTGCCGAAGCCTCCTCGCATGCCTCTTGGTAGGGCAAGTCCCAATTGCCAGTCGGAGCTTGGGAGGTAAAAGGAACATTGAGGTTTATTTCGGTATGAGCGACTGAAGAAGGGTTCGGGCTGGGATTTGGGCTTGGCTGCGTCACTGGAGGCAACTCATGTTCGAGGAGCTTCTCAGCTTCTATGACTTCTTGATGTCGCTGCCATTTGGGCAACACAACAAAAGTCGCCGCAAGAAGGAGGAACAGTGCGCCGATGGCGAGAGCAATTTTTTTCATATGAAGTATGCAGATTATAGCTCAATTCCAAACCCAAGCCCCAATCCTAGCCCTAACCCCAGCCCCAACCCTCTCACAGCCACTTCTTCCACCCGAAATATGAAAGGGTACCGATGAGGAAGATGAGAAGAAAACCTGTAATGATCAAAAATGCATGAGTGTTCGTGGCATACGGCAAATCAACATTCATACCATAGAGTCCTGTGAGAACAGTGAGTGGGAGCATCGTGACAGAAAAAACAGTCAGCACGCGGATGATGCGATTCGTCTTATTTTGGATCCAGCTTTCGAACGATTCTTGGAGCGCATTGATGACCTCTTTGCTCGTTTCGAGGAGCGCCCACTGGCGCTCGATCGCATCCAGAACGTCATCGAAGTAGACTTCGAGCTCTTCCTCTAAAAAGCGTTTGCTCTTATGTTCTAGCGCCGCAATGAGCGTGCGCTGGGGGAGAAGAATGCGTCGCATGGAAATAACATTCCTCTTCAACTCAAGGACCGTGCGGAGCACTTTTTCTTCCCGTTCTTCTTCGAAGAGGATGCCTTCGAGTTCGCGAAGGCTCTTCGTAATACCATCAACGAGAGGGAAGCAGGATTGGAAAAAACTATCGATGAGGAAGTAGAGGAAGTAACCGGCATCTTTTCCCATGTACTGTTCGCGCTTTGCCGCATCGATATGAAGGATGTCCCATACGTCGTTCAACGCCTTGAGTTTTCCATCGTGAAGCGTGATCAGATAATTCGCACCAACGAAGATATGGATCTCTTCCTTCACGATTCTCCTCGATTCATCATTGAAGTACGGTATATGCAGCACAAAAAACAGATAATTCTCGTACTCATCGATCTTCGGTCGCTCATGCTCGCTCAAGCAATCTTCGATATCGAGCTCGTGAAACCCGTACTTTTTTTGCAGCTCGTTCAGCTCCTCTGGCAGCGGCGTGATGAGGTTGTGCCACGAAAGAGACTGGTGACTCAGCGATTCCATCGCGGGGAGTGTAATCGCAAACGGAGGGGGTGGGAAGGCGCTTCCGCAGAATTTTCGTCGCTCTTTATTCTAAAATGCCGACCTCCCTCTCGATGGCACGCACTTCTCGTAGAAGGAGCGGATCATCTTGAATGCGCTTCTCTACTTTGCGAATGGAATGAATAACGGTGGAATGGTCTCGACCGGAGAACCTCTCTCCAAGCTGCGATAAACTCATGCGGAGATACTTCTTGCCGAGGTACATGGCAACTTGCCGTGGAACCATTATTTCGCGAAGGCGCGACGTTCCTGTGATGTCTTGAATCGAAATGGAATAGTAGCTGCTCACGCCTTCGAGCAAATCTTCAAAACGCGGTGCACGCTTTACCGGGAGCTCGAACCCTACGGCGCGCATCTCTTCATTTTCCTCGTGCACATCATGCGACAATTTACACATGATTTCGGTAATCAATTGGATTGTGGGAACGCGCTGTTCCAGTTCGTACTGTGCAACCGCTTGCATGAGAATCCCCTCCAAACTTCTAACGCTGTCTTTGACGTGCTCGGCAATAAACGCGAGAACCTTTTGATCGAAGAAAATTTCGTACTCTTTGGCTCGATCCATGAGAATCGCAAGCCGCGTTTCGTAATCGGGCTCCGCAACATCGGCAATCATCCCCCTCTCGAATCGTGATCGAAGCCTGTCCTGCAGAACATCATGAAGCTCGCGGGGAGGACGATCGGAACTCACGACGATCTGCTTTCGCGCCTCAAGAAGAGTATTGAACGTATGGAAAAACTCCTCCTGCGTACGCTCCTTGCTCGCAAAAAACTGGATATCATCGATGATGAGCATATCGACCTCGCGGTACTTTTTGCGGAGACTTTCGATTTTCTGGTGGCGAATCGCTTCGATCACTTGATTCGTAAATTCCTCTGATGTCGTATAGAGAACAAGCGACCGTGGATTTGCCTGATGGAATGCATGCCCAACCCCCTGCAAGAGATGCGTTTTCCCGAGCCCTACTCCGCCATAGATGAAGAGCGGATTGTACTTTCCTCCGGGCTGTGATGCGGATGCCTGTGCAGCGGCATGTGCAAGCCTGTTACACGTTCCCACCACAAACGTATCGAGCGTATAGCGAGGGTTAAACATGCGCCCTAGGAGTCCTTCTGATCCGACACTCATTTCGAGTTTCCCAGGAAGCTTGCGAGATTTCTTCTCGGGAAAGAGGCTCAGGATATCCACCGTTCTTGTTTCATCGCCCTGCAGACTTAAATCAACATGATAAACGATCTGATTGATTGCCGAATCGAGTTCTTGTGCCGCCTTCAGCGTCTGTTCTTTGTAGTGTTGCAGATGCCAATTCAAAAACATGGGGAGCGGCAAACCGATAATCAGCTTTCCTTCATCCATGCCGAGAACAGTCGTATCTTTAAACCATGTGATGAGCATAGAGCGCTGCAAGCTCGGCTCCATTTTTTGTAAAACGCCAATCCAAAATGATTTGCTGTGTGAGGAGCTCATGCGGAGAGGAGGCGAAGAATATCGTTCCACGTCACCGCCACCATGAGCACCATGATGAGAAGAATGCCGATGCCATTCGTCATCATTTCCACACGCCGATTTGCCGGCCGACGGGCAATAAGCTCATACAACACAAACACCATTCTTCCGCCATCAAGCGCGGGAAAGGGAAGAATATTAAGGACACCAAGGCTGAGGCTGAGGAGCGCAACCAAACGGAGATACTTCATGAATCCCTGCTGAAGCGAATCGTGAGTCAACTGCGCAATGCCAATAATGCCTGCAATATCCTTTGGAACCTTTTGAGCAACAACGAGTGACTTAAGAAGTAAACCGATTCCTTGAATATTTCCCACGGTAACAGTCCACGATTCTCGCAAAGCAAGCATCATGCCGGTTGGCAAGGAACGATCGGAACCATCAATGACCGTCGCCTCCGGCGAGAGAACAACACCTGATTTTCCCTCATCAAGTTGAACCAAAACTGTCGAGGTACTATCACTGGTGGAATCCTCTTCCGATACAAGATACGTGTATCGCACAGAACGCTTTCCCTCCTGAATTTTAAGCACATCATCGGGCGTTTTGACCGGCACAGCATCAACTGCGAGGAGTATTGCACCCTCCACGACACCGGCACTCTCCGCAGGAGATTCCGACACAACATCCGTAATGTGGAGTTTCCACGCAACTTGCACCTCTCCCCTCTGCTCACTCTGCTCTAGAGCCTCAAGCGAGAGGTACGTGGGAACCCAGTGCCAAAGCCAAAATCCGGCTGTGTAGAGCATAATGGCAATCACTACATTCATAAAGACTCCCGCTACCAGAATAAGAAGTCGGGCTGGAATTGAAGCAGAAGCAAAGCTACCGGCGCGCACCCGTTCGGATGGATCAAAGCTGTTTTCCCCCTGCAACCGAACAAAGCCACCAAAGGGAATGGCATTGAGTGAAAAAACTGTTCCGCGGTAACGGAAGAGCTTCTTGATGCGTGGAGGAATGCCAAAACCAAACTCTTCAACCGTCACTCCAGAAAACACCGCTGCAAGATAGTGACCAAGCTCGTGGACGATCACAAGGACCGTAAGGAGCAAAACGAAGGCGAGAATGGACCAGAAGATCATCATAAGAAGAAACAAACACCAATCGGCGAAGCAAAATGCGTCGCCTCCCGGAGCAAAGTGCGTACAGTTTGATGAGAATCACTTGCACATCTGACCCATGGGAAGCGGAGCGTACCGCTCTTGTGGAAAAAAGAAAAGTTTTCAACAGAGATGGGATTGCGTCACGCGGGAAAAATTGTCGAAAGTTTTTTTGCGAATGAAAGTATGCGAATTGATCGTCAAAATGCAAAATCTTGTTTTCATCCATCGCGTGGAGTAGGAAAGTGGAAAAATTGATGCCGTACCCGACTGTTTTCCTCAATCATAGGCAATAACAATCGCTTCGACACACTTCGCCCCAGCCCTCTTTAGTACTTTTGCACATTCCTCTAGGGTTGCACCGGTCGTGAATACATCATCCACAAGATAAATGTGAGGAGAAATTGTCATATTTTTTTTAATGCGAAACGCATCGTTCATTACCTGCAAACGCTCTCTGCGGCCGCGCCATGCTTGGTGGCCGGTTGGACGCACTCTGCGGAGCATCATTATAGACGGGAGAGAAGTCTTTTTACTGATGGAACGAGCAAGGAGTTCCGATTGGTTAAATCCACGTGAAAAATGCCGAAGAAAGTGGAGTGGAACAGGGCAAAGGGCTGCATTGCGACAGAGCGGGAACTTTTCCTGGAGCATATGGACAAGAACAGTGCCAAGACAACCTGCCAATCCCGGGACTCTTTTGTACTTAAGCGTATGGAGTGCCCGCTTCAATAAAGGCGAATGTTGATATGAACCCATGGCATATACCTGATCGAGCGACAGAAGCCCTCTCGCACGGAGCTCGTTCTGCATAAAAATTCTTGGAGCAGTGCTGAGCGTCAAAAGCTCCTCCTGTGTCACCCATTCCCCTTCTCCGCCAGTGAGTGAACGCCGAGGAAAGAGAAAATCGAGGAGCATAGTTCCCCATCTTACCCCTATTTCACTCCCACGAGCGACCCGAGCGTCTGTTCTGTTGTTGCCGACGTGATGATATTGGAAGGGAGCTGCAGGAACTGGGACCTCGTAAACCCCTCTCCAATCGCAGGGGTGAGCGTGACACCAAAGAGGTACCCCGCCTGCACCGCTTGTTCGACGATGCGCTCGTTGACTCCTCCTCTTGGATACGCAACGGAAAGCACTTCTTTGCCCGTGAGTTCTTCCAACGTTTGCCTGCTCTTGGCGAGTTCTGTTAGAACCTGCTGATTTGTCATTGCCCGCAAATCTTCACCAAGCACGCCGGCGGATCCAATGTCATTGCCATTCGCAACGAGGATCTTCACAAGTTGCGGAGATATGCCTTCGGCACTCACGGCATTTGAATGGATGAAGAATGTTGCCGTGACGTTTGATGCGCGCAGGGCATCACCGATGTCCTTGATTGTCTCCTTCGTCACATCGGAAATAAGGAGAACCACTTTGTCACCTGCAATCATCGCATCACTCTCCTGCTGACGGAGGAGAAGCTCGTAATACTCGCGAAGCGTAATGACCTCCTTCCCACTCGATTCGAGGAATGCGAGGTGCTTCACAAGAGCTTCGGATGTTCCGGTTTCGTCGCCGCGGTAGCGAAGCACGGGGATTGTAAATCGCTCCTGACGCACAATGAGTTTAGGGAGATAGGGCTTAAGGTACTGCGATGACACAAAACCATCCTTCCCTTGGAACAAGATTTTTGCCCACTCTCCATCGATCGAGAGTGGCTTAACGAGCTCGTGAGCTCCTAATTCGCCAAGCTTTAAAGCACCCGGTTTTGGCTCTGCACGAACATTGAGGAATGCAAAATTCACTTCGTACTGCCCTTCGTACTTCTTCTTGATTGTTTCGAGCTGATCTTCGGATACCACCTGTGCAATGTAGGCGGTCGAAACGAACCCATGCCTACCATCCGGGAGCAATACCTCCGCCCACTTGGCGCTCGGGAACGAAACGACTTTGAGGAGATCCCCCTTCGAAAGGGATTCGACAAGCCCCGCCTGCACTACGGGAGAAGTCCGAACATTCAAAAACGCATTCGTAACGCGGTAGGTGTTTTCTTCCAAACTCGAAAGTTCTGATCGGATGGGATCAAATCGATGTGCATCTGCCACATTGATCACTACCTCTTCCTCGGGAGCACTTTGGCTGGACGAACCTTGCCCTTGCGCACTAACGTCTGCCCCCTCTTCGACGATACCTACATCCTGCTCATTCTCGATTCGATCAAGAATTTGGCTCACCTGCTCCGCATCCTCTGCAGTAAACGTAAAGGAATCACCATCATCCGCGGGTGCGCCGCAGGAGACGAGAAGTATGACCGGGAGGAGAAGTATGAGTCGGAGCTTCATGAGAGTGAGGACGGGTGACGGGAACAGGACGGGTATCTGGTATTTCGTATTATGTATTATGCTTCCTCGTAATACCTAATACGAAATACCCATCTTCTTCAGCCAACAAAGAGGACGCCAATCGAGGCGACGAGGATAAATGTGAGAATGTGGCGCTGCATGGCGCAAGAGGGAAAAGAGAGATAAAAAAAGAAATGTGCTGCTTGTTACATCCGATCTGGAACACGAAGGGTAAGAATTTCGGCACCGCATTTAAGGATGTCCGCCGAGAGCCCGGTGAGGGCAAGACGCAACGCTCGCGCGGGCTCTTCGGCGTTCAGAATGGGCAAGGTGTTATAAAAAGAGTTGTAGTCTTGGCAGAGGGAATAGAGGTAGTTCGCAAGTTTGTGTGGCATAGCCTCCGCACGCGCCTCTTCGAGAACGTTGGGAAACTGCGCCATTTTGCGCATGAGCAAGATTTCGTGATTTTCGAGCGAAGGAACGGATTGAGGAGGATTGATCTTTTCGATTTCCGCCTTTCGTAGAACTGATCGCGCGCGCGCATGGGTGTACTGGAGGTACGGACCGCTGTTGCCCTCGAACGTGAGTGCCTTCTCCCATGTAAAGATCATGTTCTGTTTTCGGTTTTGATTGAGGACGCTATAAACAAACGCACCAATCCCGACAATTTCCGAAAGTTCCTTTCTCTCGGCCCCTTCAATCTCGGATGCCTTCTCCGCAATCAGCGCATCTGCCCGCAATACCGCCTCATCGAGCGCCTTCTCAAGTTGGATAATATTCCCCTTCCTAGTGCTCATGGATTTATCAGGAAAACTCATCCTCCCAATCACCACGTGTTCCAATTCTGGCAGATTCCAACCGAGCTTCCGTACGGTGGCGAAGAGCTGCTTAAAGTAGAGCTCCTGAGCAACATCCACAACGTACATCATTGATTGTGGATGGAAGGTGTCGACACGGTAACGCACCGTCGCAAGATCCCGCGTGAGGTAAATCGTTGCTCCATCCCCCTTCATGACAATGGCAGGAGGTAACCCAGACTCCTCTCCAAACTCAACAATGAGTGCGCCCTCCTTTCCCTCGGTAAAGATGCCCTTCATCCTTCCCTCTTCGATGATTGGAAGCATTTTATCTTCGTAGAAACTCTCTCCGTGCACATGATCAAATGCTATGTGGAGCCTCTTGTAGATCTTTTCGAGAGCCCCCATAGTGACCAAAACAACATCGTTCCAAAAGGCTCGTAATTCCGGATCTCCTTGCTCCAATTTTTTGAACGCAACCCTCGCTTCATCCCCCAGTGTTGAATCATTTTCTTCTTCTTCGTGAAAGCGAACATAGAGATCAAGCATTTCATCGAGCGAGTACTCCGAGGTCTTCTTTCCCGAACCCCATTTTTTCATTGCAATTGCAAGTTTTCCAAATTGCGTGCCCCAATCACCGAGGTGATTAATACGAACGACGTTGTACCCCAAATGTTCGTAGAGATTCGCCACAGACTGCCCCATACATGTGCTAATAAGATGATGTACCCCTAGCGGTTTTGCGATATTCGGCTGTGAATACTCCACAATCACCGGCGCCTCTCCCTTGCGCACAATTTGTGGTTCACAAGCGGCCTGCACCCTCAAAAGCTGCTTTAGGCGTGCCGCAATCGTGAGTGTGATGTTCAAAAAACCTGGACCTGCCATTTCCACCTTTTCGATATCATCGAGACCATCCAATTCCTTGATCAACAATTCTGCTATCTCACGTGGTGCCTTACCCACTTTTTTACTCATCTGCATACAGACGTTCGTTGTGAGGTCACCAAGAATGAGATCAGAAGGCGGCACGAGGATAACTTCCGTACTCATGCCGAATGCTGCTTCTAATTTTTTGCCTATGATTTTGGCAATAGAACTGTACAAATTGATTGATCAATAATAAGCGCACTGTATAAAGGAAAAAATGGCATGTCGAGCTTCAGAATCAATATCACCTTGATCACAGTTTGTATTCAGTTTTTGAATACATTATTTGTGCACAAACGTCCACCACGACATTTTGTGAATCAAAAAAATAAAACCACAACCCGTAGATTTGGCATTGATGCAGCTATGAGTCCTTGAACATCTCTGCCTGAGTAGATCGCCATAATAATGTCATGCTGAGCGATTCGATCGATTGTCCGATGGGCTGCTAGCAATAATAATTGCTCTCCTCGAGCGCGGCCAAGAGGCCGCGTCGAGAGGCTATCCCCACTCACCAGAAATAAGCTTTCTCTTCTTTGCTTGGCTCCACTTCTTAATCTTTTGCTCCGCCGCTCTTGCAAGATCAATACTCTGATATTCCTTCACAAGGACAAGCTGTTTTGGGTGGTACTTATGAGTGTAATTTGATCCGCTTCCTTGTTGATGCTCTTGCCACCGTCGCTCAATATCATTTGTTGTCCCCGTGTAATATGTGCCATTACTGCATTCGATCATATAGAGGTAAAAGGGCTTTTTTGCCATTGGGTAAGGATTCTACCAAATTGCCTCTCGACGATCACTCACTTCGTTCGTGATCGCTCGAGGAGAGCACCAAGAAGAACCTTTGAAGGCTTCACACCATAAAAATTCCCCCTAATTACTGCTGTGCTTCTCCTCCTTCAACTTCACCGGATTCCTCTTCCTGCATCCTGCACAAAACTTCACAAAACCCTCCTCGGAGGGTTTAAAGTCCTTCCAAGTCTTTGCTGCCTTCTGTTTATGCAGCCGGATCGTAGAGATCCTGCGATTGCATTCTTTGCAGTAGCCGGCGAAAACGGTGCGCTTGCCCCTAGGCATAGATAGTGCGTAAAGCTGCCATAGGATACGGATTTTTAGCCTGAGAGCAAGGAAATAAAGAATGGATGATAGGCTCTATCCCCTAGGAAAACCCCATCCTCAAAAGGGTAGAGTTATTTGGCCTCTCCCTGCAGATGATTGAAGACGGAGTTAGCCGCAACCGCCCCCTCCCCCGCTGCAGTCGCAAACTGTGCAAAGTAATTGCTGGCATTTGTGATGTCTCCGGCGCCGAATACTCCCGGGACCGTCGTGCTTTGGTTCGCAGAGACTTTGAGGAAGCCCCTCTGATCAAGTTCACAATTGAGCTTCTTTGCAAGATCCGTCGCGGGCAACGACCCGACTTCGATGAAGACACCATCCACCTTGATCTGATCGGAACCATCGTAGGCTTTATCGAGTTTGATGGATTCGACCTTCTTTTCTCCAAGAATCTCTACCACATTCCGTTCGAGCACCATCACGATATTCTCCTTCGCTTTGACTCGATCTACCCAATACGGCTCCGCTTTAAACTCGTTCCGGCGATGAATGAGGTACACCTTCCGAGCTACCTGAGCCGCAATCGCAGCGCCTTCGACCGCAGAATCCCCTCCTCCGAGCACCGCAACATCCTTACCCTTGTAGAAGAAAGCATCGCACGTCGCGCAGTAGGTCACGCCCTTTCCAGAGAGCCGATCCTCTCCCGGTACACCAAGGTGCCGTTTATTGGAACCCGTAGCAAAGATGATGGTCTTCGCCTCCGCGGTTTCGCCGCCACTCATCGTCGCCTTAAACCCTCCCTTTATTGCCTCGATGTTTTCGACATACGCAACTTTGAATGCGACGGAATCAAAGCTCAGGGCATGTGCCTTCATTCGCTCCATGAGCTCCGGACCCTTCACCTCGATGTCTCCCGGCCAGTTCCCCACTTCCGCAGCAGTCATCCCCATACCTCCCTCTTCTTGCCCGACGAGGAGCACCGAAAGCTTATAACGCGCACAGTAGATCGCGGAGGTATAGCCGGCACAGCCAAGGCCGATGATGAGGACGTCCTCCACAGTACAGAGTATTAGGTATTAGGTATTAGGTATCAAGTATTTTATTCTTCCCTCATGCCTAATACCTAATACATGATACCTAATACCACTCAAGGATTACGCATTACTCACCCACCCCCTCGCCTTCATCGTTTGAATCATTCGCTTTACCCCGATAAGGTACGCCGCCATTCGATAACTCACGCCTTCGCGTCGCGCTTCTCTGCGAACGTCGCGGTAGGCATCCAGAATGATGCGCTTCAATTCTTCATCCACGTGCCCTTCGGTCCATTTTTCGCCGGAGCGGCCTTGTGTCCATTCGAAGTAACTCACGGTGACGCCGCCGGCATTCGCAAGAACATCGGGGATTACGCGGATTCCGCGCTCCTCGAGGATGGTATCGGCCTCCGGCGCTGTCGGACCGTTTGCTAGTTCCAGAATGATTTCCGCTTTGATCTGCTTTGCATTGTCACGCGTGATGACGTTATCGAGCGCGGCGGGGATCAAAATATCGCAATCGCAAGTGATGATGTCTTCGTTACTGATGAGTTCGGCATCATCGATTTTCAAGCGCTCCAGATCACAGACCGATCCCTCGCAGTAATAGCCGCGAACATTCCCCGTCTTCTCCTTGTACTTTTTGATACGAACGGGATCGAGGCCTTCTTTGCTGTAAATTCCTCCCTTGGAATCGGAGATCGCGACGATAATGTAGCCACGATCGTGGAGGAGTTTTGCAATCGCCGCTCCCGCGTTCCCAAAACCCTGGATCGCAACGCGCTGTTCCTTTGGATCAAGCGCCGTACGTTCCATGACTTCCTCGAGGATGAAGTAGCCCCCGCGTGCCGTCGCAGTATCGCGACCGAGGGAGCCGCCGTACTCAAGCGGTTTCCCCGTGACAACGCCGGGAGCAAACATTCCTGTGATTTTTTCGTACTCATCGCGCATCCATCCCATGATCGTGGCATTCGTATTCACATCCGGCGCGGGGCAATCCACATACGGCCCAAGATGATCCTTCATGACTTGAATGTAGGTGCGGGAGAGCCGCTCGAGCTCTGCAGTGCTCAGAGATTTTGGATCACACTGGATGCCCCCCTTCGATCCACCGAATGGTATATCCACAACCGCTGTCTTAATCGCCATAAGCGCCGCGAGCGCCTTCACCTCATCCAAATCCGCCGCTAGGTGATAGCGAATTCCTCCCTTGTACGGACCGCGAGCATTGTTAAACTGGACGCGAAACGTTGGAAACGTGACCGTGGATCCGTCATCCTTCGTGATCGTAACATCCTTTTTATGAATGGCCTGTGGTTCTTCGAAAATCTTCCGCACATCCTCCGGTGCTCCCATGTGATCAAGGACAATGCAGAGATTCCGTAAAAAGCGCGTATAGGGTGTTGCTGTCCCAGCAGTAGGAGTCGATTTGGTCATAATGGCGGTCGGCATGAAAAATCAGGGAAACAGCCTGAGTCTATACTCAGGAATCCGAAGCTCAAGGAAGAAGCAGGAGAAAGTCGACCCGAAAACGGAAATTCCGCTTCAGTGCGCGCACGAACAGAGTGTTGGCATGTATCGCTCGACAACGCCATCCAAAATTCTGTTCTGTGCAGACACGGTCGTTTGTGCGGCGAGGAGACAATCCTCGCACTTCTCTTCGGCAAAATGATCGAGGAGTGCACGCCAGAAGCAGAGATGTTTTTCCTCGGCCATGTGCTCATCAAAGTAAGCGCGCGCATCCGAGGAGTTGAGGTTGTAGAACTTTTGGAGTCCTGCGATCTTGCTCTCGCTGATCTGCGGTAGCTCGCATTCGAATGCATACATGGCAGCGACGCCTTCTTCGAACCCAAGCTCTGCCTGCTCCACGATTCCCGCAACTGCATTCTTCACCGTGTCCGTCGGCTCGTAGGAATCGAGTTCGTTTTGCGTGATGCCGAGTGAGGAAGAAAATCGCTCCCAGAGTTCGATGTGTTCCACTTCCTCCGCTGCATTGCGCTCGAATGTTTCGCGCTGAAGCTCTGTGAGAGTTGAGGGCATATTCCGCCGAATCGTTTCCATTACCACCGGTACATTCTTCGCCGCATAGTAATACTCCTTGGCATAGCCTTGGAGATCACTGAGTGTGAGTTCTCCCCTATTCCATGCTTGGTAGAAGGGGTGTTGGAGGAGGCTTTTTGCGGAGACAAGCTGTTCGATTGAAGTGGAGAGAATTGACATAATGGAGGGTGGAAATGGTAGAAGTATAGCGAAAAATATTAAAGAGGAACAAATATTACGTGTCATGCTGCCTGCCCACCGAGGCAAGAGCGAAGGAGGGAGCGGAGCGCCGTGTCTGTGCTTTGGGAATGGAAGAAAACAAACATTCCCCTCTCCCGAAGGGAGAGGGGCTAGGGGTGAGGGGAACAGAAACAAAAACAGTCTACTGCTCAAACTGCTTCCTCCACTTCTCCACCTCTGCAACAATCCTTTTCAGCACAGTATCGATATCCTCAATGACATCGTCATTACGAAACCTCATCACCCGAAAATCATGCTGTGCAAGAAACTTCGTCCGCCTTGCATCATAGGCTTCTCTCCCTTTGTGACTCTCCCCATCGAGTTCGATAACGAGATGCGCTTCGGCACACAAAAAATCTGCGATGAACGGCTCAAGTGGTACCTGCCGTCTGAACTTGATTCCATTACACCGACGTCCACGAAGTTCTTCCCATAGGAGACGTTCGGCTATGGTAAATTGCGCTTTTCGGAGTAGCCGTGCGCGGCCGATCGTTTTTTTGCTCGTACGGAGGAGGTGCGAAAGCATGGAGGAAGATGATATCGCATGTTTGATGTGCGTTGTAGCCCCTCATCCTACCCTTCTCCAAAATCATCAATGTTGTCTTCAACACCGTATCTGGATTCAAACTGATCGAATCAATCCCCGACCTTCGCGCTCCGCGCTACGGCCGGCAGGCCTCCTCTACTATTTCCTCCGCATGCCTTTTTCTTGTTCGAGAATCATAAGGGTGGTCTTCAAAACAGTGTCCGGGTTTAACGAAATGGAATCAATGCCTTCTTGAACCAAGAACGCGGCAAAATCTGGATGATCCGATGGACCCTGCCCGCAGATACCGATTTTTCGCTTCGTCTTCTTCGCGGATTTGATAACAGAACTCACCATGCGTTTAACGGCTTCGTTTCGTTCGTCATAGATGTGCGCGACAAGGTTGGAATCACGATCGACACCAAGCGTGAGCTGCGTGAGATCATTACTGCCGATCGAAAAGCCATCGAAGATCTTGGCAAAATCCTCCGCGAGGATGACGTTTGCAGGGATTTCGCACATCACATAAATCTGGAGCCCATCCTTCCCTCGCTTGAGTCCGTGCTTTGCCATGATCGCCTGCACCTTTTTCCCTTCATCAACGGTTCTACAGAACGGGATCATGATCTTGAGATTTTTGAGGCCCATTTCCTCGCGCACTTTCTTCATCGCTTTGCACTCGAGCGCAAACGCAGCGGCGAATTTAGGATCGTAGTAGCGCGAAGCGCCGCGCCAGCCGATCATCGGATTTTCCTCTTCCGGCTCGTACTGCTTGCCACCGATCATCGTTGCATATTCGTTCGTTTTAAAATCGGAGAGACGGACGATGACGTCCTTCGGGTAGAACGCGGCGGCAATCATGCCAACGCCTTCGGCGAGTTTACTCACAAAGTATTCGACCGGAGAATCGTAGCCGGAAATGATGCCATCGATCTTGTGCTTCACCTCTGCAGTCTGATCTTTGTAGTTGATGAGTGCGAAGGGATGCACACCGACGGATTCTGTAACGATGAACTCCTCGCGCGCGAGTCCTACGCCGTCGTTTGGAATGAGCGACGAACCAAATGCCGAATCCGGTGTTCCCACGTTCATCATGATCTTGGTCTTCGGCCGCTTGAGTCCTTTGATGTTCGTCTTCTTTACGCTGTAGGGAATTTTGCCATTGTAAATCTTGCCAACTTCTCCTTCCGCACAGGAAACGGTGATGAATTGACCCGTACGAATATTCTCCGTTGCATCTTCACAACCGACGACCGCAGGAATGCCGAGTTCGCGCGAGACAATCGCAGCGTGCGATGTTCGGCCTCCTTTATTTGTCACAATCGCGCTTGCGATCTTCATGATCGGCTCCCAGTCTGGATCGGTGATATCGGTGATGAGCACCTCCCCTTTCTGGAACTTGGCAATATCTTTGACGTCATAGATCACCCGCGCTTTGCCTGCGCCAATCTTGGCGCCAACGGCATAGCCCTGCGTGAGAACGACACCATGAGTCTTGATCTTGTATTCCAAAAGAACATCCCCCTTCTCCTGCGAGTGCACGGTTTCCGGTCGTGCCTGCACGATGTAGAGCTTCCCATTTCTGCCATCCTTCGCCCACTCCATATCCATCGGCTTCTTGTAATGATCTTCGATGATACATGCCCAGCGCGCGAGCTCTAACACTTCTTCATCTGTGATGCTGAACTTCTTACGATCCGGAAGATCCACGGATTTCTCCTGCACGGGACTTGTGCCTTCGGTGGCGTAGATCAGCTTCTTCTTCTTTGATCCAAGCTTCTTCTTCACAATCGGCTTAAATCCCATCTTGAGTGTCGGCTTATGGACGTAGAATTCATCGGGATTCGTAATGCCCTGCACGATGTACTCGCCGAGACCATAGATGGAGTTAATGAGTACGGCATCTTTAAATCCGCTTTCGGTATCGATGCTGAACATGACGCCAGAGGATGAAAGATCAGAGCGGACCATCTTCTGCACGGCAACGGAAAGACCGATATCAAAGTGATTATAATGCTTATCTTCCCTATAACTGATTGCGCGGTTTGTGAAGAGCGAAGCAAAACAGCGTTTTACATCGGTGAGAAGATGCGCGTTGCCCCTCACATTGAGAAATGTTTCTTGCTGGCCAGCAAACGATGCATCGGGAAGATCTTCGGCCGTAGCGGAAGACCGCACCGCAACATCGAGGTGGGGAGATTTTTCCATCTGGCAAAACTTTTTGTACGCAACGATGATCTCTTCTTGCAAATCCTCCGGAAGTTCTGACTCCAAAATCACGTGGCGAACCTTTTGTCCTCGGCGCGCCAAATCCTCCACATCATGCGTGTTTAAGCCCTTGAGGATGCGGCGAATATCATCGTCGATTTTCGCGGTTTTGATGAAGTGAAAATACGCGTGCGCGGTGATTGCAAAGCCATTGGGCACCTGCACTCCCTTCTTCCCGAGCTTCCTATACATCTCGCCGAGCGACGCATTCTTCCCTCCAACGAGCGGAACATCCTCGATTCCAAGTTCGTCAAACCAAAGAATGAATTTCTTACTCCGTGTGACTCTGAACGTAAAGTGTTTCTGTGTATGGGGGTGCTTCTTCATTACCTTCTATTATACCACTCAGAGCCTCTAAAACGAAGAGTAGACTGAAAGTCTATGGAGGCGATGCGACTCACGATTGTCGGCCACGTACAGGGTGTTGGATTTCGAGCATTTACGAAAAAACAGGCACAAAGGCTTGGCATCACAGGGTGGGTGAAGAATTGTGATGATGGGACAGTGGAGATAATTGCAAATGGCGATGAAGAAAAACTGAAAATGCTTGCGGTGATATGTGAAAAAGGACCTATGACTGCGGTAGTGAAACAAATCATGAAGGAAGAAATTCCTCTGCAATCCATCAATCATTTTGAAATACGGTACTGAGTCGTCTCCGGAGTCAAGATGACAAAATTATTCTGGAGTGTAGAGTCCGAAGATGCTTTCCCCTTTCTTCCATGGTTCTCACCCCCAAAAAGAGATGTACATTCGTCTGCGACGCTCCGCATGCGAAAACAGCAGCGATCGCCGGCTCATTTAATGATTGGAGCACCGGTAAACATATGATGGAGCGAAGGAAGAAAGATGGATGCTTCGCCTGCGGAATCAGCCTGAAGCCCGGGCGCTACGAATACAAATTCGTTCTCGATGGAACGGAGTGGATCACGGACCCCAAGGCGAAGGAATGTTGCCCCGATGGAAAAGGCGGCATGAACTGCGTTCTGAATGTGAAATGAAGCCAGCTTGATACTATACTATTCAATTGAATAGTATACTAATTGCCCGCGAGTGTTTTGGTATCGCATCTCGCTCTCCGCAAAAGAAATATCCACACTCCCAAAGTCTGCATCGCTTGCCCGATCAAAAATCCAAATGCGAGCGCGTAGACTCCATAGCGCGGCGCATAGATCCACGCTCCAATAATTGCAAATAATCCTCCGACTACAGTCAGCAGCGCGGGAAATGCCGTGTGTTTGGTTGCATAGCTTGCGCGGAAGAGGAGATGATTGAGGCTTTCGAGCGGAATGCTGATGGCATAGATGCCGAGTGCCACAATAAATGTTGCAATCACCGAGGGTTCTGTAAGGTGCACAATCTTCGCAGCAATGGGGGCAAGGAGGTACAGCGCCATGCCGCCGGGAATTGTGAGTGCCAGTGTAAGGAGCGAACCTTTTTTGATGTACGACCAGAATCGCTGAATTTCTCCCTTTGCAATTGCCTGGGAGAGGAGGGAATACGACGACTGCGCAAGGGCGATGCCAACAATACCAACCGCAGCAGACTGAAAGTTTCGCGCATAGGCATTGATCGTGACTGATCCAAGATCAAGACCGGAGGCGAGTCGATCGAAGAGGAGGAGTTGAAGTTGAAGCGCACCAAGCGCCGCCATGCGCGGCAGCATCAGCCACCCCATCTCCCGGATTTCCGGATGCAGAACATCCGATCGGCGAATGGAAAAACGCAATCCGCCCCGTACGCTGGCAAACAATCGAATGAGGGTATAGAGCAGCGCACCCGCTATGGTTCCGACCATGGGACCCATGACTCCCATCATCGGCGTCAACCAGACGGTGCCGACAATTGTGCCAAACGTGTAGAGGATGGGGCTGATGCCATACATCCAGTACGATTGCTTCGTGACGAGGTACTGCCCAAGTGCATTCCCGATGACAAAAATCGCATTCGTCAGGAACGCCATCCTGCCAAAGAGGATGTAGAGCTCTAAACTTTGATCGTGAAACTGGACGAAAAGAGGCGCTACAAGCGGAAAGAATACAGAAATCACAAGCGCAACAATGCCGAAGAAAACACTTCCAACAATCATCGTACTCGAAAGCAACCGATCCATCTCCTCTTCCCTTCCATGTGCTATATGGGATGCAAGAAGTGGCACGAGTGCGACGGAGAACGCGGACATGATGAACATTTGGAAGAGGAGATCCGACGGCCGAAAAGCAGCAATGTATACCGAAACCACATCCATTTGATCGAGACCGGGGGGGAACGCAGTCGCAAGAAAACGATCGCGGAAAAGCCCGGCAACAGAAGCAGCAAACTGCGTGAGCGCAAGCACGAGTGCTCCGCCCGCAATGCGCTTTTGGGAAAAAATTGCCTGCATGGATTGTGCGATAGTCACAAAGAGAAGAATACCCGCTCTTCTCGAGCGAGCACAGCACCAAGAGGTGCTGTGCGAATCGAGAGATGGGTGAGCGAAGCCTCTCGACTCCTCGCCCTTTCTGGCTCGTCGCTCGAAGAAAACGATCTATACTCTCCTCATCGTGAATCCAAAAAATCACCGCACCATCGGCATCGATTGCCGCTTCGCGGGATCCAACTCTGGCATCGGGCGATATACGGAGGAATTAGTGCGATGCCTCCTCACGCGGGATGATCCATGGCGATACGTTCTCTTTGTTCGAGGAAAAAGCGATCTAAGACATCTTCCCATAACTCAGAATTATCAATTATCAATTATCAATTATCAGTATTATTCACTGACAGAACAAATCAGCTTTCCATTCCATATAAAAAAGAGCGGCATTGATCTCCTCCATGTCCCGCACTTTAACGTCCCGCTCTTCTGCCCTATCCCTTTCGTCGTCACCATTCATGATCTGATCCTGCATCGGTATCCGAATCAAGCATCACTCCTCAAACGAATCGCCTATCGAATACTCATGAATAACGCCGTAAAGAGATCAGCACATATCGTCGCGGTCAGCAATTTTACAGCAGGCGACATTCAAAAAACATACGGCGAGCATCTCGCAAGAAAAATGACCGTCACTCATGAGGGTGTCTCCGACAATTTTTACCCTGCATCGAGCGAAGAAAAAAATCGAATTCGAAAGGAGCTCGATCTGCCCGATTCATTTATTCTCTACACAGGCGCCTGCAAGGAGCATAAGAATGTGCAGACACTTATCGATGCGTCACCCACCAATATCCCGCTCATTCTCATCACGCAGAGAGAAGAGATACAAAAACTGAGACTCAAATCAAATGTACGCATTTTTTCAAATGTTCCAGACACGTATATCCCGATCCTCATGAGTGCCGCGAGCGTCTACGTTCAGCCATCGCTCTACGAAGGATTCGGCCTCCCCGTGCTGGAGGCCATGGCCTGCGGCACGCCGGTCGTTGCAAGCAATCGTACAAGCATTCCGGAAATCGCCGGAAACTATGCAATTCTGGTGGAACCGACAATCGAGGGATTCCGGAACGGAATCGAGGCAGCTCGCATGCATCCCATCGATCGAAGCGGAGCAGAACAGCATGCACAATCATTCTCGTGGGAAGAAATGGCAAAGAAGACCGCCGCTATCTATGCCTCGCAGCTGGTATAGTAAGTTTATGGATAAGGTTTCATCACTCCTCTCGAGGGTACTCAGCAAGCGGGGACTGAAGGATGAAGCGGATGCTTCCTATATCGTGCACACGGCGAACGATTGGTTGAAGGTGAATGGTGCGCCGGAAAATGCAATTGCTACCATGCTGAAGAACGGGGTACTTGTCATTTCGGTTCCGACGGCAATCGCGGGGCAGGAATGCTACGCGCTGAATGAGGATTTACTGCTTGCACTGCAAAAAAAATTCCCCTCCTCTCGACCGATACAAATACGCATTCAGCGTTCGAAGGAGTCTGTGGTAGCATAAGTCGTTCCCCCTTTTCATTTATGAAACATTCTTCACTTCTTTTCATCGGCATGCTGTTCGCCAGTTTCCTTCTTTCGGCACCAGTAAACACACTTGCAAGCGGCCCTGCATATAAGCAGCCGATTCGTGTCGATGGATATGGAAATCCAAACATGCCAAGCCGCATCCTGCATAACCGCTCACAAGCATTTCATTCAATGCCGATTACCTCTTCCGAAGGTAGGCATGTTCCACGAAAGGCAAGTCGCGCATCAGCACGATCCGTTAGCCAAGCCTCCAAAGAATCAAAGAGTATAGGACGTGCAGCGCGTGAAAAGCGCCTCAATGCCCTTGGTATCCCACAGGGCAGCCGAATTCGCACACAGTCCGAAGCGAATTAAGCTCCGCGCTCTCCTCCAAGATTCCCCGATAAGTCATTTGACCCGTTAGGAGCGGTTCCCTACACTTCCACCGCTCCTTTTGTATGCTCGTCATTCGCCTCCAGCGCACCGGCCGAAAAAACATCGCAAGCTTCCGCCTTGTCGTCTCCGAGAAGCGGGTATCCGCGAAGGGCGGTAAAGTGAACGAGTTCCTTGGATTGTACCTCCCAGCGAGGAATCCCCATGAATTCAATTTTAAGAAGGACCGAATCGAGCACTGGTTAAAAATGGGTGCTCTCCCGAGCGATACGGTTGCACGACTTCTCAAGCGCGAAGGCATGGAGAATATGGATCGTTACATCAAGCGCTATGCAAAGCAGAAGAGCAAGAGTGCAAAAGAAGAGGAATCAAAAGCACCTGCAGCAGCAGGCGCAACACCTGTTCAGGAAGGGGGTGACGCGACAGTGAAAGCAGAGTAAGCTTCTCCCGCATGTCAGCAACTACGCCAGAGATTCCCGGGCTCTCGTTTCTCCGTTTTGTCATGGAGAACTTGGTGGACGAGAAAGATGCCCTCCATATCGAAGGGAAGGTTGATGAGTTTGGCGTCCTCTTGACCGTGAGCGTCAGCCCCGGCGACATGGGTAAATTGATTGGCAAAGGCGGACAAACGGTGAAAGCTCTCCGTATCCTCCTCCGCATCATTGGCGGCAACTTGAATCAGCGTATTAATCTGAAAATTCTTGAACCACCTCCCGCTTCCTAACCCCCCTCCGCATGCTGCGCGAACTTCTGGAACAGGGATCCATCACCGACATCATCGCCACATTCGTTGCACTCGCCATCATCGTTGCATTCGTTCTTAGCCTTATCTTCATCATTGTCGGAGGTATCTCATTCATCCTCTCGGCAGGGAACGAAGATAAAATCAAGAATGCCATCCACACGATTCGCTATGCGATTATTGGGTTCGTTGTAACGTTCCTCGCGACATTCATCGTTTCGTGGATCGCAAGGCTCCTCGATATTCCGTTCGAAATATCCTTCTCGATGATTGTGACTATCATGCGAGAAATTGCGGATAGTTTGAGTAGGTAATACATCACTGATAAAGCCTCAATACGCTCAGAATATCCAATTTTTGGAATCACTCCTCACTGCGGTATGAATGAGCTACTATTCCAGCATGTCCGACTTCGGTGATTTTGAATTAGGCCCGCCACAGGAAGGCGGCGAGGCTGCAAGCGAAGGCTTAAGCGAAGAAGCAAAACAGCGCTTCGCGGCGGCGGCCGCAGCAATGCAACAACTGCGGCGTGATGAAAAACGAGCGAAGAAGAAGGATGATCAGGTAGCGAAAATGATCGTCCAGTTTTTAAACGATGATCGGTATGCGCACCTCTTTAAACTCATTGCCCGCCTCGTTGCGAGGAACTGCCCGAGTATTTTTATCCTCGGCATTCTTTCGCTCATACACGAGGGCTGCCTCAGCGCCGTGAAAGAATATTTCTCCGAACATACGGAAAAAGACGCCCACGAAACAGTCGACGAGAGCATGTCGCTCATCGAAGGAAAAGATCTTGCAGCGGAAACTCATCGTGATCTTGTGGATTGGATTACGCGGCTGCAGATGATATTGGCTCACGATGCGGAATCAATCCTCGATAGCCTCCTCATCGATCCCTCCACTCGTCCTGCAGATACCGGTCCCCACCTGGATGGGGCAGTACTGCAACTGACGATTTTTGTCCTCCAGGAATTCTTTCACACTGTGGAAAAGAAAGACATTCCGTACGAAAAAGCACAACCTCTCACCGCTTCGATCCTCCAAGTCGTTTTCGAACCTTTCCTCCATCTCGCAGCCAAACAATCACTGCGATCGGCAGAAGAAGATGAGGGATGAGGAAGTGCTGTGCTCTGGTAATTTCCTGATCCCTCAGCTATAATAGAAGGAAACAGAATTTCCTCCATGAAACTCAAAATTGGCATCATGGGCTCGGCAAGCGGTCCTCAGGCGGAGGATGCTGTTGCTATTCAAAAGGCTCGGGAAATGGGCGGAGAAATCGCACGGCGTGGCCACATACTGATCAACGGTGCGTGTCCGGGCATCCCGGATGAAGCGGCGGTGGCGGCAAAGAAAGGTGGCGGTACGGTGATTGGCATCTCTCCTGCATTTTCGGAATATGAGCATGTGAACGAATACCAATCCCCCAATCACCACGATATCCTCATTTTTACCGGCCAAGGATTCATGGAGCGCGACATCATCAATATCCGCTCTTGTGATGCGGTCGTTATCATTGCCGGCGGCATTGGGACGCTCAACGAATTCACCATCGCCTACGATGAAGGAAGACCGATCGGCATCCTCACAAATAGCGGGGGAATCAGCAATTCTATTCCCCACATCGTGGAAGAAATCTGCGAACGGAAGATTCCGCCAAACATGGTGTTTGATGATGATCCAAAAACATTGCTCGATAAATTGGAAATTGTTGTAAAAACCTATCCCCTTCCGATCCACCAAGATGGAAGGGTAAAGGATATGAAGGAACGTCGGGGATGATTACTCTTCCTCCCTCCCCTTCTTCACCCATCGCACGGGCGTTCCTTCGAGAGCGTATGTGTCCCGCAACTTATTTTCGATGAAGCGAACGGAGGAAAAATGGAGGCGTTTTGGATCGTTGACGAAGAGAACGAAAGTCGGCGGATTCGCGGAAACCTGCGTCATGTACTTTGCCTTGATTGCAGCGCCACCCATTCCCATAGGCTGGTAGCGGGCGATCGTATCGCGAAACCATCGGTTGAGGATGGAAGTCTCGATCCTCCTCGCTCTGTTCTCCATCACGGTGGTAACGAGCGAAAACAACTTGGGAAGATTCTCGCGCGTTTCCGCGGAAGTGAAGAGCACCGGCGCATAGCGGCAAAATGCAAATGAACGCTTGATCTCCTCCCCAAAAGCTTTCTTCTTGTCGGCATCCATCTGATCCGATTTATTGACGAGCAAAATGAGTCCGCTGCCGCGCTCGATTGCTAAATTCGCAATGCGCTTATCCTGTCTGCCGATTTCCTCAGTCGCATCCAGAACGAGGACAGTGACATCCGCCCCTTCGATTGCTTGGAGCGTGCGGAATGCGGCAAAGATCTCAAGTTGATCTTCTCCCGTATTCTGATGCCGACGTAAGCCTGCGGTATCGAGAAACAGATAGTCCTTACCATTCGACGTAATCACCGTATCGGTCGTGTCCCTCGTTGTCCCCGGAATATCACTCACCATGCGCGCTTGGATTTTGCGCTGGGAATCGCTCATGAGGGCATTGATGAGCGAGCTTTTTCCCACGTTTGGCCTACCGACGAGTGCGATGCGCGGAACGGGATGAACCTCTTCCGTTTCTTCATCAACTTCCGACCGCCGATCGAAGTGCATTGCGAGGAGCTTCTCTTCGATCGCATCCGTAAGTTTTTCGGTGCCAAGGCGTTGAGTGGCGCTCACCGCAAACACGGCATCGCCGATACCAAGTTCGTAGAACTCCGGCAATAGCTCATCCATTTTCTGCGGATCATCACACTTGGTTACAACCAGAAATATCGCCACGTGCCGCTTCCTTTTGGTACGAAGGAGATCCACCACCGCATAATCTGCCGCCGTGATTTCTTCGCGGCCGTTCACGAGGAAGAGTACAAGATCCGCATGCTCGAGTGCAAGGAGCGATTGCGACTGCACGTCATCCTCGAAATCTTTATCCTCCGTGCCGCCGCCCATGCCACCGGTATCCATAAGGAGATACGGGAGATCTTCCCCCTCGACACACTGTACAACGGGGTCACGCGTCGTCCCCGGCACCTCGCTCACGATGGCGCGGCGCTGGCCCACGATGCGATTAAAGAGCGTGGATTTCCCTGTATTCGGGCGGCCAATGATGGCAACAATTGGAAGCTTAGGCATATGTGGGTAGTAGCGAGCCAACTTGCCCACCGAAGCTCCGCAAAGCGGAGCGAAGGCGGGTAATGGCAACAATTGGAAGCTTAGGCATAGAGGGTGATCGCGACCGTTGGTAATGGAGACAAAGGCATGAGCAAGAATGATATTCTATCAGGGATGAACTCACCGAACGAACAAAAGAAGCGGCGAATGCACCCTCCTATCCCGCGCGACCCCCGAAGTCTTGGCGGAATAAATTCCGCCAAGAGCGGGCTAAAGCCCGCTGTTAGGAGAATTATTCACCTTACACTACCTACTCATACTCGACATCCAGAGTTCCTCACTGAGCAAAATGCTAGTCGAATACTACAAATTCTTCATAGTGTCACAACGACACACAACATCATGCTTCACGAAGGATGTGCAATGCCGGACCACGTTCATCTCATCATAAGTTTTATAAGAGGGAGAGATTTGAATACGGATATCGTCAAAAAATTGAAAGGCGCAAGCTCTCGATATTATTTGAAGGAACAGAAAAATTCCGACGGCCACCTTTGGGCGCGAGGGAAAAACTATCAGGAAATTACATCGGAGGTACAGTTTATGAACACACTTCAATACATCAGAAACAATCCAACTCGCGCAAACCTCACTCCAAATGGAAGAATTCTATCGCACGTAATCGCGGATTTTAATCCGCACGCTATGGAATTTATTCCACAGCGAATAAAAGAAATAAATATGAAAGCAACCAACATAAAAACAAGAAAGAATCCCCACTCTTGCTCTGCTACTATGAGTAACATCTACACATGAAACCCTACGACCCCTCACCAATCGAGCAGAAGTGGCAGAAGCGCTGGGATGAAGCGAAGATCTACGAAACAGATCTCAAGAACGCCAAGAAACCCTACTTCACCCACGTGATGTTCCCCTATCCCAGTGGGGATAAATTGCATGTCGGGCACTGGTACAACTATGGGCCAGCTGATTCATACGCACGGTTTAAACGACTGCAAGGATACGATGTTTTTTCGCCGCTCGGGTTTGATGCATTCGGACTTCCTGCGGAAAATTATGCCATCAAGACCGGCGTACATCCGAATATGTCGATTGCAGAGAACGTCAAAAAAATGACACAGCAGCTCAAGGCGATCGGCTGTATGTACGATTGGTCGAAGACTGTGAATACGAGTACGCCCGAGTATTATCGATGGACGCAGTGGCTCTTTCTGCAAATGTTTAAAAATAACCTCGCCGAGAGGAAGAAGGGAAATGTGAATTTTTGCCCGAGTTGCCAGACTGTGCTCGCAAACGAACAAGTGTGGGAGGGCAAATGCGAGCGCTGCGATTCGGATGTTATTCAGAAGCCTCTCACGCAGTGGTATTGGAAGATCAAGCAATATGCTGAGCGCTTGCTCGATGGACTCAACGATCTCGATTGGCCGGAAAAGACGAAGGTGATGCAGCGGAATTGGATCGGACGCAACGAAGGGATCAACATTAAGTCGAAGCTGAAGGATCTTGGTGACGAGTTCGAAGTCTTCGACTCCGTGCCACAAACGTTCATGGCGCAGACGTTCACGGTCATCGCACCGGAGCATCCACTCGTGGAAAAGATGGTGAAGGGTACATCGAAGGAAAAAGAAGTGATGGAATTTGTTGAACGCATGAAGAAACTGAAGGCTACTGAGAAATACAATTTCGATGAGCATGTCGAAGGCATCTTCACCGGACGCTACGTTGAGAATCCATTCGGCACCGGTGATCTGCCAATCTGGGTCGCTTCGTTCGTCGTCATGGAATACGGCACGGGAATTGTTCACTGTTCGGCGCACGACGAGCGTGACTTCGCATTCGCAAAGAAATACGACATCCCACTGCGACCCGTCATGTTTCCATCTGATCCAAAGGAAGCCGAGAAGGTGAAAAATTTGGAGTTTTGTTACGCAAAGGCAGATGACGGCGTGATGCAGATGCCTGAAAAATTTAGAGGGAGATTGTGGGGCGAGGTTAGGAACGACATCATTCACTTCATGGTAGAGGAGATGAAGATTGCACGGAGCGTCGTCCAATACCGCCTGCGCGACTGGTCGATCGGCCGCCAGCGCTACTGGGGAGCGCTCATCCCGATTGTCTACGATCCCGAGGGCAATCCGCATCCAATCCCCGAGGAACACCTGCCGTGGCTCCTCCCAACCGATGTGGAATTTAAACCAACCGGCACCGCTCCGATTGCGCAATCGAAGGAATTAATTGAACGCACCGAGAAAATTTTTGGCAAAGGGTGGACTCCGGAGGTGGATACCATGGATACATTCGTGTGCTCGAGTTTTTATTCGTATCGCTACCTTGCCGAGGGGGATCAAAAGGAATTTGTGCCAAAAGCGATCGAGAAGAAGTGGATGCCGGTGCAGATGTACATCGGTGGCGCAGAGCACGCTTGCATGCATTTGATCTACGCACGGTTCGTGGGAATGGCACTCAAAGATTTTGGATTCGTCGAGCACGCCGAGCAGTACCAGAAGTTGATCCATCAGGGCGTGATCACGAATCAAGGAGCAAAGATGAGTAAGAGCAAAGGCAATGTCGTTTCGCCAGATGGTTTCGTCGAGCGCTACGGCTCGGATGTCTTCCGCATGTATTTGATGTTCATGGGTCCGTTTACTTTGGGCGGCGACTGGTCGGATACCGGCATCAAAGGTATTGATCGCTTCGTGAATCGGATTTACGCCTTCTTCACTGATTCAGCACATATACGTCATGCTGAGCGAAGCGAGCAGAGCGAGCGAAGTCGAAGCACCTCGCAAGTCGAAAATGCTCTCCTTCACCAAACCATCAAAAAAGTCACAAACGATCTCGAGCGCCTCAACTTTAATACTGCAATCAGCGCACTCATGATCTTTTTGAACGAAGTGGAAAAGGAAGGATCAATTTCGTACGATGCTGCAATCGCATTCACAAAACTCCTCGCACCGCTCGCACCGCACCTCGCGGAAGAACTGTGGGAAAAACTATTGCTCTCTTCGAGAGAGCGGAGCGGAGCGGAGCGAATCGAGAAGTTTATTATTGAATCCATATGGCCCACCTACGATGAATCCAAAATCATCGCCGATACCTTCACGCTTGTCGTCCAAGTGAACGGCAAAGTGCGTGCGGATCTCGTTGTTCCTACAGGTATTACGAAAGAAGAGGCAATTAAGCTCGCAAAAGAACAGGAGAACGTGCAGAAGTACCTTGAGGGGAAAACGCCGAAGAAGGAGGTATACGTCGTCGGGAAGCTTGTAAGCCTTGTTGTGTGATCTGGTACAAAGTGTTTGACACAGAAATTATCATTGGCATGATGTGTTTATGGATGGAGAATTGACAAACGAAGCAACGGTTGTAGAAAGGGCAGAGACTGCTCAAAAAACACCACTCATCGACATCAATATTGTCCGAGAAGCCATTAAGACCGAACTGGATATTGATCCAGAAAATGTTACACCGGATACTCTTTTAGATGATTTCGATCCTGACTCGTTGGACATGCTTGATCTGGTTATGGAACTTGAGGAATTAGCTGGCGCAACAATTAGTGATGAACTTATGGCAAAATTCACGAGACGTACTACCGTGAGACAAATGATTGACCTCATTAACAATGAAGCCAAACCGGATTGAAGGCGTGTAAGATGAAGCACGAATGACAACAATACATCCATTCGATCGCTATGCCGCATTCACGGACATGAATGCTCTGCTTTCCATAAATGAACTCCCCCTCCGTAAAAGCCTCCGTGTGAATACATTGAAGACGTTGGTGACAGAAGTAGAAGCATGGGGAGCGGAACGGGGGTGGAAAATGAGCCATGTGCCGTGGTGCCGCGAGGGATTTTTTGTGGAACGTTCAAAGAAGCCTCTCGACTCGCCCCTTCGGGGCTCACTCGAGGAGAGTGCTTTAGGCAAAGATCTCCTCCATCAACTTGGCCACATCTATCTGCAGGAAGCAGCAAGCATGCTGCCTGTGGAACTCCTTGATCCAAAACCGGGAGAAGAAATTCTGGATCTCTGCGCGGCGCCGGGCAGTAAGACGACGCAAATCGCGGCAAAGATGCAAAACACCGGCGTGATTGTTGCAAACGATGTGCAGGAGAAGCGCCTGTGGACTCTGCATGCGGCACTCCAACGATCAGGCGCTTTGAACACAATCCTCACGAGCAAGAACGGCGAATGGTTCGGCGGCAATATGACGGAGCGATTCGACCGCGTCCTCTGCGATGCGCCGTGCAGTGCGCAGGGAATCGCACGCAAAGATCCGGGTGCGCTCAAACTCTGCACCGACAAGAACATCACAAAGTTGAAGTCTATGCAGCTCAAACTTTTGGAATCCGCCATTCACGCCGCAAAAGTCGGCGGGAGAATTGTTTACAGCACATGCACGCTGACGCCGGAGGAGAACGAAGAAGTAGTGATGGAAACAGTGATGAAGTTTGGAGGAACGATCGAAGTTGTGGACATAGGGCAGTTAGGGCATCTGGGGCAGTTAGGGCTAGAAAAATGGGACGCAACTCGTGCAATTGAAGATTCTCAAACGGTTCAAAAAGCCCTACAGCCCTACAGCCCTACAGCCCTACAGCCCTATCTCCGCCTCTGGCCTCAGACCTACGATACCGAAGGCTTCTTCTGCGCCGTCCTTGTAAAAAAAGATCACACGCGCGATGTGCTGCGGCAGGAAAGCGCGCCGCCGAGGAAGGAACTCACGCCATCGCGGACGAAAGATATCGCTGCGGAATTGACGAAGCGCTATGGCACATCATTGATACGCGATCATGAATGCCTCTACGAAACCGGACAGTACGTCACGCTTATAAACGAAGCTGCGTCGCGGTTCATACTCCCCTGCCCCCGCTACGCATTCGGCATCCCTTTCCTCAAGCTCCAGAAAGATAGCCGCATTCGCCTGACGCAGGAGATCATTTCGCTGCGAGGAAAAGAAGCAAGCTCCGGAACCTTAGAGCTCAGCGATGAACAGAAGGAAACAATTCTGGAAGGAAAAGATTCCCCATGTGATCCGTCACTCCATGGCGAACTCATTCTACGGTGGCGCAAGATTCCCCTTGGGCTTGGGCTAGCAAAGGAAGGAGTGCTCAAAAACTGGATTCCACGAGTGATTCTTAAGCAGATCTCATAAAGTCGAAAAAAATGTTCCAGACGAAATGAATTAAGCTATCATCATTTCCTTCGTTCCACTCACTCCTATGGCAGCTGTCGAAAAACAATATCGAGACTATGATGCAGTGTTTCCCATTGTAAAAACAGCCTTAGTCCAAGCACTTGGTGTCGATGACGACGAAGTGACAGATAGTGCAGAATTAACGAGAGGTTTAGGAGCCGAGTCCATAGACACATTGGATGTCAGTTTTCGTCTTGAAAAGGCTTTTATAATTGATATTCCTCAGTCGGAATTATCAGAGGCAATTGGTTACGAAAGAGGCACAACAGAATTCATGGTTTCGGTTCTCAATCATGTTTGCAACCGAAATGATGATTTGCATAGCATCTCTGAGGAAATGGCAAGGTGCTTCCCATCGTTGATGTTTGGATTTGGTCATTTGGTGAGACAAGAATGTATGGAGGAATTTTTGGCAAAAGTAACAGCGGGTTACTCATTAGATGCTAACCAACATGCTCTTGTGCGCGCATGCTGGATGAACGAACCATTCAGTGATAAGCAGCTATCTGATCCAGAAAACTATTGGCTCCTCCCTGCTCAATCAATACGACGATTAGTACAATTTATTCGCGCCAAAACAGCTACAACGGCTCAAGGCGGTAGCACAGGTACTGCGGAATAATCGATACAATCTACTGTGCAGCCGAGTGAATGAGCTCTTCAAGCGTACGAAGCACTGCTTGCTTCACCATTTCCACGGGCTGTGATCTTTCCTCTTCCCATCGATCAAGATCTCTATTTAATTCATCTCTGTCGATTGGAACAGCTGGCTTTTCGCCATGGTAAGCAGCAATCACGACGGTATCGATCATAGGCAGTTTTTGATTGCACGCCACTCGAAGATTCTCGAGAAGTTCGGATTCATTCTGCAGGGGAGAGCCAAGAATTCTTGCAAAGAGCATTGCATCCGTCAGTACTGTTCTGGCATTTCTTCCATCATTCATATCTTCATCATTTTGGTGGCCACACGTGATGTTGGTCGATCGCCGTGAACATTCCCAATAATTAATTAAATTCTTATCGTGCCAACGGCGACAATTCCGATTATGAAGACTCGAAACAAGATCAACGAAAGATCCAAGAGTGAAGTTTCGATACTCCGCCATTCTGCTCTGAACACTTTCGAGAAGTGATGTTCCTTCGGCTTGCTCAAGAAGCATCTGCTCCAGAGAAGTATTAGGCTCCACACTCTTGATTGGCGAAGCAATCATGATGAGGAATATAGATCTGCTTTTACGGGATGGAAAGCAATCTAGACATAAAAAATCGGGCTGGTGGTATACTCTGCTCCCCATGGACCCAATCCCCGAAATCAAAGCGAGGCTGCCAATCGAAGCGCTTGTCGGCGAATATTGCCAAATACAGAAGAAGGGAAGGAATTTTGTGTGTCTTTGTCCGTTCCATAACGATAGCCACCCGAGTCTGCTCGTTTCGCCGGAGAAAGGTATTGCCTATTGCTTTGCCTGCCAGAGCGGAGGCGATATTTTTAGCTTTTACCAGAAGATCGAGGGTGTGGATTTTTCGCAAGCAATCAAAGATCTTGCGGAGAAGGCGGGGGTCACGCTTCCCAAACATCAATTTTCGCAGAAGGGTCCGACGAAAGACGAAAAGGAGAGACTGCGGGAATGCTTGCACGATGCGATGCTCTTCTACTGCGAGGCGCTCAAAAATACGCCGCATGCGATGGAATACATCGAAAAACGCAAAGTACCGCCAACACTCGCAACATCATTCGCAATCGGCTTTGCACCGGATTCGTTCGATGCCACGTACACGCATCTTCTTAAAAAAGGATACAGCCGAACGGAAATCATGCGATCGGGACTCGGCGTGCAGAAGGAGCTGAAGGAGGAGCGGATCTACGATCGATTTCGCAATCGCATTGTGTTCCCGATACGCGATACGCAGGGGAACTTGATCGGTTTTGGCGGAAGAACGCTGGGCGAGGATGATGCCAAGTACATCAATTCCCCCGATGGCCCGCTCTACAATAAATCCGTTGCTCTCTTTGGCCTCTCGCATGCGAAGGAAGCAATCCGGAGGGAGAAGGCCGTGATTCTTGTGGAAGGGTACTTTGATGTTCTCGCGTTCCATAGGATCGGGATCGAGAACGTTGTCGCGGTTTCCGGCACCGCGCTCACCGAGCAGCATGTGACAGTACTCAAGCGCATCGCGGAAGTGATGATCTTATGTCTCGATAGCGATGCGGCAGGGAAGGCGGCGGCGGAACGCGCATACCTCCTCGCCAAGGCGCAGGATATGGATGTTCGCTACCTTGCGCTCCCTACAGGAAAAGATCCCGATGAATGCGCCAATGTGGATCCCGCGGCCATGAAAAAGGCGTGCGAAGGGAAGGGTGTCCCCTACCTCGATCATGTCCTTGCGGAATGCGCTGCAGAATCAATGGAGAAGCGTACGATGCTCCGCATCCTTGTGCCGCTCCTCACGGTTATCTCCTCTGCGGTGGAGCGCGAAGAGTGCGTGCGGAAATCCGCAGAAGTTCTTGGGACGACAGTGACAGCGCTCGAAGATGATCTACGCCGTGAACAGGAATCACTGCGCAAGCGACAGGAAGAAAAGAGTTTGGAAGTCGCCTCCTCTCCGTTCCGTCCGATGGAGCTTCTGCTTGGACTGCTCCTCGCCTACCCCGCGCACATGAAGACGGTGAACGAACTCATGGAACCGGAAGGAGAAAAAGAGAAGCGGCTTTTCCTCTGCCTTCGTGCATTCGTTGCATCGAATCGCGATGCATTGAGTATGGAAGATCTGCCGGAAGATCTCCGCGAGTATGCCTCGGTTCTTCAGCTCTACTCCGAACAGGAATTTGGAACGTGGTCACAGGATCTTGCAAGGATCGAGATTCGCAAACTCGGAGCAAAAGTAAATCGCGATATGTTGAAGAAGAAACAGACGGAAATCATTATCGAAATTAAGAAGGCGCGTGCCGATGGGAAGAAAATGGATGAAGAAATTCTTCTCACGCAATACCAGCAGGTGCTTAAGCTTGCGGCAATGGCAGCATGATAAGAAATTTGATCAACATCGTAACGTCATGCTGAGCGAAGCGAGTCTGCCTACGGCAGACGAGCGCAGTCGAAGCACGTCGCCAGGCAACACTCAGTAGATGAAAACCTCGCGAGGTGCTTCGACTCCGTCCTTCGTCCGCCATGGGCGGACTCGGACTTCGCTCAGCATGACGTATTCTTTTTCGTGCATTGTGGGGCTTAATCCGCTGTAATGCATTCAATATCCAATTTTCCCTCTCTTCCTGCTTTCCCTTCCATTATTTTCCCCTATACTCTGCCCCAAAGCTATGGCCTCGCACCCACGGAAGTTCATCGCACAACCAACCGAGGAGGATTTAAAGAAATTCCCCGCGGAAATTAAGCATCTCGTTAAAAAGGGACGAGAGCAGCGCTATGTCACGCATCAGGAGGTAATGACAGCGATTCCGGATGGCGAACAGAACATCGAAATTTTGGATGATGTCTACGAGCTCTTTATGGGGCTCGGAATCGAAATCATCGATGTCAAAGATTCACTCATTTGGGATAAGAAGCAAAAGGGAGGAAAGGACAGCGAAGAAGAGAGTGATGATTTGACCCATGTAGTTGCAACTGCTGGTATTCCCACAGACGAGCTTACGAAGGATCTTCCGAAGGATGAAGCGAAGAAACGGAAGAAGGAGCGAGAGGTTGACCTCTTAGAAATTTCGAACGACTCCGTACGCATGTACCTCTCGGAGATAGGACGCGTGCCGCTCATTGATGGGAAAAAAGAGGTGGAACTCGCACGCAGAATCCGCAAGGGCGATGCTTCGGCAAAGCAGCAGCTCGCCGAAGCAAACCTGCGCCTTGTTGTTTCCATCGCGAAGAAGTACATCGGCCGCGGACTTTCGTTCCTCGATCTGATTCAGGAGGGCAACATCGGTCTCTTCCGTGCGGTGGAAAAATTCGATCCGGAGCGTGGATTTAAATTTTCGACCTACGCGACGTGGTGGATCAGGCAGGCGATCACCCGCGCAATCGCAGATCAGGCGCGAACAATTCGTATTCCCGTCCACATGGTGGAAACCATTAACAAATTGACACACACGCAGCGCCGCACCGTACAGGAACTTGGTCGCGAGCCGACGGTGGAAGAACTCGCGGTGGAACTCGGGATGGATGTGAAGAAAGTCCGTCATATTTTGAAGATCAGCCAAGACATCATCTCGCTCGAAGCTCCTGTGGGATCGGAGGAAGATAACACCCTCGGAGATTTTATTGAGGATAAGGATGCGGTCTCGCCGTTTGAAGCGACGAATAAGCAGCTGAAGAAGGAGAGCGTCCACGAGATGCTGAAGTTTTTAACTCCCCGCGAGCGCAAGATCATCGAAATGCGATTCGGGCTTGCGGATGGCATCGGGCACACGCTCGAAGAAGTCGGGAAGGAATTTGGAGTGACGCGCGAGCGCATTCGCCAGATCGAAGCAAAAGTATTGCAGAAGATGCGCGATCACCCGCGCTCCGCCGCAATCCGCGAAGACATCTCGAACGAAGAACTGCTACAAGCATTGCAGGGAGCAGGATTCGGCGGGAGCTCGATCGGAGCATTCGGTCCCCCTTGTCCCTTCTGCCAAAAGGGAACACTCATCGAAGTGCCAAATCCAAACGGCGAAGGCATGGTGGAGAAGTGTGATAGCTGCGCGAAAGTGGCTGGATAAACAAAAGACGCAACGACAGGAGGGTTGAGGGCTGCCCAGAAAAAAGAACCCCAAGCGGTTAAGCTTGGGATCCTTCGAGAGGTGCTGGCGGGAATCGAACCCGCGACACTCGGCTTTTGACACCGATGCTCTACCAACTGAGCTACAGCACCGCTAAAAACAGCATATAGACATGAAAAGACGCATCAAGCAATTTCTCACCAATATGTTACGATCTCATTCGATGCCACAAGCCGCAAAAGTCGCTTCCATAGGGCCGAAAGTCACTCAAAAGATTCGATCAACTCCAGCATTTGATGAGTCATACCAGAAGTTAAATGCCGCACAAAAAAAGGCGGTTGATGTGATCGAAGGTCCCGTGATGGTGATTGCAGGACCGGGCACGGGGAAAACACAAACTCTTGCAATGCGCGTCGCCAATATCCTCGCAAAAACTCAGATGCGGCCAAGCAACATCCTCTGCCTTACATTTTCGACGAGCGGCGCAAAAGCCATGCGTGAGAGACTTCGCAGCATCATCGGGCCGGATGCCTACGGCATCACGATTGATACTGTGCATAGCTTTTGTAATCACATCATTCTAGAGCACCCCCACGTCTTCGAAGATTTCCGCGCCTACGAACAAGTAACACAGATCGAGCAGCTAAGGATTATGCGGCGATTGATGGAAAAACTGGGAGTGGGATCAATCCTCGGGAAACCGTCGCTGGAACACGATCGCGCTTCCGCAATTTTGAACAGAATCAGCACGATGAAGCGCGAGGGAATTTCACCCGATGATCTTGCCAAGATCGTCCCCGAGTATCGCAGCGAAATCGAAACCACAAAGAGCGGCAAGCCGCGTGATCAGAAATCTCAGTCATACAAAGATGATCAAAGACTCGTGCAGCAGTTTGAGGAATTCATCCTCCTCTACCGTGGCTACGATGCGGAGCTCAAGGAGACTCACCGCTATGACTACGCCGATATGATCCTCGTGGTGATCGAAGCGCTAAAAAGGCATGATTGGCTCCTCGCAGGACTGCAAGAGCGTTACCAGTACGTTCTCGTGGATGAGTTCCAAGATTTAAACGGCTCGCAAGCGCGCGTCATTGATCTCCTCACTCGCTCTCCCATAGAAGGAGAAGTGTCGAATGTGTTTGTCGTCGGTGACGATGATCAGGCGATCTACAGATTCCAAGGAGCATCACCTGCGAACATGCTTCACTTCCTCAAACGGTTTCCGAAGGCCACGATTATTTCGCTCACCGAAAATTACAGGAGCGCGCAGGAAATTTTGGATGCGGCGGCACAGGTGATAGAACAGAATGAGGAGAGATTGGTGAGGAAGGTGGAGGGGCTATCGAAGGATTTGAAAGCTCAAAAAGTACGTCATGCTGAGCGAAGCGAGCCACAGCGAGCGAAGTCGAAGCACTTCGCGAGGTTTCCATCTACTGAGAGTAGCCTGGCGACGTGCTTCGACTCCGCCCCTCGACAAGCTCGGGGCTCCGCTCAGCATGACGTGATGAAACCAGTTTTCCTCCGCTATCCCGCAATCGAAAACGAGCGCGCAGGCATTGCGAAAATTCTGAAGGATGCACATGAATCCGGCATTCCATGGACCGAGATGGCGGTACTCTGCCGAAGGAATGAAGAGCTCACGGATATGTACGAAGTTCTCCACACGGCAGGAATCCCCGTTATCCTCACCGCGAATCAGGATCTGATGCTCCATCCCGAAGTGCGGGAAGCAATGTTGATTATGCAAGCTGTTGAGCATCTCAATCATGATGCAGTCGTGAGTGCGGCACTTGGCTGCAAAACCTTCGATTGCCATCCTGCAGAGCTCGGTCGGCTCTGGTGTGCACTGCGAAAAATGAAACATCAGGAATCGATCACCCTGCGAGAATTTCTCCTTTCGCTCGGTGAGGATCTCCCCCTATCGATCAAAAATGCGTACGACCTTCTTGAATCATTGAATGCCAGAAAAGATTCCATCACTCTCCCCGAGCTCCTCGAAAAGATTCTGAAGGAATCCGGCCTCCTCCCGGCGCACACTGATTCCTCTGCGGATCCACGAAGAATTGCCGGCCTCCATGCATTCTACGATTACGTGAAGAGCCGCGTGTACGAAAATAAGGGGCTGACACTCACGACGCTCCTCAGCGATCTCGATCAATATCTCACAGAGCGAAGTCTTACGCTGGAATACGCAGTCCCCCACCTCGTTTCGGATGGCGTGGAGCTGATGACTGCGCACGGTGCAAAAGGACTGGAATTCACACTCGTGATCGTGCCGCATCTACGATTTCGTAACTGGGGCAACAATATTCGCGGTTCGCTCCTCTCGCTCCCTGATCATTTGATCCTTGGGATCGAAGCGGAAATTGAAAAGAATGCAAAGCAGGAGGATGAGCGCCGATTGATGTACGTCGCGCTCACGAGAGCGAAAGAGCAACTCATACTGGCATTTTCCGAGACCTACCGTTCCGGCGACGAGATCAAAGATGCAGAACCATCGGTATTTATTGCAGAAGCGGGAGACAAAATTGAGGAATGTACTGTTCCGCCGGAACAAGTTCCAGCACCGCTCGAAACGCTCCATATGCCGGGAATCATTGTTGATGATGTTTTCCGAGTCTTCCTCTTGGAACGGCTCGAAGATTTTCAACTCTCGGTCACGGCACTCAATACATTCCTGCGTGATCCCAAAGAATTCTTGTGGGCGCATCTCCTGCAACAGCCGCAGGCCAAAGCGCCACACCTCTCGTTTGGAACCGTCGTGCATGCAGCATTGGAGCAGCGAAACCTCGCATGGCAGGCAGGTGAAGAGTTCGAGACGAGTGATCTTGTCGCCGCGTTCGAGAAAACATTGATCGAAAGGGAAGTCTTCACGGAAAAGGAACGTGCACACTTCCTCCACCAAGGCCGCGAGCTCCTCACGCGTTACGGTGAGGAAACCGCAAGCGACCATCCAATTATCCTCACGGCCGAGCGCGCGCTCATCGCACGACTCATTGATGCGAACGGAACGAATATCCCGCTCTTTGGAAAAGTCGATCGTATCGATCTTCTTCAGAAAGATGGCCAAAACTGCCGCATCATCGATTACAAAACAGGGAATCCAAAGAAGACGCAAGAAGCGGTACGAAAAGATGAAGGGCTCTTCCGGCAGCTCGTGTTCTATAAATTGCTCTGCGACCTCTCACCATCATTTAGCCACACAGCCACGCTCTTCACGCTCGATTTCCTCGGGAACGAGAAGGAGGGACGCCGACTCATCGATTTCGAAATCACGGCGGAGGAAGCGGCAGAACTCACGGAACTCATCAAAAAAGTCTGGGGAAAAATCGTTGCTCTCGATTTTACGCCGCTCGTAAAATTGTGATGATCGCTTAAGAAGAGCTACGTCTCCAAATGCATCCGTAGCTCCCGGACTGCTTTTCCGCGATGACTCAGTCGATTTTTTTCTTCGATACTAAGTGCGGAGAATACTTTGGAAAATCCATCTGGCTTAAAGCATGCAGAAATCGGGAGACCGGGAAGATACGCCGCTTCCAAAGATTCTGTGATGATGCCATCGCAATGGCCATGAAATATTTGAGGCTCCCCACTTTCATCAATGAGCGCAATCACACAGGTGAACCGAGCGCGTTTATTCGATTCTGTTTTCATACGATTGAGGAAATAGGTGATCCATTCTTCATCGGAAGCCATGGGACCCGCCCCCCAACGACGGGTGTGAATGCCAAGTTCATTCTTGAGCGCTTCGACCAGAATCCCGGAATCATCGGCAATGGAGAAGATTCCTGATGAATCGAAGTAATACTGCGCCTTCTGGATCGCATTCTCCTCGAACGTATCCATCTCCTCATGTGGAGGAAGAGGGGGATAAGGAAGATCATCAGGCGTGAGGAGCACGATCGGAAGATCGGCAAGACATTCCTTGATTTCGATGATCTTGCCTTTGTTTGATGTTCCAAGAAGGTACGTTCGCATACACTTATTGTATCCCAACATTATGCTGATTCCGCGAATGGAGAGGAGTGCGCCTACAGAGTGTCGCTGAAAAATCGCGGAAGAGCTTCATCGAGCGAGAGATCGCCATCCAATTCCTTTCGCTTCCCGCCGATACGGTACGTCTTCTTCATGCTACGAAATGTGCCCCACGGGTAAAACTTTCTCCATCGCTCTTTTCCAAGTGTGCTCTGGTAGACGAGAGGCTTCGTGTTTCCTTGATCATCCACCTCCACGCGCTTCACCACTGTGCGCGTTTCCGGATCAACGTACACAAGATCATCATCGTTGTATTCGACTTCGTCACTCATAGTTTAGGAGAAGAGACGGGGTTCCTCGGGCCCGCCTGGAGCGGGAGGCGGAGGAGGTGGCGGCAGATCATCCATGCGACGCTCCAGCGCACGCTCGAGCGAAACGGATTGATCATCAGGGTGGTGGAAAAGTTCCTGCACACTCCGCCGATTCTGCTGCTGTACGCGGAGGAATGCATAGAGCGATGTGACGATGCTTCCAACAAGCGTGAGGTAGATGCCAAAGCGAATCTGCATCTGCGATCGATCGAACGAAATATTCGTGAGTACAGACCACACGAGTATGGTGAGGAGCACGCATTCCAAAGCGACAATGAGCCGCAGAAGATCTCGCAGGGAGGACTTCATCAGCGGATACCCCATGAGCGGAAAAAGCGTCAGTCCGAGGATGAACGCATGGCCGAGGAAAATAAGCAGCCCGATGAATGACGTATAGAACTCGAACCCAGACCACACCGCAGGCTCCCCAAACCACTCGCCTCCAAACCACGGAACGAAAACGGAAAGTGCAGCCAAAAGCGACCCTGCATTAAGGATTTTCTCCTCAATTTCCAGGTACCGGAGCGCACGAAGGAGGGAAGAGCGCGACATGCAGAAATCCTACCACAATCAGCCGTATACTACACCCATGCGAATTGCCATGGATACCCGCGAGGCGCATTCCACAAACCCCACCGGCAAGGGGCTCTTTACGAAGAATATTCTTCTGGAACTCCAGAGAAGAAAGATCCTCACCGAAGAATACTCAGGCAAAGGGTGGCGCTGGCATTTGGAAACTTCACAAATGGTGCTTCAAAGTAAGTGCGATCTCTATTTGAGCCCCACAAGTTTTATTGTCCCGTGGCTCCTCGGTAAGAAAGTGCCAGTCGCAATCGTGATTCACGATCTCATCGCGTTCGAACGATCCCCACATAACCGAAAAGCAAAACTGATCGAGCGCTTGCTCCTCCCGCAGGTACTCACGACCGCGAAATACATCTTCTGCGTGAGCGAAGCGACTAAAAATGAGCTCATCGAGAAATTTCCAGCAGTTGATCGATCAAAGATTTCCGTCATCTACGAAGGACCAACACTGGTAAAGAGAGAATCAAAAAACAAGCAAACGAACAAACCGTACATCCTTTCGATCGGCACTCTCTCACCCCGCAAGAACCAATATCGACTCATTGAAGCATTTACAAAACTTCCCCTCGATCTTCAATCAAAAACAAAACTTCTCCTCGCAGGAAGCAGAGGATGGCATGATGAAGAAATCGTCGATCGTGCGAAACATACGCCGAACGTGGAGTGGCTTGGCTACGTGGCAGAAAGCGAAATGACTGAGCTCCTGATGCATGCGACACTCCTCGCCTATCCATCGCTGAAGGAGGGCTTTGGACTTCCAGTGCTCGATGCGATGGCAATCGGTATTCCCGTCCTCACATCGAATGGAAGCAGCATGAAGGAAATTGCAGGAGAGGCTGCAATGCTCGTCGATCCGACATCGGTCGAGGAGATCGCCACAGCGCTCGAAACCATGCTGACGGACGAGAATCTTCGATCAGCCCTCAGTGCAAAAGGGAGAGAGCGATCAGTGCTGTTTTCATGGAAAAGAACCGTAGATGTAATGCTGCAAGAACTAAAAAAATCGATGTAGAATACGCTCCCCATGCCTCTTCCTTACTCCCGCATCGCGCTGACCGCCCGGAGCGATTTTGAGAAGAAAGAAGAAATGCTGAATGACATTGCGGAAATAGTGATTGAGTCTGGAGCAAGTCTTGCAGTGGACGCAGAGCGGTGCGATTGTCCATCTCTGAAGAAGTACGAACGCTATGCGAACCTCAGAGGATTTGATCTCATTATCGTCGTTGGTGGCGATGGAACAATTTTACGAACCGTGAAGGAAATGGAGGAGTTTTCGGCAGTGCTCCTCACGGTGAATACTGGCACGATCGGTTTCCTCTCGGAACTTTCTGCGGATGAATGCCTTGCGGAAATTCCTAAATTTCTTGCGGGGACCGGCCATGTCGAGGAACGCGAGATGCTTGCGTGCACCGTCATGCGCAACGGGAAAGAAATCATCTCCGAACACGCACTGAACGAAATCGTTGTCAGCCAAGGCGCAATCGCCCGCCTCATTCAATTAAAAACAACAATCAATGATGTGCCATTCACGACATTCCGAGCCGACGGCATCATCATTTCGACCCCGACGGGATCCACAGCCTACAACCTTGCCGCAGGCGGCCCCATCCTCCATCCCAGCTCTGCGGAAATTATTATTACACCAATTAACCCGCACACGCTGACTCAAAAACCGCTCGGCATCCCCTCTCGCTCACATATCACCGTGGAAGTGCTCCACCGAGAATCCTCGCATGAGGATGTAAGGATCAGCCTCACGATCGACGGACAAACCCACCACGAAATAGCCCGCGGGGATCGTGTCGAAATAACCACGCACAAGGAACGCATCCGTTTCCTCCGCAGAGAGCATGATTCTTTCTACGAAACATTGCGGGAAAAACTTGGCTGGGGAGAATAGTGCGGCTTCGTTCGTCTAAGGCGGACGAGGCCGACATTCGTATTACATTCATGATAACTTGATATAAAAGCGCCGATAGCATTCGATGGTGAACGCTTGCGTAAAAAGCAGTGTCGGGAGGAACATCGCTCGCGAAAAATTATCGCGATGGATGAGTCCGCGCACTTCGTTCGTAAACAGGTACACAACGAGGAGGAGAATAAACGAAAGAATTCCCCACAGAATGGAAGGATGATCGAGCAAGAATCGGAGAGGATTCCGCCATTCAACAGAGAAGAGCAATACGCCAATGATGAAGATCGCCCACCAGTGAATGCCAAATGTCCCAAGCGCAAAGAGTTGCTGCACGAGAAAAGGGATAGCCTCAGGATGCAATGCAAAACTTCCTCCATGCGCAGAGAGGTTAAGTCCGCGAACAAGCGTGAGGATGGGCCATGGCGCAGTGAGAATAATCGCAGGAAAAATGCCGTAACGAATGTTATCCCCAATCGAACGAGTACGAAGTGCATGGGCAACCGTGATCATGAGCCACGGCAATACGCCAAAATATAATCCTTCATATTTTGTCCAAGAGGCTGCTGCAACAAAGATCGCAGAAAGAAGGAGATTGGATCGATTACAGGAGGAAAGCGCTTGATCGAGGAGCAACGCCGAGAGAAGCACATAACCGACAATATGAATATCTCCCATTCCCTGACGAAGATGAATCGCAACCAGTGGAATGCCGGTGAGAAGCGCGAGGACAAGCGATGCGGAAAGTAAATCTCTGCTGCGGTATACGATGTAAAAAATGCTCAAAAAGGTCGTGAAGGAAAGGAGGAATGTGGCGGTATTGACGACTTGATCGTAAAACCCAAGCGGCGAAAAGAGCATCTGGAGAGAATGGAGAAGAACAGGGTACTGCGGCTGGATGACTCCATCGATGACAAACGATCCGGCTTCGAGCGATACCTTGGCTCGGAGAGCCCAGTGGGCAAAGCTATCCCAGTAGAACATGGGCAATGTCACAGCCGAAAGAAAGCCGAGGAGAAATATCACTGCGATGGAAACGAGTGCAAGAACAAGAAAAATCCGTTCCAGAGGATGATGCGGAATGGTTGGAAATGAGATCTGTTTGAGCGGGAAACGCCGGAACAGCGCGAATCCTTTTTTCCGGAGAAGAATAAAAAGCATAATCATCCATACGCCATGTGCTCCAAAAATCGAAATGGAACCAAATGGAATATGGAAGAGGTGGAGAAAGAAAAATATGAGCGTATTCATAAAGACGCCAATCGGGTAACCGAGGAAAAACCCCATACAACGCTCCTCATCGGATTGCGTAATCAGACGATGGAGCATTGCCCCTTCGAGGAGGAGAATGACAGCAATCCCGATAAACATGAAGAATATCATGATGCAGAAGTGGATGGGCCAATGAGCGCCTCTCCGTCTGGAAACATGCGAAGGAGAGTGCCATCAAAGCGGAATTTGCCGCACTGAAACGATTGCATGGAGCGATCCCACACCCGATCGGTAATGACAAGCGCTGGCGAGGCATTTGTCAGTTCCTCCGGGGAAATGAGTGGAATCGGATACAGGAGATATCGGAGAGGGGTCGCGGTAAGCGGCTTACAGAGGAGAACGGGTCCAGTTGCACCCTTCGCTGCTTCTTCATGCACGGCATCCGCAATTGCATACACATCCCCCGCATGTCCAAGCCGTCCTGTCTCCCACCATTCCCGCTGCAATCGCATCGCATATCCCGTAAGGTCAGGAAGAAATCGTGCTTCGATAAAAAAGAATGCACAGAGGCATGTAATGAGTGCCATGCGAAATACTTGATGCTGAGGAGGCATGTGTTTCGTTCGAAGAAGCACGATGATGATCAAAACGCCGATGACGAGAATCATCCACATGCCAACGAGAACCGAGAGCGATATCCCGCCCATGCGATATCCCGCAAGTTCACTCATCGTGGAAAATGTAAATCGCTCTGCATAGAAAGGCTGACGAAGGTAGGCTACGAAGCGCCCAAGGAATGAAAGATGATCCTCGACGCGCAGCTTTTGAACATGGGGTTCTTCTCCTTTTTTTCCATACGCTTTCAGAAAAATTCCTCGGACACCATTATTCCAGGATGGTGAAGCTGTAAGAGGAAGCAGAACATCACCATGCTCCGATGCAGGCAATATAGCAGTGAGGGTATCAGCTGGAATTGCCCCCTGAGGACCAAATTCAATGGGAAGAGGATTCTGCGATGTATAAAAAATATGCAAATGTGATCCTGCATTCAACTTATCCGAATCAATAGGTGTAAAAAATATGTCATGCTCCGGCGTTGGCCGAAGAAGCCTCGCGAATTCCACCTGCGCCTCTTCGTTCGAATATGCGTGTTCCGCATCGAGGAAAAGCGGCTCCTCTGCATGGAGAAACTCTCCGGGGAGAAGCACGCACAACATCGCGGCGAAGAGGAAGGAGAAACGCTTCATAGGATAATCCAACGGATTCTATCATCCCCTCTCCACCACGTATGCTGCCGCTTTGCGTACCGCCTCGTCTTTGTCATGATCTTTCTCTTCAGCGCTTCCTTCATAACATCGATATCGGCATCGGATCCAGCGCGCTCAAGCTCCAAGAGGTACTGAACGATATCGCTGTACCCGTGGCTCTTCATGCCCGGATCTTCGGATCGATACCCGCGTGCGAGAAGATCACGCACTTCCTCGATCCATCCTGCATCCATCATCTGATCGATACGCTGTGACATTCTCTTTTTGAGTTCTTCGGGGGGCCTGTCGATGCCGAAGATGAGGAGGTCGTAAACGCATCGATCCTTCGCCGATCCGCGGGGGCGAAGCTCCCCGCGTGAAGAAATCGCATGGGATTTTGGCATATTGAGCATTTCGTAAATTTCGAGGGAGCGGATAATCCTGTGCTTATTATTGCGATGCGTCCCGGCGGCGGCATCGGGGTCGACAGTCTGCAGACGTTTGTAGAGCGCCTCTCCATCGTCTGCTTCGTACGCTGCTTCCAAACGCTTTCGGATTGCGGGATCCCCCGCAGGCGCAAGCGTGAGTGCATCGGTAATCGCGCTGATATAGAGCATCGATCCCCCAACAAGGAGCGGCACTTTGCCCCGCACAAGAATGTCATCAATGATCGCACATGCGGATTCTTGATACGTTCCGATTGTCGCTTCGTCTTTTGGATCCAGAATACCGATGAGGTGGTGCGGCACTCCTTGCATTTCCTGCTGGGTAATCTTCGCCGTACCGATATCGAGAAAACGGTACAACTGGCGTGAGTCCGCATTCACAACTTCGCCATTTATATTGCGAGCAAGTTCGATCGAGAACGATGTTTTCCCGGAAGCCGTAGGCCCCAAAATGACAATGAGCGGACGGCGTGCGCCTTCGAGGAAGACATCAATGATTCGAGTGACATCGGGTTTCATCGAAGAGAGAATACCAACCTTCTCGATTGGCTACTAAAATACAAGAAAAGTATTTACACCATATTCTTCCGCCCTGCCCACTCACGGAAAATCACGTTCTGCCGTATAATAGAGCCATCTTTCCCAAAGACGCACACCATGTTCACTCATCTTCAGTCAATCGCAGCAGGATCAAAACATGCTCCGATCGGAAATTTCGTGATTCCTTATGTCGTGGAAAAATCTCAGCACGGCGAACGCACGTACGATATTTACTCGCGACTCCTCGAGGAACGAATCATCTTTCTTGGCACCGCCATTAACGATGAAGTCGCAAATGCCATCATCGCTCAACTCCTCTTCCTCGAAAAACAGGACCCGAAGAAGGACATCACGCTCTACGTCAACTCCCCCGGAGGACAAGTGACAAGTACGCTCGCAATGTACGACACGATGCAGATCATCAAGCCGGATGTCTCGACTGTGTGCCTTGGCATGGCTGCAAGCGGCGGAGCAATTATTTTGATGGGAGGCGCAAAGGGCAAACGTTTTGCTCTCCCCCACAGCGAAATCATGATCCATCAGCCGCTTGGAGGAACCGAAGGCCAGGCAACCGATATCGCCATTCATGCGGATCACATCATCAAGACCAAGGATCTTTTAAACAAGATGATTGCCGAGCACAGCGGCCAGCCATTCGAGAAAGTAAAGGAGGATACGGAGCGCGATAAGTTTATGATGGCAAAGGAAGCGCTCAAGTACGGACTCATCGATAAAATCATCGGTTAAGTTCATGAATAAAAAAAACTCAGCACTCCATACGATGGAGTGCTGAGAATTTTATATGGACTAAGAATTCTCTTAGCAACCTGCGCACGAGTGCCCACCACTCTGCCCAGAACAACATGCTGCACCACCTTCTTTGCACGATCCGCAGAGACAGCATTTTACAACGAAGAAGTACAGGAGGAGCCAGAGAAACGCATCGTTCGTGTAGGACATCACCTGGCTTAAATCCACTCCACCAAGAATCGGCTTCAGAAGCATGCCAATGGCAATCGATGCAAGAGCAACACCAGCTGCCCATACGCCGATATCCACTCTGTAGTTTGCAACAATCAGCACACCACCAACGATCTGGAGTGCAGGAAGTACATAGCCCCATAGCGTACCAAGACCAGTAAGGAACCCAAGATCCTGTGAAACCATGGAAGCAAATACGCTGATGGACATGTAATGCGCAACACCAACAAGCGCGAGCGAAACGCCAAAACTGATCCTGAGGAGCAGCTTTACAACGCACGTGGGAGAAGTAGGACAACACATAAAAATTGGGGGGGAATGTAAAATGACAAATCAAATTATACGATGTTCGATGCATGAGAAAATATGCACGCTGCCAAAAATTCGTTTCTGGCAAGCCTATCCGACGTAACTACACACCAACCCTGTAACCGAAAGGGCTATAGCCCCCTATTCCAAAGACAGTGAGAAGTTGCTATCCGACAAGCTTCGTCACCTTGATCGAGGTGAACATAGGGCGGTGCCCCTGCGTCCTGCGGTAGCGCTTACGATGCTTCATTTTAAATACCCTGATCTTCTCTCCTTGGCCATGAGCAACAATCGTCGCCTCCACAGAGGATCCGGCGACAAACGGCGTGCCGATGCGCACATCGCTCTTATCGTTTGCAAAGAGCAATACACCCGGAAAAACGACTTTGTCCCCTGCTTTCTTCTCCCCTAAATATGACACCTGGAGCTCTGCGCCCTCGTGCACCTTTTCTTGAAAGCCAGCGATATCGACGATCGCGTACGCCATAAGCCGAGGGATTCTAGGGTGGTTTACTGCGGGTTGCAACCAATGCAAAGTGTTTTTCCGTCTATGAAAATGCCCTTGCCTCGGAACACCGTCCTTCTGTACCGTCTGCGTGATTTACAGTATTTTCCACCCTTTTCATTATGAAAAACATGTATCGCCTACTCCCCCTATCCCTTTCCCTCGCTCTCCTCTGCGTTAGCGCAGTACAAGCAGAAGACACTCTTGACCCCATCATGACGGATACTTCCGCTGAAGAGGTCACGGAGGAAGCAATGCCAACAATGGCAGAAGCGCCGGTCTTCACCATGGAATCGGATGTGTTTGACACAGGTCTTGCACTCGGCAGGAGGCTCCGCATCTCCCGCAGAGACTGCGCCCCCCTTCGCCGCGATAGCATCGTAAAGTGGAACGCTTGCCGGAAGGAGAACATCGATATGCGTTCGGCAGTTCTTAAGATGCGCCGCGAAATCCGCGATAAAGATACGCAGGACTTTGCAAAGGAGCGCGCAGAGGGTTCGCAGAAAGTAAAGAAGCCCCTTCGCAAGAACTTCATCGAATTCAACCAAAAATTCCGAAACTACTACATCGAAAAGACTCCGGCCTTCGATATTCTCCGAGACAAAATGAAGGCGCGTCGCGCAAGTTGGCAGGAGCAACGCCAGCAAGTTGGTGATGTGGATGCACGATCCAGAATGCTCGAGCGCACGATCCAGAGGATGGGTCCAGATAGCGACGAACTCGAGGAATAGTGCGTCACTTCTATGGATGAAGAAAACCCCGTGCGAGAGTGCGGGGTTTTTAGTTTGTTGTGCGCTCCTCAAAATCAAACTGAATATTTCTCCATCCTTTTTTCCGAATCCCAGTCACCCCATCAAGAAGTGTACACTCCGCAGGAACGAAGCACTTTCCATTCACACAGGTAAAAGCTTTTACATAAATTAAACCATGATCAATTCTCAGAATATTTTCAGCGAAGAAGTTCCGGCAATCTTCTCTGCCGGAGTTTCTGAGTGCTTGTTCCACCGCACGTATGACAGTAGCGAGCTCTGATATAAGTCGTTCGTATGCAAATTTTTCGTTGCAAGCTTGATCATTACAGACAAAATTCGGACTGATATCACCATATCTATCACAGTGAGACAGAGAGTGAGCTACATAAGAAGCCTCGTCAGCATGATCTTTCACAAGTAGTGCCCACCGTGGCCACGGATTTTCTTCGGTGCCGAGGGGATCCATGGGAGAATTCACAAGCATCATCATTCTCCTTCGTAAAACTCAGAACAAGCAGATAAAAGCCAAAATGCGCCAAGAGCACGCAAGCGCGTGATACTGAAGAGTCTGTTACAATTCAAAAAGTCGGGCGCCTATCCGCCTCAGGCGGGATGGTTAGCCAATCATTGTCATCACTGTCTTCAGGGCGCCTAGCTCAGCTGGTTAGAGCATCTCGCTTACACCGAGAGGGTCAGGGGTTCGAATCCCTTGGCGCCCACCAATCATCACAAATTTTTCCGCAAGAACAAGCCAAAACCTTCACTGAAGGTATCTTGAGAGAATCCAGTTTTTCTGCTATAATCAAGAGATTTATAGATCTTCAAAAACCCATACAAACCCATGGTAGAAAACGCCCCCTCGCAGGTCATTCTCTCGTGGCAAACGCTGAGCGCACCGCCGGTTGAGCGGAGTAAAAATTGGTACGCCATCGGGAGTGTTCTTGTTCTAATGTTCGCGGCGTACGGATTGTTTCAGGGTTCATGGCTGACAGCACTTGTCGCGATTTTGATGGGTGGCGTGTACTTTTTAATGCGGAATGAAAAGCCGAAGATGATCACGGTGCGGATTACGGGCATTGGTATGCAGATTGAGGAAAAAATTATTCCATGGAATGCGATTAAAGATTTTTGGATCCTGCTCGGGAGGAATTATGTAGAGCTCCATCTCTCTCCGCAGGGAATGGTGCAAGGGGAAACCGTCGTCTACATCCGCGACCCCCAAACCGCTGCAAATGACGCAATCGATCCCGGAAACGTGCGTACAGCACTGCTCCAGTTCCTTCCCGAACGCTCCGGAATGCAGGAGAGATTCCTTGACGGCATAGCAAGACTTCTGAAATTATGATCCAGCATCCCTTCCACAAAACGGCCTGGGCGATGCACCGCCACTTAGCAAACTCCGCACGATCCCCTTTCCGGGAGGCTCGGCTTCTTGGGCGCACGACGAAAGGCACGACCGGAGACGATGCCGGTCAAATTGTGAACGAAGGCATGAGCGCTCTACCGGATGACAGAACGCCAGAAGAAGTCTGGGCGGGCATCAAAATAGAAAATAGCGGGAAGAAGTCACAATTAGTAGATGTCGAAAAAATGCAGAAAATGAGTACTGCGGAATTTGAAGCTCTTATTCAGCAAAACCCAGATAAAATCAAACGCGCTGTCCTCGATAAGAATCCAGGAAGAGCAAAAGAAGTGATCGAAGCGCTCGATAAAAATATGATCAAGGATGTTGCGCGATTCCATGAGCACTTCATTGATCTTGTTCGAACAAATAAAGCGCCGAAGGATGATGAGAAGCTTCAAGCAATTATGAAAGAAACGCGCGAACAGACGAAAGAGGCGGAAAAAGCAGATGAGCCGACATTCTGGAATCGCTTGCTCACGCGAATGGCAAACGATGTCCACAGAGAATTCAGCTCGCTCTACCCCCCACTCGCTCGCGTGCTTCTGACGCCATCAGTGCATGCATCGCTCGGCAAATCGCCGGATGCAATATTCGCTGCGCTCGACGAGCCGAAGAACCGTGTATCGCTCATGCATGAGCTTGCGAATCTTCGGTATGTACTCCTTGATGACACATCGCTTGATGCGAGTGCTCGCGCAGAGAGGCTGGATGATTTATTCAAGTGCATGGAGCACACTGAGGAATTCTTAACGCCAGAAGATCGGATCGCGTGTGCGCATTTATTTGCCATGGTTGGAGCGGTGCGAGCACATGCGCATGCCCTCAATCATGCGAAGAAAATAGGGACGGAAGTTACTCCGGAGGAAACAGATCAAAGAGAAAGCGAAGAGAAAATCCAAAATCTACGCTCATTCTTCCGCAGTGAAAAAGATCAACCGAAGAAAATCCGCGGGGAGAGCGGTCTCCGCATGAAGCTGGAAAAAGAAGGAAGGAAGGATCCTGCCGTCGCACTGATTGCCAAGGGACTCGAAGATGAAGGATGGATCGATCGCCTCCACACATCGGAGGAATTTAAGTATACCTGCACCATGATCGCGCTCGAGGAGCTTGGAATTCTGTATAACAGAATCGCTCACGGGCACACCACCGTGCACCCAGAAAGCCTGATGGAGAACGTCAAGCGCTTGATCGCAAATGCATTCCGGTTAGGGCTCCGCGGATACAAACGAAAAGATGATTCGCCATTCTCGGAAGAAGATATTAATCCGCGAAAAGATTTCGAAACGTTACGGACAAAAATAGAACAGCAGATGAGTGCAGGAGAGAAACTCGATTCCGCGGAGCTAGATGAACTCAGCCTGCTTGGAGCAATTTACGGCGAGAACGAAGGCGAACCCATGATCACAAACAAGGAGATGGACTCCTACCGCGAACAAAGTGAATTAACACAGGAAGAGCTTGATAGGCGTGCAGAGGAAGAGCGACGGCTACTTGTATCGGCGGTAGCGGAAAGTTCTTCATTGCGCGCGGACGTCATCGAAAGAGCAGATCTCCCGACACTTCAGAGTGCTCATGCCGAACTCGTCGAGGAGCAAAAGCTCATTCAGCAACGAGCGATGATCAAAAAAAAGAAAAATCGAAGTGAAAAGGAAGAATCTCGGATTCATAGCGAACCAGGCGACGCATTCCGCAAAACATGTGATGCAGAATTCGCAAAGAGGAGAATGGCGATTTTGGAGAACACATCGATCACGGGTGAGGAAAAAATGCGCCAAGTGGATACGTTGGAGGGTGAATATGATGAAGAGCTGAAACTCCGCACAAAACTCCACGAGACAAATATCCGGAGCGGTTGGGGCAGGCTCCTCACCGCTCTCATAGGAACAGAAATCTCGCGGAAAGCTGCGGCACTGCAGGAAAAATACTTTGGCGGCATGGCACCGCTCCTCCAAAAGCGTGCGCGCGCGCTCCAAGAAAAATATGGCGATGTGACTGAAGCGCCGGACTATGAACTCATAGAACCAGTGGAGGCAGACACATTCGTCACGTTGCAGAAGCTACGAAACACGACGATTGATTCAAACTCGGATACAGCATACGAACAAGCTGATTTGGCACTCCGTGATCTTTCCTTTTTGGAAACAGAACTCGAAGAACCACCAGAGAAGAACGCAGAACGAGAAACCGAAAACCGCCAACAGGCGCAGAGAAACGCAGCAACTATTCTCGCACACACGGATGATGATGACCTATCACCAGAAACACGCGAGGCATTGAGTGCGCAGGCAGCAGAAAATTCTCGACCCTCGCACATCGCACAAAAGGGACTTTCTATGTGGGCAAGTCACCTCAAAATATTTAACGGAGCGGAAAAGACAGAATCAAAAAAGAATCTCTCTCCACAGTCTTCACTGAGCGAAAGTCTCATGGAGCAAAAAGCATCGGAAATTGTGGAAGAGCTCAATACTCTCCTTACGGCGTTCACGGAAAACGATGCATTTGCTCAAGCAGTAAGAACGCGGATACAAAAAGAGCAAAACATCATCAGGCACGGTACAAAGGGTACGGCATTCAATAGGACAAGGTCACAGCAGGCATTGGAACGCCTCGAAAAACTTGCAGAGACACTGCGTGGTGCAAATCAAGAACCATTGATTCTTCCATTTGTTTCACTCACGGGAGGAGAATCATTCCAAGATTTTGCACTGGCAAACAATTTACCTACGTATTCGTGGGGCGCGTACGACCGCACGCGGAACCGCATCGTCCTCAATGCCGATAAAGTCGGGTACTACAACGCACGCCAAGCAGTGCTCACGGAGGAACGGAAGCACGTTCTCCATGCTGCGCTTGCAGAAATCTATCCGCTCTATCTGGAAGAGGCATTTGATTCCTTCCTCCCGAATCTTCCACCTGAATTGCAGCAGGAATTTCTTGCACTGGGAAATTTATGGGTACCACGCGGTACGTTGCAAGAAAGTGAGTGGAAATCGGAGGTCACGGATGAATACCTCGCAAAACGCGCAATCTACCAAAAATATAAAGAAGAGCTTAGTACTACCGATAGTGTTCCAAAACATATTCCGTTGAACGAACGCGAAGTACGGTTCTTCCAAAGCGTCGATCCATTCGAACACGGCATGATCCTCAATTTTGTGGCATCGGAAAAAGGATCACGTCTCTCGAGGAAAGCAGCCGCTTCCGGAGGCGCCGCACATGGCGGAGGCGGACACGGAGGAGGTAGCGGAGACGATGCTGTAGAAACTCTGGTCGAAGAATCCAAAGCGCCGGAGCATTTGGAAAAAATCCGCCAGATGTTCATTAAGATTGAAGGATTTTTAGAATCAGATCCCGTTCATAAAACGCCATCCAACATCCGCATGATTGAGGGGCTCAAGGATGAATACGATCGCATTCTCATTAAATGGCGCAAGAGAGGTTCCGAAAGCCAGGAGGCAACAAGAAATCGTATATCCAAGCTCCATGACGAAGTCGAAAGAGTTGTCGAGGTCATCAAAGAATATGACATGGGGACGCGCGACCTCACAAATGAACCGGAGCAATTTAATCTCTGGTTCACAATCTGCAGCGACATTAACTGGGTCACCATGAGCGACATTGTCGCAATTGTGAGTGCCATTAAGGAAGACATCGCCCGTCAGTACCAGCGCCGCCAACAGGCGCGTATCGGCCGCGTAGGCGAGAGCGTCACTTCGTGGATTCAAAATGTACCGGTGTTAAGAGATTTTCCGTACATCAATGCGCTTTCGTCGGAATTCAAACGGCGCGAAACACAGTCGGAATCGGAGGAAGTGCATAAATACAAAGAGGCTTATAGCGAGCTCGATTCCTACGAGCTGCAGGAAATGCTCCACACTCCATCGAGCAAAGATCAGATGAAAGCAATTCTTATGCTCCTCTCCGAGCGCGGCAGGCTTGATTGGAACGATACGCACTTCTGGGAGGCACTCAATCACCTCTCGCGGTTTAAAATGCCGATTAAAGAATGTCAGCGGAACGAAAACCTGCGCGAAGATTGGCTAAGGAAATTAATATCGGACATCTTTGGCGACAAGGACCAGTACCGGAACTTAAAGATTGGGAACGACAGTAAAATTAAGAGCGGTAAAAGTGATTTTACGACCGAAGCAGACCGCCTGAGTAACTTGAAGGGAGGACTTGCGGGAGAGCTCGAAAAGCAGCTGTACCTCTTTATTCAGGCTCATGAAAAGGGGAAACATATGTCTGATGATGTGCAGCCGCACCTCTACGAGGAAATCATCGAGTACTCCATTCGTAACGGCAAAATGAGCATGGAAGAAAAATTCTTCTATCTTGTGCAGGGAATCGCCCATGGCATCATTGGTCGCGATCGCCTTGGCTACCTTGCGGGAGAGGGATCGGGGATTCTGAATATTTTCGGATTCATCGATTACTTCTACGGGAGAAATAACACACAGTCGGAAATCGAGGCGCTGGCTAAACGACTGCTAGAAACTGATGACAAAAGTAATCCCGAGTACTACAGACCTGGCATTAAAACTACTCTCTGGCTAGAGCTCGAAGTCGCACGCGAAGAATCCGTCATCCAACGCGTCAGCAAAGGCATGTCGAAAAAGGGGCAGGATGCCGATCACGACGATATGCACTTCTTCATTCCGCGACTCGATGCGGAAGTCGTCGCATCGCTCACCACTCCCGCAGGAGGAGGACGCCCGCAGCTCACCCCCGAAGCATGGGAAAACGCCTACAGCGGATTTAATTCCTACTTTAAGTCTTTTGGAATCCTCACGAAGCTCGAAGATGAGGGGGAGGACAAATTTACCTCCCATGATGCGCTCGAAGTGTCACGCGCACTCGCAACATTTATACGCATGGATGGCATCCTCACAAAGCGGGACACGTTCGGAGACACGGAGGGCCGCCGCGCAAATTTGGGATGGTCCCGTATGAAGGCGCGAGGCTCCGTTGTCATCGGCAATATCTCAGTATACGAGCAACGGAAAAAAGTTGACTCATTTGTTAAGAGCATGGTGAAAGCATACAACCTTCCACAGGAATACATTGATGTCATGCTCTACAGCACGGAAGAGGAGGGAGTGCTGAATAGCCGGAAGAAATCGCGAGCAAAAGAGCTTTCGGACAGCTTCGAAATCGTCATGCGTAATGCAATAAAAGAGCAAGGATTCACCAAAATGAAAAGTGTCCTGCGTCAATTCGAAGGCAGCCTCCTGACTCACCAAGCGGATTACAATTTCGAAAACATTCGTAAGAAACTTCCTAAGAGCCATCACTAAAAATTTCTCCATGCGTATCATGCATTTTCTCCTCCGGCCAAGTCTCCTCCTCACGATGATGCTCTTCGCACTCCTCGCGGCTCCCCTTGCTTTTGCCCAGGCACCGATTGAACTCTTGGAACCGATTGGCGGAATGACTGCCATTAACGTCGGCAGCAATCCGCTCGACGCGCTCAACCAGTACCTCCAACCCCTCATGCCCTACGTCATCGGCATGGCCGCAGGGCTTTCCGTCTTCATGATCGTCCTCGGGGGCATGCAGATTATGCTCGGTGGCGGTAACATAGCAAGTAACGGAGGAAAGGACCGCATCCTTGCGGCTATTGCCGGGCTTCTGCTGCTCGTCTTCTCCGCAACGATCCTCTATATGCTGAATGCCAATTACTTCGTCCTTGGATCATGAGAATAAAACTCTATCAATGGCTGTGTCATGCGGAGCTGCTGTCTTTCATCTTCTTTCTGCTCTCGGTCCCTACTATTGCAATTGCCCAATCCCTTCCGCCGCCCCAGTGCAACTTCCCCGGGTGCGGACTGCTGCCCGCAAATATCATCGGCGCCGTTGCCATTCCGGAACTTGCGCGCGTTGCACTTAATGCCACAGCGGCGCTCGCTGTCATTTTCGGCATCATCGGCGGCGCGCGGTACCTCCTCAGCATGGGACGAGAAGAGGAAATTGAAAAAGGAAAGACGACGATTCTCTGGGCGCTCGGCGGAGTCATGGTAGCGCTTGCTTCGCACAGAATTGTCACCGCCATACTGAGCGAAAATTATATTCCCTTCGGGGCCGATCCACTCTTCGAACTCGGTGCAAGAGTGGTGTACTTTATGACAGCGCTTCTGAATGTCGGATTCCTCCTTATGATCTTCTGGGGAGGCATGCGCATGGTAATGGCGCGTGGCAGCGAGGAAGATGTCACCAAAGGGAAGAACACTGTCATTTACGCTATTGTCGGCGCCGTGCTCATTAATGCCGTCCCGTTCGTCGTTCGTGCCGTTATTCACATTAATCCATGATGTCTCTTTTCGTTCCCATCGCGCATGCCGCAGGACTTGGGGCAGTCGGCAACGGAACCGCTGCGCCGATCTGGAGCGCCGTCTGCAGCTACCTCCCATACTGCGGACAGGGCACCAGCGGCGTCATGATTATGACGGGGATCATCTCGAATGTCGTACTGTGGACAATAGGACCTGCTGCCGTCCTCATTATCCTCTACGCCTCAATCCGTTTGATTACCTCCGCAGGGAACGACGAGACCGTGCGGAAGGCAATGAAAGAAATTATTCTCTATGCGCTCATCGGACTCGTGCTCGCGATTCTTGCAGACACCATCATCAATTATATCTTCGCGTTCATCGGAAGCATTGTGACAGCGATTTAACAGTTTTCTTCACCTGCCCGCCGCGGTGGGAACAAGGCGCCCGCTGGCCCTGAGTCGAGAAGCGAACAAAGGAGCGCTTGTGATGCACCCTCGATCCCGCTACGCTTGCGCTATCCATTGCACCGCTTTACATGCAGGAAAAGCGCACATTTCCATTCTCGGTGGAAAACGATAATCCCTTCCGCATTTTCCGTACGCTCCAAGACATCGCACGGGAAAAATTCGGCGATGGAGGATTCATCGATCTCTCTCGCGGTGATCCGGGCTATGGGTTTACCCCGTCCATCCGCGGCAGAGAATTTGCGGCTCTCATCACCGAGCTTGATACCGTATTAAATGCGGATTCCGACAATCGTTTTCTCCTGCGAGATCGATCCGAACTTCCTGCAATCGAGAGCGTCATTGAACACATGATCTCCGAGCGGTTCTCGGCGAATATTGCTGAGCGAAACCGAAATCTCTTCCATGAATTTCATAGTGCAGTGATCGGCGCCGCAAAAGAGGAAGGAAAACAGTGGGACCTTTTTGATGTGCTCTGGGGACTTTTTGCGTCCTCTGCCATGTGCGGCGGAACATACCTGCATCCGAAAGGCGAAGAAATTACACGCATCATTGTCGCAAAGTGGCACAGGCAGGAGTACAGCACAAAGATCACCAGTGATGACATCCTCCTCACAAGCGGCGTCTCCCATGGCATCGGTACGGTCTTTCGCGCGCTTGGCGAAGAAGGATGCGGCTATCTGAAGCGGGGAGATACGATCATCACCGGATCACCGGTCTATGCGCCATATATTAGTACGCTCGAAGAGCGCGGAATCCACTCGCTCACCTTCTCCATCGATCCGCTCACCGGCACGATTTCCTCGTTGCCTACAATCTCGAAGGATCAACATCCAAAAGCACTCATCCTCATTGATCCAAATAACCCGACTGGTTTTTCGCTCTCCGAAGAATCGTTGAGGAAACTTGCGCAGTGCGCGGAAGAAAACAATCTCCTCGTGATCACGGATGAAGTGTATTCCTCATTCTTCCCGAAGAAGAAGACGATGATCTCGCTCTGCCCCAAGCGCACAATCTGCCTGAATGCGCGATCGAAGATCGAACGGAGCACCGGCCTTCGCTTTGGCGAAATCATCACCCTGCCCGAAGGAAGATCCCACATTGCAACTCTGCTGAGCCTTGCCGATGCGCGCGCATTTGAAGATCTCCTGATTGCGGCGAAGGCTCCGGGGGGCATGGGTGGGCAGTTCCAACATACGACATTCGTACCGGGCCCTGCGCAGCTCCTCGGCATAGCACACATCATTCTTGGACGAAGTGAGCGGAATGCATACCAACATGATCTTGCAGAGAATGGCCGCGTCTTCTGCAGCAAGCTGGGGCTCCCGCATCAGGGCAATCTCTACTACGTGTTATTTGATCTCGATGCCATTCCGGGGTGCGTCACCACAGCGATGCCGATCGAAGAGAGACTCATCCGCCTCGCCGAAAACGGCGTCATCTATATTCCGGCACATCGCTTCTTTGCAGAAGGCGTCCGCACTGGAACGCTTTCCACCGTGCGAGCCTCGGTTGTGAATACAACACCGGAGAAGTTGGAAGAGGCGGCACGGAGAACGAGGGAAGTGTTGTGCTCACCACGTTGAAGCTCATCAAATCTTCATCACATCCTCCTCTTTCTTCTTCGCGAGCTCCTCGATTTCTTCATTCGTCTGATCAACGGCCTTCTGCACGTAGCCTTCGAACGTGCGATGCTCGTCTTCGCTGCGGGTCGTGTCTTTCTTCGCGCTTGTATGGATTTCCTGCCGCTGCTGCCGCACCGAAATTTTCGCCTCTTCGGCAAGCTCCTTCACGATTTTTACAAGCTGCTTGCGGCGCTCCTCGGTCATGGGAGGAAAAACCAAACGGATCTGCGCCCCTTCGTTCGTCGGCATGCAACCAAGATTCGCTTTGATGAGCGCCTTTTCGACATCCGCAAGAATCGATTTATCCCACGGCTGCACGAGAAGCGTTTTTGCATCCTGCACACTGATTCCGGAAACCGCCTTGAGCGGCTGCATTTGTCCGTACGCCTCGACAAGAATCCCTTCGACGAGCGCAGCCGATGCGCGCCCTGTCTGGAGTTTGCCGAACTCGGATTTTAGATGCTCGATAGTTTTCTTTAGATTAACTTCGAATGCGGCAAGTTGTTGATCCATGATATGAGTATCCCGTATTAGGTATTCGGTATCAAGTATACAAATATCACGAAACTCCAGTCTCGTATCTTACTTCGCTTACCCCCCTTCGTTACCCTTCGTACCTCCATTACTGCGTTACATCGTTGTCACCTTCGTCCCTACCTTCTCCCCCTTCACCGCACGGAACAAATTACCCGAGGTTGTAAAATCAAAGACCAATACCCCCATCCCCTGTTCTCGGCATAAGCTGAGCGCCGCTTGATCCATAACACCGAGACCCTTTTCGATCGCCTCTTGCAGCGTGAGTTCGTCATACCGCTTGGCATCTTTATGCACCTTTGGATCTTTGTCGTACACGCCATCCACATTCGTCGCCTTCATGATGATGTCACAATTCAGCTCGAGCGCCCGGAGCGCCGCAGCACTATCCGTCGTAAAATACGGATTTCCCGTACCACCCGCACAGATGACGATTCTCCCTTTTTGGATATGGCGAACAGCGCGGCGGCGGAGGTACGGCTCTGCAAGTTGCGGAACATCAATCGCACTGCACACTCTGCTTTCGGCACCCAGCGCTTCGATCGCGGCTTGCAACGCAACCGCATTCATAATGGTCGCAAGCATTCCCATGGCATCGCTCGCGGTTCTTTCGATCCCCGATTCCTTTTGATCGCGGAACCGCCAGATGTTGCCGCCTCCAACCGTCACCGTGACTTCGATCCCCTCTTTTGTGACAGCGACAACCTCCTCCGCAATTCTGTGGAGTGCATCTTTTTCCAAACCAAAATCCCCCTTTCCGGAGAGCGCTTCACCGGAGAGCTTTAACATAATGCGCTTGTAGGCTGTCATAGGGGGGGATTATAGCAAAAAATTTAGGCATGACGAAATAGGAATTGTTAAACAAAACCCAACATCCATGCCTACTCTGAAATCTGAATTATGGGGAATTCGCCAGGGCTATAGCTCGTTTCAGCATCACTCGAGGTATTCCATTTCCGATCACCAGTAATGCCTATTCGATCAATTTGAATGGTAGAGAATTGGGATATTTGCTCCGAAGAATCCGATAGTTCAACTTGCACAATCACTCCAAAATATGAACCATATTGTATGGCCAATTTTTGTGGATTTGGAATTTTAAAACTATACTTTTTAGCAAATTCTTTTTTCATTTCCCCAAGCAAAGAACCATCTAATAATACGAGCTTTACACTTTTTACCATAGGTGAGAACTCGTGAAATGAGACTTCAATTTCCTCAACATGAATTGGGAAATGCCAGTAAACCGATCCTCCTCCGATTACCGATCGGTACTCATGCCTTACAACGAAAGATCCGACTGTCACCGTTGATCCTGGTACAACCACGTGATCTTTCAGTATTATTTCCAGAGGGTTCTGAACTAAAGCGTACACTTTTTCAAAGAGATATTGAGCTATAGTTGAATCTGTAATTTTATATCGCTCCTCCAAATTTTGGAGCTTCGTTGCATCAGCAGAAAAACTAATTAATAAATCAGGATGAAACCAAATATAATCATCATTCGTTCTTTTAGGATCCCATTCAACAAAATCCTGGCAATCGTTTTCTAATATTTCATGATTAATCTCGTAAAATGCCATTATACAATTATTCCAAGAATCATAACTGGAAATGGGTATTCCCTCCTCATTTCTGGGAAGGGAAAGTAAATATACGCCATCCATATAAGCCAATTGAGCTTCTGCAAGAATTTTCCTATGTCGGTTCTCATAATCTTGGCTTACTGGTTCTATACGTGGGATATAATTTTCATCTGAAGGAATAATATATCCGCCATTCCTATTAAGAACAAAAGGGAGCTTAAGATCTGGATGTAGAAGATTCCAAGTAGTTTCACCACGATAGACGGGGAATTCGTATTTCGCACACATACTATTTGTACTAATAGAAAAATCATTTAGGCGAATACACCGATTCCATTCCAGATTAGTTGATAGTGGTCTTCCGTCCCATCCTAATGGGAAGTAGGTATATTGCTTTCCATTAATTTCTACTTTTTCCACCTTTCCAGAATAACTCGGCTGAACAGAATTTTGCTTTTTGCGATCTTCCTTTTCAGCTATAATTTTCGACTGCTCCACTGCAAATAAATATCCATCAAGGTCATCACTATAATTTAGAAAGAAGCGAGCTGTCAGTTGAGCCATTTCTGCTCTCGTCAGTTTTTTGCCCGCAGAATCTTTGCCTGCTTCAGGAAAAACACCGACCTTCATATTAAATTGTTCAAGCCCAAGTCTATATACATGGGCATGTCGTAAATACGGCACATACCATTCTTCTCCTTTCTTCTGCTCAGAAACATTTCGATGATATTTTTCAGAAAGAATTTTCACCGCTTCTTCATATTGAACTATTCTCTCCGGCTCGAACAGCCACTGATCCTGTGATACTTCCTTCACAGCATTACCTTGAACATATCCTTCTTTCTTCGCATAACATACAGACTGTGCATACCAACTACCGAGCTCAACATCAGGAAAACATTTTTCAGTAATTATAGGCAGTGGTTTTCCCGATAAGCGCATAATGATTGTTATAAACGCCGCACGGTTTAGTTCGTCATTCCATCCAAATGTACCATCTGGATTTCCCTTAAGTACTCCTTCATCGCTTAATATCTGCACTGCTAAAGCTGATTCCATGTCAGGTTCTTTGTCTGAAAATGGTAATTCTTTTAATTCAAAACTACGAGCTGTAGCGACTGCTGGAATAAATATGGCAAAAAGAAATGTGGAGAGAATTATTTTAATATTCATGAAGCTATAGGAATGAAAAAAAAGGCGATTTTAATCGGAAAACATTACAGAGGAAGCATAGCACTATACAGGTGGGTGCGAGTGAGGAAGTGAAAAACAAAAAAGAGCCTTATGACTACGAATAACAATACTAGTTGAGATTTTATTACATGTACCCACACGCCTTCCACTTGCATCATTTACACACAAACAATAATATTCGGTCATGCGCCTCTATCTCGTCATACTTGGACTAATACTAAGCTTTACAATCTTACCTCATGGAGTAGAAGCAACCTCCACCGAGAGGCAGGCAATAATATGTAAGAGAATAGAAAAAAAGGCACAAACAAACCGTTTAGAAAAAATCAATGAGAGACTACAGAACCGGCTTGGCTTTCGATGCAACTTTGGTGGATTCTCAACTGAAAATGACAGCAATGGAATCTTTAAGAAAACACCGCTTCCATCAAGTGGATCATTACCATTCACATTTTCTGCAATCAATGATTGGCAGTCATATTGGAATGTATACACGAGGGAAATACCAAATGAGGTTCCTTATTTTATCGATAATATAGAGATTATCGAGAATGATGATAAATTTCCTCAGTTTATACGAGTTCATTTCCCCGTAGGATCGGGGAGTCCACATGTGGCTTACAACTACAATAGGAAGCCTGCTGGTATTTTGGCTAGATTTACAGGCGGAGTTCCAACTGGTCATGATGATCTGTATCTTCGGTATTATTTTCGCATTCCAACCAACTTTCCTTCCATCGAAGGATTAGGGCTCCCTGGGCTCTTTGGTGGCCTCACTATGGAGCCAGATGGTAGAGGTAGATTTGAAACAGGAATAATTCTTAATAAGAGGGGTCAAATCACAATTAGTGGTAGATATGAACAAAAATTTCGTGCCAATGCTGCCCATATTTCACCGCAATCCATTGTAGCTAACAATCAATGGCATAGAATTGATATGCACTTGGTGCTTAATGACATAACTGATGAGAAAAAAATACCACAAAACGGATCTGTGCAGGTCTGGCTTGATGGAGAAAAGGCAATCCTTGAAGATGGTATATTGTTTCGAGGTAATGAGAGATACACAATAGACGGACTATATTTCTTATCGCTCTTTGGGAGTACGAAATTAAATGATCTAGTAAAAGAAGCGTCTTATATTGATTTTGCCGACATAACGGTATCAGACAAGCTTGTTCAATAGCATGGCTTACTCCTTCTTTCGCACTCACCCCCCAAACACCATCATGAAGAGCGTGACGAAGGGTTGTACGAAGAGCGAGTAGGTCACCGCGCCAAGCATATTGAATGCAGTTGCTTCGATTGTTCTTTCCACCTCAACTGCATGGACAGGCTGCATCGCCTGCTCTGCCTGCAACATGGAATCCGCATCCTGACGGATATCGGTCATATGCTCCTGCACATCGGATGCATCGCCTTGCGCAGCATCAAACGAAGAAACGGTAGTTGCGTTGTTACTATCCTGTACAACATTGTTCGGAGGAACAACAAGCGCGGCGCGGATGATATCGAGGATTGATTGGAAAATGGAGCTATCACCAGATCGTACTGGGGTACTGGATGTTGTAACCGTTGTCGTCGCAATGCTCGAAACCGTTCCATCTACAGAAGTTGATGGTATGGCAACACTTGCCGTGGAGTCTGATCCTCCACATCCATACGCTGTTGGATTAGTACTACAATTGACTGAGGCAACTGAAGCAGAAGTTGCACTACCACATCCATACGCTGTTGGATTAGTACTACAATTGACTGAGGCAATAGATGAAGTACTACTTACAGTAGAACCACCCAGACTCGCACTGGAAGGAGTGAATGTTTGTACACCGATCTGAATTGCAAGCACTCCAACGAGGAAGCTTGCGCAGAGTGATAGACACGCAACTTCGGTAAGATTGAATTTTTGTTTGTTCATAGGATGTTTGTGGATGTTCAGAAACATTATACCATAAACCACCCTATACTGGAATGGCCAAAAACCGCCGACTCTACCACTCCTCCCCCTCCCATTTCCAGCATATTGGAGATTTCAGTGAGAATAATTGTGGAAAGGTGGCAAGAGTTTTTTGTTGAGATGAAGCCAAAAGGGAGTAGTGTGTCCGATTATGTATCTCCTTCTTTTTACCTATGCCATTACGTGAATCAATTCATAGAAAATGCACTCCGGACACAATATCGCAGGCGACGCTCACCGTTCCAGCGGTGCAGGGATCATCTGCCATTCGGAGAGGGCATACGGCAGATCGACGAGGGAAGAGGCGGAACCGTTCACTCACTTTCGAGAAATTGGAAGATAAGAATCTCCTATCCGCGGATCCACTCTGGGAGCTTTCTGATGAGATCGCACCCACAACGGAACTCGTGAGTACGGGAGTAAATGCCAATGATCTCCAAGGGACGTCGGTCCTTAGCATCGCTTCCACGATTGCAGAACGGGGCCGCGCGGGACTCGTCACAGGATACCGCTCTGATCCTGATCGATGGGATTTTGAATACGATACGTTCGGCGATGCACGGTTGGTATTTTTAGGGCACGGAACCGGAGTAGAGATACGCTCGACAAGAACATTTGCGCCGGGTGAGAGTTTCGATGCAAAACTAGTTTACAAAGATGATGAAAATGTAGTCGAGCTCTACATCGATGGCGTACTGGATGCGAGTGCTGCGGCAACAGGCTCCCTCACGAGCGGTGCCATCGTGCATATCGGAGGTCGTGGGCCGGAATCCGGCGGAGGGAATGAGGGGAATAACGCGATCGCAACGGCCGCACTCTGGGCGAACGTCACCGCAGCGGAACTGGAGGAGATATTGAATCCACAAACAGAGAAACAAGAATCTGAAGAGGGAGGAAGCGGTACATCCGAATCCGAAGAGGAAGGTTCCTACATTGATCGCGCAAGGGAGGTCGTCACAGCATATGCGCTTCATATTTCGGGGAGCCTTATGGAGAACGATTACGGCTTTCAAGAGAAATGGCTCCGAGGAGAAAATAGCCCTCATGGAAGACCGTGGTTCATCCTCCTCCCCAAAGGGGAGAATGAGGCGGAGCTCCGTGCATGGGGAGGAGTGGATTACGAGGTAACGGGCACGACACTCGGAGTGTTCCCACGGGGGTACTACGATGATGTGCAGACATTTTTGAATGCAGAGGAGCTCGTTGGTGTGCAGGAGGAAGAGAGTGGAGCAACGGAAGAGGAAAGCACGGAATCAGTGGAGCAAGAGGAACAGAATGAGGATGGGAATCCTCCCCTTCTCTCGCTGCATGCAGACGACACAGTGAATGGAAAACTTTTTACGGGGAGTGCGGAGGACGTCATCTCATTCGGCACAATGCCAGAGCTCGAAAAGCTGCCACTCACTGCAGAAGCATGGGTGAATCCTACTGCAGGAGCTGATGATCGCGTCATTCTTTCGATCGGGGAGAATAGGCAGGGTGCAGGCGGAATTTCCGGCGTGGAGATCGGCATCGATCCACAGGGACAGATCTATGTCACCGCAGCGACGGATTGCGACTGGGAAACCATCCGCGGGCCGGGCATCCCCGACGGGGAGTGGTCGCATGTCGCTGTGACGATCGGTGCGGATCAGCGTGTACGCATCTATAGGGATGGGCTGCTAGTACGCGAAGGGAAATTCGCTGGCACAGTGCTCTTCGGCGTTGCACAGAGCAGCGATACCGCAGTGGGTGGAGCATGGGGACATACCTCGCAAGAGCACTACGTAGGATTCACGGGAGCAATGAAGGAAGTCACTGCCCGCTCGGGAGTAGTGAGCCGCGAGGAAATCTGGGCAAATGCGGCACGAGAGGATCAGAGAATGACGGTAAAACTATCGCCAGAGCTCACGCTCGTCAGCACGGGAAGTGACGCAGATACTTCATTTGATTATGGGGGAAGATTCGAGAAGTGGCTCTACGATCTTGATGGGAACAGGTACTTCGTCGATTATGAGGGGTACGTCTACAAGAGTACGAGCGACGGGATTGATATCGCAGAGGGGATGAAGATCGGTGAAGCAGCTGCGGAAGAGACGTACGACAAGCTTCCCGGCATCACCTCCTCCGAGCTGCTGCGATTCAAGAACGTGCAGCCTCCTGTGGGGTCGTACTCCAGCAATGAGGATATGGAGGAATACATGGATCAACTGAAGCTCATCGAGCGAAGAATGAAGCTTGTCGTCTTCGACAAATTCACACTCGGAGCGGACGAAGCGGAGAGAGTGGCACTCGAGCGCTTCCCTACGCTCTTCTCGAATACCGATCAGCAGGCGCAGGGGGAAGTCATGGCAACGGCACACGATGATGTGAAGTACCACAATATGAATATCGCAGCATCGGGACGATTTCTGACGGAGAATCCGGAGTGGCTCAAGGAGCATATGTGTGACACGCAGGCACTCAAGAGCAACGGGTTCAGGATTCTGAGTACGGGTAATCTTTTTCTCGATGGAGTTACCATCGTAATACTCGAGCGGGAGGCCGTGCGGCATGCGGAGTACACGGGAAAGATCGCGGCGCATTTCGCATCGGTGCGGTCCATAGCGGTGGAGCTTGGCGTCGATCCAAATGGTGATGGCATCGTCAAAAATGATTTGCAGCAGTTTTTGGAGGATATTCCCGCTTGGCTTCGCGAGTTCTACGAGGAACTTCCCGCCGAGGCACAGAGGGCGCTTCGATCACAGTACGTTTCTTCGGCGGGGAAGAAGTACTGGAGCGGGGAGGTGGAGTATGAAACGAAAATGTTGGGGCAGTATCTGGCAGCGGGAGTGCGAGATGAGGAGACGTTGGCAGCGATGAGGAGCAGGATGCTGGAAGTGGCTGCGGCGTTTCATGGAGATCCGGTGACGGCACTCGCGATGATAGGTGGAGGTGTTGAGGTGGCAGGTGAATGCAACCAGACATGTGAGGCGTTGCTCGCAGAGATTGAAGATGATTTGATCACGGCAGTAGGCACATATGAAGTTGCTAGTGCAAAAATAATGATTGATACAATGGGTGACATAGGGGTAGACGTACTTCAAAGTAAAGTAATCGATGCGGCAATATCACTCGTGCCGAGCGTTATTGAGGTGGCTCGTAGTTCTATCAATGGCATCTCTTATCTACGGAATCGGATTGATGATACAGCGGCGATACTGAAAAGCATCGGCGAACAAATGGTGATTGCTGCACAGGAAATGGGGCAAGATATGTTCGAGCTCACAGGAGAATCACTCAAAGCATACCTCGAGCGGGATAAAAATGGATACCTTAACCTCATCAACAAACTTAAGGTAGATGCATTACATAAAGCAGAAGCAAGAAATGGGGTAGATGTGAATAATGATACTGCGCTTGCAGAATATCATCTTTCCTTAAGTAGAGACGCAGATTCAGTGGAGCACACAATTTTTGAACATTCTCTGGGAGATGGAAGACACCCCGGAAAGCTGGTAATGATTTTTCTTGGAAATTTTCAGACTATTGGCGATGAGGAAGCCGGATTGTATCAAATCGCAAAAGCTGAAGCAGAGAGAGAAGGATATGAAGTTTTGACATTTAGGGTTGGTAGTGTGCTCGCCGTAGCAAATGAAATATCAGCGCTTGATGGATTTAATCTTCATCCAGACGTTGTATTCGCGCAAACGGAGAATATAATCAAAGATCGAATGATGAGTAGGGGTATGTTCGCCGACTTACAGCCAGTACAAAAAGTGGGAATAACCGCCTATAGTTGGGGCGGAGGAACTGCTGATCGGCTTTTTGGGGATGAAGATGCAGCAGGTGAAATATTGGGAAATGCGACCTTAAATGCAGTGGCATATATTGATGCAGTTTCATTGAAAAATGGAGATGCTGTTTTTAAGAAACCAGCAGCAGAACACTTCTTTAATGTCTATCAAGAACATACGCATTCATACATAGATATAATGCCCGGTATAACTCCAGTGTTTCCTTCCTCATTACCCTACTTTGATCTTAGTCAAGGGCAGCCTGTACGAGGCCAATGCATTGCCGGTGCTGAAAATAGCTTGCAAAACTATGGTATTTCACTCACACATGTTTCTATTGATGATAATCTTGCACAACTCATAATTGATAAAGTTTTATCTACCCTGTGAATAGAATAATTCCACTTATATCTATGCTAAGACTGCTTTCCGGATCGACGAGATGGAGATGGGGATTCGTTGTTGTAGTTTTATTTATTACCGCTATGGGTGGCATCAACCTATTCACAAAAAATGGATGGATGGATGATGAGCTAAAAAATGAATTGCAGGATACATTAATTGTATTCAATTTTAGCCAAAAAACTCAAGGTCGCAGAATGTACATTATCGATGGCTTAGGACACAAAAAGTACGAATTTCCTAGCCCTAAAGACAATAAGATTTATGGAAACACCCCCTCAATTAGTTCTAATAATATTGTTGCCTATACATTGATCGATTATGAAAAACAAACTGCTGAAATATATATTTATAATTACAACACGCAAGAAAATATGATGATAAGTAATAAAACATTTGACTCAAAAATTCAGGGTTACAAGTATGACACAACTCACATAGACGATGTCATTGGTTACTTTAATTGGTCGCCCGATGGTACCAAATTGGCCTTCTTCAATGAAAAGGATTTTGTGATTTATGATTTTATAAATTTCAGGGACATTATTAGAATCCCGACTATAAACTCTTCAAGATTAGGAGACAGAACCTATTGGCTTTCAAATAATGAAGTCGCACTTCTTAGTTCTGGAATGGGAACTAAGAGAAAAATAGATCTCGGACTAATCGATGGAAGTACTTTTGAAAAAAATCAGGATTTAGTTTCTCGCATCGTCCTCAGCGACCAAAAAACAGAAGTAGTTAATCAATTTGTTTGTGAGGGATTCATTCAGCCTGTTTTTCATGAAGGTGTTTTTTATTATAAGGACAAACAAATCAATGAAATCATACCTTGCATTAAAACTCTGGAATTGCAGTCAATTTTTGGTAGTGAGGAATGGCCAATTACATGGCTTTACCAATCAAGTAATTCTTCAGGAAGATTTTATTTTTATCTACGCTATAAAGAAATATTCGAAGGTATATCAAAGAAGTGGATAGAGGGCTATGACAAGGTAACAGGTAATACTTTTTTCGTTAATAAGCTCAGTGGATATCTAGATGAACTATAAGATTGGCAACAAACATCTCCGGAGAAGAAGACATGCCGGTAAACTCATTCTAATCTTCCTAGGGAATTTCCAACCGCTTGGAGATTCAGTATCTCGCAAATACATACCGCATCAGGGAGCCATGGCCGCTTGAGAGCAGATGCAACACTCAATACGCAGGATAGCTATACAGTTCCCATTGGAGTACTGCTTGCCCCTGGCATGCATCGCTTCTCCGTAACGGCCACACTCGCGAATGGGCAACGACGCGGAGGATTTGTGGAGGTGGAAGTGGGCCATGAAAATGAATTTACCGTCGACCCATCAACCATTCTCAATGCTGATGGTGGTAGCATCACCCAAGCACAACAAGAGAATATTCGTAATGCATTGAACTTTGAAAATCTAGACACTCTTCCTAGTGGGAATAGAGCGATACTCGAATACCTCATTAATCATTATCTTGTATCGAACGATACTGAAGAATTGTTCTATAAGTCATCTACAGAGTTAAGGGGCAAACTACATGGCACAGGATTAATGCAATGCAAAGAATGGTTGCAACAGGTAGTTATTGAAAATTCAACTGGTATTACAGTAGCAAATAATGCGGATGATTTAACAACTGCAGAGTGGAAAAGTGATGATGGAAAGGATTACACAATTGGAAAAATGATAGATGCAGAAACCTTCCAAGCAATGCTCACTCGTGTGAATACAAAGGCAGGAGATGTGATACAGTGGTACGGAGCATTTGGTAAAGGAGGATCAATGGTTCCTCATACAATGATTATTGGGAAAATCACAAGCGACGGAATCTGGGTTTTTGATACTAATATGGGAAATCTGAGTGAAGATCTATATGATAATGATGGTAATCCGTATGTTCAAGAAGACAATACTGTAAGGTATCATCTCATTGAATGGAGCTCTCTTAATGATAAAGTTATGGCAGGTACTGTTCATCGCGTTCCATAATCAACTTATGCTTAAAACATTTCTTGGTATTCTACTAACCGTGTCATTAACTTCATGCTCTCAAAAGCCTGCGGTTCAACGTGATGTTCCAGGTGCACTACAACAATTTTCGTCCAAATCATCTTCCAATTTTTTAATCGGCAATTGGCCAATGCGAACAATCCAAGATCATGAGTTATTGAGTATGCCACTGCCCAATGGCACAGAATTCCATTCAATTTATGATGGGATCGAAGTGGACTACAATTACTGGGTTGGTGCAAAAAAAGATCCAGATAATAATGGCTTTGTGTTTACCGTATCCAGATATATATCTGCTTCACATGAAGCACCCGAGGGCTACTTATACGATGCTAACTGCAAAAAGAATAGCACATTTTCAATTGAAGCTGTGTTGAGGGATAATGATATTCGTGTTGAGAAAGTTAAAACTGACTGTGGGGGAATAATCATGTATTTCGTAGAAGGAAACGGCACGAAATATGTTGTGTTCCCCGAGCAAAGTATGCCTTCTGATCGCCTTGTCATTATTGAGGAAATTCTCAAAAAATCTGAAATTGAAATAGCTCAACCCTCTGCATAGGCAATAGTTGCTAAACACAACAGATTCCACTCTTATTCCCTATTCGGTTTACTTCTCTCCTCTGTTTCTGCATATCTTTTGTATGCAACATAATTTGTATTCATGAACCAGTATAATCCATCTTCCGTATCACTGGCCCCTTTAAAGTGCGAATCAACATCTGCCGGCATCACAAATAATTCTCTTGTAGGCATGAGATTACTCAATAATAGTTCTCTCAATTTTGGATTATGAACACCAACAAAGTGTTGTTTCTCCACTAATTCCTGATTCAGATTCGGACAAGGATAAAACAACAATGAACCCTCCTCTGATAGAGATCCAGGAGAGAAATGCATACCCGCTCCAACCCATGGCAACAAACATATCATCCCTTTTTCCTCACCATCACCTTCAAAAAACCGATACATCAATCCAAACCTTGTCGGCGGAGCATTATTGACTATTGGACTACCAACAATAGGCACTCCTCTTGCTTGGAAGTAAGCAGCAATCTTCTTTTCGTGCTCCTCTGTAAAATGAAACACTCCCGCATGCACATTCTTCCCCTTCGCTTGTGGCATCGTCTCCCAATCTATCTTCAACGTTGTACCCAATAATTCGATGGTGTTCTCATCCACCGGCACCGGCGACCCCACTGCATTCTGTGCAATCGAGTCAATGTAGGCAATCTTTTCTTCCTGTGTCATTTCCGCAAACTTTTTCTTTGGCAATACCGGATTCTCTTTCGTGCCATTATTTTTCCCTCCGTTGCCATTCGAGCCATTCCCCTGCACCTCCGTAATTTTATTCCCCCCATTCTCATTCGTGTTTCCATTTGAGCCACTCCAATTCATCACTCCAACCACTCCACCAATTGCCGCAACAACAGCACCAATGCCCATGACAATCTTGCGATTGAATGCCTTTGTTCGCTGACGCATTGAATCCATTAACTTTCGAGCATTTTTATCCACCATAAGTTCAGGGAATTTTTCACAAAGTTCCGCAATAAGCACACTGGGGAGTGGCCGTTTGTCAGCCGAAAGACTTCCGCGTTCAGTAAGATAAGCAAGCGCTCTTTCGCATTCTGTGCGGGGCTCCTTAAGGACAGATACCCACTCAGGAGAAGTAGTTGCAATAGATTTATTTCGTGCACCCTGAGGGATCTGACTATATTCATTTACTTTTTGGCTGAAACTCAATTGGGCATTGAATAATTTGGCTGGATTCACTTCATCCGAAAATGGTCGAGCACCCGTCAAGAGCGTTCGAACTGTCATGGCGAGCGCGTACAAATCGCATCGGGTATCTTTCGCTTGGCCGGGATCAAGGTACCCCATCGTTCCAAGAAAGGTTCCTGCTTCAGTTTCAAACGTCACATAGTGTTCATCAGTCTTCACGAGGCCAAAATCAGCCAGTTTGATTGTGTCATGACCGACGAGAATATTCGCCGGCTTAATATCCCTGTGTGCGACTTTCGCATCTTCAAAAACCCTTAAAGTCTCCAAGAGATCTCTGGCGATTTCCCACACTCTTTCTGGTGTGAGCGGCGGCTTTTTGCCACTTTCCACATCACGCAAACATTCCTCTTCTTCAACGTACTCCATCACTGCATAATATCCATTCCCACCTGGCAATTCTTTCGCATAGTGCGTCATCACAATTTTGTGAGCGATTTTTTTGGGTAATCTTCCTGGAGTATTCACCTCTTGTATCATGCGAGCTAGATGAGCCTTATTTGTGGTACCCTTAAAAATTTTTATAGCAACTTTCCTATCCATCATCCCTTCTACTTCTTGAGCAAGCCACACAGTCCCCTGCCCCCCCTGCCCCAACTTCTTTATAAATCGAAAACCAGGAATGTCTGGCAACGTTTCTGATTCAGACCTGTTCTGTGTCATCAACTTAGCAACCAAAGAACTAAATCCTTCTTCTCCGCGAAGAAAAGGAAGCAGATCATTATTATCCTTCACATCCAAACCAAATTCATCCGCGAGGACAGTGACCACTCGTACGCGTATATCCCCCATCATACTTTGTCGGGCAAATACATCAAGGACTCTTGCTTGATCCCCAACTTGTAGGACGCCAAGTCTAATAAGTTCTTGTACAACAAAATCAGGTGATAGACTCTCCGCCACTCCACCATTTTCCTCACCGCCCGCGGCTCCTACTGATGCTTCATTTGGCTTATCCATAACATTGACATATTAACAAAATAAGGCAATACACACAATAGTATTGTTAGACGATTTGCGCAAGAAAACAACCTCCAAACATAGATTCCATTGACAATGATGGCAATAAAACTATACTCGTCACCGTTATGGCAACTGTCAACACTTCAGGCGGATTCCCAGCAGGAGCTGATGGCCAATCTTCTGATGCAGAGCTCCTTGCAATGGTTGCTAATAATGTTGCTCTCATTCGGTCGAAACGAGCTGTCCAACCTACAGCTGATGGGGTGCCAGTCAATCCTGAAGGCTTAGCAGAAACGCAAGATGGCATCAAAGCTCAGGAGGTTGTCGCGCAAAATCTTCAGGCGGAAACTCGAGGAGCTCCAGAGACAGCTTCCAGCCGCGGTGCGTCGAACAGGGGGGGAGGCATTTGGAATAGATTGAGAGGTGTGATGAGTGGTTTCCTGTCATAAAGGGAGTTCGACAAATTCTTCACTCAGTTTAGAAAATCAGGTGTTGTTTTCTCTGGTGAAAAATTTTAAGCCTCCTGTTTCTCCTCTCCTCTTTGTACAACGTTTGATTTCTCCGAATGTAATCCCCTCTTTAAGACACTCAATCCGCGGAGAATGCCCTGTAGTAAAGTTTTCCAAAGATCCCGGAGCGTGAGTGTTCCTTTCGCAAGCTGCCCGATCACGGGGAGATCATGCTGCTTCCCCTGCGCTGCATTCAAGAAACCAATGATCATGAGTGCGAGGACGAAGAACTCTAGGTACTGGCCAACGCCGGGAATAAGCCAGACGGGAATGCTGATCAAAAAGAGCCATAATCCCTGCCGCGCGTGATACTGGATGAACGGACTATCCTGCCTGGCATAGAGCACGACAACAGAGAGAATCCAGAGGTAACTCATGGCGGCGACATCTTTATTATCTTCAATGTCCTTGATTTGCTCTAACGTAAGTTCGTGACGAAGAGCAGAAACCCCGCGAAGCCCAGGGGGCGGAGTGTGGTTACTCTCGATATCTTGGCGTTGTTCCGGCGTAAGTAGTGCTTCCTGCGTTGGAGGAGTTTGTGCATCCATTTCGTTCTATTATACCATAGGATGCGGAAAACTTCGATCTTTGGTACAATGAACTGATTACTCGATTCGTAAGCCCCGGTAGCTCAGTTGGATAGAGCGGAAGCCTTCTAAGCTTCAGGTCAGAGGTTCGAATCCTCTCCGGGGCACCATTCCTGTCGGCAGGCAGACGACTCATCCGTCTACGGCGAACTCGCTCATGGTAAACCGCAGGCGATTAATCTTTGTGATATAATAGAGAGAACGCATGAATGAGAAAAAACACATCCTCATTGTGGAAGATGAAAAGGCACTCTCCCATGCACTCCAAATCATGCTGACTGCCGAATGGTACGATGTCACGATCGCCGGGGACGGGGAGGAGGGACTGCTTCAGATACAAGCGCATCCGTTTGATCTCATTCTGCTCGACCTCATCATGCCGCGCATGGATGGATTGACATTATTGATACGCGCGAAGGAAAAAGGGAAACCATACGCTGCCACCCCCATCATCGTTCTCAGTAATTTAGGACAAAAAGAGGAAATTAAAAAGGCATTGGCGGTCGGAGCAACCGATTACCTTGTGAAAGCAAACTCTCCATTCCCAAAGGTGTTGGATGCGATCAGACGGGTATTGCCCGCAGAGTAAGCACTAATATGTAAACGTCACTCCCGTGTTTGTCGATGCGGTAATTTTTATTCTGCCGCCCGCCATCAACTCTACAAGATATCCTGTCATAAGCTCAGAAACACCATCAAACTTGCTATCCACGGGTATCTCGACCATGTACCCTTGATTTTCCACAAGCTCCGAGATCGAAACTCCATCAAGTGCGGCACACGCAGCCGGAGTAATCTCTTGCTTGCAGATAGGTCGCATGGCATTCGTAATCATCGTGGGTAAGCCTGTCGTGGGACCCGGAAGTTTTCCAGCATGTTGCTCCTCGTACCGCTTAATCGCGGAACCGATGGCGCGCACCGCAGTTTGATCCCCTGTCTTTCCAAGCTTCCAGAAAATATCCGTAATATCAAATTTGGAAGTAACGGTGATGAAGAGCGCGCTGATAATGCTGATAGCAAGGAGGACCTCTATGAGCGTAGCGCCTGATTGTTGATGCCGGCGCCAGAAAAAATTTATATACATTTTACTCGAAGAGAACACATGTGCGCTGCCCTTGCAGAACATCCCACACGAGGCAGTTTTCGGTGCCGACGGGGCCGATAATTTCGATGACTTCCCCTAGCTCCGCAAACGGCGCACGAATCGAAACATTGGCGAGTTGAGTATCGATGCGGATCTCGAGCCCCGTAAGCACAGAACCTGTAGCGCTGCTTTCATCTTGGCTCGGATCAACAGGAATAGTGGCAAGGTACCCGGGGATAAGGACATCAAGCGCCACCCCACCATAGGCATCGCACTCGGGCACAGTCACTCCCTCTCGACAAATCGGCTTATAATCCGCATCGATCGCCCCCTGAGGGGCCGGATCGGAACTGCCGCTGATCGCAAGATTCTCCCACCAGCTGATTGTCCGAGCAGCATCATTCGCAGTAACAATATCGAGATCGCCGTCTTCATCCAAATCACCAAGATCGATATCCGAAACGCCATTGAGCGAACTGCCGAAGCCAATGACAAACGTGCCGGAAAAACTTCCACCGCCGAGATTTTCCCAGTACGCAAGCTTATCGCCTCCGATGGAAGCAGCGACGACTTCCGAATCTCCATCGTTATCAAGATCAGCGGCCCTCACCGTCTCTCCCCCAAACGAAGCGGTAATTTCGTGATGAACCCACGGGCTGCCGACGAGAGGCGTTCCATCGTTCTCGTACCACTCGACTTTACCGCTGAGGCCAATACCGACGATATCGACATCCAGATCTCCATCGATATCGGCTGCCGCAACGCCGCGCAAACCATTCTCGCCGTCATCCACCGTCACCCTCGTCCAATTTGCGCCTTCGGGCGTTCCATCGTTCACATACAAATAAATGTACTCATTCGAAAAGAGTCGCATTTGCTCGGCCACAATCACATCTTGATCCGTATCTTGATCGATATCGACAGTGATGACTTGCCTGTCGATGCTCAAATTCCAACTTTCGATATTGATCGTATTCCATCCTCCATCGAGCGGAGTACCGTCATTTTCGTACCAACGAACCGGATTAAAAATACCATTGATGAACTCTGAGCTCACGACCGCGACATCCATCTTTGTCGCGTTATCGATATCGGCAAGCGCAAGTCCGGCGATACCATTGAAGTTTGTCGTCATGTTGCGCCGCGCATCGAACGTGGCGGGAGCGCCGCCAAGATTTCGCCACCATGCCACGGTACGCGATTGCCTGTTCACGCTCGCGATATCCCGCAACCCGTCGCCATCGATATCTCCTGCGGCAATGTCTTCCCCTTTCCAGTTACTTTGATCAATAGTCGTTTGTATCCATGTAAAATTCGGAGCAATGCCCGAGTATTCCCACATGCTCACATCTCTATTATTCCCAAGCGACGCAGTCCCGAAAATTTCGAGCGCTCCATCATCATCGATGTCATCGAAAACCACCGCTTTCGCACTGTTATAATTTGTCTCTATCACGTACGCACCCGAAAATGTCGCCGTTCCCGAAACGGGTGGAATTTGAATGTTCGGCGGGGTGTAACCATCATGATCGATCGTAAACGCCGCAACGGCATCAATGAGCTCATCAACGTACGTCCATCGTTGCGCGTTCCTCGTTTTTCCCAAAAAGTACGATGGACTTACGGTCACAATCACCGTGGTCGCCAAAATGCTGATAACAGCCACAGTCAGCACCACCTCGAGGAACGAAAATCCATGCCGTACGCGGGATAAACGGAGAATCGCCATAGTCGCTATGGATGATATACTCTCTCCGCAGAATGCAGAAGTTCATCCACAATCTCGGGGCCGTATCCGCCATTATTGGCGCGCAGTGGGGGGATGAAGGAAAGGGGAAAATTGTTGATCTCTTAGCGGAAAATTACGATATCGTCGCTCGGGCTGCAGGCGGAGCGAATGCCGGTCATACGATCGTTGTCGACGGCACAAAACATGTGTTTCACCTCCTCCCATCGGGGTGCCTCCACGAGGGGAAACCTATCGTCCTTGGCGGCGGGATGGTCATTCATCTGCCGACGCTGCTCGAGGAAATAAAGATATTGGAGGAGGCAGGCATCGATGTCCTTCCGCGGCTTTCGATCTCCAACGCCGCGCACATCGTCTTTGATTACCATAAGGCGGTGGATGGCGTCATCGAAGAACGACGTATGAATGCAGATACAAAAGGAGAGGCAATCGGCACCACGCGTCGCGGCATTGGACCAACCTATGCGGAGAAAGCGTACCGGACAGGATTCCGCATGGGTGATCTGACTACGATGAGTGAGGATGCATTCAAACGCGCGTTCCAACACAATGCTTCGTTCATCCACGCAATGTTTGATCTGAGGGTGGACGCAGAAAAGGAGCTTGGCGACGTCGCTGCCGCACGCGAGATCCTCTCCGAGAGCATCACAGATACGACAACGCTCCTGCATCTCGCACTCAATAAGAAGCAGACAATCCTCATCGAAGGCGCCCAAGCGACGCTCCTCGATATTGATCACGGCACCTATCCTCATGTGACAAGCTCCGCAACGACCGTGATGGGAGCACTCCAAGGGCTTGGACTCCCGCCGAGAGTGCTGACCTCCGTCATCGGTGTCGCCAAAGCCTACTGCACCAGAGTCGGCGGAGGACCATTTTTGAGCGAAGCGACTGGTCCACGCGGCGATGCACTCCGCGAGCGCGGCGGCGAGTATGGCGCAACAACGGGAAGACCAAGACGTTGCGGATGGCTATCGCTAAGCGATCTTGCTTTCGCGACCCGCCTCAACGGCTTTACGCATATTAATCTGACAAAATTGGATGTGCTGGATGCGGAGAAAGAAATTCCAATTTTTGATCGCGAGAAGGAAACGGTACTCCCGGGTTGGCTGGAATCAACGAAGGGGAAAACAGAGTGGAATGATCTCCCTGAGAACGCACAAAAATACATCGAGTACATCGAAAAGAAGATCGGCGTTCCTGTGAGCTTCGTCGGTACAGGACCGGGGAGGGAGGAGATGATCGTACGGGAGTAGCTGTTAATGGAGGTAGTGCCCTCCCCCATCCGCTAGAAAATAAACACATCCGCCTCCTTCTCGATCCGCTCTTTGATGAGCCAGAGCGATTCGATGAGATTCTTCATTTCGTAGGAATCATCATTCTCCGGCCGCATATGAAGATCCATAATGCGCTCGAGGAGAGAAATGATATTTGGAATCGCAAGATCCACTTTTGCCTTGAGCATCAGAGAGAGAGATTGGTAAACAGATTCGTTCACAAAACTCTTAACATTTTTAGTGTCAATCTTCTTCTCATCAAGGAGCCGGAGCACCGTTTGAATAAATGCTGCGTGTTCATCGGTGAGGACGTTATCCTTATGAGTCTTTGTGAGCTCCTTCTGTGCCTCTTCGGAAGGGCCTTTTCCTGCAAAAATCCGAAGGGCTCTGGCAAATGGATTCGTCATTTCGTTCTATTATATCATACTCTCCTCATCTCCCGATTCACCCTACAGCCCAACAGCCCTAACCCCCAATCGCTCTACAACCCTTATCGCCCTCATTCCATCCATGCCCCTCCACGACCTCATCACAACCAGCCTCCTCCGTACGACAAAAGAGTTCGTCGACGCATTGAACGATGCCGGCATCAGAACCGTGGAAGATCTCCTCCTCTTTTTCCCACGTGCGTATGAGGATTTAAGTGCAATGAAAACTCTCGATGATATGGAAGATGGTGAAAAGGTAACTATTCGCGGTGTCGTCACGGATTTAAAGAGCATCCGCACGAGGAAGAAAAAAATGATGCTGATTCAGGGAACGTTTACGGATAGCGATGGAAACTCGTGCGAAGTCGTATGGTTCAATCAACCACATATTAAAAGAATGATTCCCGATGGCGCAGAGGTTGTCCTCACAGGAAAGGCAGGATGGGTGCGGAACAAGTTGACGCTCCAGAGTCCGAGCTTCGAACCCGGCGATCGCACGGAGCTCCTCCATGCCGGCCGCATCGTGCCCGTGTATCCGCAGCATGCGATTCTTTCGACCCGCTGGCTGCGGGAAAAAATGGCACTCGTAAAGAGCGCCATTCATGAATTTGAGGAGAGCTTGCCAAATGATGTGATCGAAGAAGAAAAACTCCCGAGCCGCGCGCAGATGATTCTGCAGTTTCATTTTCCGGAATCGCCAGAACTTTTACAGAGAGCAAAAGATCGCTTCTCATTCGAAGAACTCTATGCATTACAACTCCAAGCGCTGAGGAGAAAACAGGAATGGCAACAGGAATCACAAGAGCGCCTTGCAATCCCGATGAACGTAGAGCTCATCAAAGAATTTTTCGCATCACTCAAGTTTAAACCGACCGATAGCCAGCGCATCGCAATTTATGAAATTTTGAAGGATATGGAAAAGACGGTTCCGATGTCGCGGCTTTTGGAAGGCGATGTCGGCTCGGGGAAAACCCTCGTTGCAACCGCCGTGATTCAGAACGTGGTCACCGCCGGCGGCCAGTGCGCACTGATGGTACCGACGGAAGTATTGGCGAAACAGCATGCGGAGGGAGTTGCGCGAATGCTCTGTCACATGAAGGAAAAGCGGCTCTTCTCGAGCGAGGAGCGACGAGCGAATGCGAGGAGCGACGAGTCGAGAGACAGTAAGGATACGCAGCATCAGTCTCTCGACTCGTCCTGCACCGATCGCGCTTCGCGCTCTGGTGCAGAACTCGCTCGAGAAAAGCATGCTTCTCAGCGTGACACCAGTGTGAACGTCGCCCTCCTCACAGGCTCCACACCAACCGCCGACGCACGAGAGATCAAACTCGGCCTCGCGCGCGGGACGATTGATATCGTCGTCGGGACTCATGCGCTGATTCAGAGTAATGTCGTCTTTCAAGATCTCCGACTTGCGATTGTGGATGAGCAGCATCGATTCGGCGTGGAGCAGCGTAAAGCGCTGAAGGAGAAAGGCTCGCCGCATTTTTTGAGCATGACCGCAACGCCGATTCCGCGCACACTCGCACTCACCGCCTACGGCGATCATGACCTCTCGGTCCTTTTAGAAAAACCCGGGAACAGGAAACCGATCACAACCAAAGTAGTACGGCCGCAGGATCGTCGAATCGTGGAACTCTTCATCGATCACGAAATTGAGACGGGAAGACAGGCGTACGTCATCTGCCCACTCATCCGCGAGAGCGAAGAGCTGGAGGATGTCCGGAATGTCATCGCGGAAACAGACCGATTACGAGAAGCTTTCCCCAATCGCACTATCGCAACGCTCCATGGGAAATTGATCCCAAAGGAGAAGGATAGCATCATGCGGGATTTTAAGGAGAAGAAGAGCGATATTCTGGTCTCCACCTCCGTGATCGAAGTCGGCATCGATGTGCCGAATGCATCGATCATATTGATCGAAGGCGCAGAGCGCTTCGGTCTTGCGCAACTCCATCAGCTCCGTGGCAGAGTGGGCAGAGATGATCACCAGAGCCACTGCTTCCTCTGTACAACATCCACCGCGCAAGCTTCTTCTGCGCGACTCCAAGCAATGGAACAATATGATAGCGGCTTCCAACTCGCGGAGATTGATCTGAAGCTCCGTGGCCCGGGCGAGCTCTATGGATTGCGACAGAGCGGCATACCGGAAATCCGCGCAGGATCACTCATGAATCCGGCACTCGTCGTGCGTGCAAGGAGAGCAGCGGAAAAAACACTCTCCTCGAGCGGAGCGACTCCGAAGGAGTCGCGGAGTCGAGAGGCTGATGATGGAGCGAAGCGACCGAGTCGAGAAGCTCTCACCACATAATATCATTCAGCTTTCGGCTCAACCATCAGCACAAACGATGCTCCATCGCTTTTGGGGCAATGCCTCACTCCTTTGGGAACAACGCCAATGTCTCCTGTTTTGAGTGTGAGTGGAGATTTGTCCTCCATCTGAATGACGATCTCTCCTTCGTGCACGAGGAACAGCTCATCGTACGTGTGCGCATGGAATCCTCCGGGATATTCACCCTCGAACTTGGCGAGAATGATGCTGTGATCATTGCAGCGGGCAAGCTCGAGGGGAGACCATGATGCACTGAGCTTCCCAATTTCATCGCTTATATTGATGGAAGAAGAAATCATTGCAGGTGCGGTAAAAATATTCTATCACTCATCATTACAATTCATACGAGATTCTTCAACATAAGAGGAGACTAGTAGCACTCATCTCCTCGAATTTTTTGAAACAGAATATTCTTCGATAGATGTTTTGCAATTCCAGCAATATACTTCGGCGTTGTGCCACAGCAACCTCCGATGACTTGAACGCCTTGTTCAAGCCATTTCACGCTGTACGCAATGTATTCCTTCATTGCATCACCACCTTCGAAAAGCCATCCTTGTTCATCGTGCGGATGACCCAACCCATTTGCATACACACCGATGGGAATATTCGAATATTTGAGTAAAGTTGAGACGCAGCCATCAATCGTTTTCAGTGGGCGACAATTAGCACAGATGAAAAGTGGTTCAAATTCGACAAAAGCGTTGATTGCATCAATAATCTTTTCGCCGCTAAGAAGGTGTTCTGCATCGTGGCATACAATGCTGATTGCAACGGGAAGACCTGTATTTTTGCCTGCACGCAGCACGGCACTCCCCTCTCGAATGCAATTCATTGTCTCCGCAAAAATGAAATCGGCGCCGTATCGTGCAAGAAGCACCGCATGTTCTGCATGTTCTATTTCGAGTGCCTCATCATGAGGTACAAGATTTGGCTTGTAACAATCCTCGAGCGGAGCAATACATCCACCAATAACAACATCATTTCGATCACTGCTATCTCTTGCCGCCTTTGCTAGTTCACATGCAATACGGTTATATTCCACGACCTTATCGCTCTGATCAGCAAGTGAAAGTGCACGACGACTTGTACGAAACGTATTCGTCGTGATGATGTCTGCTCCGGCATCGATGTAATCCTTGTGGATTTGCTGCACCACGTTTGGATGTGTGATGAGTGCGGATGCTGACCACAGAGGTAGCTCCGTACGAACGCCTCGGCGCTGGAGCTCGGTACCAGTGGCGCCATCGAGGAGGATAATCTCCTTATTGCTCAACCGATGCTTGAGGGTTTCAATGCGAGTCATGATGAGTGTTTACTTGTAAGTATGCCCTGCACGACGAGAATACTATGGTAAACGGCTGAACCTTGGCTATGTTGCTCCAACGCCTGTCTCGCATTGATCTTCGTCATTCCCTGTGGATCAGCATAGAACTCAAATCCGTGTTTCCCATAATCTGCAAGATATTGTTCCTCCGAAGCGAATGTATGTGGACCCGGGTTTGGATCAACTTGAATGATTTCGCGATGGAGAATCGTTGGCTCAAACCCATTCTTCCTGAAGATCGAAAGAATATTGTCTTCCCCCGGACGACCGGCAAAATTAAGAATGACCGATCCTGGCGTACCATCCTCGTTTGATTTGAGGAGCGGAACACGACTGCCATTACCACTCACCTGTCGCAAAAAGGCATCGTTGAGGCCAAGATGCCAATCGTTGTATTTCGACTGATACAGCGATGGGTCATACACATGCGAACCTGCGTCTCCCTCATGGATATTGACTCCACTCTCAAGCCGCGCCTGTGGGAGGCAGCCAATAATACAATCGAATCGGTGTTCACCTTGACGAGCCCAGTCTGCAAGATTACGTCTGCCTATGTGATGAACAACGCGACTTGCTTGTTCCGTTGTTAAAAGTTGCTGATCACTCGCATGTTTTACATTGCGATCAAATAAATATGTCATACGCCTGTCGTAATCAGAAATATGAAGCGAATGTGGATTTTGCCGGAGAATGCCGAGAGCATTCGTCCCCGGCCCCACACCGATTTCTGCTACATCTTTCCCCCGAAAATCCACGTACTTGAGTCCGTGCCAAAATGCACGGGACCAGAGTTTACCTGCCTCATCACGAGGGAAAGCATAAGGACCAACTTCGATCCGTACCGGACGATCAAAGAGATTCTCGGGGTAGACATCACTCACATCCAACATCGGATGACTGCGCAAACCATATTGTATCAAACCATGCGTATCAGTGCGGCTTGCATCGACTGTCATCGATTCTGCATGTGATGGAAAGCGCTCTGCGCGTCTCACAGCATTATCATTTTCTGCCAGTGACAATGCTCGTTCGGACATTGGTAGTGGGGAAGAGTAGTGGAAAAAATAAATGGAAGAAACAAAAAAAACCCCGCTCATCGCGAGGGGAGAAAGGCTTGAGTGGAATTTTTACAACACAGCCTGCCCTCGCGTCGAGCGCATAAGCATCATCATGCCCATACTGCGGAGGAAGGGAGACATCGGGGTCAGTGTATCGGTAGCGGCAGCTTTGTCAAAAGTTTTCAAGCGATGATCTTCTCCCTAGTAACAGCACCAAAAAGCGCCAATCCGAGCGCATCCACCGCATCATCGGGGACGCCGCTCAGATCGATATTGAGCGTTCGCGACAGCATCATTTCCATCTGTTTCTTATCCGCTCTCCCATCACCCGTCACTGCCAATTTAAGCTCCAAAGGGGAAGGTTCAACAATCGTAAGCTCTTCCTTTGCACAAGTGAGGAGGATCACACCGCGCGCCTCCGAAACAACCATCGCAGTTTTCTGATTCGTTTCGAAGTAGAGTTTTTCGATGACGGCGATCGTAGGATGGTGCTCACGAATGATATTCAGGAGATCAACGGCGATAACACGGAGCCGCTCAGCTGTTAATGACGCTTTCAACGTTTCTATTGTGCAGTAATCTATGACACGGAACGTTCGTTTTGCATCGTATTCGATGATGCCAATGCCAACGGTGGCGAGGCCGGGGTCAATACCGAGGATAATCATGGTTGAATTGTACTCGTAGGGGCGTAGCGCGCTACGCCCCTACGAACACGTCATGCTGAGCGGAATGTGGCATATCCAGCAAGGATATGCCGCATGGAGTCGAAGCACCTCGCGCGCAGTTTATTATGCTTCCAGTTGCGACGTGCTTCGACTTCGTCCTTCGGCTCGTCTCGCGTGGCTCGTCTCGCTCAGGACTTCGCTCAGCATGACGTATAATGAATCCAATGATCACACTCGCCTTTTGCGCACTCGCATCATTTCTTCTTTCCCTCCTCCTCCACCTCCTCACGTGGAAACTGTTTCCGTCTCTCAATCTCGTTGATCGTCCGGCAAAGTACGGCTTGAGAAGATCACCGCTCCCCTACCCAACCGGCATCGCATCGATCCTCGCATTCATCGGTGTGTTTATGATGGTGAGACCCGAACTTTCGTTCCAAGATAGTGGACTTCTCCTCTCGATCAGCCTCCTTGCAGTGATGGCATTCATCGATGATCGGAAGGAGCTCCCTGCGTGGGTACGCCTCATCATGCACATCATCATCGGATTGTTGATCTTCGCAACCGGTACGAGGATCTACACAATCACGAATCCGATTGGAGGAATTTTTAAATTGGATACGATCGATATCCCTTCGGCTTTTTTTGGACCATTACCTCTCTTGAGCGGCGTCTTCACAGTGGCATGGCTTCTGCTCACCATGAACGCATTCAATTGGTTCGATGGTATTCCGGGGCAAGTGAGCATCCTCTCTGTGATCGGCGCATGCACGATCGGATTTTTAAGTATGAGTGAGAGAGTGAACCAGCCAACGATCGCCATGATCGCCTTCATCCTTGCGGGTATTGCGCTTGCAAGCGTGATTTTTGATTTTCCTCCAAATAAAGTCGTGATGGGCGATACCGGTGCAATGTTCTTTGGACTGATGCTCGGAACACTTTCGATCTACGCGGGAGGAAAAGTGGCAACAGCATTCCTCGTCCTTGGATTGCCGCTCATCGATTCCATTCTCGTTCTCCTTACGAGAATGCTCCAAGGTCGATCCCCATTCAAAGGAGATCTTGATCACCTCCATCACAGACTCTTAAAAAAAGGATGGAACGAGAGACAAGTAATCGCACTCACGGTACTCCTCGGCATGGCATTCGGCATCACGGCACTCTTTCTCAGTACGTTCCAAAAGTTTATTGCTATTCTCCTACTTTTTGGAGTGATACTTCTTCTCCGCCACTTTGCCCGTCGACCTGCGTCACCCGGGCCGATTGGCCATTGAGTCCTTCCGCAGGATGAAAAACCAGTGGCTCGCCGCGCACGGAGAACGAACCGGCAATGGTAGGCACGATGCTCTTTTTGCCGTTCTTCTGGGGAAGCATGCGTACGATGGCCTTCCCTCGATCATCAAATTGCTCCTTCGTGAGTGTTGCAGGCGAAAACTCAGCGGTTCCAAAAGCAGTCTTCATCCAAAGCTCTCCCTCAAAGTCGACTTCCCGCACAAAGCGACCATCCTTATCGCGTGCAAAGAGGACGATCTGCTCCCAATCACCACTGAATGCTCCATCATGGAGCATGGTGATTTCTGTCACCGTCCCCATTCCTTTTGGCATGGGAATATCCGTTTCGGCGGTGGAAATGTTCGCCGCTACATCTATAAAGATCGATGGTTCTGCCACTGGTGTCTGTAAATGCTGCTCGAGCACTGCCTCCTCGGCAACGACCGCAGCGGCAGATGAAGATGCATCAGACGACGAACTCGCCGCAGATGGCGAAGAAGAGGATGTCTGTTCTGCAGGAGGAAGCACAGCGACCAATTGCGGCTGGACGCGACTCGTAAGTCTAGCGTTTCTTACGGCAAGGCGGTTTGCACGTCTTGCAGAAAAGATTGATTGAATGCTTTCGATGACGCGTTCCTTCACGCTTTTCTTCGTTGCAGTAACAACCACATCGACAGACGGCGACGAAGAACTCAAGCGATCCTGTTTCCGCTGCGTCGCCACATCGATCCTCGATGGCGGCTCGACCGCCACTTCCACACTCTTCGCATCCATCGCGTGGGATTGGATGTAGACGAGAGGGCTCACAGTGTGTTCGATGCCGGTATCCTTCCCAAGTCCGTTATTCACTGCCTCCACAAAATCGTATCCGGCTCTCGCTGCTTCCGATGTCGTAAACGTCCAAAAGGGAACAAAAGGCGCAGTGTCTTTCGCAAGCTGGAAATCAAGATGAGGAGCAGTCGAAAATCCTGTATCACCCGTGGTACCAATCTGCTGTCCTTTACGTACTACTTCGCCTTCTTGAACCATGATCGTCCCAAGGTGACCGTAGCTCGCAAAGAGCGTTGTGATCTGTTTTGGATGATCGGGATGGGGAGCATTCGGAATTTCCAGAACGATGCTGTTACCAAATCCCGATGAGCGATTATCAACGCGATTGATTGTACCGTTCGCAACGGCAACCACGGGCGTACCATCTGGCGCAAGAATATCAACATCGGCATGGCTTCCGCAGTAATCGCCTCCCCCTTCGTAATCACCCATATAGCGCGTGGAGTACACACGTTGATCGAGTTCTGCTTCCTCTCCGCACTTCCTTGTTTCGCGATACTCAGGGAGCGGCACAAACATATCTTTGGGGACCGCATCGAAGTTCTGGGTATGATTATTCATTGGCGACCAGCGATCGGGGTCTGGAATCTGCTGGATCGGTACGGTCATGCCTTCGTAGACGATTTCGATCGGCTGCTCTTTCCCCCACACTGACTTCCAAAATGCCGAAAAGCCATGCTGCCCGACCATGTTGCCGACGAGGAACGCAATGCACGAAAAGAGCGCAAGCCAGAACGACCAGCGCTTACTCAAAAATCCTCTAATGGATTCGTGAGGTTCGTTGTAGAGTGCAAATGCCTGAAATGGATGTCGACTAAATGCCATATTTGTTTTACATGTATATTCTACAATATTTATGGTAAAAAGTACATGCTCTGAGCACATAAATTTGGCTTCAAATAGTCAATTTGATACATTCCAGATTGGTATTGCGCTAAATGCAACTCTCTATCGGAAGAGTATTTTGATAGCACTAGCAGGAGAGCTCGGGGCAGGGAAAACAACTCTGACGAAGGGCATTGCACAAGGCCTTGGAATAGCAGAGGCAATACTGAGTCCTACGTACGCAATCGAGAACCGCTACGACAACCTATTGCTTCACATGGATCTCTATCGTCTGGAAGAGAAGGAGGCGCAACGCATTGTTACAGAAAGCGAAGATTTTCCCGGGGTGCGAGTTATTGAGTGGAGTGAGAGATTGTTTTCTTCGTTCGAAGAAAACGGCATTGCCATCACTATCGCCGAACTCTCTGCAACCGATCGAACTATCACGATCTTATTCAACGACATCGCGATTCCAGATCGAGTTCAGATCGAAGCATGGCGAGAGGAAATGAAACTCCCCACCCACATCGGCAAACATTGTGATGCGGTAGCGGTAATGGCGAGAAAACTCGGTGAAGAACTCATCCGAAGAGGAAAACCCGTTCGGCTTATGGCACTCACGCGCGCGGCAGAACTCCACGACCTGCTTCGCTTCATCGATTTTAAACCCGAAGTGCAGAAGAAAATTCCGCATGCGAAAGCAGCGGATGCAGAGACCCAATTGCATTGGGATCGGATCAAAAAGCAGTATCCTGCATCCCACGAGACTGCATGCGCGTCGTTTATCACGGAGCAAGGGTATCCGGAAATCGGCGCCATCATCCGCCCTCACGGCCTCCATGCCATGACCGATGCACCGGAAAGCATACAAACGATCGAACAGAAACTCCTTAACTATGCGGATAAACGAGTAAAGTACGATGTGGAAGTAAGTTTGGATGAACGGTTCGACGACTTCATGGATCGGTACGGCAACGGCAAAGAATCTGAGTGGGCAAAATTGGCACGAAAAAGGACGAAGGAATTGGAGAAGGAATTATTTGGAAACAATATTCCATAAGCACGTCATGCTGAGCGGAGGTGCGCTCTTCTCGAGCCCTTCGATAAACTCAGGGCAAGCTGAGTCGAGAGACTGCGCACCGAAGTCGAAGCACCTCGCGACTGGAAGCAGTATTTCTACTCGCGAAGTGCTTCGACTGCGCTCGTTCATCCGCCTTCGGCGGACAAACTCGCTTCGCTCAGCATGACGTATGAAGGAAACCTTTCATTCCCTACTCCCCAATAAACCCTCCCGCCTGTAGCTCATAAAATCCGCGATACACGCCCCCCTCTTTTCGGATGAGCGCATTATGATTCCCCTCTTCCACAATGCAGCCTCCTTCGATCACGAGTATGCGATCGACCTTCTTGATTGTGGAGAGGCGATGCGCAATGACGATTGTCGTGCGGCCTTGAATTAAAAATTCCAAGGCATCCTGGATATATTTCTCGGACATGGAATCGAGCGAACTCGTTGCTTCATCGAGAATCAGGATGGGTGTATTTGCAAGAATTGCTCGCGCAATCGCGACTCTCTGGCGTTCGCCGCCGCTTAGTTTGATTCCGCGTTCGCCGACGAGCGTCTCGTATCCCATCGGGAGCCTCTCGATGAATTCATGCGCATGTGCCTTTTTTGCCGCATCCATGATGGATGCAAGTGATGCATGCTGATGCCCATATGCGATATTTTCCGCAAGCGACCGATGGAAGAGAATCGGGTCCTGCGGTACAAGACCTATGCTGCGGCGCAAACTCCCTTGCGTAATCTCCGCAATGTTCTGGCCATCGATCGTAATGCATCCCGACTGAACATCGTAGAGCCGCTGAAGGAGTTTGACGAGCGTACTCTTCCCACCGCCAGAGTGACCGACGAGCGCAACTTTTTCTCCGGCTTCGATATCGAGCGAAAAGTTTTGGAACACAGAATGTCCTGCCTTCTCGTACGCAAATGTGACATCGCGGAATGCGATAGCTCCGCGTGGAACGCGAAGCACGGTGGCCTTGGGTTCATCCATGATCGCAAGCGGCAACTGGTACAACCCCACCATTTCTTGCGTATGCGCAACGGCACGGAGGTAGGTGCGTACATTCTTGCCGATGTCGCGCATGTAGCCCCACAATCTCCCAATGTAAAAAATGACGATGATGAATCCGCCGGCAGTAAACTCTCCGCGATACCACAGCCACACGGCAAGCAACATAACCGCACATTCGAGGAGAATGAGGAGCGTGTTGTGGCACCAACCGATAATCTGACCGAGTCGCCATGTCTGCCATAGTCGACGCTGCAACTCGCGAAGCACTGTTCCATGGCGCTCATCTTCCAAATTTTCAGCACCAAACGCCTTCACGGTGGGATTGCCGGTAATCGCATCCACAAGGCTCGCCGTTACCCTCGTATCCTGCTCATTGGTCCAAATATGGAACTTGGCATGGTAGAGGTTGATCGCGATGGATGATGGAATGAAGACAGCCATGCCAATGATGATGGTAACACCGATGAGCGGCGCATAGAGCGAAAGCACGATCATGAATCCAATCACCTCCAAAATGAGAGGCAAAAAATTGAACCAGATGTGATCGAGAATATTTTCGATCGCATCGGCGCCTCTCCCAATCTTCCGCGATGTCCCTCCTGCAAAACTATTCACATGGAATTGCGTAGAAAGCCGTTGAACATGCGCAAACACGTCCGCATGCGCGCGAGTCATGACGCGCGTCTCCACCCATGAGAGCATTCTATTCCCAATTTCGTGGAATGTATTGTGGCCGAGCGCCACAGCGACTCCGCCAAGAACCATCAACATCGCAAAACGGAGAGACTCGCGATCCCCTGCTCCATGAGTCGCAATCGTATCTACCGCTTCTTTATAGAAAAATGGCTGCCAAAGTTCGAGCGCTATCTGCAACGTAAGACAGATCGCCAACCATATGAGTATGGCGCGATGCCGGCGCACGTAGTGCCAGATAAACCGCAGTACCTCACGGTGCGTTGCGGGCGTAAAAGCCAGTGAGGATTCAGAATGCTGCATGCCATCATTAGAACGGAAATTGTGGCCATTGGTTACGAAATACGCAGCATTTCCTCCGATGAACACTAGTATATGATATTATCGAGATTCAAACCATCGTTACTCCGAGAACTGGGAAAATTGCCTCCCCCCACTTCAAGAGGAAGCAGTAGAGAAGATTGCCATTTTTGAAGAAAAGCCGGAACATCCATCACTGAAGGCACACAAATTGAAAGGAAAATTGCGGGGATACTGGAGTTTTTCCGTCAATTATAAGTTCCGCATCATCTATGAATATGAATCCAAAGATACCGTTGCACTCGTAAAAATCGGTGATCACAGCCTCTACCAATAAAAGATCCCTTAAATCAGGTTGAAGCAAAAGGACAGGAACCGTATCCTCTACTGGCTTTGTGAATAACTATCCGCCGAAACGGATAGTGAAACCCTCAGTATCATTCATATCACAGGCGACTATCAGCCTAGGCTGATGGTTATGGGCGACTAGCTCAGCTGGTTAGAGCGCGACACTGATAATGTCGAGGTCGGAAGTTCAAGTCTTCCGTCGCCCACCAATCAATCACGGTGCAAAACATCACCTTTTCTCGTACCAAAAACCGTTCCAAAAACAGCTAAAAAATGGTACAATAATCAGATTTGTCGAACCTAAAAAAATGCACAAAGAATCACGCCTTCTCTTCCAAAATGTTGATCTCCCTAATCCTTCCGATTCAAAAGGAGATTCGCCTGTAAGTAAAGATTTTGATGTGGATGATTATGAAAAAAATCAGAAAAAAGATGAGAAGCGATTGGTAAAAAAACAGCACGAAGAGGAGCAAAAAAATGAAGAGCGAGCTGCGGATGCATGGCTCCAAGAACAGCTGAAAATCCAAACGCCAAAGCAATCTGGATTTGCCAAACTTCCGGAAAGCAAAAGAGAGAATGATGTCCTCAACCAGTTTTCAGCAGCGGAAAAACGCCAAATTCTCGAGGCTGTTGCTTCGCATGATGCGCTCCCACAGCATATTCGGCTTCATATGCAGCAGCTTGATATTTTTAGAACCATCCTCGATGAAACGCTCGCGCAGTTGGAGGACCCGACATCAAGAGGCGGAAAGGGCATCCAATGGGGACGAAGACTTGGCATACCGCAAATGTATAATGCCATGGGATTTAGAACATCAACTGATATACAGAAGGCGTTAAAAGCGGAGATCGAAAGTTTTTACGAAAATGATTATCCAAAAATCGTGCAGGAATTATTGCAGGGTAAGACAAATATTGGCCGTGTAACTGCAAAATATCCTCTCCTCCAACGAGTGGCAATGAAGTACGATCTTCGCCTTGCGGATGCGAAGAACGAAGAAGAAATATTGATTGAACAGAATCAGCTGATGTCGTACCTCCGTGTCGTAAAAAATTACGATGGAGCGGCGATACATGCGGAAAACATTCTGCACGAAGAGTTCGCAAAGATTGAGGCAACGCTCACAAAGCAGGAAAGAGATGATTGCACCTACCAAGCGGAAGTTGCATCTACCGAACTCGTTATGCGCCATATCGATGGCTGGCGAAACCCTTCTGACACTCTGCTCAAACAAGGAGCGAAGCCAATGACCGATGAGCAGATCAATCAAGTAAAAGCTGGACTCAAGAAAGAAAAAAACCGCGCTTTCCTGAATGTCGAAATCGCAAAAAAAATCGACCCATCCAATCTTAAAGGTGCAAAATTAGACATCTGGACGCAGTACAACGACATGCTCGACCCACAGAGAGAATACTTCAATGTCACCGATGCGCACTTCGATATGATCATGGATGAAGTCGCAATCAATGTGCCGCTTATTATGATGAGTGGCGGCAGTGCAAGTGCTGTAAGAGTTGGGATGACTGCGGCTGCAAGCTCGATGATGATGAGAATATTCACAGTATCTGTTTTTAAAGAGGGTGCCAAACTCACTGCGCGGCAGGCTATCACCGCAGGTGCCAAGAAGACTGCAGCGTGGGCAGGTGGAAGACTCGTCGAGGGTGCCGCATTCGAAGTCGTACACTCAACGCTCAAAGGCGAATATCCAAAAGATTTGCCGGATTGGGGCAATCGCATCCTATGGTCTGCTGCAACACTCGGACTCTTCCACGGAGCCGGAAAACTAGGCGATCGGATATTGAAAACAACAGTCCTCAAAAATTGCTTCGCAAAAATCACCTCCGAACCGGCACGGAAAACAGCGGAACTCCTCCTCGTGAAAGGCCACATCGAAGCCGCGGCAATGATGGTAATGGGAGCAGCGCAGAACGGCGCAATGAACGGAAATCTTAATGAATTCTACGAGAACTTCGGCGAGGAGCTCCTGCATGCGTATGTCTCGGTCGGTGCGCTGAAGGTCGGACACGCAAGCGTGGAGACATTGACGGGAAAGATGTTTAGACCTGCGAAAAAGAAAACTGATGCAGGAGAACGTTTGGAAATGAAGAAAATAGAGAAACAAGAAACAGACCGTTTAGAAACAATACAAGATACTGCTGCCATTCGGGAACTCACATTAGAGCCAATATCTGCAACTGACAAACAACTGTATATCGAGCAACGAAGCTCGATATCGAATACCCATCGTAGAGCATGGAACAACGCAAAAAAACCAATATTTGCGCGATCAGAGGTCTACTCAGCTGGCAAAGACAGAGTAAGTGCAACATGGATAACACTAAATCCAGAAGGCGTTTTTGGGGTAAATGCAAATATTCCAAAAAATTCACTCACGTACAAGTACATGAAAAGCGCTCCCGGCACAAAAGAGCATAATATTTTTCTACGAGCAGAAAAAATTCTGGTAGAAGCATTCTATAAAGCTGAGAAGTTTCTTCGCCCACAGAGAGAAATCAACAATGGTTTTGTTATTGAAGGGCAAGAAGGATTTGGCATGGAAAAAGGCAACACTTTTGGCACTCGTGTTTCGTATCGAAGAGTCGAAGATTTACTCAGAAGCATAGAATCTGGAGAGCAATCGCCAGAAATTGTAAGTGAATTCCTCATGGGAGAATTCATTCATGAGCGTGTTCACAATCTACGAGGGGATAATCATACCGATAACATGGCAGATGAAATCGCGCCTCATGCTGTTCAGTTCTTGGCGCTCGAAGGCAAAAATTCTCTCTTCAATGAACAAATGGAAATGGGGTTAAATAGGCCAGCGGAGGACAAATACGATATCGAACAACCAATGGCACTCAGAGTGGTCTCTATGCAACTCAGAGGACTTGCAAAGCAAGGGAGGTGCACATCACCGAAAGGCTATACACCCAATGATTTACGCGACAGTATCAGTTCCATAGCCCCACAAGAGAGGGGAGAAATTTTGCGCACGTTCGCAGATGAAATCATCACGACAAAAAAGGATAACTTGATGGAAACTGCAAACGTGGGGGAAGGATTGGACCGAGCGCAAAGAGCAAACAAGAAGCTTCGCGGATTAGAAAATCCACAGAAGCGAGAATCAAGGCAAGAAGCACTCAGTGAACTGAAAGATTTCTTCAAAGCACAGAAAGCAGAAACACTATCCGAAACTGATCGTATCGCAATTCTCGAAGAAGCGGCGGGAAGGGAATTCTCTCCTGCAGAACGAGGTGCCATTCTCGCTGCGCATAAAAAAGGAAAAGGAGAAATTGATGCTTTAAAACCGGGAGAAGCGTTTGCAAAAAAGCGAGAGCTCGCAGAAGCATTTAAAGATAATCATCAAACCGCAATTGATATTCTCGATTCCGGCGGCGCAGGGAAACCTGCTGTACAAGGACGCAATGTGAAAGAAACATTAGATTTTTTTGATGGAGCACTCAGTAGTGGCAGACAGCCTCTTGGAGAAGTAACTGTACGTATCGGTGAAACAGTACAGAGCCAACTGTGCAGAGTTATGAAAAGGAGCGGGAATGACTACTTCATTCGCACAAACGGTCCAAATGGAAAAGTAGTTGAACTTTTGATTCCGGGAGCGAGGTTACGCATACCTCCTCCACCATCCATACAACCACCTTCTCCTCCCCTACGCATTGCAGACCCGGAGGCATGGAATCAATCAGCGAAACCACCTCCCCTTCCAAACAGACCATGGATACAACCTCCCAATGTCATAGGTCCAACTTCTCGGCTCAACACAAACGTACAGCCTCCTATGCCTCCATCATTCAACATCAAACCTAAATCACCGGTGCAGCCACCCACTCCTTCGACTCAACTACCGGCAGCAGAGCCACTAAAACCTGCGCCAAGATCTGCAGAATCACAAGCAAGGTACAAAGATGCCTTTGGCAATGGGCTCACAAATCTCGAAAATACGCACGTTGCAAAAGGCTGCCCAAGGCGCTTTATTATCGAAGTAGATGGTAAGCCGGTTGTTGTAGAGCAAATGACTTCTCTTCGTTATGGCGAGAGACTTTCCTTGCAGGAAATATATGGAAAATTTGGAATTCGGAAAACATTTGGAATAAACCTCGGTGATTCAAAAATGGTTCAGCAATTTAAATTACGATTAAATTCTCCTTCCATACAAATTGGAGACAGGGTGTATATGCCGGAATATGAAGCATCAAGTGAGCAGTATGGAAAAGTGACAGCACTGCTTCCGGATGGCCATGTGAGGGTGGATGTGGAAAAGGGGGCACAGAGATATGTCACTCCTCATCCCTCTATTCTTGTAAAAGTAGATGGTAATGGCAATATCCTCTCTGATTAACGCTTCCACATCGCATCCACCGTCCACTTGCCGCCTCCGTACGCAATGAGCGCAAGGCAGCCTGCGAAGATGAGCACGATGTAATCGATACCAGATCCAGTCTGAGAGGTGAAGAATGCAGTCTTCATGAGCACGCGAACAAATACGGCTGCTCCCACCATGATAATGGCAAGACCTGCCGCAGCCCACTTCGTGAGGAATCCTGCAATGAGCGCTATGCCGCCGAGCGGCTCGACGATCGAGAGGAACTGAATCAAGTAGACCATCCCCGCTGGTGTTCCCTCCGGTGGGGCAGACCAGAACATGAGCTTACCGTACCCCGCATAAATGAAGATCGCACCGATAATGAGGCGGAGAGCAATGAGTGCTGATTCCTGGAGTTTTGTCATGATGAACATGGGGGAAATGCATCGAAAGTATACGTGATATACTGCACGAAAATCAATGTCGTGATTTTTTCCTCCTTCGCATGCCTTCACGGAGGTATCGGCATACTTCATTAAATGACCGCCTGATTGAAAATTGCAGTGATTGCATGTCTACCGAACGGCACTGAGGAATATCCCGTTTATTTTGCAAGTACTCCATAATTTCCAAAATGAATGATGGATTGCTGATCTTGCGATCCGCAACAACAATGAGTCCTTCTGTTTCCAGAGACATAGTCTCTTCCGTTTCCTTAAAAGCTTGTAAAAGAACGGCTTCCGTAATCACCATGCGTATCGCCCATTGAACATCTTCCTGTACGCTTAAGAGATCGTGATCATTTGCCATATCTGCATCATGTGGAGTCACCTGAATACACTCATGGGCACGGAGGACTGTGTCATGGAAATCATATGTGATAAACGATTCTGCTCTATTCATAATTGTGAACGGTATACCGATAGAAAGTGATTCTCGCCAGGATTTTGGCTGCAAATTTATAGAGCGGTTGTTTCATTCCCTCTTCTTCAACATATCGATGTACCTGGCACCAAATCTGTCCACAGCCTCATTCTTATCCATGTGCCGTGGTAAGACTGGAATCGCATCATCTTTAAGATGCCCCCTTGCCATTTGCAAGAGCGCAGCTGCGTTTTCGCTTCTGTAGGGCTGCTGCATATTCTCTTCGAAGAGCTGAGTCACAAATTCTGTGAGGCGCGCGCGGACAATGGTTTTATGCATTGCTTTTTCGTCATCCCCCAGTGCGCCAAATTCTTTGATGCTCATTCCTCGCACCGCATCGGAGGAGTTGCCGGTAGCATTCGGTCGGCTGTAGAGAATGACTGATTTGCGCCACTCGTAGGTATTCTGTTTTGCAGGATCGAAAATCGTTTCCATGACGGTATCCACCTGCTCTTTCACAAATTTCTCCCTTCCTTTCATATGGAGCGTGAGGAGATCGCTCTTCTGTACTGCTCGCTCGAATGTGTCCTGCTTTGGCTTATCGAGATCATCCATCGCAGGGTACCCGCGAGGAAAAATCATTAACATGCGAACAGTAGGGCCGCCATCTTTAGCAGAGAATTCTCCAACAGTAGTGTTATACGGTTTATTGTGTTGCTCCACGGTTACGATAACTTCCTGCCCTGCCTTCACGACGACTGGAGTTCCAAGAAACTGGAGTTGTCGTGCATTGAGTTCTTTCGTCCCACCCTTGAGCGTGACAAGGGATGATTGATTATAGTGCGGACGATTGGGAGTTACCATAAACACATATGTACCCGGATCGAGTTGAATCTCCTTCTCCTCCGGAAGCGATCCACCATTCGAAATGATTGAATGCACGCGCGTAACAGCAGTGGCACCATCTTTCTGTTCAATTTTAAAAACATTCACCGTGTACGGAAAATTCTCTGCGCTTTCCTCGTGTGCAATGCGAAGCATCCCTTTTCTTTTCTCTTTATCGGTTTCATCCGGCGGGAGTACGAGCGCACTACGCCTCACATTCAATCCGCTTTTTTCTCCAGTTTTGAGAAAAACAATATTTTTCAATTCGATTGCAGGTTCAATACCAATAGGAATCTCCCTATCCCCATCCACTGTAATCGTTGCGCCGCTTTCCATACGTACAAATCCCCCCTTCTTATCGGGGACTCGATAGGTGGTGAACCCCACTTCCGGATTCATGGAGGAAAGCTCCGCGCGCTCTGCGCCATTACGGGTAACAAGCGGACGAACATCGATTGTATGCCTGCCTTTCGTCAACGTAAGTTCGATGATGCCTTGCTGTCCCGGACGAACATCCCTTTCCATAGAGGAACGATTATCTTCTCCACTTTCTAAATCAACCTGAATGCGCTGAGGAATATGCGGTCCTCCCTTCCCTATGAACTTTGCATCAAGCCCTACTGTGTGTGAAGGTTTTTCCTGAGCCTCCGCTGCGACTCCATTTAATGCTGCTGCGAATGGAAAAATGAGAGCTGCCTCCTTTAGAAAATCCCTCCGATTCGGATGTGATGCATCATTTTGCCCTTCTGGATGCGATGAAGAAGGCGCTTCAGCCATGACGATACAATAACAATCATTTTGATTATTGTCAAATCACCTTGAGCAGCACTATTATACTATTCAATTGAATAGTATACATGTAAGAAATGGTCACCGAACCCGTCATCGAAGAAGCAACATAGTCCATTGCCTCGCCATGCGCTATGCTTACATCATCTTCCCCATTCGTCTCATGCAGCTTCTCCGCTCTATCGCACTTTTTGCTCTGCTCGCAGTCGTGATGAGTACGGTGACTCCCACTCTTGCGGCCTTTACGGATGTCGGTGGTAATACGCCGTATCAGCAGGCAATTAATGCTCTGCAAGAGAAAGGAGTGGTAGAGGGCTATGATGATGGAACATTTAAAGCAGGTGCGACCATTAATCGTGCGGAGTTTTTGAAGATCGTCCTCGAAAGCAGAGGCGAAGTGGATGCGGATGCAGGGAGCTGCTTCCCGGATGTGAAGAAGGACTGGTTCGCAAAATATGTTTGCACAGCTAAAAAAGAGGAGATTGTCGCGGGATACCCAGATGGATATTTCCGTCCAGAGCAGGAAATTTCGTTCGTGGAAGCCGCGAAAATCCTCTCACTCGCCTACGGACAGGAGATCAATGCCTATTCGCCCGATTGGTACGAACCATATGCGAGAGCCTTGGAATCCTCCACGGCAATTCCTCCTTCGATCGATGCACTCACCAAAAAAATTACGCGTGGTGAAATGGCGGAAATGATGTGGAGACTTTCCGAGAATGTAACGGATGAGCCCGCTAAGAGTTACATGAATGTGAAGTATCCGGAAATGAAGGTGAACCTCGCAAGTAAAAAACCGGAGCGTGCGGAATCGTGCATGGATCTGCGCGCATTCACGGAGGAAGCGATGCGAACGAATGTGTATCCCATGATGATGAAAGGAATGGACACGATGGAAGAGACAGTACCGGCAACCGCACCCTCCGCCCGCGAAGAGAATTCGAGCGCGCAAGATGGTGATTATTCGCACACGAACGTGCAGGTTGCGGGTGTCGATGAAGGCGATATCGTAAAAACGGATGGCAGATATCTATACCTGATCCGCAATCAAAATGAAGTACGAATCGTAGATGCTGGGAATCCTGCAGCGCTAAAGAATGCGGCAACCATCAGCTTTGATGCACAGGGATTTTTGCCTAGCGACCTCTACATCGAAGGCAATCGCCTCATTGTCATTGGATCATCGTGGGATCAGGGCGGAGGACCCATCGGCATCATGGGTGCACCGGTGATGGAGAAGATGGCGATCTGGCCCGGGCCGTGGATGCAGCGATCCTTTACCGTTGTAAAAATTTACAACATTTCTGATCCGACGGACCCAACACTCCAGCGCACAGTATCGTTCGAAGGCAATCAAATTTCCACGCGGAGAATCGGCAACAGGCTGTACATCGTAACGAATAGAGCGCCGTGGTACTACGGCGGACCTATTCCGCTCCGTGAAGCTACCTCCGAAACAGATTTTCTTCCCCTCATGAAAGACTCCGCGCATGGTGATGTGGCGGAAGCAGCGGTGAAGTGCAGCGATGTTGTGATCTTGCCGCGTGTCCCCTCCCCATCGTACTTGATCGTCAGCGTTATCCCCCTGAATGATGCGAATGCAGATGTGGAGCGGACGGCAGTTCTTGGCAACGGTGAAAATGTGTACTCCTCGCTCGAAAATCTCTACGTTGCCGCAACCGATTGGAACTACATATGGAATAGGAATGCAGAAACGCCTTCGCAGGAACAGACTCGCCTCTACCGCTTTGCCTTTACCGAGGATGGCGTGAGTTTCCAGGCGCAGGGAAAAGTGTCGGGCAGAATTCTCAATCAGTTCTCGATGGATGAATACGAAAATCACTTCCGCATCGCGACAACATTGGATCAACAGTGGAGCATGAATGGTTCCGTGCAGAAGCCTTCGACAAATAGCCTGTACGTCCTCAATCGCGATATGGAAACTGTAGGATCGATCACGGATATCGCACCCGGCGAGAGAATCTACTCCACGCGTTTCCTCGGTGGCCGTACGTACATGGTGACCTTCCGCACGATCGACCCCCTCTTCGTCATCGATACCTCCAATCCGCGAAATCCCAAAATTCTCGGACAACTCAAAATTCCGGGATACAGCGACTATCTGCATCCCTACGATGAAAACCATATCCTTGGATTCGGGAAGGAAGCGGTGGTGTCAAAAGATGGCACGTTGGCATGGCAACAGGGCATGAAGATCGCGCTCTTTGATGTATCGGATGTCAAAAATCCAAAAGAGCTCCATAATCTTGTTATTGGTGAAAGAGGAACCGATAGTCCCCTACTCCAGAATCCCAAAGCACTCCTCTTTGAGAAGAATCGGAGCCTCCTCGCGTTCCCCGTTCGCATCCACAAGATTCTGCATCCAGAACAGTACTACGGTGATCCCGCGAGCGCGTATGGCGATCCCGTATTCCAAGGTGCGCAGGTCTACACCATTGATGTCGCAAACGGCTTTACACTACGCGGAACCGTCACGCACTACACGAATGATGATTGGCTGAAGGCAGGAGGCTATGTGTACGGCAAGGACATCGAACGCATCGTGCGCATCGATGATTCGCTCTACACAATCTCGGCATGGGGCATCAAGAGTGCGGATGAAGTGACGGTGGAAGAACAAGGTGCACTGCCCTTTGTTTCCCCTGATCCCGTGAGCGGCGTCTGTCCGGATGCATCGAATGCCGGTGTGAAGTATGTTTCCAATGATCCGGATCAGTGCATGCTCATCCGCTTTGCATGCGCGGAGGGAATGGAAGCATTTAGCAATACCTGCGGGTGCGGATGTATGCCGAGGGAATAATCACTATCTTCGAGAGAGTCATTTTCCTGTATCCTCCTCCGGCATACTTCGTTCCCTTTAGTACAAGTGTCATTCTCTACGCGCCCCATCGATTCGAGGAAGAAGAAAACACGACATCAGATTCCTTGGCATGCGCTCCTCAGCGTTTCATTGATGATTATTCGTCCGCTCTTTGCGCTTGGAAAAAAATTTGAGGAGCGTAAAAAGCGCGAACTTCGGATGCGAAAGGCGATCACAGTGGGAACGGCGGCAATTGTGGCACTCACGGTATTCCTCCTTGTGGTATCGCTCCTCATCAAACTCGGAGGCGTATCGCTCTCCTCTGCGCTCAGTATCACAGGAACGCCGCTCGAGGCGACGAATGAAGGCATCACGAACATTCTTCTCCTCGGACAGGGAGATGAAACGGGGCAGGACCTCACGGATACGATCATCATCGCGAGCATCGATCCCATCGCTTCTCGACTCGCGTCTGATGGCGCTCGCTCGAAGAAAGCAAGTGTTGCGCTCCTCTCGCTTCCGCGCGATCTCTATTTCCTCCATGCGGATGAGAAGATGGAGGTGGAAAAAGGAAAACTCAACGCACTCTGGCGCGACGAGCGCATCGCACTCATTCGGAAGGAGGTGGCAAAGGAAGAAGCTGGAACAATGGCTCTCCGAAGCCTTGCCGATGAAATCGGCGTATCGCTCGGTATTCCGATTCATCACACGATGATGGTGGATTTTGAGGCATTCGTGCAAGTCATCGATGCGATTGGCGGGATTGATGTCGATGTACCGGAAGCAATTCACGATACGGAATACCCGGGACCAAATTACACCTACGAAACTTTTGAGATCGCTGCAGGGAGGCAGCACCTCGATGGAGCGACGGCGCTCAAATATGCACGCACGCGCCATACGACGAGTGATTTTGATCGCAGTGCACGGCAACAGCAGATTATCCATGCTGCTATGAAGCAGGTAGAGGAGAGCGGCATTGCCAAGCGCCCAAAGAAAATTTTGGAGCTCTACTCCATCGTCGCATCGCATATACAAACGGATATCAAAACTCGCCAACTTGTCACTCTCGCCGGCATCGCGAAGGATATGGAGAAAGAAAATTTCCTCACATTGCAGCTGAATAATGTGAACGGACTCTACGGCGACCAACTATGGAAAGGAGGCCTTCTCTATTCCCCTCCTCGCGATCTCTTCGAGGATGAGTTCGTGATGCTACCGGTCTCGATTCCAGAATTCCCCGTCACTTGGAAACAAGTACAGCTTCTCATGAGCCTCTACTTTGGCAAACGCAAACTCTATCTTGCAGCACCAAAGATCGCCGTGCTGAATGCCGGCGCGGTAGAGGGATCCGCGCGGAAGCTCGCACGGGAATTCATCAAATTCGATTTCGAGGTGGTGGAGGTGACAAACGTGCCGGATCGTAAAGAATTTGCAGAGTCCCATGTGATTGTTGGAAACGAGTCACAGAAGGATACTGCCGAATTTTTTGGAGCAGGATTAAAAATCCCTCCGGAAGAAATGACAGAGGTTTGGCGTAGCGTCTTGCAAGACCGCGCATCGGATATCACGATTGTCCTTGGGGAGGACTACGAGTTCCGGTTTTTCCAGGATCTCTTTCCTCTGGAAAATAAGGTAGAATAGGCGGGATAGTATGACCCCCCGGGAGATCATCGCCGAGGCATGGAGTATGACCCAGCGCGAACGCAAGATCCGCGCATGGGGCTTTGCGTCCGAACTCCTCGAAACGCTCCTCGATACCAAACTCCTGATTTATCAGACCTACTTTGCCTATACCTACATGCAGGGAGACCCCATAGGCTTTTTTGCCGTGGAGGAATATTTGATGCAAGCGCTGCCCCTCTGGGGATTCATCACGTTCATTACCATTCTCATTCTCCTCGTCATCCTCGAAATTTTTATCCCCAAGATGTGTCTTGGAGCCATTATCGGCCTTGCTGCCAAGTCGCATAAGAAGGAAGAGGTGAAAGGCGGACTCGTCCTCGCGCTCTATAACTTTCTCCCACTCTTTGCGGTACGAGAATTTTTTGTTCTTGGACATATCACCATTGTTATCACCATCAGTTCGCTCGTTCTTCGGTATATGCCGTCTGGTCTGCATATTCCTATCATTGCACTCGCACTTATCTTCTGGTTCCTCTCGAATATTTTCCGGCTCCTCTCGATCTTTGCAGAAGAAGATATTGTCATTCGGAAAAGCGGCATTTTTGCAGCGATTGGCCGCAGCTTTAAACTCATCATTAGTCACATCAGCCATGTCCTCTTCCTCTTCCTCCTGCTCCTCGTCATTTCGCTCCGGATTCTCCTCAACGCCGTTGTTCTCTTTGTCCTTCCTGCAGTCATCATCGGCTTGAGTGTCCTCTTTGCCTACTTCCTCTCCACGGCACTCACGATTATCTTCACGACGATCGCGGCGATCATCATCATCCTCTTTGCAAGTTACTTCTTTGCATACGTCCACGTCTTCACGCAGACCGTGTGGACCATTACCTACATGGAACTCCAGAAGATGAAGGATCTCGATATCATCGATATCGGTGAGGAAGAACCGCCGGCTGTCATGCCGGAGGAAACGACGCCACCCGAGGAAGCTCTCGCAGCTCCAGCTGCACCAGAAGTTGCATGATGCTTGCATGACAGAAGAACTTTTATGCGCTCCGGCAAGCAGAATTTTGGTGAGACTTGACGGTGGACTTTTGTGCACCTATACTCCACGCATGCCATCCACCCTCTCCCTCACCGATCATCAGAAAACCGTCCTCACCTTCATTAAGGATTTCCAGCGAAAGCGCGGTTACTCCCCTTCTCTTGCGGATCTTGCCATTGCCTTCGGCGTCAGCAGCAAGAATGCCGTAGCGAAAGTCGTGAACGTACTGGAAAAGGGAGGGTTCTTGGAAAAAGATCCAAAGGGAAGGATCAAGATCGTGGATCCACGGTCTTCGCGTGGGGAATCCGCTGAGGCCATGATGCTCCCACTCTTTGGTCCCATTGCCGCGGGATTTGCCGCGCCGGTGGAGGAACAAGCGGAAGAGCACATCGCACTCATGGATATGCTCGTGCGGGATGCCTCGCGCACGTTTCTCCTCCGAGTGAAAGGCGACAGCATGATCAATGCAGGAATTTTGGAAGGAGATCTTGTGATTGTGGAGCGCGGACGAGAACCGAAGGTAGGCGAAATCGTCGTCGGTATTTTGGATGGCGAATTCACACTCAAGAGGCTTTCACGCGATAAGGGAAAGTACTACCTCCATGCAGAGAATCCAGAATACCCTGATCTGTACGCGATGGAGGAGCTGCAAGTGGCGGGAGTGGTGAGGGGGGTGGTGAGGACGATGTAGCCATGTTTGCCCACATCGATGCCGATGCCTTTTTCGCCTCCGTCCTCCAACGCAAATATCCCAAACTGAAGGGGAAGCCTCTCCTAGCGCTTGGCATGGGAGGAGGTTGCGTCATTGCCGCAAGTTATGAGGCAAAGAGAAGCGGCGTGAAGACAGGAATGCGCCTCCGTGATGCGAGGAAGCTCGTACCAGATGCCATTGCCATGCCGGCGGATTTTAGAGCGACATACGATGCCACGCAGCAGCTCTTTGCGCTGTTTGAAAAGTTTTGTCCGGGCGGCGTGGAACGGGCATCACCGGATGAGGGATACTTGGATCTCTCGTGTGCATATCACACTGTACGTCATGCTGAGCGGAGCGAGCCTCGCCAAGAGGCGGGGCGAGTGGAGTCGAAGCACCTCGCAAATGAAGAAATGATGTCTAAAACCTCTCGACGTGCTTCGACTTCGTTCTTCGCATCCTCAACGGATGCTCAGAACTTCGCTCAGCATGACGTTTTTTATGCTCTTGCTCAAAAAATCCAATACGAAGCCTCTACTTTCCTTGATCTTCCGATTTCGATTGGTATTGCACCAACGAAAACACTCGCCAAAATGGGAAGTAAACATCGGAAACCGAAGGGCATTTGCATCATCGAACAGAGCGATATCGAACGCTTTCTCGCTGTGAAGGATGTCAGCGATATTCCCGGGATTGGATGGCGCTCAACGCCAAAAATGAAGGAGGGTGGCTACAGAACGGCGCTCGATTTTGCACATGCAAAAACCGAACACATCAGAGAAATTCTTGGCAAAATCGGCGTGGAGTTACAGAAGGAAATACGAGGAGAGCCCGTCTATGCCGTCATCACGGATCCGCTACCGCCAAAATCCATCTCTCGTTGCAGGAGTTTCCGTGCAACGAACGATATCAATTTCCTCTCCTCTCAAGTGATGACTCATCTGCAGCGCTGCTCAACAAAACTCCGCCGCCATGGACTCGAATGTGCACGAATCGGTGTGTGGGTTCGCGGTGCGGATTATCGGAGTGGAATTTCCGCGGAGCGCGTCATTGGGCGATATGTCGCGGAGGAATTATTCCTGATGCCTTTCGCAAGAGAAATGTTTGAGGAAATCATCCAAGCCCGAGCCCTAACCCAAACTCGTTTTACCCAAACCGGCCTCATCCTCTCCGATTTCCGCCCAAATGGATGCCGCCAAATCTCGCTGTTTGAGGAACCGGAGTCACTCGAAGAAACCATAGCACTCCAATCGGCGCTTGATAGTCTCCGGAAGAGGTATGGCACCGAGAGTGTGCGGTACGGAGGAGCAGTATCGCTGCGATCAAAGATCGCATGATTGATGATTCTGATCCAGAATCTCTGTGCGAACTGAACCCCCACAATATTTTTCGACAAACGCTTTGAGTTCATTCAGCGCCTCCTCTAGCTCGCTCCGTAGAATAGGAGAACGTGCTTCGATGACGAGAACGCAATTCCGCGTCTTCTCCGTGAGTTTGGTGCGATCGCCTTCTCGCCAGTTGAATTTTCTGCAGATCACGCCCTTGTCGTCGCAGTAGATCACTTCTCCTGCATCTGGCGGATCATTCTCCGTTTCACCAAGTCCAATGAATTCCTCGTTTCCCGTTGCGTACGTGAGGTGGATATCACCGATGCACTGATCCGTATCCTCTCCTCCGGCGCAGAGAAGATATTTGAGGGAGATGACATTATAGAGATCCACAAGCGGATTGATCGTGGGTAGCTGTCCGCCCTTCAACACCCGCTTCACGAGTGCCTGCACGGAGGGAGGAAATTTATTCGGATTACTGCCGAATGCCTGATGCACCTCTTGGAGCACTTTGAGTTTGGGATGATCTTTGAATGTTTCGATGGTGAGTGAAGCACTGACGTTAGTCTCCGCTTGGCGGAGGAGCGATACAATATCGCTATGAGCACCAACATTATCGACGCCCTTTACAACAAGGACACCAACCATCAATCCCGAATTTTTCTCCAAGATCTGCGGATCAATAATACACTGCATGGCCTGTATACTCTCAGTATGCCGAAAAAGATTCAAGCATTGGGAAAAGCAGAAACTCGCCTCAAGGAGCTCCGTGCACGCATCACCAAAGCCCCACAAACGCCGGGGGTGTATCGCTGGATCGGTGATAATGGAGATGTGCTGTACGTAGGAAAAGCAAAAAATCTGAAGAATCGCCTGAAGAGCTACGTTCAAAAAAAACCTGATCTTTCGATAGGACCATGGAAATTGGCACTCCTCCAAAAAATTACTGATGTCGATTGGACAGTGACGGAAACGGAAATCGAAGCTCTGATGCTGGAAACAAACCTCATTAAAGAGTTGAAGCCAAAGTACAACGTGCTCATGAAGGATGATAAAAACTATGTGTACGTGCGAATGAGCATGAAGGACGCATATCCCACTGTGAGCATCATACGAAGAATGGAGGAAGACGGAGCCAAATATTTTGGACCGTTCATGAGCGCACATCACATCCATCGCACGCTCGATATGCTGCACGATGTGTATGGGTGGAGGGCGTGTAAGAGGTCATTGGATCTACTAAATAAACAACCACTCTCCTCGCCTGCCCGCCGACCTGTCCCTCGAAGCCCGAAGGGCGAAGTGGGAAGCAAGAGCGAAGGCAGGAGCAAGGCGCCAAGAGGCGCCGAGTCGAGAGGCCTCTCGACTCGCTCGTTCCGCTCTGACGGAACTCGCTCGCTCGAGGAAAGCAATTTAAAGCCGTGCCTCGACTCCCAAATCGGCAAATGTAACGGCCTCTGCTGCGGCAAGATCACAGAGGAAGAGTATCGCAATCGCATCGAAGCAGTGATGCAGTTTTTTAAGGGAGACAGAACCGGCGTTACCGAAAGACTCAAAGAGAAAATGCGAAGATCAGCGGAAAAGAAGCTGTTTGAGGAAGCTGCAAAGCTGCGCGATACGCTCAACTACATCGAATCTCTGGAAGAGCAACAAATTGTTTCCGATACCTCCGGCGCAGATACAGATTACTTCGGCGTAGCGCTTCTTTCGGACAAGGCCCATGTCGTTGTTCTTCGCGAGCGCGGTGGAAAACTCGTGGGAGAGCGGAGTTACGCTCTTGCCGGACAGGCGGATACCCACGGAGAAGTTTTAAGCCAATTCCTCCCACAGTACTATATCGCGACAGAGGAAGTCCCAGATACCATCATCTGTGCGGAGGAACCAGAGGAGCGCGACACGCTCGAAGCATGGCTCACGAATCAAAAGCGTAGGAACGTCTCTCTCCATATTCCAGAACGGGGGAAGAAATCAAAACTCCTCACGATGGCGGAAAAAAATGCGGAGGAAAAAGTGCGTCAACAGCTTGCGCGGTGGGAGGCAACGACGAAAAAAGTGGATGACGCGCTTATGGAACTTAAAGAAATATTGGATCTGCCTGCTAAGCCAAAGCGCATCGAATGCTACGATATTTCGCACCTTGGCGGAACGGAAACTGTCGGCAGCATGGTTGTATTTGTCGATGGCAAAGCCAAAAACAGCGATTACCGATCATTCACACTTCGCTCGATCCGAAAGGGCGAGATCGATGATTACAAATCGCTACGGGAGGTACTCTCGCGTCGTCTGCGACATCTTGCGGCACATATAAAGAGGGAGGAAGACGTATGGAGTTCCCGCAGCATTACATTTGGCAAAGTGAAAAAGGGAGAGAAGGCATCAGTCGAAGCAATCATTGAGCGGCATCCAAAATATCTGCAAAAGGAAGAGAAGAATGTCGAAGATTACGTCGTGCGCGAGGATGGAATAATCATCGGCCTCTTGCGCGCCGTTCGTCATACAAAGAGCATTGTGGAAATTGCAACACCGTGGCTCGATGACGATCATCGCGATAGTGCAATAGAGAGCTTGATGATCCGTAAAATTCTCACGCAGGAAAAAACGGGAAAGATCTATACAGCAATTCCTCCGGAATGTGAGGAGCAATATGCCACACTTGGATTCCGGCACGTCATCGACACGCCTCCTCTCTTCGCGAATACAACACCATCAACCATCCTCATGGTGTATATCGCCAAAGATCACAAGACAGACAAATCACTCAGCAGCCCCCCTGATCTCCTTGTGCTCGATGGCGGCAAAGGACAACTTGCAGTGGGGGTCGAAGTCCTTAAAGCCATGAAGTTTATGATCCCCATCATCAGCCTCGCGAAGCGTGAGGAAGAAGTATTTATGCCGGAAAATCGTGATCCTTTGCCCTTTCACAAAGATTCCGAAGCTCGTTTTCTCCTCATGCGTCTGCGGGACGAGGCACATCGTTCTGCCAATATTCACCGGGGAAAACGCTTGAAAAATGCCTTAAATGGCTGATACTGAGTACCGATCCTTATGGTCAATCGAATTGATACTCATCAGCAGCTAGCGCCTCGACGGGGGGTTCAAATTTCCACGGGAAACAAAATTATCACAGGTATCGCAGGGACGGTCGCTTTGGGCATAGCCTTCCTGTACCAGTATGCCGAGCGGAATCACCGACGAGAATGGATCGAACACAACAAAGATAGAGTGGAAGAAATTTATCGCATGAGCATTGCTGATCTAGAAGAAAATATCCGTGAGGAACAACAAAAAGAGCCGGAAGAAAGAGATACAAAAACCCTCAAGATCCTGCAAATAATGCTCGATGCAAAGAGACAGATTGAACGGCCATAAACACTCTCGAAGATGACGCATCACAAAATGATTTTGGTTATTTCGCAATGGTCTCGCCTTGCGTCAGGAGGAGAGAAAAAGGTACGTTCACCTACCCAATTCTCCCCACATCTTATGCGTAGCCTCAAATTCCTCATCGGTGCAGTCGGCGGACTCTTCGGCGGCATGCTGCTCACCAATAAACATCTCCGAAAAAAACTTCGCGATGCGCGAGATCCAAAGGAGGCGGCAAAGATTTTTGGACATGAGGTGCAACGAGGAGGCAAAGAGCTTGCAAAGGAAGCGAAAGAATGGGCGGGAAGCGATGAAACGCAGAAGCGTTGGAAGGAAATGAAGAAGAATCTGACAAAATCGTGCCACACGCTCCAAGAGGAAGCGGAAGAAATTGCAACGGAAGCAGTCACCAAAGCAAAAGAGAATCTCCCAGAGGCAAAACGCAAAGTGCAGAGTCTCTACAAGGAGGCGAAGAAGAAGGTGGAGGAGTGGAATTGAATGTATTTTTTACGTCATGCTGAGCGTAGTGACCCTGCACCTCTGGTGCAGGGGAACGAAGTCGAAGCACTTCGCGCGTGAAGATAATACTATCGGGCGCGACGTGCTTCGATACGGCCTCATCCGCTGAGGCGGATTCGGCCTACTCAGCATGACGTCGTATCTAACGTCTTGGACCTCGGTTGAACCCTCCGCCTCGATTCCCTCCACCACCACCGCGTGGTCCGCCAAAAGAAGAGGGTGGTGGCATGCCTTCCGGACGCGGGGTCATTTGTTTCAATGACATGCGCGTCTTTCCTTCGGTGACATCAAACTCGACGCATACGGCATCGATCTCGTCACCGAGGTTGAGCACATCCTCCACATTTTCGGTGCGCTCCCACTTAAGTTCACTGATGTGAATCATGGCATCTTTACCGCGGAGGAATTCGACGATAGCGCCGACTCCTGCAATCACGCGAACAACTTTGCACTTATAGACCTTGCCGACTTCGGGCTTCGCCACGATCCCTTGGATCCATTCCTTGGCCTTCTGCATTGATTCGCCATTGAGCGCGGTGACAAAGACGAGACCGCTGTCTTCGATATCGATCTCGACGTTGAGTTCCTTTGTAATCTTCTGAATGGTTTCGCCTCCCTTGCCGATCACAAGGCGAATGTCATCCGGATTCACTTGAATCGTTTCGATACGTGGAGCATGCGGGCTGAGTTCTTTCCTCGATTCCGGAATCGCAGCAAGCATGAACGAAAGGATGTGGAGCCGTCCGCTGCGGGCGCGCTCAAGAGCTTCTGCAAAAACATGATCGGGGAGGCCTTTGATCTTGATGTCCATCTGGATCGCAGTGACTCCTTTCTCCGTTCCCGTAACTTTAAAGTCCATATCTCCGCCGAAATCTTCTTCATCCTGAAGATCGGAGAGAATGACGTACTGGTCTTTTTCCTCATTTGAAATCAGTCCAAGCGCAATGCCGGATACCGGTGCACTGATCGGAACGCCTGCCGCCATGAGCGCAAGCGTGGATCCGCACGTTGCCGCCATGGATGAGCTACCGTTGCTTTCCAGAATCTCCGTGACGATACGAACCGTGTACGGGAAATCTTCTTCCTTCGGGAGGACAGGCTCCATGCCCCTCTGCGCCAAATTCCCGTGGCCGATTTCGCGGTTTCCCACCATCAAACGGTTCGAGGTCTCCCCCACCGAGAACGGCGGGAAGTTGTAGTGGTGCATGTAACGCTGCTTTACTTCACCCTCCATTCCTTCGACGAGCTGTTTGTCACCGGGAGAGCCAAGCGTGCAGGTCGTGAGTCCTTGCGTTTCACCGCGCTGGAAGAGTGCTGAACCATGCACAAAATTCGGGAGTGGGTCCACCATCACGCCGATCGGCCGGATCTCCTCGATTTTTCTGCTGCTCATGCGGATGCCTTCATCCAGGATTAAGCGACGCATTTCGCCCTTGATCACCTTATCCATCAAATCTTTCGCATGCGGAGAGAGTTCTGCCATTGCTTCCGGGTTCGCACCGTATTTTTCTTCGAGCTTTTGAAGGGCACCATCGATGAATCCATTGAAGATTGCGCGTCGTGTCAGCTTTGGTAATTGATCTTTGATCGCCTTCGTGATCGTGGGAAGCGCCCATTCCTTGAGGTATGCATAGGCTTCATCGTTTTTAAACGGAGCCTCGACTTCGAACTTCGGCTTTCCGATTTCCTTTTGAACATCGGCGAAGAACTTCGCAATTTTCTGCGCCCACTTCTTTCCAAACTCGATTGCACGGAGAATATCTGCTTCCGGCACTTGATTTGCTCCGGCTTCGATCATCACAACACGACCAAGCGATGCCGTGAGGAAGAGATCGAGATCGGATTTTGCGCTCGCCTCACTCGTCGGATTAAGCACAAGCTCTCCGCCAATAAGTCCCACCCGCACGGAGCCAAGCGGACCATCGCACGGGCAATCGCTGAGTACGGCAGCCAAGTTGGCGGCATTTGCTGAGACAACATCGTGTTCGTTTTCGAAGTCGTACGAGAGAACCGTACAGAAGATTTGGATATCGCGGCGGAAGTGCTTGGGGAACATCGGCCGTAAGCCGCGATCAATAACACGACCAAGGAGAACATACTGATCCCCGGGACGACCCTCGCGTTTGCGGAATCTGGATCCTGCAATCTTGCCTCCTGCGTAATACTTTTCTTGGTACACAAGCTGCAACGGCAGGAAATCAACTCCATCGCGCGCTTTGGGTGAAATGGTGCAGTTACTCATACAAACGGTATTGCCCATTTGGCAGAGTACCGTGGCATTCGCTTGATTGCCGATCATGCCGCTCCGCACGATGAGCGACTTATCGCCAAGTTCAAGCGTAAATTCTTTCTGTGCGGCGAATGCCGCAGTCTGTGATGTGGACATAAGAGAAAATGGGAAGGGATGAAACCCTTCCTCCAACACGTCGTATTCTCACTGAGATGGATTCACATTTGAAACGAGCGCTCTCCTCGAGCGCCGCGCAGAGCGCGGCGTCGAGAGGCTGATGACCATAGTATGTCTAGCCTCAAACGTAAACCCAGGAGTAAGAATCGGGCGGTGGAGGGAAGGAACTGCGGGAAGTGTACAGGAAAGTTGGCGAGAGGAAAAGAAAAAACCCCTCCTGCTTTCGCAGGAGGGGTAAAGAGCTACAGTTCAATATCAGCTGCGTGTCTCTACCATTCTCCTCCGCAACAACCGCAATAATCATCATTATGCGTCACTAAATCCGATCCTGTGAACGGATCATACATCCAGTGACGAGGATACGCATTTCCTTGTTTGTGAACCCTCCCATCACTGATATGTGGCTTAGGATCTGTCGACCAAACTCTGAGAGAGAAGAAAACATTCAGCTCCGAGCTAAACGATAGAGCGGCCAATGATGTGCCATCACTTGGATGAAAATTCATCCCGAGTCCCTGATCCATTTCTTCCACGGTGTAATCACGCGGTAGTGTCTTACTCATCTTTTGCTCCTTTCTTGAGCTCTGCCCCTGTCCAGGGACAATATTTCCAGTGAACTAAATACGGATCGCCCGCATGATAAAGACATACGTGGCTACGCCGTGCACCATTTGCCCGACCCGACCCAATGATTGGCAACTGGACGTTATTCTTCCAGAAGAATTCTCCACGGACATCCTCGATTGTAGAACGTTCCTTTCTTCCGCTTCCCCACTCACCACCCGTGGTATCTGCGGCATAATGCACAACCTGCCGACTACTCTCCAATCTCAATGTCTTGATCGGATCGCCTGAGACAGGATGGAAAATCATTCCCTTCCCCTGATTCATGTCCCGAGAAGTGAAAGATTGTGGGATTTGCTGGAAAAGAATCCGCATAGCCTGTTGCAAATTACCGATGAGACGCTCTCGATCCTCCCGACTCAGAAAAAGCAGAATACTGAGCAAATGCGAGTAGGCACATGGCGCGGAAAGAAGCATCTTTTCAACACCGGCAATGCGACGTGCTAATTCCTGATCCAGCACGCTATCGACGAATTTTTGTGAATTGAACACCTTCATTCTCCTTCTCCAAAAAGATGAAACAGAAACGATCGTCACTACTAATCGAGATACCATCCTCCTCTTGAAAATTGACGTGTTTGTGTCTGCTGATCTATCGAATGCTCTCTGGACGGTGGTAATTCCTCACGAGATGTCTCGTGGGGTTCATCATCTAAAACCCAAGCCCATCCTCCACAAGGTTTTTGATGCGTCACTTTGCGCTTACGAGTGGTAGGACTTTGAATACGCCAACTCTTGCGATCATTACTCATAGCAGTTCCCTTTCGATGATGTAAAAGACCGTAGCTCTTAGAATGAATCCACAAGGACTCACCCACTCCGCGAAGCGGAGCGCGCTACGGACAAGATTTTATTTGTCACATACTTCCCCAGTCGGTGTCCCTAGGGCGCTCAGCTCTGATGGCTGAGCAACCCAAGCTCCACTCCCCCCTTTTCCAAGGATCATATTCTGAATTTGGTCATAGTACTGCTTCTGTTCAGGAGTAAGTTCAGTCGGAAGGCCATCGTAACTCGCGATTGGGATGGTGATATTTCCTTCGCCGATGGTGTTGAGAGATGTTGCCATGTACCGCTACAACGGTACACTGCCTCGCTACGAACCGTCAAGGAGATTGTTTCACTTTCTTACTCCTGTACTTTCTTCCCCAATTTCTGGAGGAAATACCGGAATCCACCGCTCCCGTATTGGAGCATCCTGGATCCCCGCGTAATCTTACTGATCGAAATACCAAGTTTCTCTGCAATATCCCGTTGCGGAGCTCCCTCCATGAGCATTTGGACGAGCTGCCACCGCTCTGCGATGGAATCGAGCTCTTGGGGCGTGAGGATGTCCTTCAAGAGTAATTCCGCCTCCTTTGTGGAACGGACGGAAGCAAAGAGATCATAGAGATCTTGAAAACGGCGGTGTGAACTCATGCGAGAATCGTACCGCTACAAAAAGACACTGTCACCTACTTCTTCAGTTCATTCGCCTCTACAACCTCCTGATACGCCGTTTGGTCGTTCATACGCAGATGATTAAGAATCTTGCGGCGCTGCGCAACTTTGCCAAGGAGTCCACGACGAGCAGATTCATCCTTGGGGTGCTCTTGAAGATGCTTCACAAGCAAATTGATCTCCTGTGTCAGGAGTGCGACTTGCACCCGAGGAGAACCCGTATCGGCTTTGTGAGCCTGATGCTTGCCGATGAGCTTCTTCTTTGCAGTGCGATTGAGCACGGGAGTATGCGGGGAGAAAGTAACTGGCAAGGAATCTTACCATCGTCGTAAAAATGGGGCAAGAGAAAGCCTGAGAAATCCTCCAAAGGCACAGGTATCACAAAGAAGAATTCGCTCCTAAATGGGGTATATCTGCCTTTTGTACGTGCTCGATATCCTTCGGGCAAAAAATGGATCCTATCCGCTGAAAACGTTCTTCGTCGCCAGTCGTAAAAAAATGAACACGTCCTGTCTGCGGAAGAGCATATTCCGGGTGGCGGAGAATGTAGTCCGCAAGTTTCTGTGCAACGATTGTCGGGGTATGAAGCACGGTGCAGCGCCTGCCCATTTGCCGCTGGAAGAGATGGTGCAACGCCTCATAATGCGTACAACCGAGAATGAGCACATCTGGATTTTGCGATTTGAGCGATGCAAGATACGTGCGGAGAATCTTTCGTGTTTCCGGCTTATTGATCCAACCTTCTTCGACGAGGGGTACAAGGAGCGGACATGCCTGCTGCACCACGCGGAGAGCGGGGCGAAGTGCGGAAAGTTCTTCGATGTACGTACCGGAAGAGATAGTGCTTCTGGTGCCAACAACGCCGATGCATCCATTGCGCGTATGCTCGACTGCTTCCTCCGCAAGTGGACGAATCACGCCGAGAATATTGAGTGTTTTATTTCGATGCTTCCGCACGTTCGGTAGCCATTCTTGCTGAAGCACTCGAAGAGTTTCGGCCGAAGCTGTATTGCACGCAAGAACGATGAGCGTGCACCCTTGATCAAAGAGGAACGAACAGCATTCCTTTGTCCATGCCGTAATTGTTTCCCGGGAACGATCCCCATACGGCGTACGAGCATTATCGCCAAGATACGTCATTTGAAGATTTGGTAGCAGTGTGCGGATTGCCGCAAATACATTCAGTCCGCCGACTCCCGAATCGAAGATGCCAAGCATACGAGGCAGTGTAGCGCAGCCCCTGATTCTTCGTATTATTTTTCGAAGAAACAAGGCACCCTTATGCTACAATGCACTTTCCCCAAATGAGGAAGCAACCGCCATTCTTTGGAAAAATTCAATACCTGGCACAGGAGGATGCGCGCCGCGTGAAAGAGGCGTACCTCCTCGCTCTAGAACTCTACGGAAACTGCTTATGCCATCCCGGCGGGGAAAGTTGCATCATCCATGCTGAAAATATCGTTGATCTCCTCTTGGTTCACAAACCCGATGCACACACTCTCATCGCTTGCATTTTGCAGTGCATCCGGGAACCGGAGCATCAGCAAAAAGTCGACGAACTCTTTGGAAAAGAAATTCTCAGCACCATCGCTGCAGATTCCGTCCTCGATGGCGGATGCGGCGGATTTGCTCTGCGGCCGCAAGGCACCATTCGGAGAATTGTTCAGGCATTCTCCAAAGATGTGCGAGTGCTCTTCATAGCGCTCTACAACCGCCTCTATATTCTTAAGAAGGCCGACCAATTCACGCAGCGTCAGCAATCGATCATGGCGCGCGAAACACTGGATATCTTTGCGCCTCTCTGCGCACGGCTCGGTATCTACTCGCTCAAGTACGAGCTCGAAGCGCTGGCATTCCGCATACTGTACCCCGAAGAATCAAAACATCTTGAAGGAATACTCGAAAATCTGCGTAAGCAGCACGGACCGCTCCTCGCAGAAAGCAAACGCAGTCTCGCGAGGCTGCTCTCTATCGAGGGGAAAAACATGATGATCATATCGCGCGAAAAACACCCGTACAGCATTTTCCAGAAACTGCAGAGAAAAAGCCTCACGAGCCCTACCGATCTCCATGATCTCTTTGGCATGCGAGTACTCGTCGATTCGGAGGAGGAATGCTACCAAGTCCTCGGCATTATCCATCGTGCCTACCGACCGCTCTCGCACCGCATGAAGGATTACATCGCCATGCCGAAGCCGAACGGTTACCGTTCGCTCCACACAACGGTGCTCGGCGTCAGCACGGAAGATTCTTCTCTTCCTGTAGAAATTCAGATTCGCACGTACGAAATGGATGAAGAGGCGGAGCACGGCATTGCAGCCCATTGGGACTACAAGCAGCACGGCAGCGCGCACCCGTTCACCGGGACTTCGTGGCAGAAGCGTTTGGAGGGGCTCCTCGCAGAAAGCACGAGCGAGAGCATGGATGAGGAAGACATGGCCGAAGAAATCGGTGATCGCATTTTCGCACTCACGCCAAAGGGCGATGTCATCGAATTGCCAAAAGGTGCCGGTCCGCTCGATTTTGCATTTCGCATCCATACAGATCTGGGACTGCGGTATCGGTATGCCAAAATCAATGGCGCAATCGCCGCAATCGACGAACCAATCGACAACGGTGACCATGTTCAGGTAACAGTATGGAGCGAGCCGAAGCCCTCTCGGCAATGGTTGCAAACCGTCAAAACGAAAGAGGCGAGGCAAAAGCTTCGCTCGTACTTCCGCATGGATGGCGAGAAAAGGAAAATTGAGCCAAGCGTAGCGGTGCGGCAGACAGATATACGCCGAAAGGGGACGCCGCTCATTCCATCATCGCCGTCAATCCTTTTGGAGTCGCAAGTGCCGCTCCCCTACCGCTTCGCCCGTTGCTGCGAACCGGACAAACATAGCCCGCAAAGGCCTCCCATTATCGGCTACATCACAAGGGACGGCGCCGTACGCATTCACTGGAGCGGCTGCCGCATGATTCTGAGCGCAAACCATGATCGACTCATCCGTGCATCGTGGGCTACGTCGAGCGAAGCTTCTCTAAAAGCTTCTGCACTCTCTTCTGGAATTTAAATTGCTCGTATGCACGTTCACCTTGCTTATAGAGAAGCGTGAGTTCGTCATGCTCCACGCCTTTCAGCGGAGCAAGGAGCGCATCGATCGCTTCCTGCATCTCGCTGTCCGAGACATCAATCGCAAGATCATCGAGAAGCGCAGTAATGCCAAAGCGGATCTTCAGGCGCTTCTCGGCATCAGGCTGCATTTCTTTGATCAGATCAACAATCGACTTTTTTTGAGCAGCGAGCCAGTCTTCGAATTTGATTCCAAACTGCGCCATACGCCGCGCATGTTCTTCGATGAGTTGTTCTGCTTCATCGCTCACAAGCTCCGGTGCAAGATCAATCGTCGTGTGAACCGCAATCAATTCGAGGATCGCATTGTCTTCGACCTGCTTCTTTTCCTCCGGTGTTTTTTCTTTTGTCTCTTTTAATTCCTTTTCCCCTTTTTTATCTTTTAATTCATTGAATTCCTTTGATTCTTTTTCCTCATTTTTCCCTTTTAATTCTTTCTTCTCCACATGAAGATCCGCATTCGATAGCTTGATCTTCTTGCGGGCTACTTTCGCTTCCGGCTTTTCGACAAGCGTGATGATGAGCGTCATTGGCGTGAGCGCATGGAGCTCGACTCGCGGGCGAATAATCGGCTTAATGGAATGCGTCCCCACAAGTTCCTGCATAATGGCAGGCATTTCCTTCTGGATAACCTTCTCATGAATTTTCTCTGTGGTGATGTGTTCGCGCAGTAATTCCTTTGGAGCTTTCCCCGGGCGAAATCCCTTCAGTTTGATGTCCGACCCAAGTTCATTAATCGCCTGATCCGAAAGCGTCTGTACGCGCGCATCATCAAGCACAATCGTCGCCTGCACGCGGGAAGAGCCGAGTTTTTTGAGGGTGATATTCATAAAGACGAGTATCTGGTATTAGGTATCTGGTATTAGGCAACTTATCATGCTTAATACCTAATACCCAATACCTAATACCTAATCTAATACCCATAACGCCTCTCTCATCTCAATCAAACGTCAATGCCTCCGGGAAGAAGATGAGCAGCACGCCGAGTGTCGCCATCAATACTCCACCGAAGATGAGCGTGAATCGTCTGTACTTCGTGGTGAATCCAGTCGCATGCAATGTTCCTATGGCGATCGCATAGATAATGAGATCATCAAACATATATGCCAAAATATAGAGGAGCAGATACCAATAGTGTTCTACACTCGTCAGGGCATTTTGAGCAAGGATCGCCGAGAAAATTGCAGGGAGTCCTGCCGTGCACACAAGCTCGACAAGGTTCACGGAGGCCGCAAGTATGGCGACTCCACCAATCATGAGCGGCCACGAGGAAGCGGAAAGCACTTTCTTCATACGATCAATCGTCTTTTGTCGCTGCGAAAAATTCGTCACCTTGCACTGGTTTGGATCCTTGCCGAACGCTTCGTAGAGGTAGAACGATCCTCCACCGATCGCAACAATGCCGATGATTTTTTGGATGATTTGATTAAATCCAAGGAGCAAGAATACATTGAGCCACGCCGCGATAAAGAGGTAGTACATGGCTCCCGAAACCAAAAGGAACGTTCCGCCAATCACAAAAATTTTCGTCCAAGAACGCGTATTGATGAGCAGCGTGAGGAGACTGATGAGCACCCACATCGCGCACGGATTAAACCCATCAAGTCCGCCGAGGATGAGCGAAAGCGCAGGAAGCGAGAGATCTCGCAAATCCGTTTTGCCAACGAACCAAAAATCGAAGATAAAGCGTTCGTCGTCTTCATTCGCTTCGCATGGATGCTCTGGATCGCCACTGCAGGTACTGGAACTCTCGGCAATGCTCTTGGCGCCAGCTCCCTCCATAAATGCGTCAAACGTGATGCAGCCATCTTCCCGTACCAAGCACTTCTCGTAGAGATCCTTAATGCGCTTCCCCGTCGTGAGATCCGTTTCGTATCCTTGGATAATATGACCATCGAGGATGATCGTCGGCACGCCCTGCGTGAGACCGGGCATGCGCTCCTGCACCTTGGCAAAGAGCTCCTGCGATGCCTTATTCATGACTTCGTAGTACGTCACATCCGGTGCACCGCCTGCCTCGAACCATTCATCCATAAACCGTTCAAGCGCAGCGCAGTGTGGGCATCCATCACGCACAAACACATGCATCACCGTATCGTGATCAACCGCCCCCCACGTATGGCCGTGCGCCGCACTTTGATGAGCAAAAGTCGGTTGCGCAAAAAGAAGGAGCGCAAAGACACCAAGCCCAATAAGTATTTTTTTCATACTTCCATTTCATTATACCATTTTTCAGCACGATCTCAAAGCGCGCTGCGAGGAAGTACGCAACCGATAAGGTCGAGGGCCGGCGTTCGAAAACGCCAGCCCCCTGTCACCCTAGGTTTCTCACCAGTATCTCGCTTTGGAGCGAGTTTCGGTACCTGCGTGTGCGGACACCGGCGGTGGTGGCAAAGGTGCCGAACGAATTCTTTGCACGCGATCTAAGACTCTCGATTGAGAGTCCACCTTAGGTTCGCCAAGGTGGTTACGATCGGTGCGACGGGAGCTCCCGCCGCCGCCAGAAATTTGACAATGAATAGAACAGCCATTTTTGCGCCTTCGTCTCTTTCGCTCTGGTTTCAAACTTTTCTGCACTCGCATGATGGAAACTCCTAGGATTGATCCGTACAGCACGCAGGGAAAACCCCTACGCAGAACTGAACGGTTGCCTACTACCAAAGTGATGTTAAGGAGCAAGTGCGCAATTGTACGTTTCCACCCCTTTGTGTCAATGATTGTTAACGCCACATCGGAACAAAAAACCTCAGAAAGTACGAACTTTTCTACAGAATGGCTTTTCTCACTCTTCTTCAAGGTAATGCCTAAGTTGTTTTTTAAGAAACCTCCATCCAGAACCGCTTTTCAGAAATTTTTCTCTGCCGAGGGCGTCCATTTTATTTGTGTATGTTTCACAGTAGATCAATTTCCATCCCTGCTCTTTTGCTGTCGAAATATTCTTATGATTGTTATGTTCCGCAAGTCTACGCTTCAGATCAGTTGTATAACCGATATACCGCTTGGCACTTGATAGGCTTTCGATGAAATACACATGATACATAGCGGATCATTGTAACGTGTTGGCATTCTGATGCCAACACAAACATGTTTTTAGTACAAAACAATGGCGGCAGTCGCGTAAAGCTCGCTGCGGCACGTACACTCACTTCGTTCGTCACGTGCCTTGCTCGCCACGCGACACGTAAAAACGCTTCTCGTGCTTTCTGCATTTTCATCAAAATTGAGCGGGAGGCGGTGCCACGTGAACGCGAGCAGCGCACTGCGAGCGTTTTTACGTGGTGCCGCCACCTGGGATCGAACCAGGATGCCCTGTTACGGGCAAGGGATTTTAAGTCCCTCGTGTCTACCATTTCACCATGGCGGCAAATGAGGTGATTACAGGGATAGTGTAGGGAATTTTGAAGCCTGAGAAAATGTGCATTGAGAGGATGGATTTCCCGCTAAGACTCCCTTACACTACGCCGGATGCATAAGATTCTCCTCCCCATCATCGTCGCTGTCTCCCTGATCACGCTGACAGGGTGCACAGGAAGTTCCAATGATCCGATTGCCCGCAATTGCGAAGTAGAACGGACGCCGGTAGAGAACTTCTCGTTCTGTCTGCCCGATGGTTGGATCGTGGCAACGCAAGGGTTTGGCGAAGAGAAAAGCTTCGTTGTCGCCGTGAGCGACGAAACGCAGAGCCTCGTGATGCAGGTACATGTGAAGAAAGATGCACTCATTGAGCCTGTACAGGATGACATGGCATTTGCAGAGCGCGCAGTGGAGATCGCACGCGAAACCGCGCCAAACTATAAGACCATTTCCACAGAGCCGATCACCGTGGATGGAATCAAAACGATTCTCCATATCTTCGAGGCCTCTCCGGATTCAACCGAGGAAACCGTTCGTTACTACCAGTTTGTAACGGTGTACGGTGATATCGCCTACGGCTTTACCGCCGTCATGATGCCGGGTGCAAACGAGGATCTTCTACAGACGCTCGTGGATGTACTCACGAACATCCGGTTTCTATAGATCTTCACTCATCTTGAGCGCGGTGTTGCGCATCTCATCCTTCCCTTCTGTTTCATGGATCACGGAGAAGTCATCTTGCGATTCCAAGACGTGTCGTTTTACTACGATCATGCAAAACCGATTCTGGATGGGGCAAGCTTCTCGATCCGCGAAAACGCCAAGCTCACGATTGTCGGTCAAAATGGCGCCGGCAAAAGCACGATCTTTTCATTAATTATGCGGGACATAAAACCAACGAACGGAGAAATACACCGAAAACGGGGAATAACAATCGGGATAGCAAAGCAGGTTGTTGCGCACCAGGATCTGCAGAAAACCGTCCTCGAGTTTTTCGAGGGTGCATTCCCCGAAAAGAAATATGACATCGATCGCCACATAGCGCAGGTGCTCGACGCTGTGCATGTGCATGCTCCGCTCGATAAAAAAATCGCCGCATTTTCCGGCGGCCAGAAGGCGCGATTACTTCTCGCATTCGCACTCATTCAAGAACCCGACATCCTCTTGCTGGATGAACCAACGAATAACTTGGACACGCAGGGAATCGATCACCTCACTCAATTTTTGATCGAGTATGAAAAGACGTGCATCGTGATTTCCCACGACAGCGCATTTTTGAATAGTTTCACGCACGGCGTGCTCCACCTCGATAACTTTACCCACAAGGTTCAGCAGTATGTGGGAGATTATTTTGATGTCGTCGAGCAAATTCAAGCGCAGATCGAGCGCGAACAGCGCCAAAATGCGCGCATGGAAAAAGACATCATTGATCAGAAGGAGAAGATTAACTTCTTCGCACATAAAGGAGGCAAGATGCGCAAACTCGCGAGCAAGATGCGCGATGCTGTGGAGGAGGCCGAGGAGAACAAAGTGGATGTGCGCCAAGAGGATAAGACGATTCCCCCCTTCACAATCGAGATCAGCGAATGCAGTAAGCCGCTTGTCGAAATCACTTCCGTCACGGTGATGAAGAACCACAAGCCGACAAAGAAGAACATCCAGATCACGGTCCGTAAACGTCATCGATTACTGATCAGCGGCCCAAACGGCATCGGAAAGAGTTCGCTCCTGGAAACGATGGCGAGCGGAAAAGAGAAGGGAGCCGTCATCACTCCCGAGGTGAAAGTAGGATACTACCGCCAGGATTTCTCCGGACTCCCGATGGAGAAAACGGTGTACGACACGCTCGCGGAAGTCATGGAGAAGCCAAATAACCAACAGATATTCTCGACCGCCGCACGCTTTTTACTCCCCGGCGATAAAGTGCACACCAAAATTGGATCCCTCTCCGAAGGCCAGAAGGGTCTCCTCTGTTTCGCCCGATTCCTTTTACAGAAGCCGACTCTTCTCATTTTGGATGAACCAACAAACCACATTAACTTCCGTCATATTCCCGTGATCGCAGAAGCATTAAACGAGTACAAAGGAGGAATGATCCTCGTGAGCCACGATCATGAGTTTGTTGCGAAGATCGAAATGAACGAAGAGCTGGATTTGGGGGCGCTGTGAGGTGTGCCGTAGATTTGATTACATTCCCACTTACCAATTACAACTCAGATGGGAAATCCTCATCTTCTCCACTGCTAAAACTCTCTTCTAATCTTTCACGGCTGTTCTTTAGAATCTTTTCCCTATGGGAAAAATCGACTGGCGACCTTGTTAATAATTCAATCGTCTCACCAACAAGGCGACCCATTGCCTCTCGATCAGAGGAAAGTACACTGAAATGATGACCCATACGAAACGTACGCTGCAAATTATTAAGAGTATTTGCAGCCGCAAACAATGGCTGTGGATCAGTTGGAGCGCCTGGCGGTCTCGTGAAAAGAGATTCAAGAACGTCAAGTCCTTCTCTGTATGCATCAAGCAATGCAATCGGATGAGTCGTCTCACCACTTCTTTGCAATACACCATGAAGCTGTTGCTCAATATTCATATCCCAATACTACAACAGTTGCACGTCAGTTATATGCAATACATCCTCAGTATGGGGGACGTACCATCGACCCATAGATCGAGAGCCTTTGCTATACTGGCTATATGTCGCCAATACAGATCATCACCGCAACGATTGATCGCAATCACTTGAAAACCATTGCCAAAGAGCGTTTTGGCGACATGGTGAAAGCTGTTGTAGACATCGAACGGAACATCATGGCAATCGGCGGGGAATTGCATGCGGATGAAGAACAGATGCTCTTGGAACAGGGTTCAAAGCAGGAGCATTTGTGGGGCATCAACCTCTATCCCGATACGATGACTGCAGAATGGTTGGAGTTCGACTCAATGATCAATCTTCGGCCATCGCAGGGAAATCGTTCGCGTGGAGTCGAGAATCTCGATTTGCAGGAGCGTATTCGCGCCATCGTTTCTTCTCTTGTCGTATAATGAATCCTCTACATACTGAATTGGCTACCGGTCGATGGCAAAGCTTCCCTCTAGCACTACAACTTGCCCATATCGGAAGCGAGGTATCGCGTGCGTGCAGCGCGAAGAAAAATGGCAATAATGCCCGCATGCAGTCCGCACTCTTCCGCATGCTCGAGCTCTTTGATCTGACGATTGCGGACAAAAAAAACAGATTGCGTCTGCGCGAACTCTGTCGCGCCCGGGAAGTGTTGTGCGATTACTTTGTCGGCGACAACGACTATCATTCCACCGACGAATCGTTGGATCGATATTTCTTACAATTTGCTATCGCTTCGAAACGATAGTAAATCGGGTCGTTGAAGGTGTAGGCGTGTATTAATGATGAAGAATTCTTGTCATACAAATTGCAATAAAATGACACTCATACAGCGGAGCGGTCTGGCGGCTTTCCGGTCAGAATCTGCACTACGACGCTCATTTCGTTCCCTTGGCTCTCAAGGAAACAAAAAAGAAGATGATCGAGAATTCAGGCATGTTCGAACCGAAGCAAAGCCGCTCTGGAAGCGGGAGAGTGCTTGATCGAGATCGTATTAGTCTAGTTTGGAGCGGGTAACGGGAATCGAACCCGTATCTCTGCCTTGGCAAGGCAATGTAATAGCCATTATACGATACCCGCTAACTGTGAACAAAGGATCGCTGAACCTATGAATAGTGTAGCCGAGCGATAGGAGGACGCAACGAAAGAGTGGCCTACTCTTTTTGCTGTACAAACGGATCCCCTCTATAATTTCTCCCTTTTCTTTCTCATGTTCGAAAAAAAAGACCCATTCGAAGGCCTACTCCTTGAAAACAGCAACGCGGAAGTCGCGAAACAGTGTCGGCAAAGAATCTATGCATATATGAGTGAAACAAGGGGAAAGAAGTATCGGGTGTTTCTCTTTTGCATGAGGAGCATAAAGTATCTTGCATGCCAACCGAAACGAGGTGAATTGCTTGAATCAATTTACGCTTTAATGCGGTATCTAGACGATATTGCCGATAGAGACTCATCGCTCCCAAAGGGCTATTCATCAGCAATGCAGTACATACAAAGAAAAATCGATTTCGCTCAAGGGCAACAAAATCCTCAAGATCCAGCTGAAAAATTACTTCTCCATTGCTTGGAATTAGCACAACAGATTGACGAAAATATTCGTTCTGAAATTAATGATATTTTGCAATCATTGCACTTCGACGCGAAGCGGAGGAATCCCGATTCGCTCCAATGCCTCCCGCGTGAAGAATTGCAACATCATTTTTACTCACTCGACATCAGAGGAACAATTGGTTTATGCCTTAAACTGGCGCAAGAGCACGAAGTGCAGATTGCAGATCTCCGCGCTCTTGGTGAAGCATCTCGCATTGAGTACTCAATAAAGGATTTTGCTGATGACATCCGAGCAGGATTCAACAATGTACCAATCGAAGATGCCGAAGCACTCGGTTTATCAACTGAAGAAATGCGCGATTCCTCTTCCGAAAAGGTACAACAATGGTTGTATCAGGAGGCAGAAAGAGGCATGGGCTTATTAGCCAATCATCGTGCCAGACTGCCAACAATGCGTCTGCAACGTCTAACGAAAGCTGCGCTTTGGTTTATGTATGAGCGTCCGGCGAATAGGCTCTTTCGACATATTCTTGATCGACAAAAATAAAATGTCTTCTACATACTGTGGAAATTCTTCACTTTTGCAGCTGAATTTACAACTTCTTGACATAAGCACCGCAAAGGGAAAACATCCTTGTATGGCAATAGTGGAACAAGCACCTACTACAGAGAATGCTCAATTCAGAAAGAACCTTCGTGCACATGAAGCATTGCTACAGGAAGTTTGGAGATTCAGCTATGGAAATCTAGGCGTGAGAAGTTCTTTCATCAATGATCAAAAAATCACTGTTCATATCACGGACACACTCGTCAGGCCAATCATCGAAAGTATTCTCACGAGCTCAACATGTGATTGGGAAGTTATTGGAGACTCTCCTACACCTCTAGACAGCCAGCAACTCCCGCAAGCACCTCCGCGACCCGGCGTGCCTGCATACTTGGAGCCATTCTCTGCGTAAAGAAACGCTGCGACCAAATTGTGGCTCCGCAATATCACCATCACGAAGCTCTGTATCGAGTGCCGATTTCCGTCCATTGATCCAAACATCCTTGAGCGTACGGATGCGGCTTGGGAATGCGTGGCAAAGAAAATCGAGCACGGTCGCAGGCTTTTTGAGGTGGTAGAGATTGTTCTGATGATCAAACACAGCCAAGTGATCTTCCGAAAAGTATTTGCGGAGCGCTTGCTCGAACTGCTTCGGCGATCTCGCCTCCGCGCGCAGGCTCTGGAGGTTGCGGAATAAATTGACCCGCGAATGGTTATTGCGGAGCGAGTAGAACGCCGCTTTGTACTCGCCATGCGCAGAGGAACCAAATTCACTCTCCTCGTGCATGATCCGCGATCGGATTTGAATTTCGATCGGCTGCTCGGTGACACCGGGAAGCGGATACACCACCGTATGAATCGACCGATAGCTATTCTCCTTCGGCATGCCGATGTAATCTTTTAACTTCCCCGGAACCGCATGCATGGCGCCATGGATAATACCGAGCGCCCTGTAGCAGGAATCGGTATCGGGCACGATGACTCTGATCGCCAATCTATCTGTGAGCTCTTCGAATGTGCGGCGCTTAATCGCCATTTTGCGGTACGTGGAGTAAATACCTTTGATCCTATGCTGAAGCTCACAGGGAATCCTCTGCTTCTTGAGCCTGCGTGAGAGGAACGTCATTGTTTGATGGAGGCATGCATGATCCAATTTCTCCATTTGCTTAAACCGTTCACGTAGATGCTCCGTCATCTTGGGTTGCAGGATGGCAAAGCATCGATCCTCCATTTCGTACCGCCAGAGGTGCATATTGAGTCTCCCTGCGATTGCGGTATACATGTGGAGTGATTCGTGGGCGATCTGCCGCCGAAGCTTCTGCGGGAATCGTGCAAAGTGTCGGATATCGTTGAGGCGGTGCGCCATGCGGAGCGGCAGGAGACGGGTATCCTGCATGAACGCTTCGATCGCGAGATCGAGGTCCTCTGTCTTTGCATCAATGTGCAGACGCCGAAGCGCATGCATTTTCTGCACGATGCCACGTTCATTTGAATTCAATGGACTCTTAGCGAGGAGCTCTCCACCATCCGGATGCACCGGTAAATCGTGAAGTAACGCAATGGCAATGAGCGCAGGATCCTTGCAACACTCGTAGAGCACCATGGCAACTTCTCGCCCATGCTCGGCGTAACTCTCTCCGCTCCGGCGACGTAATGCAGAAAGGTGCCGACGGGCGAATTCATCAACCCGACGCAGCTTTTCTCGCTCGGAAGCACTACGGCCAGCGGAGAGCAGTGTATGAGGCAGGAATGCAATTATACCCGATCTATAGGGCAGAAAAGAGCAATCGCAAACGCAGTGAAATGGGAAAATATTTCTGCCAAAAATGTTACCCATGCTTTACACCGAGGAGCTCATCCATCAAAACCAAAAAAGATCTTGCATCTCGATCACATTCCACTATGATTCGGCTCGTCTTTTTTATGCGCATTGCTCCACGTCGCGACATACATCGGGCCTAGTGCCATCCATGGGATGGGACTCTTCGCAAAAGAGCCAATCTCCAGAGGAACTTTGGTGTGGGAATTCGTGGAAGGAATCGATCGCTACGTTTCGGATGAGGCAATGGCAACGCTTCCTCATTCTGCGTTAGATTTTATCTATTTTTATTTCTACCGCAGCAAATTCACCGGACAGTACGTCTTTTTGGGAGATAATGACCGATTCACAAACCATTCCTACAATCCGAATGTCGGCGGACCCGATTCCCTCTTCCCCCATCGGGATGGCGGAGCGGCTTTAAGGGATATCGCCGCAGGAGAGGAGCTCACCTCTGATTACTCGGTATTCGATGCGGATTTCCACCTCTATTCCCATCTCTACCCCCGTGAGCGTGAGAAAGTCCTTGTCCGTGTGAACCGCAACAAAAAAACATCACGCCAAGCAATGTCTGCCAGGGTACGAGGATAAAAGCGAAGCCGGATGGCCTGCCAACCCGAAGCAGCAGGAGCTCATCGAGCTGTCAGCCTACGCTCCACTCTGGCGAAGCTTCGGCCACCAGCCTGCTGCGCAGATTGGAGCGGGCGAGGGGAGTTCCTTCGTCTCGTCCGCCTTCGGCGGACTCGCTCAGGACAGGCTTCTCCTCCCCGTCTTCTTACGAAGAAGTATTGCATGAGAAAATATTGATGGAGCGGGCGAGGGGAGTCGAACCCCCTTCTGAAGCTTGGGAAGCTTCCATAATAGCCGTTATACGACGCCCGCATATGATCAGACGAAAGATGAGGACAAAGACAAACTACTCCCCTATTATCCACAACTCCTCTCGTCGATCAAACCTACTTATTGCAGAGTTTCGGATCAACCTGACAATCCCCCGGCACTACCACCGGCGACTGGAAATTTTCTTTAAGATCTTGAATGGTCCTCGGCGATGGGCGGAAGCCCTGCAAACGACGCGTATTAAGAATGCCCTGCGTGGATTCGACAGCGCTTCGATACGTCTGATTGACACCGCGACGGAGCAAAACGCCATTCAATAAACCAAGCGACCGAAGGTTCGCTTCCGATCGGCTTGGATTAAGCTTGCGCAGGTAGTAGCTGTATTGAACAAGCCACTCGCAACGAATTTTCGATTCCCCAATACTCACGCGCGAACAGTCATGCCGTTCCGCGTAAGGCTTAATTTTTGCTTCGATGGGAACAGAGAGCGGCTGTGATCCCGGGCCATGGAGATCGAACGTACGAACATCCACAACTGCCTGATGAATACTCTGGAGATCTTGTGCTGCAGTACCGCGCGTGTAGTCGCCAGTTTCCTGTGACCTGGAAGATTCGCTCGGAGTAGAAGGCTGAGAAACCCTCTCCGATAACCGCTCCACTCTGCGGCGCAGCACTGCGTCATCGGATGATTCAATAGCCTTCGCAAGTTCTTTGATGCAAATCGCATACTCTTCGATCTCCTCTGTTGTTCCCCCACCCTCGGTACAATTGCGCAGCCTTAACTTCCTCAGGATTTTCGCCTGACGACTAGGAGGAAGATCCGACAGTTCCACATCGGTCAGCGGCGCAGCGGGAGGAGTCGTTTTCTCGCCGGTCGTATCGACATTAATATTATCGAATCGTTGCAAAAGCGTCCTGGTGCGAAAATCTTGACGATGGACACGATTGGTAGCCTCTATACTTTCTCTTAGTTCAAAGAGATAGCACCACCGCTTTGCCTCCTCCTCGCTTGCGAGAGTTTTTGGCGTGGAAAATCCATCAAGATACTTCTTAAAGCGAGCTTCGGTGTGCGTATCAAGCGGCGTTTCCAGACGAGCCTCGATATCACTGCAGCGAACCGTGCCAAGAATCGGCGTGGCACCGACAAAAGTAATCGGCATGCTGAGGATCATAGTCGCGCCAGCCACGAGAAAATGCACGTGTTTCACAATTATCATTATACCACAGGGAATTTGAATCAATCTATGGAGGCAAGAAAAATCAATTCACCGCAAGCCGACTGCTGTGCGAACACGCTCCATCGTTTGTGATGCAATCACACGTGCACGCTTCGATCCCTCTTCGATCACATCGAAAATCTCTCGATCTTTGAGCGAAGCTCTTCGCTCCCGCATTCCTCCGAAGTAATCCATAAATGCTTCGTAGAGCATCTTCTTCGCATCACCGTAACCGAGCCCTCCCGCACGGTACTTGTCAGCAAGAGCCAAACGATCAGCCTTATCGAGAAGAAGTGCATGGAGCTTGTACACAATGCACTCCTCGGGATCCTTGGGTGCATCTACTCCTTTCGAATCTGTCACAATGCCCATAATGGCCTTCTTCACGACTGCTTCATCAGCGAAAATCGGAATGGTATTGCCGTAGCTCTTGCTCATTTTCTTACCATCGACCCCCGGCACGACAGCGAACTCGGCAATCTTTGGTTCTGGAGCTACAAGCAAATCCTTCCCATATCGGTTATTGAACTTGAGCGCTATATCGCGTGCCATTTCGATATGTTGCTGCTGATCTTTACCTATAGGAACAACATCAGCGTCGTAGATCAGAATGTCTGCGGCTTGCAGTATCGGATACGAAAAAAGGCCTGCATTCGCTTCCAACCCTTGTTGCACCTTATCCTTGTAGCTCACAGCGCGTTCCAAAAGTCCCATCGGAGTCACGCAGGAGAGAATCCACGCAAGCTCGGCGTGCTCAGGAACATAGGATTGAAAAAAGAGAGTCCCGCGTGCGGGATCAAATCCACACGCAAGGAAATCCCGAGAGAGATCCTGACGAAATTGGCGGAGTTTCTCCGGATCGTGCATTGTTGTGAGCGCATGGAGATCTGCAATCATAAGAAGATTCTCTTCTTCCCCCAGAAGTTCGATATTCTGCTTAAAGTAACCAAAGTAGTTTCCAAGATGCGGCGCGCCGGAGGGTTGGATTCCTGTGAGAATACGCATAACAAGTGCGAGTCTATCACATTCCATTGTATCGCTCGGTATTCGGTATCACGTATTAAGTATTAGGCATGGAGATTTCCTCCATACCTAATACCCGGTACCAAATACCTAATACTATTTCAAATTCACCTTCGCCCCAACCTCCTCTAGCTTCTTCTTTGCGGCTTCTGCTTCATCCTTCGGCATTCCTTCTTTGAGGACGCCTCCGGCATCGACCTTTGCTTTTGCCTCACCAAGACCAAGACCAGTGATCTCACGCACGACTTTGATCACCTGAATCTTCTGTGCGCCTGCATCGGCAAGTTCGAGATCGTAGGAAGTTTTCTCTTCTGCAGGAGCGGCAGCGGCAGCGCCGCCGGCAACAGCAACCGCAGCGGGAGCAGCGGAGATTCCGTAAACCTCTTCCATGTATTTGACGACATTATTGAGGGAAACGACGTTAAGCTTCTCGAGCGCGTCGATCACCTTCTTTTCGTCGGCAGAAAGCGTGATGGCAGTATCGGACATGATGAAATGGGGAAAAAAGAAAAAATAAAGTTACGATGCAGAGGATGGAATGCCGCCCTTTTCTGCAAGTTGGTTCACGCCAATCGCAAACGACCGTAGCGGCGTGGAACAAAGGGAGGCGAAGTTTGTCAACGGAGAGCGGATCATCATTGCAAACTGTGCAAGGAGCTCCTCGCGGCCAAGCATCTTCGCAAGATCTACCGCCTCCTTCTCGGAAAGTACCTTCCCGTTCAGGAGTCCTCCCATCAACCGTACCTTGTCATTTGTTTTACTGAATTCAAATGCAGCCTTGGCGCCAGAGATTTCGTCTTCGAAACTGAAGATAAATGCGAGCGGCTCTGTGCCAAGAGTTCCTTCCGCTATTTCTCCCATCCCCTCTTCTTTTACTGCAATCGAAAACAGAGTCTTCTTGGCAACCTTCATCTTGGCATTCTTCGCTCTGATTTTCCTGCGGAGAGCGGATGCATCGCCTACAGAAAGACTGCGATACTGCAGCCACACGAGCGACTTTGCCTTCTTCATGTCCTCTCGAAGATCTGTCAATTGTGCGCTCTTTTGGGCTTTTGTAAGTGCCATGGTACAAAAATCGCTGGTTCGCGGGGAGGAAATAGATCCGTCCGGGAGACCAGCGAGGCACACGACACGAACTCGCAAGCCGGAGCCGACTAGTCGATGCTGTATACCTCGGGAGGACTTACTTTCAGCCCTGCGGGCCTATCGCCTCCGGTCTTCGGACAGAGGGGAATTCTACAGACGAAAAAAGTAAAGTCAAGGCTGCATCCTAAAAATCGATGACTATTATCCGGGAACCAATCCGCGCAAAAAGACTCCGACGAAGTAGGCAACCGTCGCCGTTATTGCCCCCAGTCCTGCAATTTCGATAGGGCCGGCAAAGAGCCGTTCACGCGTGACCCACGAACGGAGGAATCCAAGCAGGGCAAGTGCCACACAGGTAGAAGCGATGGCAACAGAGAAACGCAGTTCCAGCGGGATGCGCGCAATATAGGGAAAAATGGGAATGGATCCGAAGATGATGAAAGAGGTAAAGGTAACGAATCCATGGAGCCACGGATACGCCGTCTCATCCGGACTCATCCCATGCTCTTCGCGCATCATGGTCTCCGCCCATATTCGATCATCTGCAGTAATCCGATTCACGACAATATCGAGCTCGGATCCGGAAAATCCTTTCTTCACATACATCTCGCAAATCTCTTCTCGCTCAACATTTGGATCATCATGAATTTCCTGCAGCTCTTCCTTATACAACCTCTCGTAATTATCCCTCTCTGCGCGAATGGAGAGATAGTTCCCGACCCCCATACTCAATCCATCTGCGAAGAGGTTGGCATACCCCAAAATAATCACAACATGGTTGGGGAGTACTGCGCCTTCGGAGCCAGAAACAACCGCAAAAGTCGTCACGATGCCATCGATACCGCCATACACGATGTCTTGAATGAACGGCGCAAGCCGCGAGCCATGGATCTGCTCTTCGCGATGAGCGATGAGAGCGGCGCTGGGAACGTGATCGGACATGCGATGAACAGTGTATCAGAGACTTTTCTCGAGCGATCTTGCATCTCAAATAGCCGAAACTACAATCGGTAATGATGAATGACGGGTAGTCGAGAGACTGTGCATCTATGTCTCTCGACTTCTCCACTTTTGTGGCTTCGCTCGAGAAGAGCGAGGTTCCTGCTACAATCCCTTCCCAATGTCCGATCTCATTTTTGCCAACCTCAATAACGAACAACGAAGAGCGGTGGAAACCGTGGATGGCCCCGTGCTGATTCTTGCAGGTGCTGGATCAGGAAAGACGCGCGCACTCACCCATCGCATCGCTTATTTAATCGAGAGGGGCGTGGAGCCATGGCAGATTCTGGCCGTCACATTCACGAATAAGGCAGCGAACGAAATGAAGCAGCGGATCACGAATCTCCTCGCACTGGCGGACCCGAATCAAAAGCAACTGCCAGTGATGGGCACATTCCATTCCGTTTGCGTGCGCATCCTGCGTCGGGACATCGAACACATCGGGAGGAATAGGGATTTTGTGATTTACGATGCCGATGATCAGGAAAAACTGATGAAGGAGGTGCTCCGCGAAATGAATATTGATCCGAAGGAGTTGAAGCCGAAAACCGCGCTGGGACATATCGGCAAATTTAAAAACGAGGCACTGAGCGCGCAGGATGTTGCAGCACTCGCGACAACCGATTGGATGGGACGCATCGTGAAGATCTATCATCGCTATCAATCACTGTTGAGGACAAACAACGCGCTCGATTTTGATGATTTGATTTTGGAATCCGTGCGCCTCTTTCGCGAGGCACCGGCGGTACTCGAGCGCTACCAGAACACATGGCGGTATTTGAATGTGGATGAGTACCAAGACACGAACCACACGCAATACCTCTTGATTTCACTCCTCGCCGAAAAACATCGCAACCTCTGTGTTATCGGCGATCCCGATCAATCGATCTATGCCTTCCGCGGCGCGGATATCCGGAACATTTTGGAGTTCCAGCGTGAGTACCAAAACGCAGCCTCGATCAAGCTGGAGCGAAACTACCGTTCCACACAGCAAATTCTGGATGCAGCCGATAGCGTAATTGCCAAAAATCCCGGCAGACCGGAGAAGAAAATGTGGACAGAGCGAATTGATGGCGAAAATATCACCGTGCAGGAAGTGGGTGATGAAAAAGCAGAGGCTCGCGAGGCCGTGCAGACCGTGATGGCAGCCATGTCCCGCGGCATATCACTCAACGAGCAAGTGATCCTGTACCGCACCAATGCGCAATCACGTTTGTTTGAAGAAGCCTGCATGCGCGCCGGAGTCCCTTACCGAATTCTCGGCGGAGTCAAATTCTACGCCCGCGCCGAAGTGAAGGATGTCCTCGCCTATCTCCGCGTGATTCATAACCCTGCTGATGCCATCTCACTGCTTCGCATCATTAATGTCCCAGCACGGAAGATCGGAGAGACGACGATTGCAAAAATTCAGGCGTATTGTTCGAAAGAGAATATTGATCTGTGGACAGCGCTTACACAGATCGACGTACTACAGAAAATCCCCGAACCGACTCGCAATCGGATCGCGGCCTTCGTCACACTCATTCGCGCATACCGCGAGCGCAAAGCGCAGATGACTGTGGCAATGCTCGCAAAGGAACTCATTGCAGAAATCAAACTGGAAGAATGGATGAAGGATGACACCACCGAAGGCGAAAGTCGTTGGCAAAATATCGGCGAGCTCCTCACGGTGATGCATAAGTACGATCAGTTGCCCCCGAGCGAATCACTCGTCAGTTTTCTGGAGGAAGTCGCACTCGTGTCGGAAGTGGATAAACTGGAACAGATACGGAGCGATGCGCTCACGCTCATGACGCTTCACCTCTGCAAGGGGCTTGAGTTTCGCCACGTAATTATTGCAGGTTGCGAAGAGGGAATCTTCCCGCATGCAAATGCATTGCTCGACAAAGAACAACTCGAGGAGGAGAGGAGAATCATGTACGTGGGGATGACTCGTGCAAAGGACGAGCTCCGCCTCTTCGCTGCACGCAGCCGCAGCTTATGGGGCTCTGTACAAACAAATGAAGCCAGCCGATTCTTGGATGATATCCCGCCGGAACTCGTGGAAAGGAAGAGTGATGCTTCGACACTGCTCAGCACAGGTGATGTGATGAATGGAGCGCTATGGAATATTGGCTCTTCTCGAGCGATCCACTCCACGGATAGCACGCACCACATCTTAGATATACATGGTAAAAGAGGTAGTCGAGAGACTAACAAAACAAAACTCCAACCGTTTCGCCAGCACCAAGAACTCTCCATCGAATTCAATCAGGATGCGCTCGCGCATGATGATGTAAACCAAGATGCAGAGAGCGGCATAGCCGAGGGCTCCCGCATCCGCCATCCCGTCTTTGGGCTTGGTACAGTGACGGGAAGGCGAGGGGATATTGTGGATGTCACATTCGATTCGGGAGAGAAGAAAAGATTGGCATTGAGTATTGCACCGCTGGAGGTCGCATGAGGCGCAAGGCATCATCTTACTCAAGAACGAGAGCACCTTAGAGCCACTTTGTGAATCCGACTTCTCTTCGACGGCGATTCGCACTCTGCGCAACATCGTCGATTCTTTCCGTAACATCTTCCTGCACTTTGGTAGCGGGAGGAGGAGTCTGAGTATTCTGATCTGCCGAATGATCAACAGTCGGTTGTGGAGTAATGTCTGCGACATCGGTGGATACAAGAGACTTATTCATGGGAGAAGGAGAGAAAGAAACAAAAGAGGAATACGAGAAAACGACCCTTATCCGCTTGGGGAAGGGCGCTTTTTACGTGCTGACAATTTACTTCAGACGCACGGCACCGTTCCCCGCGCTAAACGCGAAGAGCCAGAAGCCGTAGAGATACGTCTGAGGTGACATGTGTGCACAGTGTACCGCTAGAGAAGTACTAGTCAAGCATGACCTTAAAGAAAGCTTGCGAGATGTGCTGCAGTAATCGCTGCCGTTTCCGCGCGCAGCGCGAGCGAACCGAGCGAACCAATCAGAAATCCACGTTTCTGCGCTGCCGAAACTTCCTCATCCGTCCATCCCCCTTCCGGACCCACCCACACGGAAACATGTGATGATTTTTTCACGCGATCGATCCAGGACACATCCTCCTCACCGACATGGAAAAAAATATTGAGCGGGAGAAGTGCGGAGGTTTGGAGCGCGTGAGTAAAATCCGTTGGCTCGGAAAGGACCGGCATCACTCCCCTGCCGCATTGTTCCACAGCCTCTCGCATAATTTTTTGGAATCGTTCCATTTTGAGTCCTGTCTTCACCGTTCGCGCTGTGATGATGGGAACGATTTCCTTCACGCCCACTTCCGTCGCCTTCTGCACCACAAGTTCCATGTTGCCGCGCTGGAGCACTGCACAGTAGAGCCGCACGTGGCGCTTCGGCTCCGATGTTACGTCGCGCAGATGAGAAATTATGAGTGATGCAGATGTAGGATTGATTGATTCGATCACCGCATCCGCCTCGTGATCCTGCCCATCGAGGAGAATGACGCTATCACCGGCTTTGAGTCGCAGTACATGCTGCCACTGGTGCAAGAGATCCTTCTCTGTAATACGCAAAGAGCCATTTGTAAGAGCTTGATCGATGAGGAAGCGGTGGAGACGCACGGGGTTATGGTACCGCTTTTTCTGGATCAAGCATCACGGAGAAAACTTCGATCAAGGTAGAATCACATTGATGAGCGATCTTGCAGCATTTCTACGGGCAAAAGGAATACGTCTGAATACCGATCTTGGCCAGCATTTTTTGGAGGATGAATCTGTGCTGCGTTCGATTGTGGAGGCTGCATGCATTGAACCCACGGATCACATCGTGGAAATCGGTGCAGGGGTTGGGGTACTTACGAAGGAGCTGATATCGAGAGCGAATCATGTCACCGCAATCGAGCTTGATCGCCGCATGATTGATCTGTTGAAGGAGTACACGGAAAATCCCGGAAATCTTTCCATTATCGAAGGCAATGCGCTCAAGGTTCCATTACCGGAAACCCCCTACAAGATCGTTGCCAATATCCCCTACCACATTACCTCACCACTCCTCCGCCACGCGTTTCTGGAATCCGGGCATCCTCCAACATCAATGACTTTGCTCATCCAAAAGGAAGTAGCGGAAAAAATTTGCGACACAAAAGATCATGGCCTCCTCACGATTCTCGTCGGATTGTTTGGCAAGCCGAGGATGATACGGAACGTAGCACCCAGCGCATTTATCCCACCACCGAAAGTCGATTCCGCAGTGATCCACATAGAATGTTTTGCGGAACCGAAAGCGGATCCCGAAACAATCGAGGAGATGTTCCGCCTCACCAAACTTGCCTTCGGGCAGAAGAGGAAAATGCTCAGAAACACAATCGGAGCGCTCGAGCGGGGCATGGAGCGATTGGAGAAAGCGGGAATCGATGCAATGAGGAGACCTCAAACCTTGACCATTGAGGAATGGATGAGGCTTGCACACACGAAGAACCGGTAAGTGAAAAAACACCGTAGCACCTCCCATGGGAAAACCACTCGAAAAAACATGAGGGGATTCTTGACCCTTTGCTCCTCCTCCCCTACCCTTCCCAAGCCCTATGGCAACAATTGCACTCACTGCGACAAAACGCGACACGGCGCTCAAACCAAAAGATCGTCTTCGGGAAGATTTTGTACCCGGGGTGATCTACGGATTTAAGATGGAAAACACTCCCATTGAGTTCCGTTACCAGGACTTCCATAAAGTCTATGTTGCTGCAGGCGAGAGCACGATGCTCGAACTGACACTGGAAGGAAAAAAAATCCCCGCACTCATCCACGAACTGCAATTTGATCCTGTCACGGGGAGATATATCCACATCGATTTCTTCGCACCCGACATGACAAAGAAAGTCACAGCGCATATTTCGATCAGAACGATAGGAGAGGCGCCGGGCATAAAGGAGCATGGGGGCGTTCTTGTGAAGAACAGCGATCACATCACGGTAAAGTGCTTGCCGAAGGATCTCCCGCACGATATCGAAATCGATCTTTCGCTGCTTGCGAATCTCCACGATGCCGTGAAGGTAAGTGATCTGAAAATGTCGAGCGCAGTAGAAATAATGGATGATCCGGCTATGATCATTGTTTCGATTGCTGCGCCACGCAAGGAAGAGGAGGTAACGCCAGTGGAGGCTGTGGCAGCAGTCGGCGCAGAAGGCGCTGTCGCTGCAGAGGGCGCGGGTGGATCAGCTCCAGCAACCGACGAGAAAGCATCGAAGACAGAGAAGAAGTAGAAAAATCCGTCATTATGAAGTTACGCCTCTTTTCCCCTTGGCTCATCGCAGCGGCTGCATGTCTTGCTGTTGCCTTTGGCATACGTAGCATGAGCATGTCGCTTCCCGTTGAAGTAAAGAAAAACATCGTCACGGAGGGGGCACTACTTGCGGGAACAAACAGATTAACGCGTCTACCAAGTGCAACATCACTGAGCGAATCTTTGATCGCAACACTCTCCTTTGTTCCGGAGAACAACAAGAGCGTCCCTCTTATCTTTACTATGATCGAAAATCATGAGGATGCACGTCCATACCAACAGGGACTTTCGAGCGCACTGGCCGTCTTCGAACTGATTGTCGAGGGAGACATCACGCGCTTCATGGGCGCATTTCGCGCTGACCGGCTTCCCCCCATTGTTGGACCTGTGCGATCGCTCAGAGAGCATTTTGTCAGTATCGCCATTGGCTATAAGCCGCTGCTCCTCCATGCCGGAGGCCATCCACTTGCGTACGAAGCGCTCGCACGGAATCGCGATATTCTCCATCATGATGGCATTCGCTATGACGGACAGACCTACGAACGGAATCCCGACATACCCGCTCCCCATAATCTCTTCATGCGTCGCGCACCGCTGCAAGCACTCATCGAAGAAACGAACATTCAACCATTTCGCCTCCCTCTCTTCCCCACCTGCAGCGGCGCTGCCTGCAATCTGACAAATGGTGATGAGGCCACAAAAATCACCCTGAATATGAGCAGTCCGGATCACGATGTCACATACCTCTATAAATCTCTTCTCGGTTCGTACATCCGTTCTATCGCTGGCTCTCCCCATCAAGCGCAGCCAAAAACAATTGCAATTTTAGAAACAACGGTCGAGGGATTTCATCAGAAGGGATACGTACCGTGGACACAAACGATCGGCGAAGGCAAAATGCTCCTGTTCCGCAATGGAAAGGTGATGGATGGAATGTGGAAGAGAAAGAAGGGGGAACCGTTTGTTTTTGTCGATGGGGAAGAAGAGATCCTCAAAATCGCACCGGGCGAAGTGTGGATCACCATGCTGCCCTCGCTTTCACTGGTGGAATGGGAATCATAAGGTGTGGTGGAAAGCTTTTGGTGACACATCTTTCTCCCCTGCATTATTAACTCATCCCAAACTTCGCCAAAAACTCGTCCACTACTTTTTGCATCAGTTGATTGAGTTGAAAAATTGCATCGTTGCTTGGTGCATGCGTCACGGAATCGGCATACAGTTTCTGATTGAATTCAATTTGGATGCCGGGAACAAGAAAATGAGGAATGCGGCGCCTGTGACAATGGCGGCCAAGCGTGTATTTCCCCTGGTACGGGAAATTGATTGCCACCGAATACCCATGTCGCTCGAAAAACTCGCGGAAAAATACCGTGTGCTCGCGGGAGCAGGTGCTGTAATTGATATTGCCAAGACACACATCCGGGCGCTCTTTGCCGGCATCAGGCTTCAACGCCGGCCCCACGGGGAGGTAGCTGTGACAATCAAGCAGAAACCGCGCTCGCGCCATGTGGGAATCAATTTCTTCGTGGAAGGGATCATGGTACTTCTTGATGAGCTCACTCACCTGCTCTTCGCTTGGCTCCGTCTGATAGATCGGCTTGCCATCCCATGTCGTGTGAACGAGGACACCCTCTTCGCCCTTCTCGTACTCACGCGAGATATCATCCGGCGCACGGTTGACATCCAAAAAAATACGGGAGTATCCGTACGTTGCAATGTAAACATTCGGCATTGCAAAAATTTTGTCGGTGTAGAGATCGCTATACCCCAAGAGATCCTCTTGTGAGAGCAGCACATTTCCTACGAGTTCTTCGGGAACGCGTGTCGAGGAATGCGGAATGGAAACAATGAGTGGCCGCACATTAAAAACGAGGGGAGGATGCCTAATGGCGCTCTTCCTTCTTCACGAAACGATGCGCAAAAAAATCATGCGCCGGAATAAGGAGATCCCCGTGGGGAGTCGTCAGAACAACATGCGTAAGCGTCATCGCTGCCACTGTGCCGGATGCATCATCGATGACGATATGATCGCCAACCTTCAAAAGTTGTTTAAGCTGGCGGCTGCAGAATGATTGTTCAAGAATCGGCCGCAAACCGATTGCGAACGCGAGTCCGCTTGTCGCAAGAAGGACGGCAAGAATGATGGCGACATTCGTCGTGATGATGGAGACATCAAATCCGATCTGGCGAAGCGCAAGAAGACAAGCAAAGAGGATGATGACAATCTGCGTCAGGTGGCCGAGAATCACGCTCGCTGTCACGCCGGTTCGCACGAGCGACGAGGTAACAATATCCCGCAGAAATCGGCCGATGAGAAGACCAAACACAAGGAGGAGCAAACCAATGATGAGATTTGGTATGTAGGAAACAATCGCGCCAATGGCATTAGATGCTGCTCCTAAATCGAGCGTTTCTGAAAGGAGGAGGAGAACGAAGAAAATAGCGAGCCAGTAAACGAGGAGGCCGAGAATTTTAGAGAGAGCGCTGCGAACGCCGATCATGCGAAGAGCGCGATCGATATTCACCTTTCCTGCCAATTTATCGAGTCCGATGACACCGGAAAGTTTCAGCACCAGCCTATATGCAAGATGCGCCACAATCACGCCCACCACAAGCACAACGAGTGTCAGGAGGAGTTGTGGGGCAATCTCGATAAATTTCGCCGATGTTCCCGTCATAAGCTCGGTGAATGCCTCTTGCAGACGCTCCTGCATTGCGTTGAACATGGGAGCAATATAGCAAACTATGATCGGCGAGGTAAGTACACGGGAGCGATGAGATCCTTCAACGCAAGAAGGAGCGGAAGATCGTTCAAATTCACTTTCCCTTGGTACAGCACTTTCGCATCGCCGCCATGTGCGAGGTACTCACGCACGAGTTTGTATCCGCAGAAGTACACAATGTCCTTGGTAAATGCACCGTGCAATGCGGTATCACCCATGCCGCGCTTCACCTTAAGACATGTGCGGAGTGCGCGATCATCATCGAATCCTAATGTGCGGATGGAGGAACGAAGTTGCGCAAACGAGTGCGTCGCACCATAGTGGACTGCAAGCAAATTCATCGCAGGCCAGAGGCGTTTTTCGTGATGTTCCGGCAGCACTGCATTCTGGTTATAGACTGCGAGACCCTCCTGCGTTTCCAGGTATCCAGCCATGCCTCGCTCGAAGAGTTCGTATGGTTGCATGGCGCCATTTTCCGAGGTGAGCACATGCGTCTCGATCTCATGGGCAATCAAACTTGTAATGCGCTCGCGAGTGCAGTGCGCACCCGATCGAATAAGGAGTGATTTTTTTCCAATGGTCACATCGGCAATAGCTCCAGCCTTCAGCTTCACGCTCCAATCACGAAGACCGTACGACCGGAGCGCCCCCTCGAACAATGATTGTACTTCTTCTGCGGAGAGAACCTCCGCGGATGAGGAATCATCACTCGGTTTTTGCCATGCCTGAATCATCGCTTTCGCCTCTTTAAGGTTTTCGCTATTCGGCTCGCCAAAAAGTTCGATCGATACCCGGCAAAACTCATCGTTATTTCCCCGTGCTTCCAGAAGCGAAAGCTTGAGGAGAATCTCCTTTCGCTTCTTCTCCAGAAGCTGGCCAAGGGGAGAGCGGTCGGCTTCCAAATACTGCAGCCGATCGCGCAATTCCTTTGGATCAAAAGAAGGCGGTGCATAGATAAAGACAGGATTGTATGCAGCATCTTGCTCTGCCTTTGCCCGCTCACTTTCCAAATTTTCCGGTCGTACGTACCTCAGAAGCTGAATCTTACGGTCGATGTCGGCAAGTTGTGCATCAATGCGCTTCAAATCCGTTGCAACATGAATCGGCGCCATGTGCTTCTTCGCAGGATCAACCAGAAATCCAGCAAGATCGCGCCGCCCGATCGAGGCGCGAATCTCTGCATCATCATCGCGGATCACCAATGAGTGAATGACGGTTTGAATCTTCTTCCCGCCAAGGGCAAATTTAACCCGATGCGTTCCATCTGGCAGCTGTTCCACCGCCTTCAGCTCGCTGAGTTCGCGAATGAGACTTGGATCAAACACCGTTCGATCATAATCGGGACGAAGAACGGCAGTAACAAGGAGTTGTTTTTTACCGCCAAGAATTTCGATCACCTCATGCGTGGAGAGCACCGGTTTTTCGTCGTGCTTCTTCCCCTCTTCCTTCTTCACGACTTTTTCGCCAAAGAGGTCCTGCGCAATGCGCACTCCTTTTTCGGGAGATCCGACTTTGATGCCTGCTACGCGATCAAGACGTTTGCCGAGTGGAGCAAGGTTTGCAATCTGTACCATGAGTCCGGCCCTCGCATTGACCTCGAGGAGGATAGGGCCCACGTCTTTATCGATCGTGAGATCGACTCCCACGAAGCCGATATTTGTCATTTGTTGAATGCGCGAAGCGATGAGAAGCATTTCCTCCCAGTACGGCACCTTAAATCCCGCAATCTCCCGCCCATTTGGAAGAGTGGAAATGAGCGCATTGCGTTGCACGCCAAACGTCGTCATACCCTTTGCAATATCGATCCCAAGCCCGATACCACCAAGATGCACATTGGCTTTCCCTTCGCTCTCCTCCGTTGGCAAGCGCATCATCGCCATCACCGGTACAAGATTGAAGACAATAATGCGGATATCGGGAAGCCCTGCAGGATTGAGCGGAGCAAATGCATCCGATGGAGTGATGAGCCGTTCAAAAAATGCAAGATCGCGGCGGTGATTGAGTGAGTACATGCCATCGAGGATGTTTTCGATATGCTCCAGAACTTCTTCATCCGTCGTTATTCTCCCCGATGCCGTTCTCCATCCCGCAGAAACTCGTTCATGCAAAATGAGGATACCCTCGCCTCCGTAGCCAAAATTCGGCTTAAGTGCAGAGGAATCTGGGAGCGACGAAAAATCGAAGGCGCGGAGTTCGTCGCGGCTTGTGATTTTGGCGTAGAGCTTAGGAACGGGAATGCCCCGAGTTTCGAGAAAAATTTTCGTCTTTAGCTTATCATCAGCAAATGCCATCGCCTTTTCGGGATTAAAGGGCTTGAGGTAATTAAAATTTCGCGCATTGATGCCAAGAACGCCGTGATGTTTCGGGAGGGGGAAGCGCATAACTGGGGGTTGGGGTTAGGAGGTGGGTTAGGATTGTGGACTCATATCTTTTCCAAGCCCAAACCCCAACCCTAACCCTACTCCTCGAGGTATTTGAAGATTTCACGGAACCGTACAACTTCGCTGAGCCTGAGCCCCGTCCAACGTCCCATCATAATATTGGCAACAAGCGTGAGAATGATGAGCTCGGGATATGCGATAATGAGTGACTGCAGCACATCAAGTTGCACGATCACAAAACTCAGCAGCGAAACTCCGACTGTTTCTGCCACGGCAAAAATAGCGGAGCGGAGCCCCATCTCAGCTTTCACGCTCATAAACTCCTCACTCAGCGTCGTCATAATGAGGAGAATGAAAATCGTATCCGGCGCCAGCGTGATTCCAAGCGCCGCACCCGCAGCAAGAACGAGGAGAAGGATGAGGCTTGTCACAGTGAGGATGAGCGCGATTTTTGGAATGTAGAGGAGGCGGTACGGCGCCATGAGCGCACGCATGGCATATCCTGCAACAAGAATAATGAGAAGGAGCGCAAGACCGATTTTGAGTCCGAGCGCAATGAACGACAGTGTAATAACTGCAGGCGTATAGAGCCCGAATGTCGTGACACCAACGACCTGCTTGAGGAACGTCACAATCATCAAAATTACCGGGAGCATGAGGAGAAGAATGATCATTTCGGAACTCACTCCGCGTGCGACCATGTAATTCACAAGAGTGCCGAGAATATTCCACGGACGAATGGCAAATGTGGCCTGATCCGCAACGTAAGAATCGATATCTGCTTTTTCCAGCGTCGAAAGAAATTCTTCCGTGTTTCCTGCGGTGATGAGGTGGTTGATTGCCTCTTTGCGCGTGATAATGATCTGCTTTGGCTCGAGGATGGAAAATGGCCCGCGAATGACGCGAGCAAGGCGCTGCAGACCGCGATCTGTGATGAGGATGATAGTTTGATTTTGGAGGAGAGAGCGGAACTCTTCTTGCTGACGGAGCGCACGGGAGAGAGCGTTCATAGCCGTTGCTCCATCCGCCCAGAGCACAATCGTTTCGGCACCACGGAGCCTCTGTGCATTTTCGGCAATGAGCTTCGTTAACGCATCCTCGATGCCCAGAGGAATCGCAAGATCCTGCGCATGGAGGACCTCCAAAAACACGCCTGCTTCTTCTCCGCTCTGGCGATGCAGATCAATCTTGGCCTTTTCGACCGTGGGACCGGCGATAAGAACGATTTTTCTAAGATAGACAATCAGATTCTCTGTCACCACCTCCTCGCGCACTTGCCCATCCAACGTATCCCGCACGCGGAGCGAGAGCGTATACCTTCCCGGCTTATCGAGTGTGAGCACCGCTTCCTCGGTTGTACTGATGAGGCGATCATTGAGCGACCAGAAGTATCGAACGGTGCGGGAATCGGCGACGCTTAAGCTTGCATCCAGCACCACGGTTTTACCGACTTCCACTTCCATGGGTCCTGTGATCACGGGTTTAAGCGGAGCGACTGTTTCTGCAAGTGGCACCTCCTGCGCATATGCAAAAAGAGGCAATGCAATCATCAAACACGTCATGCTGAATAAAGATGCGTTCTTCTCGCCTGCCCGCCAAGGTGGGAGCGAATCCCGAGTGCGATTCGCAGTATCGCATCGAAGGATGAGTCGAGAGGCGGCACAGCGAATCCATAACATAATGTGTCTGGATGACATCGAGATTAGTATAGAGGAAGGGAGAGGAATTATCTCTTACTCCTGCGCGCCTTACGAGTCACTTTTGTTGGCGAGCCGTGAGCATCCTTGTATTTCTCGATCTGCGATTCCAGTTTCTCGCAACAGCTATCCACTGCATCAAGCGCTTTGGATTTGCGAGATTCGGCGCGGAGAACTTTTTTTGGCAGAGTCACCGTGATCATTACCTTCACGCTATCCCGTTCCTTCTTCGTATCGCGCGAAACCGTTTCCACGCGAATTTCCGAGCTTTCATCCTGCATTTTGGCTGAGTAGCGGGAAAGCCTTCCGACTTTCTTCGCTACCATCATTCGTTCCTTCTCGGTGTAAGAATATCCCTTTTCGAGGTGTGTGACGTTGATCGGCATATAAAAATGCGTAAATGTGTAAATATTAAAATGCGAAAATATCGGAAAGAGTGTAGCACGGCTTTTGGAAAGTACGTAGAATGCTCGTTGTGCCGCTATCGTCTAGCCCGGTTAGGACGCCAGGTTCTCATCCTGGTAACCGGGGTTCAAATCCCCGTAGCGGTACCATTGATATCCGAAATCTCGACTCAATGATAATTCCTATAGGACTCGGCGGAGTCTCGGCGTAGCGGACTTAATGGTTGACACTATTGTTTCTGGAAACTAAATTATCGCTCCTATGTTTAAAACATTAGACCATCAATTCACAATGCAACAGCTTAAAGTCGCTTTTGAAGAAGAAAGACCACTCTATATTAATTTTCGCGCAGGAATTGGCTCTGATACAACTCAAGATCTAACTCAAATTCTTGGAGTGATGCAAGCAATGAGTATTAAAGAAAGCCACATACTCCTTTCTTCGCCTGGAGGTTTGGTAGCTCGAGGTATTGAGCTTCACAATTTTTTACATAGCCTCTCCATCAATTTATTCATACACAATTCAGGTACTATTGATTCGATCGCCAATACTGTTTTTGTAGCTCCAAGATCTGAAATGAGATCAGCAGAGCCCAATGCGAGATTCATGTTTCATGGGGTAACGAGATCTTTCAACGGTGGAGCGAGTGAGATTGATATGCAGGAGGGCCTGAGAGCAATACAAAGAGATCAGAGAGCCATTGCAGATACAATTAATCGACAAACCAAAATGTCATTGCGAGAGATTAAACGTGCTTTCGGCGGAGAAAGAATCTTCACCCCTGAGGAGGCACAAAAAAGGGGAATTATCCATGAAATAAAACAGCTGGAGATCCCACCTGATGCAATGATCATTAGTATCTTTGATCCACCTAGACAACGAGATGATGCATAGTGAGAAGGCGTTTATCGATGATCTCCACGAAGCAAAAATAGCCTTCCTCCAAAGAGTCGTATACTGTAGTAAATAAAGAGCAGTGACTCGTTCGAATGTACGGTCTGCTGCTTCATCAAGAGCCATAACGCAATCGGCAAGAAGTGCCCAACAACCTGAAGTATTGCGTCAGCATGTACTCCGTTCATCTGTATTAGAACGATTGCAAATGATCGGTCAAATTCGGTTAACTGCACGAAGTATTCGGAGTGCTGCGGTTGCAGATCGCATCGAAGAATTATTGTGGCGGAATTAATACCAAAAAAGAGATGGGAGTTTCCACTTGTCCCTTTTTATTGATGGATCTTTCGGTCATAAGAATATAGCTCACCATGTGAATCTCCTCTTCGGTGCCACAACCTTAAGAATCTCGAAGAAGAGGAGAGTTCCGACGCTCCACGCAATCGGCAAAACCCACTGGAACGGAGTAAGCGGCAAGAGCTTGGCAAAGATACTGAGCGGCGTATACATACAGAGGAGGAGGAGAACGAATGCGATCATGACCGCACCCACGAGGTAGCGATTGCTAAAGATGCCAATCCGAAGGAGTGAGTGCTTGGAGCGGCATGCAAACACGAGCGTGAGCTCGAAGAGAATAGAGTTCGCCACCACCATCGTCCGTGCAAGATCGACATCATGAAAATTCCGAAGACCGTAAAAGAAAATATGGAACGCTGAGGCCATGGCAATAATCGCGGCGAGAATGATGAAGCTGATTTCACCATGGAGAATGTGTTCTTTTGGATTCCTCGGAGGCCGGCGCATAATGTCTCGTTCCGGCTTCTCCATCGCAAGGGCCATCGCAGGAAGGCTGTCTGTCATCAAATTGATGAGGAGAATGTGAATCGGAAGGTAGGGAAGCGGAATGCCAATCACCATGGCTCCAAAGACCACCATAAGCTCGTCGAAATTAGCACGGAGCAGGAACACAACGAACTTATTGATGTTGTCGTAAATGGTTCTCCCCTCCTCCACTGCCGCCACAATGCTCTGGAAGTGATCATCGGTGAGCACGATCTGTGCAGTTTCGCGCGCAACATCCGTCCCCTGCACTCCCATCGCAAACCCAACATCCGCTTTTTTCAGCGCGGGTGCATCGTTCACACCATCGCCGCCCATCGCAACGATTTCTCCATTTGTTTGCAGTGCCGTAAGAATCTTCACCTTGTGCATGGGGGAAACGCGGGCAAAGATGGAAACTGTTTTCACGCGCTCGCAGAGCTCGGTATCGGTGAGTTGATCAAGCTCGTGCCCCTGTAGTACCTCGCCTCCAATACCAACTCGTCCTGCAATCGCCTGTGCCGTAAGTGCATGATCTCCTGTGATCATCACTGTACGAATACCGGCGGTTTTTGCGACATCGATCGCTTCGCGTACGTTATCGCGCGGCGGATCCAGCATGCCGATGAGTCCGACGAAGTGCGCTTTTGACTCTTCGATCTGCTTCCACGCACAACCGAGCACCCGGAGTGCACGCCCAGCCATGGCAGCGTTCTGATCAAGAATCTTCCTCTGATCCTCCGCCGAGAGATCGCACAAACCCAGAACCACCTCCGGTGCTCCTTTGATGTACTGCACCAAACCCGTGTCCAAGCCCAAGCCCTCTTGGTGCGTCGTCATCATGTACTTGCGATCCGAGGTGAATGGCACATCCTCTTCGAGAATCGGCAAACGTTTAATGCCGGCACGCTCGGCAATTTCCAGGAGCCCGATCTCCGTGGGATCGCCCACGGTGAGCGAGTGCGCATTGTTCGACGAAGCACCAATCTGAAGCAGGAGCGCTGCAATGGGTGATGCGTTTGTAATGCTATCGCACTCCTTCCCATCAATGGAAAAGGAGGCCTTTCCATTATTGTTTTCCCAACGAACTTTGATTGACGTGTGATCCGCCCATAGTTCCTGCACCTCCATTTCGTTCTCGGTAATCGTGCCGGTTTTATCCGAACAGATAACAGTGACAGAACCGAGTGTTTCGATAGCGCTGAGCTCGCGGGTAAGCACCTTCCTCTTGATCATCCGCTGCACGCCGATCGCAAGGCACACCGTCACGATCGCAGGCAACCCTTCCGGCACGGCAGAAACAGCAAGACTTGCCGCAGAGAGCAGCATTTCTGCAAGCGGCAAATTACGCAGCGCACCAACGAGGAAAATGAATCCGCAAAAAACGAGAACGGTAACTCCGAGCCATTTGCCGAGGCTCGCCATTGATCGTTCGAGTGGCGTTTCCGGATGTTCCACCGAGGAAACAAGCGCTGCAATTTTTCCAATTTCGGTCTGCATGCCGGTACCGGTCACGCATACGATGATGTGCCCGGCTGTAACGATTGTTCCGCGAAACACCATATTCATCTGATCGGCAACCGGAGGATTGCCGCTCAGCGTCTCCGCATGCTTTTGAACCGCCACCGATTCTCCCGTGAGCGACGATTCATCCACAGCGCCGCTGCGCGAGGCAATAATGCGCCCATCCGCACTCACTGTATCGCCTTCTTCCAGTAAAAGGATGTCCCCCGGCACCAGCGCATGGGAAGGGATGATCTTCGCGTCGTTACTCCGAAGAACCCTGACCTGCGGTTCACTCATTTTTGTGAGGAGCGCTATGGCGCTCTCTGCTTTTTTCTCCTGGAAGAACCCAAGGAGCGCATTCAGGAGGAGAATAATGGCGATGGCAATCGCATCCAAAAAGTCAGTCATGGAAAGCGACGCCACATCCTCGAAGAACGGGAGAATAATCGAAAGTGCAAGCGCGATAAAGAGGATGTAGACGAGGATGCTATTGAATTGCCTCAGGAAGAGGAGCAGCAGAGATCGCCTCTTGCGCGGGAGTTCATTCGCTCCAAATGTCGCCAGCCGTTGTGCGGCTTCGGCATCGGTAAGCCCCTCGCGGAATGTGCGAAGTTCGACCATGACATCATCGATTGTCTGTATTGCGTACATTTACAGTATTATACCATTAATGCGGATTCTCATCACACTGATCGTCGTTGCGTATCTTGCCGGACTGCCAGTGGCGACGCATGCGCGAACTTCGTCCTCCGATATTCCTACCATCGTCACCCGCAGAGGGTGGGGAGCAGATGAGTCACTCGGAATCGTGCAAGATCCCGAGGCCGAACTCGCACGCACGCAGAACGCGATCGCTAAAAAAGAGACAGATCTTTCTTCACTCAGCGAACGCGATAAGCAGTGCGTCGATGCGATGAAAAAATATCCAGATGATTTTCGCGTCGATCGATCCGTTGCAGAGGATGGCAATGGCAACGAACTCGTATGGTCGCGGCGCTACAGCGAAAAAATTAAACTCTTTGTCATTCACCACACAGGCGAAGAGGACGGCAGCCTCCTCGATACGCTCACGGGGCCGGAACAGGTGCGCTCCATTTATTATACGCACACCATGAAGAACGGCTGGGGCGATATCGGCTACCATTATCTCATCGATCGCGACGGCATCATCTACGAAGGCCGTGCAGGAGGAAAAAAGGTGATCGGCGCTCATGTGTACTGTGCGAATACCAGTACGCTCGGCATTGCGATGATCGGGAATTTTCAGAAACATGCTCCATCGGATGCGCAGCTCACGAGCGTGAGAAAACTTCTCGCGCATCTCGCGAAAGAATATGACGTGAACCTGAAGGGGAAAGCAGAGTTCCACGGGAAAATGTATCCAACCGTCGTCTCTCATCGCGATCTGGCAAGTACGATCTGTGCCGGCCGCAGGGTCGAGGAGCTCTTGCCGGAGATGAGGAGAACTGCGGCATCAGGTGATTTTGATTCGATACTCGTGCCGAGCATCAAACGATCATCAGAGAAAAAATCGAGCGAACCGCGAAGCCTGACACCGATCAGCTCGACAAAACTCACCGTTCTGCCGCGCTCCACCCAAAGCATCCGTCTGCGATTCCAATCGGGGAATAAAGCGGTGAAGGCAGGCGAGAGCATTGCCTCGATTTCCCGATCGGACCGAACAATCACGATCTTCCAAGATCAAAAACGCATCGCGACGGATCTGCGCGCAGAACACTCCATTCCAGCTCACAATCAAATGATCCTGACGCTCACCATTCTGCCACCAAGGACGCCGGGGAAGTATTCGTTCACAATCGATGGAATGACGTACGAGTTGACAGTGAGGTAAGGGGATTGAGCGCGCTTGCATTAGAGCACCTAGCATTGATTTTTAATGAAAAATATTGTAAAATAATACTAAACACACAACTATGAAAACAAAAGGCAAAGATCATCAATTTGCCTCGATGACGCTTACGGGATTCGTGAGTGGCATGATCGCTGCAGCACTGATCGTCTCCCCCTTCCTTGGCAGAATGACGGAGCAAGTGGAAGAGGAGATTCATTTTGTTGCCGCCTCGAGCGAGAACCAAACGAAAAAGATTATCGATGTTGCGCCACTTTCCGAAACGGAATGGCAGGAGTTTCGCACTGCGCGCTCCGCGCTCTTCCAGAGCACGCTCACACTTGCCTTTCCGGAAGAATTGAAAGCAGAACTTGAGGATGGATCAAAGGCTGAGTGGGTAATTCCCCTTTTCGATCATCCTGAGTGGATCATTCTCGAACGGAAAAACAGCAGCATTGTTGCCACACTGGATGCGACATTCATCGAACCGTTCCTCATCGCAAACATTGATCCAATTATTCCGCGTGCAACAAACCTCGCGCTCCTTGCAGTGCCGGCAGCGGAAAAACTTCGCGCGACACTCGGAGGAAAAATGGTGGATGGATGGGCGATGGATGCACACGCGGCGGCTGAATACATTGCCGAGAACGTCGCTGCCCGCACGCTAACCATTATCATCCCCATCGATCGGCAAAAGGGAATCGTGGAAAATAAAACCGATTCGCATGCAGGAAAATTTGCATTGCTCGCACGCGGAAAATCCGATTTCGCTGGATCCGTACCGAACCGAATCCACAATATTAAGAAGACGCTCAACGAGAAATTAAACGGAATATATATCCCTGTCGGAGAAACCTTTTCATTTGTGGACTCACTCGATGGGCCAGTAGAGCTTGGAACAGGATGGCTCATGGCGCTCGGCATTTTTGAGGGAACCGATCTTCGACCGACTCCCGGCGGCGGCGTCTGCCAAGCGTCAACGACGATCTACCGCGCCGCTCTGCTCGCCGGGCTTCCCATCACCGAGCAACGCAACCACTCGATGTATATAAAGTACTACCGAAAATCCGGCGAGGGATTGGATGCAACGATATTCGTGGGGAGTCAGGATCTTACATTTGTAAACGATACGGCGGG
>DATDWL010000008.1:0-4195 GCA_035289645.1 Candidatus Peribacterales bacterium
ATGGTACTGATAGACGGTCCGCATTCGTTCCACATCGGAGCGTTCCTGCGACGCCGGAGAGGATTCCGCCGTATGGTGAATGATAACGATCTGAACTCTCTCTGAATAACTGAGCGGCCACTGAAGTGGAACCTCCTTTCCACTTTCATCGACATCCTGCATGAACTGCCGTTTCGTCTCGCGGAACTCATCAGGGTAGAGGAATGCGCGCCGGTCGCATTTATATACAAGATCAGGGGTTGTATAGAACGCCCGCTGTACGCGATCGCCCTCGCCGCGCTTACTGACGCGCAGTTTTTCGTCCGCTCCCCATTGCCAGCGCGGAATAACGATCGGTGTGGTCGTCAGGCTTCTTCCCGCTGCTGCTTCGAGCCGCGAGGTATCCGGTTCCGTCGAGATTGTATGGAGGGTCACGATTGTTGCACTATCCGCACGAAGCCGTACCGCTGTCGCGTTATTCACAAAAACAAGCTCGGAATCTTTTCCCTGGGGCTGCGCATCGCCGTCGAGCCGCATGGTTCTCCATTCACTCCATCTACCCTGTTCTTTTGTCTGTATTTCTATGTTTGCATCATTGGTGAATGAGAGTGCGACTCCTGTCGCCGGATCTTTTACTTCCTGCATCACCACTCTCCGTGCGGGGATGGTCACCGTCGTACTCGTGACTGCAGCCGAAGCCTCCTGCACAAAAAAGAAGAGTGAGAAGCAGAGGGCGATGAGCGCTTGTGGAAGCGGGAAACGCATCGGGGGTCAGTATAATACGGCTTCGCGATAATGGCGAAGGATCATTTCCTCCAAATATGTCTTTATGGCGGCATAGCGATATCGCTACGCCGCTACATAATTCATCGCAGAAAAGGTAAGAGTGTGTCAATTCGCGAAGCCGCATAACAGCGCATCATAGCGTTCCACCATGGCCGAAAGTGAAAATCGATTTTTTGCGACAATAGGTCCCAGCGATGAAAGATGCGTCCATTGGTCATGTTGCTGAATCTGCAGAATGGCGTCCCGCAATTTTTTCACGTTTCCCGCCGAGACAATGATGGACTCAGCAGAGTTCAGATATGAAGCAATCCCGCATGCATCAGTACAAATTGTCGGTACTCCCGAAGCCATTGCTTCTGCAACGACGAGACCGAAGGGATCGTGCTCGCGGCTGGGGAGGACGAGGACGTCGATGGAGCGATAGAAGTCAGCAATGTTTTCGTGAGTAGCTTGTAGCTTGTAGGAGGTAGCTTGTAGGTTTTTTTTGAGGAGAGATTGAACAGCGGATTCTTCCCGTCCTGTACCGATGATGGTGAGATGAATGTTCGGAAGATCTTTTACAGCATGGATCAATACATCAACGCCTTTATCATGCGTAAGTCGTACGATGCAGCCAATGCGAAGAGGGGATGATGGTCCGGATATTGGAGATGAATCGAATTTTGCGAGATCAATGCCGTTTGGAATGGCGACAATCTTTCCTCTCCACCCTATGGATCGATAAAGGGAAATGCTCAATGAAGAAACGACGACCGTCGTTGCCAATACACTCAATTCTCGCAGCTGCGGCAGCCATGGATTTTTCGTGAGCCACCTCCCCACACGGTCGTGCTCCACCCAGATCACTTTGATGCCGTGATCGGCACACCATTGAGTGAGGAGGAGTTTCTCAGTGAGCGACAGCATGAAGATGGCATCAATCTCCCCCTGCTTCTCCATAGCCTTGATGAGTTGATATTGCATCTTTTTCTTTCGCCATAGGAACGAAACTGCGTTCCACTTCGTCACAGGAGGTTTCCCAATGAGCAACTTTTCACTCTTCATTTTTTCACTTCTCACTTGCTCAAGGAGTGTCGGACAACTTCCCAAAAAACTCACATCATGACCCTTCTCGATCAGCCCTTTCATCAGACTCAATGTCTGTACCTCGGCTCCGCCCAATCTGCTTTCCAATGGCAATCTCGTGAATAAAATATTCATAATGAAGAAGGCTACGCCGCAGCAGGCTCCGCGCCGCCGAAGTGGCTCTCGAGAGGGAAGCGGGTGAAGAGAATTCTTGACACTGGTGAGTGGGGGTATATACTGGGTCTGGATTACTATGAGGAAGTACTTCTTGGGGTCCCGTCCCCAAGCGGTGCTTTTTCGTATGCGAGTTTCTGTCGCAGAGTATCCATAAACATCATTTTCTCTTTTGCCGCCCTTCGGAGAAGCACGGAGCACATCGTATGGCTGCTTGGGCTGAGAACCGTTTCCAACTTGTTTTTTTGATGCAGGTATTCAACGAGGCATGCGAAATCGCCATCACTCGTAACTACCACTGCCTTACCATACATTTCGTACTGAATCATGGTGTGGAGAACAAGTTCGGCATCTATGTTGCCTTTGATGTGACCTTCCTGATCGAGAATTTGTTTGAAGATAAGAATATAACCTTTTTCCTGAAGACTACGGTAGAGATCCGCATTTTGCGGTAAAAACCCGATAAAGAGGTATGCCTTTTCCACGGCATATTTCTCTTTGAGGTATCGGCGAAATTTACGATAATCGAGCGTCCATCCGAGACGTTGTATACCTAAATGCACATTGTTGCTGTCAATAAACGCATAATTTGTTGGACGCTTTTGCATGCCGCGCCATTCTACACCTCGGCTCCGCCGAAGTGGCTCTCTAATGGGAAGCGAGTAAAGAGGATTCTCATGTGCTACAGTCTATCGCATGGTTTACGATCCTTTCCTTATTCTTGGGATCATCGGCATGATCTGTATTCTCGTGGGATTCCTGCTCACACAGCGTCATATCTGGACGCAAGATCAAACGCGATATGACATCGTGAATTTTGTCGGATCTGCTCTTCTCCTCATTTATGCACTGGAAGGTCGCGCCTGGCCATTCGTGATTTTGAACGGAGTATGGGCACTCTATTCCCTGAAGGATGTGATCGCGGATCTTGGAAAATCAAGAAAATAGCGAGGGTCAGATTTCCTTCAGAATATTTTTCACAAGCGGGTTCTGTGAGAGCGAAAGCCGATAGAAGACTTCCTGCCCGCGCCGCCGCCGCTCAATAATACCGAGGCGTTCGAGATGGGAGAGGTGAATGGAGCTCGTGGTGACGGAACGATGGATGACCTGCGCAATGTGCGAAACACTCGCGCTGTGATGTTTCCTGAGGTACGCGACGATGCCAAGGCGCGACCCCCCACCTATTGCCTTTAACAATTGCTGAAGTAATCTATGATCCATAGAGTATTGAGAATTATATCATAGAAGATAAGAGATTTCTAGAAATCTCTAATAATCACATAAAACATAGAATCATTGCGGTGGATTTTCTGCTGGTGGTTGAGTATCCTTGTTCATGACCTTCATCAAGCGGTGCAACTGTGCCTCCATGACTGGAGTCAATGCCTGTTCCACAGCATTTTTCATCGCATGCATTTGCGTCACTTTCTCCGCTTGGGCGGCGGCTACACCGTGTCGAGCGGCCACCTCGAACAGAGGTAGGTAAAAGAGGAGAGTCTCGGGGCGCCACTGTTTGAGGTACTCGATATTTTCCCGAAAATCATCGCGAGTGAGCTCTCTATCATGTTCGGATTCCCTCAATAATTTCCAACCCCGGTAGTGCTCTTCGGAAATCGCCGTCTCTTCGCAGCGCTCGCGCGCACAGTCTTCCAACTGCGCGATTTCTATGCAATTCTGACGGATGCGCATGGCAAGATCCGTGAGCATGATCAACTTCTCCGAAGACGCATTGGGATTCCGCGCTGCCACTGAGTCGTACACTTCATCAAAATCCCTCTTGGGCAGCTCTCGTGGGTCAAGGGGATTATCCATTACACGATGATGATATTCCGGATCATTCGTCATGCAAACTGCCCGTGGCACTTCTTAAACTTCTTGCCGCTGCCACAGGGGCAGAGATCGTTGCGGCCTACCTTTTTCATCGGTGATCCGGCAGAAATTTTTTGAAGACCTTGCGACGTGCTTCGACTGCGCCCCTCGCGTGACTCGGGGCTCCGCTCAGCATGACGTGGAGAGAGTGCCGACGCTACTCCGGTTTCCGTGAGCTCCCCCTCAATCTCATCAATGTTCGTCTCGAGCCCCTGTTGTTCTGCGCGTGCCTGTTCGAGGAAGACCCGCGGAGCAAACTGGCGGAAATCAATCTGGAAGAGGGAGTGAACGATGGTCGATTCAATTTTCGTGATGAGTGCCT